>CAXXWL010000005.1:911182-1612365 GCA_963662855.2 uncultured Caenibius sp.
CAAAGCGCAGCGCATTCAAATTGGCCACCGGGCGCGCGCCCATGGTGAACACGTCGCGCAGGATGCCGCCGACACCGGTCGCCGCGCCCTGATAGGGTTCGATATAGCTGGGGTGGTTGTGGCTCTCCATCTTGAAGATGGCGGCCTGTCCGTCCCCAATGTCGATCACGCCGGCATTCTCACCGGGGCCGCAGATTACCCATGGCGCCTGGGTCGGCAGTTTCTTCAGATGCAGCCTTGAGGATTTGTAGGAGCAATGCTCCGACCACATGACCGAGAAGATGCCAAGCTCCACCAGATTGGGCTCGCGGCCCAGCCGGTCGAGGATGATGGCGTATTCGGCTTTGCTCAGGCCGTGCTCGGCCACGATTTCGGGAGTGATCTGGGACATGAAGCCGCCCTTAGCGTCGGCTATCGCACTGCGCCAGTCCTTCGAGCCTCTTGGCGCGCTTGACCCTGCGGCTTGTCCCCGTCATTGCTCGCTCAGGATGGCGGAAAGCTCAGACACTATCGCGGGAATGACCTTCGAAGACGCGTTGCGCGCGCTTGAAGAGGTCGTTCGCAAGCTCGAAGGCGGCGAAGTGCCGCTCGACGAATCGATCACGCTCTATGAGCGGGGCGAGGCGCTGCGGAAGCACTGCCAGGCCCGGCTCGATGCGGCGCAGGCCCGGATCGAGAGGATCGTGGCTGGGCCGGACGGCAGGCCTTCGGGCACCGTGCCGCTCGATCCCGACGGGGGCGCCTGAGCCATGGCGATCACCGGCGTGGTCGATAGCGTGCTCGCGCGCGGGCTTGAGCGGATCGCAATTGATATCGACAAGGCGTTCGACGAGCTCCTGCCTCTGCCAGAGGATGCCCGTGGCCGCCTGGTCGAAGCGATGCGCTATGCTACGATCGGTGGCGGCAAGCGCCTGCGTCCGCTATTGTTGGCGGCGACTGCCGATCTATACGGCGTCGATCGCGCCCAATCGGTTCGCGCCGGGGCGGCAATCGAGGCGATCCATGTCTATTCGCTGATCCACGACGATCTGCCATGCATGGACAATGACGATCTGCGGCACGGCAAGCCAACACTCCACAAGGCGTTTGACGAAGCGACGGCGGTGCTGGCCGGGGATTCTCTGCATGCGTTGGCCTTCGATATCCTCTCTGACTTGCGGATGAGCGGCGATCCCTTCATCCGCGCGGAACTTGTCACAACGCTTGCCCGCGCGAGTGGGCATGAGGGCATGGCAGGCGGCCAGATGATGGACATGGTGGCCGAGAACGAAACCTTCGACCTTCACACCATCACGCGCCTGCAACAGCTCAAGACCGGTGCCCTGCTGGGCGCATCGGTGGAAATGGGCGCGATCCTTGGCCGCGTTCCACATGAAGCCAGGGTGCATCTGCGTAATTATGCCCGCGACATCGGTCTTGCCTTCCAGATCGTGGACGATTTGCTCGATTACGAAGGCGATCCCGAAAAAGCCGGTAAAGCGCTGCGTAAGGACGACAAGCAGGGAAAGCAGACTTTCGTCTCTCTGCTCGGGCCGGAACGCGCGCGTGACCAGGCCCATGCGCTGGTCGATCAGGCCATCGGGCACATCGCTGCCCATGGCAAGGAAGCAGACCTATTGCGCGCCATAGCCCGGTTTATCGTCGAGAGGGATCGCTGAAAGATGGAGCGCATCGGCATCTATCCAGGCACTTTCGATCCGATCACGCTGGGCCACACGGACATCATCCGGCGCGGCGCGAAGCTGGTCGACCGGTTGATCGTGGGTGTAACCACCAATCTCGCGAAAGACCCGATGTTCGCGCCTGACGAGCGCATCGCCATGGTTCGGCGCGAGGTGGATTCGCTGGGCATCGATAATGTCGAAATCGTGGGCTTCAACGCCTTGCTGATGAAGTTCGCCGAAAGGCAGAACGCATCGGTAATCATCCGCGGGCTGCGCGCGGTGGCGGATTTCGAATATGAATTCCAGATGGCGGGGATGAACCAGCAGCTCAATCCCAGGATCGAGACGGTTTTCCTGATGGCCGACGTAAGCCTGCAGCCCATCGCTTCGCGCTTGGTGAAGGAAATTGCGTTGTTCGGCGGGGATATTTCGCGTTTCGTCAGCGCCCCGGTCTGTGCCGAAGTGGGCGCTCGGGTAGAGGAATTGGGCCGCAGGGGTGACTTTTGACCTAATTCGGTGCAGTTGCCATCGTTCATTGAACCGACAGTCCGCCGCAGCTAAACCGCCGGGCAAGTTAATGCTCCGAAAGAACAGTAACCTTCCATGATCAAACGCCTGATTGCCGCGGCGCTCGCCATCGTCCTTGCTGGTATGCCGTCCTTCGTTGCGGCGGAAGAAGCTGCGGCGCCTGCGCCGCGC
This sequence comes from uncultured Caenibius sp., assembly GCA_963662855.2. Lineage (GTDB taxonomy): Bacteria > Pseudomonadota > Alphaproteobacteria > Sphingomonadales > Sphingomonadaceae > Andeanibacterium. The sequence continues at coordinate 913,546 of CAXXWL010000005.1, forward strand.
CTGTTCTTGCCGGTCGATTTCAATCCGCAGGAAGATATGGACAATCTCCTGATCCTCGACCTGTCGAACGGCAAGCGGGTAACGATCCGTCTGATGCCGAGCTGGGCACCCGCCCATATCGAACGAATCAAGACACTCACCCGGCAGGGTTTCTATGACGGGATCATCTTCCACCGCGTGATCGACGGTTTCATGGCGCAGACTGGCGATCCCACGGGAACCGGGCAGGGCGGGTCCGAACTTCCCGACCTGAAGCAGGAATTCAATCCGATGCCGCATGTGCGCGGCACGGTGTCCATGGCGCGTGCACAGGGTGAGGACAGCGCGAACAGCCAGTTCTTCATCGTTTTCTATCCGCGCCTTGGACTGGACCGTAAATACACCAACTTCGGGCGTGTGATCGCTGGCATGGATGCAGTTGACGCGATCGAGCGGGGCGAGCCGCCGGCAAATCCCACCCGGATCCTGCAGGCCTCGATCGGCTCGGACAACAAGGCGCCGCCCGTGATCGCGCCGCCTGCTCAGGAAGAAGCCATCACGGTCGATATGCTCAACGCCGCCAAGCCGCAGTAGGACTGGCGCCAGCAAGGCGCTTCCCCTCGGCGGTTTCCCCGCCTAGAGGCGCGCCATGCGTGTTGACCTGTTCGATTTCGAGCTTCCGCCAGAACTGATCGCGCTCCGCCCGGCCCGGCCTCGCGATTCCGCGCGGCTGTTGCTGGCGAAGGGCGATGCCCCACTCGAAGACCGTATCGTCAGTGAATTGCCCTCCCTGCTGCGCGCGGGCGATGTTCTGGTATTCAATGATACGCGCGTGATCCCCGCTCAGCTCGAAGGCCGCAGGGGTGAGGCGAGGATCGGGGCGACGCTGCACAAGAGGATCGACCTGCGCCGCTGGCAGGCCTTCATTCGCAATGCCAAGCGCCTGAGGCAGGGCGACATAGTCGAGTTCGCCAATTTGGTCTCGGCGCGGGCAGAGGAACGGCATGACGATGGTAGCTGGACGCTGGCCTTTGCCGGCGATGAGCCGGTGGAGGTTCTGCTGGAACGGGCCGGCCGGATGCCCCTGCCGCCCTATATCGCGGGCAAGCGGCCGACCGACGAGGCTGACCGGCAAGATTATCAGACCATCTTTGCGCAGAAGGACGGGGCAGTCGCCGCCCCCACTGCCGCGCTCCACTTCACGCCGGGCCTTCTGACCGCGCTGGACGAGGCTGGCGTGGCGCGCGAGACGCTAACGCTCCACGTGGGCGCAGGCACATTCCTGCCGGTGAAGGCGAACGACACCAACGAGCACCAGATGCATTCCGAATGGGGTCGGATCGACGCCGAAACCGCAGACCGCCTGAATGCGGCACGCGCGGCAGGCGGACGGATCATCGCGGTCGGCACTACCTCCCTGCGCGTGCTGGAAAGCGCCACGGGCGAGGATCGCATCATCCGCCCCTTCGAAGGCGATACGGCGATCTTCATCACGCCCGGCTATCGCTTTAAGGCTATCGACGGCCTGATGACCAATTTCCATCTACCCAAATCCACCCTGTTCATGCTGGTCAGCGCGCTGATGGGGCTTGAGAAGATGCACGCCGTTTATGCCCACGCGATCGCAGAGGGCTACCGCTTCTACAGCTACGGGGATTCCAGCCTGCTGCTGCCGTAAGGTCAGGCGAGCGCCGCTTCTTATGCAACGCGGCGTGTGGGATGGGCCGCGATTGCTTCCGGATGTTCCCGCAGGGGAAGGGACCTGCTTCCCGGAGCGCCCTGGCCGTGCCTGCGCAGCAATTCGGTTGCCTTGATGCGATTAACGGGGCGGGAGAAGATGAAGCCCTGCGCTTCGACGCAGCCCATCTCCGTGAGCATATCGATCTGCTCGGTGGTTTCCACCCCTTCGGCGATGGCGTTGATCCCCAGGTCCCGGGCGATCTGCAGAATCCCACGAACTATGGCCGAACTGGGGTGATTCGGGGTGAGCTTGCGGACGAAGGACTGATCGACCTTGAGGATGTCGATCGGCATGGTCAGCAGGTGGGTCAGCGCCGCGAAGCCGGTCCCGAAATCGTCGAGTGCCACCTTGATGCCGCGCATCCTCAGGTCGCGGATGCCTGAGGCAACGACCTGGTCGCGCTGGCCGAGATAAGCGTCCTCGGTCACTTCAACCACCAGATGGTCCAACGGAATGCCATGCTTGCCGAAGGACTGGTCGATCTTCTCGTGCAGATTGCCGATATAGAAATCCGCCGATGTGACGTTCACGCCGACATGGCGCACAGGCAGGGCAAGGTCGAGCCAGGAACGGATATCTCGTGCGACCACCGCAAGCGCACGCTTCGTCAACTCGGCCGCGACCCGTGCGTCTGCGAAGGCTTCCTGAAACAGCGACGCGGGCAGCACTCTTCCGGATGCATTCTTCATACAACTGAGCGCCTCGAACCCCACGATCTCGTGGGAACGGAGGCTAACGATGGGCTGGTATCGCATGTCGATGCGATTATCGTCCAGCGCATCGATCACATCGCGCACCGCATCGCGGCGATAGACCATGCGCGTACCGATGCCCGGCCAATAGCGGACAAAGCCGCCGCGCATGGTCTCCTTGGCGTGGTAGAGCGCGAAATCCGCATTGCGGCGTACGGCGGCCGGTAACACATCGGTGGGGGCGAGCACGGCGCCGCCGATTGTAGCCCGCGGCAGGAAGGTGTGGCCGTCATGCAGGACTGGGGTAGTGATTGTCGCGAACAGCATTTCGGCCGTCAGATAGAGGTCGTGCAGGAATTGCTGCCCCTGGATGATCACGGTGAATTCGTCGCCACCGGTGCGGAACACCATGTCGGGCGCCATGGCTTCGGCGATGCGCTGTCCTGCCACGCGTATCAGGGCATCGCCTGCATCATGGCCGAAGGTGTCATTGGTGACCTTCAGATTGTCGATATCGATGATGAACAGACCCCATGAGCCCGGAAGCTCGCAGCGCAACTGGGTCAGCGCTTCGTCAAAGGCGGCTCGGTTCGGCAGGCCGGACAATGCATCGATAGTCGCCCTGCGCTCGCGAGCGAGAATGCGTTGCTGCCGGGCGAGGGCGAGGCCGCACAATTCGGCGCAGATTTCCATCATGTGCTGTTCGGCATTGGTCGGCGTGTGCCGTTCGTCGAAATAGATCGCCAGCGCGCCGACAGCCTTTCCGCTTTCGTCGCGGATCGGCATCGAACTGCAGGCCAGGAACCCGATCGGCAGGGCTAGTTGCTTGAATCCGGCCCATCTGGGGTCGGTTTCGATATCGTGAACGCAGACGAAGTGATTATGATAGATCGCGCTGCCGCACGATCCCACGTCGGGGCCGATCAGCATCCCGTCCAGCGCGCTCACATAGGCTTCAGGAAATCCTGGTGCGGCAAGCGGATGGACCATTCCCGCCGGATCGACCGACAGGATCGTGCAGCGTCCGGATGCAAAAAATCTCTCCGCCTCGGCGCAGAGCCGATCCAATATCTCCTTGAGCGGACTGCCCTTGGCAATCTGTTCGAGAATGGTGTTTCTGAACTTGAGCAAGCACCAACTCCCAGCGGCCCACTGATGCCGGGCCTCTGTAGTATTGATGCCACAACTTTAATTTGGATTAACGCATGGGTATTGGCGACGTGGCAGGGCTATTCGCTTCCCACATCTTCCGGCAGCTTGAATGGTTATCCGTTCCTTTCGCGGTGCGTATTGTGCAGGGAAGTGTCAACGAACCGATCCTTGTTCCCCCGGGGTTGCATTGCGTGGCAGGGCGGCCATTGTTCCGTCCGTGACTGAAACGATTCTCGATATTCAGGGTCTCTCGAAGACCTACAAGAGCGGCCTTAAGGCGCTCGATGGCGTGGACCTGCAGATCCGCAAGGGCGAGATTTTCGCGCTGCTGGGGCCGAATGGCGCGGGCAAGACCACGCTGATCGGCTCGGTCTGCGGGCTGGTGCGGCCCAGCGGCGGATCGATCACCGCTTTCGGCGTGGACATGTTGCGCAACTGGCGTGCCGCACGGGCGCGGATCGGGTTGGTGCCGCAGGAACTGGCGACCGACATGTTCGAAAAGGTGAGCCGCACGGTGGGCTTTTCGCGCGGGCTCTTCGGTCTTCCGCCCAATCCGGCGCGGATCGAGGAAGTGCTGCGCTCGCTGAGCCTGTGGGACAAGCGCGACGCGCAGATCAGGGCCCTGTCGGGCGGGATGAAGCGCCGCGTGCTGATCGCCAAGGCGCTGGCCCACGATCCAGACCTGCTGTTTCTCGACGAGCCCACCGCCGGAGTCGATGTCGAACTGCGCCGCGACATGTGGAAGCAGATCGGCGCCCTGCGCGAACGCGGCACCACGATCATCCTCACCACCCATTATATCGAGGAGGCCGAGGAAATGGCCGACCGGGTGGGCGTGATCAACAAGGGTCGTATCCTGCTGGTGGAGGACAAGACCACCTTGATGTCGCGCATGGGCCGGACCGAGGCCGTCTTCACGCTGGACGAACCGCTGGCCGAAATCCCCTCCGCGCTGTCCGGCTTTTCGTTGCATCTTTCGGAAGATCACAAGGCGCTGATCTATCGCGGGGGCGATGGGACTGGGCAGGGCAAGCGCGAGGTAGCCGATCTCACTCGCGCTTTGGTTGGGCAGGGGATCGCCTTCATTGCGCTCGATATTCATGAATCCTCGCTGGAAGACATCTTCGTCGATCTAGTCGAAAAGAAGCCGGAAGGGACCGCAGCATGAGCGCGCATCAGGGCAGCGCCCCGTTCTTCAACTGGCGGGGAGCCTGGGCGATCTTCAACAATGAGCTGATGCGCGCCTTCCGCACGTGGATCGGCTCGATCTTCTCGCCTGTGCTGACCACGTCGCTGTATTTCGTCGTCTTCGGCGCGGCGATCGGATCGCGGATCAACGAGGTGAACGGCGTTTCCTATGGCGCCTTCATCGTGCCCGGCCTGCTGATGCTCACCCTGCTGAGCGAAAGCACCAACAACGCCAGTTTCGGCATCTACATGCCGCGCTTCACGGGCGCGATCTACGAATTGCTCTCCGCTCCGGTGGGGTTCGTCGAGACGCTGATCGGCTTTGTCGGAGCGGCGGCGGTGAAATCGCTTATCCTGGCTGCGATCATTCTGGCCACGGCCACCCTGTTCGTAGACTTCCGGATCGAGCATCCAGTCTTTGCACTGGGATATGTGCTGCTGATCTCGGCATCCTTCTCGCTGTTCGGCTTTATTCTGGGTATCTGGGCCGATGGGTGGGAGCGATTGCAGATCGTGCCGGTGTTGTTCCTGACCCCGCTCACTTTCCTGGGCGGCACCTTCTATTCGATCGAGATGCTCGGCGAACCGTGGCGCACCATCGCGCTGGTGAACCCTATCGTCTATCTGGTGAACGGCCTGCGCTGGACATTCACCGGTCATTCTGACGTGGGCATCTGGGTCTCGCTGGGGATGACGCTGGGCTTCCTCGCAATTTGCATTGCAGTCATCGCAATCATCTACCGGACCGGGTGGCGCCTTCGCGACTGACGCGCTAGCGTTGATTCCCATGACAAATCCGGTTCGACATCTCCGCCTTGCCGCGATTTATTGCGCTGTCATATCCACCCCTGCTTTGGCAGAGCTGCCGCAGCCCGTGCGCGCCATGGTCGAAGCGGCGATGGCTACTGGCGATCAGGCAAAAGTGGACGCGGTAATCGAAGTCGCCAAGGTGACCAACCCGGGCGACAAGGCCGAGCTTGACGCGATGCGGGCCGTCTTTGCCAACGGGCAGCAGGAGAAAGCCCGGATTGCGGCGAAGGAGAAGGAAGATCGGATCCGCTCTGCCAGGCTGTGGAACAATTGGTCGGGCAGCGGGGAAGTGGGCGCATCCTACGCATCGGGCAACAACGATAATGCCGGCCTGACATTGGGAATCAATCTGAAGCGCGAGGGGATAGATTGGAGCCACCGGCTGAACGCCACCATGGACTATCAGCGCTCCAACGGCACGACGACGCGGGAACGATATTTCCTCAGCTATGAGCCCCGGTTTCAGATCGACGACGGGTTGTTCGCCTATGGGCTTGCCCAATATGAGAGCGACACATTCCAGGGCGTTTCAGGCCGATTGGCGGCATCGGGCGGCCTTGGCTACAAGATCGTGGACAGCTCAAGGGTGAGCTTTTCGGCTAAGCTTGGCCCGGCATATCGTCGGACCGATTATCTCACCGGCGCGAGTGAAAGCCGGTTGGCCGTGTTGGCTGGCATGGATTTCGATTGGGCAATCACAGACAGGCTCAAGCTGACGCAGGACACCAATATGGTGGCTGAAACCGGCGGTGCGGCAACCGTGATCATCGATTCCTCGAATACCAGTGTGACGCTGGTGACCGGACTGGAGGCGCGGATCAGCAACAGGTTCTCCACCCGCCTATCCTTCACCCTCGATTATGACAGCAATCCGCCAGCCAATGCGGTGACCACCGACACGCTCTCGCGCGTGGCGCTGATCTACGGCTTCTGATCCGGAGCCTCTGCCCTCTCGACTTCGGGCGAGGGCGGCGGCAAGGGGGAGCGATGACCCGCTTCTCTTTCACGATCGACGCCACGGATGGCAAGGCACGCACTGGCCGTATCGACATGCTGCGCGGCGAGATCCGCACACCCGCCTTCATGCCCGTCGGCACTGCGGCCAGCGTCAAGGCTATGAAGCCCGAGGATGTGCGCAGGACCGGCGCCGACATCATCCTGGGCAATACTTATCACCTGATGCTCCGCCCCACTGCCGAGCGGGTGGCGAAGCTGGGCGGGCTGCACAAGTTCATGAACTGGCCCCGCCCGATCCTGACCGACAGCGGCGGCTATCAGGTGATGAGCCTTTCGGATCTGCGCAAGATTACCGAGGAAGGTGTGAGTTTCCGCAGCCATCTCGATGGCTCGAAGCATATGCTAACGCCGGAACGTTCGATGGAAATTCAGCGCCTGCTGGGTTCTGACATCGTCATGGCATTCGACGAATGCCCGCGTGCGGACCAGTCGCGCGACGTGATCGCCCGCAGCATGGAGATGTCCATGCGCTGGGCCAAGCGCAGCCGTGACGGGTTCGACAGCGGCGGAGAACACGCCGCCCGTTCCGCCCTGTTCGGCATCCAGCAGGGCGCGCTGGACGAAGATCTGCGCCGCCAGAGTGCCGAGGCGCTGACCGAAATCGGGTTCGATGGCTATGCGATCGGCGGCCTTGCAGTGGGAGAGGGGCAGGAGGCGATGTTCTCCACGCTTGATTTCGCGCCGGCCCAATTGCCCGTCGACCGGCCCCGCTATCTGATGGGCGTTGGCAAGCCTGACGATCTGGTTGGCGCGGTGGAACGCGGCGTGGACATGTTCGACTGCGTGCTGCCCACTCGTTCAGGCCGCAATGGTCAGGCCTTCACCTGGAACGGCCCGCTCAACCTGCGCAACGCGAAACATGCGGAAGACAATGGTCCGCTGGACGATCGCTGCACCTGCCCGACCTGCGCCACCTATAGCCGGGCCTATCTCCACCATTTGATCAAGGCGGGTGAAATACTGGGTGCCATGCTGATGACGGAGCACAACCTCTCCTTCTATCAGCAACTGATGCAGGCCATGCGCGATGCCATCGGACAGGGGCGCTTTGCGGCCTTCGCCGCGGATTTTCGCAGGGATTATCTGGGGCGCTGATACGAAAAGGGCGGCCCCGAAGGACCGCCCTTTCGCTGCGTGATGTCCGAAGAAATCAGCGCGAGTAGAATTCCACCACTAGGTTCGGTTCCATGGTGACGGGGTAAGGCACCTCGTCCAGGGTCGGAACGCGGGCGAACGTCACCTTGTCGGTGCCGTCGACGGAAACGTAATCGGGAATGTCACGCTCGGGCAGGCCCTGAGCTTCGATTACCAGCGCCATTTCCTTGGCCTTGCTGCCCAGGCTGATGACGTCGCCAACCTTCACGCGGCGCGATGCGATGTTGCACTTCACGCCGTTCACGCGGATGTGGCCGTGGCTCACCAGCTGGCGGGCGGCGAAGATGGTCGGCGCGAACTTGGCGCGATAGACGACCATGTCGAGGCGCTGTTCCAGCAGGCCGATCAGGTTCTGACCGGTGTCACCCTTCAGACGGGCGGCTTCCTGGTAGGTGCTCTTGAACTGCTTTTCGGTGACGTCGCCGTAATAGCCCTTGAGCTTCTGCTTGGCACGAAGCTGCAGACCGAAGTCCGACATCTTGCCCTTGCGGCGTTGGCCATGCTGGCCTGGGCCGTAGGAACGGCGGTTCACGGGGCTATTCGGGCGGCCCCAGATATTTTCGCCCATGCGACGGTCAAGCTTATGCTTGGCGCTCTTGCGCTTCGACATATGTCATCTCCAAATTTGCGGACATGCCCCCACGGAATTGCCGGGGCCTGCCATTAAACCCGGCACGCACCGATGGACCTGATGTCCATCGCGGCCGCCGCTTCACCGGGGTGCGGGGCCAATCGGAAAAACCGCCGACTAACGCCAGCGGCACCGAAGTGAGGGGCGCCGATGGCTGATCGGAGCCGAGTTGTCAATGCCGGAGAGGTATTTCAACCTTTCATCAAAGGCCGCCGGCCTTGGAGGGATCCCAGGCGGAATTCGCGCCGCCGGCCGCATTGCGGCCCATCTCGTCGAGACCCTTCTTCGTACTGGCTGCAAGCTTGTCCCACTGCTCCTTGGTCATGCAGATGCGATTGACCTTGGTCCGCGAGCCGGTGACCTTGTCACGCTTGCAGATCATCTTTTCCTTTTTCGGCGGTTCCGCACTTTCATTTTCGGCAGCGGAAACGCTCGTGGCGGCTGTCAGCACCAGCAGCGCGAGCATGCAGCTTTTCTTCATGTACCTCTCCAGATCGGCAATTTGTTTAGCCAAAGACCTAGCGGATTCGCTCACAAGGTCAAAGACACTCGCGTACCGAATTGTATCGGGCGGCAGCTATAGCCCCCTCCCAAAACACGCAATTGCCAAATCGGATATTAGAAGCACGGCGAAGGACGGTTTGGGTCTTCGTAGCGGCAGACGCCCGAACCCGAAGCATTCCGTCCCATTTCGTCGAGGCCCTTTTTCGTGTTGGCCGCGAGCTGCTCCCATTGTTCCTTGGTCAGGCAGGTGCGATTAACCTTCGTCCTCGAACCGGTGACCTTTTCGCTTTTGCAGATCAGCTTTCCTTTCTTCGACGGCGCGGGCGGAGTATCGCCGGATTCTGCGTTTGCGCCGGTTCCGATCGAAAAGGATGCGGTCAGCGCTAGAGTCAGCAGTTTTCTGAACATCCCCAACTCCCGAATGACCGCTGAAATCTATCGGAAGATAACAGCGGGGGAGTTCAAGTCAAAAGTACGTAGAATGCCGGAACAGCCTTAGCTGCTCTTTCGCGATGTCGTCTTTCTCGGCGGGCGCGACAAAGCAGATAATACGCCGCGCAAGGTCCGAATTTCCAGATGGTTCCAGCCCGGCTTGGTCAGAACATTGCGCAAGGTGAGGTACGTCGCCTCTGCGCGGCTCTCGGGGAAGAAATAGCCCTTGGGCTCCAGCAATTCCTCGAAATGGCCGATCAGCCCCTCCAACTCGTGCTGCGGGGCAGGGGGGAGGTGTTCCTCCTGTGTCGGCATCGCCAGATCGCGGTGCTTCGACCATTCATAGGCACACAGGATGACGGCCTGGGCAAGGTTGAGCGATGCGAATTCGGGGTTGATCGGCACGGTCACGATTGCGCGGGCAAGCGCGACGTCTTCCGTCTCCAACCCCGAACGCTCCGGCCCGAACAGGAAGGCGCTGCGCCCCTGCTGCGTAGCGATCTCCCGCGCGGCTTCCTCAGGTGTAACCACCGGCTTGGTTACACCCCGCTTGCGCACCGTGGTGGCGTAGACATGGGCGCAATCGGCCACAGCTTCCGCCACGCTGGTGAACACGCGGGCCCTTTCCAGCACGATGTCTGCGCCCGAGGCAGCCGGGCCGGCCGAGGGATTGGGCCACCCGTCGCGCGGAGTAACGAGGCGCATCTCGGCAAGCCCGAAATTGAGCATCGCTCGCGCAGCCTTGCCGATATTCTCGCCCAGTTGCGGGCGCACGAGTACGATGACCGGCGGATCAGCCATCATCGCCATCACGGCTCCCGATATCGCGCACGCTGCTGGCGAATTCCTCGAAATCGCGGGCTTCGGAGAAGTCGCGATAGACCGAGGCGAAGCGGATATAGGCGACGGAATCGAGCTGGCGCAGCCCGTCCATCACCATTTCGCCGATCCGCGAAGACGGAATTTCCGCATCGCCTAGCGTTTCGACCTGGCGCTGTATCCCCGAAACGAGCTGGTCCAGCCGCTCCTGAGATACGCCGCGCTTGCGGCAGGCGAGCGCAACCGAACGCTCGATCTTGTCGCGATCGAACGCCTCGCGTTCATTGCCGCTTTTTACCACGGTAATGTCGCGAAGCTGCACACGTTCGAAGGTGGTGAAGCGCGCGCCGCAGCTTTCGCATTGGCGGCGCCGGCGGATCGCGGTGTTGTCCTCGGTGGGACGCGAATCCTTCACCTGGCTGTCGTCATGCGCGCAGAAGGGGCAGCGCATCGCTTACCCCTCAACGACCCGGATAGACCGGGAACGCATCGCACAATTCGGTAACGCGGCGGCGGACGCTTTCTTCCACCTGCGCATCGCCATCGTCGCCATTCTTGCGCATCCCGTCGACTACTTCGGCGATCAGGGCACCGACCGTGCGGAATTCCTCCGGCCCGAAGCCCCGCGTCGTACCTGCTGGAGTGCCGAGACGGACGCCCGAAGTAACGAAGGGCGAACGCTGGTCGAAGGGAATGGAGTTCTTGTTGCAGGTGAGCCAGGCGCGATCGAGACCCTTCTCGGCTGCCTTGCCGGTCACATCCTTGCGGGTGAGGTCCACCAGCATGAGGTGGTTGTCCGTGCCGCCGGAAACGATGTCCAGCCCGTGTTCCTGCAGGCTGGCGGCCAGCGCCTTGGCATTTTCCACGATGCGAGCGGCATAGGTCTTGAATTCGGGGCGAAGGGCCTCCTGGAAGGCAACGGCCTTGGCAGCGATCACATGCACCAGCGGGCCGCCCTGCATGCCGGGGAACACGGCCATGTTGAACTTCTTGGCCAGATCCTCGTCATTGGTCAGGATCACGCCCGAACGGGGGCCGCGCAGGCTCTTATGGGTGGTGGTGGTCACCACATGGGCATGCGGGAAGGGGGAGGGGTGTGCACCGCCGGCGACGAGGCCGGAGAAGTGCGACATATCGACCAGCAGCCACGCGCCCACCTCGTCCGCGATTTCGCGGAAACGGGCGAAATCCCAGTGGCGCGGATAGGCAGTGGCACCCGCGATGATCAGCTTGGGCTTATGTTCCCGCGCAAGCTTCGCGATCTCGTCCATGTCGAGCAGCTGGTTATCCTGACGCACGCCGTAAGGCACGACGTTGAACCACTTGCCGCTCATGTTCACAGGCGAGCCATGCGTGAGGTGCCCGCCCGCCGAGAGGCTGAGGCCCATGAAGGTATCGCCCGGCTCCAGCAGAGCCAGGAACACGGCCTGGTTCATCTGGCTGCCCGAATTGGGCTGCACATTGGCGAATTCGCAGCCGAACAGCTTCTTCGCCCGTTCGATCGCAAGATTTTCGACAATGTCGGCATATTCGCAGCCGCCATAATAGCGCTTGCCCGGATAGCCTTCGGCATATTTGTTGGTGAAGACCGAACCGGTCGCCTCAAGGACGGCGGGCGAGGCGATGTTTTCGCTCGCGATCAGCTCGATCTTGTGGCGCTGGCGGCCCAGCTCCTTCTGGATCGCACCGAACACTTCGGGATCGGCCTGTTCCAGCGTATCGTGCCAGAAATGCTGCAATGCCTCGGAATTTGCGGCGGGGGCGCTGCTCATGAGAAATCAGTCCTGCGGTGGGTTGGTAAGCTTTTCGACGCGGGGGGTATGGCGGCCGCCTGCGAAATCGGTGCCAAGGAAGGCATCGATGCATGCCTTGGCCATGTCAGGGCCCGTAAGCCGTGCACCCATCGCAATCGCATTTGCATCATTATGCTCGCGGGCGAGGGCAGCGGAAAGCGGCTCAGACACGAGCGCGCAGCGCAGCTTCGGGTTGCGGTTGACCGCGATGGAAATGCCGATGCCTGATCCGCACAGGGCAATGCCCCGTTCGGATATGCCGGAGGCAACGGCTTCGGCCAGCTTGTAGCCGTAATCGGGATAATCCACCCGGTCGGCCAGTTCCGGGCCGAGGTCGTTCACCTCATGGCCCTGTTCGCGCAGCCAGTCTGCAAGCTCAGCCTTGAGCTCGACGGCCGCATGATCGGAGGCAATGGCTATCTTCATGGCGCGCACATAGGGATTTGATCCGCAAGGTGCCACCGCAAAAGCGCTTTGTTCCCCAGAGGTAGACCTTTTGTCCTATCTGCGGATGCCGATGAGCTTGTTTTGCGGGTGATATCCGCACAAAAACCGCGGGGTCGATTGATCAGGGGGAGAGGGAACAAATGACCGAAGACGATTATCACCGCTATATCGAAGCCTTCAACGCGCGGGATTACGACAGGCTGGAGACCTTCTTCGCCGATGATTTCGCACTCGAAAACGCGGGCTTCCGGGTCCAGGGCAAGCCAGCCTTCCGCGCATTCTATGCCTTCTTCCACCAGTTCTGCCGGGAGGAAGTGATCATCCGGGAATTCTTCCCCGGCAAGAACGGCTTTGTCTCCAACGTCGTGATCCGCTTCACCGGGGAGAAGGACCTCTCGCCCGAAGTGCTGGCCGAGAGAGGCTATTCTGGCATGACGCCCGTGCCGGTTGGCGTCTCGGTCGATGTGGAGTTCTACATCCACTACATGCTGAACGCGGATGGAAAGATACAGTACATCAAGGGCGCGGTGTGGGTGCCGGAAGTGAAGCAGGGTTAAGCGCGCAATCTGCGGGGGAGCCGCTATAGGGGCGCGATGCAGCTCAAAAACTTCGACATCGACATCTTCCTTCGCGACTATTGGCAGAAGAAGCCCCTGCTGATCCGGAACCCCTGGAAATCATGGGCCAATCCGCTCGACCCTGATGAACTGGCAGGCCTCGCCTGTGAGGAAGGGGTGGAATCCCGCCTGATAACGCGCGCCAGCGACGATTGGGATCTGGAACACGGCCCGATTCCCGAACCGCGCTTCAGTCAGCTTGACGAGCGTCCGTGGACCCTGCTGGTGCAGGCAGTGGATCACTATGTTCCGGAAGTCGCGGCGCTGATCGAGCCCTTCCGCTTCGTGCCCAATTGGCGGATCGACGACGTGATGGTGAGCTATGCCGCGGATGGCGGCGGGGTTGGCCCGCATTTCGACCAATATGACGTGTTCCTCGTCCAGGGGCTGGGGCGGCGGCGCTGGCAGATCGGCGGGCTGTGCGACGATGCTACCGCATTGCGACCGCATGACGATCTGCGCCTGCTCGCAAATTTCGAGGCCGAGGAGGAATGGATTCTCGAACCGGGAGACATCCTCTATCTCCCGCCGCGCATCGCGCATGACGGCATTGCGCTGGGCAATGATTGCATGACCTACTCGATCGGCTTTCGCGCGCCATCGCGCAGCGAGCTGATCGGCAATTGGACCGACGATCTGCTGGCGGACATGCCGGATGAGGATCGCTATGAAGATCCGGGCCTGCAGACACAGGCAAATCCGGGTGAGATTTCCGCTGCGGCCATCGAGCAATTGCATGCCATGGTCACCGGGGCGCTGGCGGACCGTCAGGCCTTCGCCCGCTGGTTCGGGCGGTACAACAGCACTCGCAAATATGCCGATCTGGACTGGACGCCGGAGGAGCCCCTGACTCCGCGCGATCTGCGGGCCATGGTGGCGGGCGGGGCTCCCCTGAGCCGCAATCCGGCCAGCCGCTTCTCCTTCGTCCGGCGCGATGCGGATTCAGTTCTGCTGTTCGTCGATGGCGAGTGTTTCGAATGCAGCGGGAAGGTTGCTGCGCTGGCCGAGAGGATTTGCGCGCATCCTCACTTCGCGATCGAAGGGGACATGGCCGATTGCGAAGAGGCAATGGGCCTGCTCTCCAGCCTGTTCAATCAGGGCAGTCTGGGGCTGGAATCGGAGGACTAAGGGGCAGGGATTTCCCGCCATTCCCCGGGCGCCAGCCCTTTCAGTGTCCATTGCCCGATGCTCCACCGCACGAGTCGCAGGGTGGGGTTGCCGATTGCGGCGGTCATCCGACGGACCTGACGATTGCGGCCTTCGCGGATGGTGAGGCGAATCCAGCTGTCGGGCACGCTTTTGCGCACACGGATGGGCGGATCGCGGGGCCATAGGGCAGGGTCGTCCACGCGTTCGGCTTCGGCCGGGCGGGTAAGGCCGTCGTTCAGGCGCACGCCCGATCGCAGGTTTTGGAGGGCGGCCTCATCGGGCTCGCCTTCGACCTGGACGAGATAGGTCTTCGGTAGCTTGAATTTGGGGTCGGCAATGCGCGCCTGCAGGCGGCCGTCGTCGGTCAGCAACAGCAGGCCCTCGCTGTCGCGGTCCAGCCTGCCAGCGGGATAGACGCCGGGCACGTCGATGAAATCCGACAGGGTCTGCCGGGCCGTTTCCGTGCCGCGATCGGTGAATTGCGAGAGCACCCCATAGGGCTTGTTGAACAGGATCAACCGCGCCACTGCCACACCGCCACCGTCAAAAAGGAAGCCCCGCCGAAGCGGGGCTATCCATGATTACTGATCCAGGAAGCTGCGCATCTTGCGACTGCGGCTAGGGTGCTTGAGTTTCCTAAGCGCCTTGGCCTCGATCTGGCGGATACGTTCGCGGGTGACCGAGAACTGCTGACCGACTTCCTCCAGTGTGTGATCGGTGTTCATGCCGATACCGAAGCGCATGCGCAGCACGCGTTCCTCGCGGGGGGTGAGGCTGGCCAGCACGCGGGTGACCGTTTCCTTGAGGTTGGACTGGATCGCCGCATCCACCGGGATGACGGCGTTCTTGTCCTCGATAAAATCGCCCAGATGGCTGTCTTCCTCGTCGCCGATCGGCGTTTCGAGGGAGATCGGCTCCTTGGCGATCTTCATCACCTTGCGGACCTTTTCGAGCGGCATGGAAAGGCGCTCGGCCATTTCCTCCGGCGTCGGTTCCCGGCCCTGCTCATGCAGGAACTGGCGGCTCGTGCGCACCAGCTTGTTGATCGTTTCGATCATGTGGACCGGGATACGGATCGTGCGGGCCTGATCCGCGATCGAACGGGTGATCGCCTGCCGGATCCACCAAGTGGCATAAGTGCTGAACTTGTAGCCCCGGCGATATTCGAATTTGTCCACCGCCTTCATCAGGCCGATGTTCCCTTCCTGAATCAGGTCGAGGAACTGCAGGCCGCGATTGGTGTATTTCTTGGCGATGGAGATCACGAGGCGGAGATTGGCTTCCACCATCTCCTTCTTCGCGATGCGCGCCTCACGCTCGCCCTTTTGCACCATGTTCACGATGCGGCGGAATTCGTTGAGGCTCATGCCGGTCTGGCTGGCGATATCCGAGATCTCGGCGCGGATGCGTTCCACCGCCTCCGCTTCCTTCTCGGCGAAGGCGGCCCACTTCTTGTCCTTCTTGGCCATGGCAGCAAGCCATGCCTCGTCCATCTCGTTGCCGACATAGGCATCGAGGAAGTCGCCACGCTTCACCTTGTGGCGTTCGGCAAGGCGCAGCATCTGGCCGCCCAGTGCGGTAAGGCGCCGGTTGAAGGCATAGAGATTGTCGACCAGATATTCGATCTTGGTCGCGTGGAACTGCACGCTTTCGACCTCGGCCGTGAGGTCTTCGCGCAGTTGTTCGTACTTGCGTTCCTTTGCCGAGGCGAATTCCTCACCGCGACCGTGAAGATCGACCCGTTCGGCCTGGATCTTCTCGAACTTCTTGAACAGGTCGGCAATGCGGGCAAACCGCTCCAGCGCCTCGGGCTTGAGCGCGGCTTCCATCTGGGCGAGGGACAGGGTGTTGTCTTCCTCGTCCTCTTCCTCGCGGCGGCGCGGAGTGCCTTCGCCGTCCTCGTCCTCGTCGGCGGATTCCTCTTCCGGCTCTTCCTCTTCCTTGAAGGAAGGTCCAGCGGTTTCCTCGCTGATTTCGCCGCTGTCGTCGTCCTCGCCCTCTTCCATCTTGTCGACGGGAGGCTCCTTGGACAGCATGGCGTCGAGATCGAGAATCTCGCGCAGCTGCATTTCGCCATTATTGAGCGCGTCGGACCACTGGATGATCGCGTGGAAGGTGATCGGGCTTTCGCACAGGCCCATGATCATGGTGTCACGGCCGGCTTCGATGCGCTTGGCGATGGCGATTTCGCCTTCGCGGCTGAGCAGTTCCACCGCGCCCATTTCACGCAGATACATGCGCACCGGATCGTCAGTGCGTTCGGTCGTGGTGGTCTTGCGGGGCGTTTCGGGAACGTGACGACCTTCGTCGGCATCGTCGGCCGCGTTGATCTCGTCGACGTTGTTTTCTTCTTCCTGGCCCTCGGCGTCCTCGTCACTTTCGACGATGTTGACGCCCATTTCCGAGAGCGCGGACATCACGTCCTCGATCTGCTCGGAGGACAATTCGTCCTGCGGCAGGGCTTCGTTCAGCTCGTCATAAGTGATGTAGCCGCGGCGCTTCGCCTTCGCGATGAGCTTCTTGATCGAAGCTTCGTTGAGGTCGATCAGCGGGGCATCATCGTCTTTTTTATCGGACATATGTGTCGCTTCTAGTCCTGTTGCCTACGCTCACCGGTCTCTTCGCGAGGTCCGGCAGGGGCGGTTTCCGTTACCGTTTGTGCGGCGCGTTTGCTGGCCATTTGCCCGAGTCGCCGCTCGAATTCCAGCTTTCGTTTGAGCAGCCGCTGCTGCTCCTCGAAAGCCTCCTGCTCGAAGGTCCGTTCGAAGCGTCGAGTTGCGTCGGCAAGTGCCGCCTCAAGTGCGGGTCTTTCGACCAGCAATGAAACAGCTTCAGCCAGGTCTTCGCGCGCGCCTTGCGGATCCGAACCTTCCATCAGGAAGGAAAAGCGAGTTTTATCCTGCGGCGGAGCGAAGTCTCCTGGCGCCGATATGGGCATTTGGCCGCTCATTTCAAGCGTGTCGGCAATATCCAGCAAACTATCGATCGCCGCGGCAAAGCGCATGTCGTTGGGAGTGAGCCTGCCAAGGGCCTCCGCATGATGCGCAATCTCGTCAGGATGGCGTGCCAGCCCCGCGATGACCGCCAACGCCAATTGGTCGCGCGCGCCGCCGGAAACGAAACTTTGCAGCCGCTCCCGCGCCTCTCCGGTAAGGGCGGGATTGGGCTGTTTCCCCCCGAATTGACCGCGCCCCTGGCCCGATCTGCCACGCCCGCTGCGCTGGGGCTGGGGGGCGAACTCCCGTTTGGGAAAAGCGAAGGCGTAGAAACGGTCCAGCAATTCGCGGCGGTAGAGGGATTTGATATCCTTGTCGGCGATCTGCTCGACATGCTCGATCAGCCGGGCGCGCAGGCCGGCCTTGTCTTCCGGCGTGCGAAGGGGACGGGCGTCCCGCTCATGCTCCCAGATCGCGTCGAGCAGCGTCTGCGGGGAAGCGAGCAGTTTCTCCATTGCCGCCGGTCCCTGCTGCCTGATCAGATCGTCGGGATCGAGCCCGGCAGGCAGATGCACGATGCTGAGCGAATGGCCCGGGTGGAGCAGGGGCAGGGCGCGGGAAATTGCCCGCATGGCCGCGCGCTGGCCGGCCGCATCCCCGTCGAAGCACAGGATCGGCACATCCACCAGCCGCCAGAGCAGCGCGATCTGCTGTTCGGTGAGAGCAGTGCCCATCGGCGCCACGGCATCGGCGATCCCCGCCGCCGCCAGCGCGATCACGTCCATATAGCCTTCCACCACGACGATCCGGTTCGACTGGCGCGAAGCCGGCCCGGCGCGGTGGAGGTTGTAGAGCGTGCGCCCCTTGTCGAACAGGGGAGTATCCGGTGAATTCAGATATTTAGGGGCGTCTTTCTTCTCCGCATCGAGGATACGCCCGCCAAAGCCTATCACTCGGCCGCGGGCATCTTCGATCGGCAGGGTCAGCCGGCCCCGGAAACGGTCGTAAGGCTCCTTGCCTTCCACCGCGATGCGCATGCCCGCTTCGATCAACATGGCTTCCGGAAATTTGTCGCCAAGCGCGGTCTTGAGCGCCTGCCGCCCTTCCGGGGCGAATCCGAAACCGAAGCGTTCGATCGTATGGGCATCGAAGCCACGACGCTTAAGATACTCGCGTGCTTTCTCGCCTTCTGGCTGCAATAGGCTCTTTTTAAACCATTCCTGCGCGGCGGCAGTGACGTCATGCAGCCCGGCGCGCTGTTCCGCCTGGCGGGCGGAACGCGGATCGGGGGCGGGGACTTCCATCCCCGCCTCGCTCGCCAGTTCCTTCACCGCATCCATGAAGGACAGCCCGCGCTGGTCGGTCATCCAGCGGATCGCATCGCCATGCGCGCCGCAGCCGAAGCAATGGTAGAAGCCCTTCTCGTCATTGACGGTGAAGCTAGGGCTCTTCTCATTATGGAACGGGCAACAGGCCTTCCATTCGCGCCCCGCCTTCTGCAGCTTGGTGGTGCGCGAAATCACGCCCGAAAGCGTGATGCGTTGCCGCAATTCGTCAAGCCATTGGGGACTGAGCATGATCCCGCGATTGTGCTCTCGCGCCCCGCGCGAGTCGAGTGCAGGGCGCGTTAAATCAGGGGATCAGCCGAAGCTGGCCTTCACCAGGCCGCTAGCCTTGGACATGTCGATCTCGGTGCCGTGGCGTTCCTTGAGCGTGGCCATGACCTTGCCCATGTCCTTGATGCTCTCGGCGCCCAGTTCGGCCTTGATCGCCTCGATGGCGGCCTTCACATCGTCGTCCGAGAGCTGGGCGGGGAGGAATTCCTCGATCACCGCCAACTCGCTCTTTTCCTGGTCGGCCAGTTCCTGGCGGCCGCCCTGCTCATACATCGCAATCGATTCGCGGCGCTGCTTGGCCATTTTCTGCAGCACATCGATCACCAGCACGTCGTCGTCCTCGGGCGGAGTGCCGGTGCGCAGTTCGATGTCGCGGTCCTTGATCTTGGCCAGGATCAGGCGGACGGCGGCAAGGCGCTGCTTGTCGCCAGCCTTCATCGCGGAGACCTGAGCGGATTTGATCGTGTCGCGGAGCATTTTGAGTTACTTTCCTGTGGATGTTTCGGCCCCAGATGGGGGAGTGCCGCATGGAATGCAACATTCGCACATGCAGCAGGTTGACGCGGCGGGAATGCAGGTCTAGCCGCCGAGCCTTAGCGACATCGCCGTCTTTAAACCTACAACGGAGCGCCCCATGGCCGACCCCGCCCCTTCTGCTGCGCAACCCAAAGGGGCAACCGGAGTCCTCATACTTGCCGACGGTACCGTGCTGTGGGGCAAGGGCTTCGGTGCATCCGGCGCAGCGGTTGGCGAAGTATGCTTCAACACCGCCATGACCGGCTATCAGGAGGTGATGACCGATCCGTCCTATGCCGGGCAGATCGTGACTTTCACCTTCCCGCATATCGGCAATGTCGGTTGCAATGACGAGGACGTCGAATCGCATGTCGAGGGCGCGGTGGGCTGCATCGTGCGCGAGGACGTGACCGAGCCGTCCAACTTCCGTTCTACCGGCACGCTGGGCAGCTGGCTGGCTGCACAGGGCAAGATCGGTCTCGCCGGGATCGACACCCGCGCGCTCACCCGCCGCATCCGCCTTCAGGGCGCCCCCAATGCCGTTATCGCGCATGAGCCTTCGGGCAAGTTCGATATTCCCGCGCTGCTCAGGCAGGCGAAGGAATGGCCGGGCCTTGTGGGTATGGATCTTGCGAAGGTCGTGAGCCGGACGGGTGAGGAAGAATGGGACGGCGGACCGTGGACGCTCGGCTCCGGCTATGCGGCCGAGCCTGATGGCACCCGCCCGCATGTTGTGGCGCTCGATTTCGGGGCGAAGGACAATATTTTCCGCAATCTGGTGAAGGCCGGCGCCCATGTCACGGTTCTTCCCGCCCAGACCACGTTGGACCAAGTGCTTGCCCACAAGCCTGACGGTGTGTTCCTCTCCAACGGCCCGGGCGATCCGGCGGCGACCGGGAAATACGCCGTGCCAGTGATCAAGGGCCTGCTGGAGCGTGACGTGCCGATCTTCGGCATCTGTCTCGGCCACCAGATGCTCGGCCTCGCAGCAGGCGCGAAGACCTCCAAGATGCATCAGGGCCATCGCGGAGCGAACCATCCGGTGAAGCGCCTTGAAGATGGCGTGGTGGAAATCACCAGCATGAATCACGGCTTCGCGGTGGACAATGCCAGCCTGCCGGAAGGCGTGGAGGAAACCCACGTCTCGCTGTTCGACGGTTCCAATTGCGGCATCGCGATCAAGGGCAAGAAGGCATTCGGCGTGCAATACCACCCGGAAGCCTCGCCCGGCCCGCAGGACAGCTTCTACCTCTTTGAAAAATTCGTTGGATCGCTCGCCTAATGCCCAAACGCACAGATATCTCCTCGATCCTCGTCATCGGCGCCGGCCCGATCATCATCGGTCAGGCATGCGAGTTCGACTATTCCGGAACCCAGGCGATCAAGGCGCTGAAGGAGGAGGGCTACCGCGTGGTCCTCGTCAACTCCAACCCCGCCACGATCATGACCGACCCGGAAATGGCCGACGCCACTTATGTGGAGCCGATCACGCCGGAAATCGTCGCCAAGATCATCGAGAAGGAACGGCCCGACGCGCTTCTGCCCACCATGGGCGGACAGACCGCGCTCAATTGCGCGTTGGCGCTGTTCAATGACGGTACCTTGGAGAAATACGGCGTCACCATGATCGGTGCAAATGCCGATGCCATCGACAAGGCGGAAGACCGGATGCGGTTCCGCGATGCGATGGACAAGATCGGCCTCGAAAGCGCGCGTTCGGGCGTGGCCCATACGGTGGACGAAGCCTTCAAGGTGCTGGAAACCACCGGCCTGCCTTCGATTATCCGCCCCAGCTTCACCCTGGGCGGCACTGGCGGCGGCGTTGCCTATAACAAGGCCGAGTTCGAGAAGATCGTCCGCTCTGGCCTTGATGCCTCTCCCACCACCGAAGTGCTGATCGAGGCATCGCTGCTTGGCTGGAAGGAGTATGAGATGGAAGTCGTGCGCGACAAGCACGACAATTGCATCATCATCTGCTCGATCGAGAATGTCGATCCGATGGGCGTCCACACGGGCGATTCCATCACTGTCGCGCCGGCGTTGACGCTGACCGACAAGGAATACCAGATCATGCGCAACGCCAGTATTGCCGTGCTGCGCGAGATCGGGGTGGAAACGGGCGGTTCCAACGTCCAGTTCGCGGTCAATCCGGCGGATGGCCGCCTGATCGTGATCGAGATGAATCCGCGTGTATCGCGGTCCTCGGCGCTTGCTTCCAAGGCCACCGGCTTCCCCATCGCGCGCGTCGCGGCGAAGCTGGCGGTGGGCTATACGCTCGACGAGATCATGAACGAGATCACCGGGGCCACCCCGGCGAGTTTCGAGCCGACGATCGACTATGTCGTCACCAAGATTCCGCGGTTTGCCTTCGAAAAATTCAAGGGCGCCGAGGCGGTTCTCTCCACCGCGATGAAGTCGGTGGGTGAAGTTATGGCCATCGGCCGCAACTTCAAGGAGAGTGTTCAAAAGGCCCTAAGGGGTCTAGAAACGGGCCTGGACGGGTTCAACCGGGTTCTTGAACTGGAAGGCGCCGGGCGGGATGAAATCACCGCTGCCCTTTCCAAGCAGACCCCGGATCGCATCCTCAAGATCGCGCAAGCCTTCCGCGAAGGCTTCACGGTGGAAGAGATCAACGCGATCACCCATTTCGATCCGTGGTTCCTGCGCAATATCGAAGAGATCATTGCGGAGGAGAAAATCATCTCGTCCGATGGCCTGCCGAACGATGCTGCCGGGCTGCGCCGCCTCAAGGCTATGGGCTTTTCGGACAAGCGCTTGGCCACGCTGGCGGTGCGCTCCGTGCATGTGGCGGGCGGGCTGGGCGAGACCCAGGCCAAGCGTTCCGGCCTGCTGCATGACGCTCTGCGCGCCATGGCCGGCGCCACCAGCGAGGAAGAAGTGCGCGAACTGCGCCACAAGCTGGGCGTGCTGCCGGTGTTCAAGCGGATCGACAGCTGTGCGGCCGAGTTCGAAGCCGTCACGCCCTATATGTACTCGACCTATGAAGCCCCGACCTTCGGCGTTCCCGAGGACGAGGCACTGCCTTCCGATCGCACGAAGGTGGTGATCCTGGGCGGCGGTCCGAACCGGATTGGGCAGGGCATCGAGTTCGATTATTGCTGCTGCCACGCCTGCTTCGCGCTGGCGGAAGACGGGTTTGAGACCATCATGGTCAATTGCAACCCGGAAACCGTTTCGACTGATTATGACACGTCGGACCGCCTCTATTTCGAGCCGCTGACGGCCGAGGACGTGTTGGAGATCCTGCGCGTAGAGCAGTCTAACGGCAAGCTGCTGGGCGTGATTGTCCAGTTCGGCGGCCAGACCCCGCTCAAGCTGGCACAGGCGCTGGAGGATGCTGGCATCCCCATCCTGGGCACTTCGCCCGATGCGATCGACCTTGCCGAAGATCGGGAGCGGTTTGCAGCCCTCGTCAACAAGCTGGGCCTCAGGCAGCCCGCCAACGGTATCGCCCGCAGCCGCGACGAAGCCGTGGCCGTGGCCAATCGCATCGGATATCCGGTGCTGATGCGCCCGTCCTACGTGCTGGGCGGCCGCGCGATGGAGATCGTGGACAGCGAAGCTCAGCTCGATGATTACATCGCCACGGCGGTGAATGTCTCGGGCGACAGCCCGGTGCTGATCGACCAATATCTGCGCGATGCGATCGAATGCGATGTCGATGCCCTGTGCGATGGCGAACAGGTCGTCGTCGCGGGCGTCATGCAGCATATCGAAGAGGCTGGCGTCCATTCGGGCGACAGCGCCTGTACCCTGCCGCCCTACAGCCTGCCGGATGGCATCGTTGCCGAGATGGAACGCCAGGCCGAGGCGCTGGCGATGGCGCTTGGCGTGATCGGTCTGATGAACATCCAGTTCGCGGTGAAGGATGGCGAAGTCTATCTGATCGAGGTGAACCCGCGCGCCAGCCGCACCGTGCCGTTCGTCGCCAAGGCCATCGGCCAGCCGGTTGCCAAGATGGCCGCGCGGGTGATGGCGGGAACCAAGCTTTCCGATCTTCCCCCGATCAAGCGCGAAGTGCCATACATGGCCGTGAAGGAAGCAGTTTTCCCCTTCGCGCGCTTCCCCGGAACCGATCCGGTGCTCAGCCCTGAAATGAAGTCCACTGGCGAAGTGATGGGTATCGATACGGATTTCCCGATTGCCTTTGCCAAGTCGCAGATGGGCGCGGGAATGAAGCTTCCGGAAGGCGGCACCGTGTTTGTGTCGGTGAAGGATTCCGACAAGGCGAACATCGTGCACGCGGTCAAGCTGCTGATCGATCAGGGTTTCCGCATTGTCGCCACGGGAGGCACGCAGACCTATCTTGCCGAACAGGGCCTTCCTGTCGAACGGGTAAAGAAAGTGGCCGAAGGGCAGCGCAATATCGTCGACATGATCGTCGATGGTGAAATTGCGCTGATCTTCAACACGACCGAAGGCTGGCAGAGTCTTAAGGACTCCCAATCCATCCGTGCCTCGGCGCTGGAAATGAAGCTGCCCTATTACACGACCGCTGCCGCATGCGATGCAGTGGCTCGTGCCATCGCGGCACTAAAATCCAGTCAGCTTGAAGTGCGCTCACTTCAGGACTATTACAGTTCATAAACGCGCGTCCCCCAAACAATCGAGCGCCGTAGATAGCCGTCTCCCCGCATTGTAGCGGGGGGCGGAAGGAAGGCTTTACCGATTGCCCCAGGGGCGCCGTACTAACGGCTACGGGGTTGTTTAATGGAAAAAGTGCCCATGCTGGCGGAAGGCTATGAAAAGCTGACCGCCGAACTGAACGCACTCCGGCAGGAGCGTCCGCTGATCGTGGAAGCGATCGAGGAAGCGCGTGCCCATGGCGATCTCTCGGAAAACGCCGAATATCACGCGGCAAAGGAACGTCAGGGCCACGTAGAGGCCCAGATTTCCGACCTTGAAGACAAGGTCAGCCGTGCGCAGATCATCGATCCGGCAAGTCTTTCCGGTGATCGGATCATCTTCGGCGCCACCGTCACGCTGCTCGACGAGGATGACAAGCCCTGCCGCTATCAGATCGTCGGGCAGCCTGAGTCCGATGTGAAGCGTGGGCGGATCTCCTACAATTCGCCGCTCGGCAAGGCCCTGATCGGCCGCAAGGTGGGTGAAGAGATCGAAGTGACAGTGCCTTCGGGCGACCGTTTCTACATGGTCGAGAAGATCGAGTTCATCTGAGCGAGCTGGCCGCATTCACGCGGCCAGCCACTTCTCCATCGCGTAATTATGGATCGGTACGCCTGCGACTTCGAAGTCCCGCCGATGCGTCACCTCGTATCCTGCCCGTTCGAACACAGGCTGGGCAACTTCGCTCGCTTCGGTAAACAGGCGAGGAATTCCTCGCGCCTGCGCGAACCCGTCCACATGGGCCAGCAGGGCAGCGGCATGGCCACGCCCGGAATGGTCCGGATGGCAATAGAGCCGATCGAGATGTCCGTCAGGCTCAAGCAGAGCATAGGCAGCCGGTGAGCTGTCTTCCGCGGCGGAAATGAAAATGTCAGCGCCATTTGCCACGCGCGCTGCATAGGTTTCCGCCAGAGGAACGCGGTCCCGCCAGACCCGCACCTGTTCGGGAGAATAGCAGCGCGATCCCAGTTCGGCGATGGAAGCGCGGCACAAGTCACGCAAGGCCGCGCCATCGTCCGGCAGAAAGGCCCGGATCATTCGCCCGAAAGCGAAGGCTCCAGCAGGCGGTGAAGATGGACGATCACATATTTCATCTCGGCGTCGTCCACCGTGCGCTGTGCCCAGCCGCGCCACGCTTCTTCGGCGGCGGCGTAATTGTCATAAAACCCAACGACATGAATATCCTTGAGGTCCTGGAAGTCGCACGTCATCGGATCGGTCACCCGCCCACCCATGACGAGGTGCAGAAGCTGATTGGCCATCTTTCGCCCTGTTGAAATTGCAATGAGTTTCAACTCCCGCATAGAGAGCTTTGCAGGCCGCTGGCAAGCCTTGCGAGGCAGAGTTTGGCCTATTCGGCGGCGGGAATCTCCGCTTCTGCCTCAGCCGGGGTCTTTTCAGGCGCCAGCTTGCGCTTCAGCCTGGCCGCGCCATCGGCAATCGCGCCGCCGATGTTGCCGAGTCTCTCACGCGCAGGCTCGCTTGCCTCGTCAGCTGCATCCCCCACTGCGTCCATGGCCTGACGGCTATAGAGGATGCCCAGTTCCGCGATGCCTGCAATCAGGCTCACCGCGCTTCGGCTGAGCCGGCGAGTAGGGGAGCGAGGAACCAGAGTGCTGAGCGCCACGCCGATGGCAAGGCCGCCAGCGATCAGCATCAGCGGGTGTTCACGCGCAACCGAGGACAATCGGTCCCGCGCGGCGGCGGCACCCTTGGCCAGCCCGCTGCGTTCCGCCTGACGGGCCTTCCCGGCCTCGATCCGCTGGCGCAATTCCATTCTCTTGGCATCACTCATGGTCTCTATCCTCGCCGGAGTCGCTTGCCCCGCTATCCCCTGCCTGTTCATTGCGCTTCGCCTTCATCCGGGCAAGGCCGGAAAGGATCGGTTTTCGCGCCAGCCATAGCCCCGCGGCGGAAACTGTGGCCACCAGTGCCGCAAGCACGGTCGTTCCGTGGCGGTCGGCAAATTCGATTGCTGTATCGCTCGCCTCGTCGGCCTTTGCGCCGATCCTGTTGGCAAGGCGCTGGCCGATCGCGGAGGGCGTGGCCTCCTGCCGTGCATGGGCCAACTCGACCAAGAACACCTCCCGCGCCGCATCGCGCAGGGCCCGATCTTCCTGAAGCCGGGTTTCGAGCAGGCGGGTCATTCCTTTTCGCTCCCGAAGGCGCGCATCATGGCCCGGGCCTTCGCTCGGGCGATCTGCACCAGCAGGAATGCGGCCAGCAGAAGCGCGCCGAACACGATGCCCGTCGCCCCGAAGGCACCCACCATTGGCGTCAGGGCCAGGATTGCGCCGAACACTAGCGCCACGATGGCAAGCACCACCAGCAGGGCTGCGATGCCGCCCGATATGGCGATACCCTTTGCCTGCTGTCCGACAAAGGCCGCGCGGGTTTTCTGATAAGCGAGTTCGGCTTCCGCATAGGTGAGGCCGTCCTCGATCAGGGAACTGAGGTCTTCGATAAGGGAAGCCTCGCCGCGATCCGTCTCCCGGCCGTCCCCCGAAGTATCAATCTCGGGGGAAGGGCCGGTAGCGGGATCGTCGGTCGGTTGTGCAGTCATGGGGCGGGGTGGACCGTCCACTGGGCCTGCTGTCAACGGATTACTTCGAGCTGGAGAACAGGCGGGCGACCAGGAACCCGGCAACTGCCGCGATACCCACGGCAAGGCCCGGGCTCTTGCGCACCATCTCTCGGGCATCTTCGCCCAATTCGTCGAGATTCTTGGCGTCGATCTTCTCGGCCGTTTCCTTCATCTTGCGCGATGCGGAGCGGGCGTAATCGCCATATTTCGTGCCGAGACGGTCATCGATGGTGGAGGCATTATCTTCCACCAGCTTGCCCAGGCCAGCGATAGCATCGCTGGCGCGCGCCTTACCTTCCACAGCCAGTTCGCCGGCCTTCGCCTTCGCCTGCTCGCCATAGACCTTGGCTTCGTCCACCCAGTCGCTCGACTTGGCGGTTGCGCGTTCGCGGGCTTCGGCTGTGAGGGCGGCAGCGCCGGCCTTAGCCTCCTCGATCGCGCGGGTGAACTTCTGCTTTGCGTCGGCCGTATTGCCGGCGGGCGCCTTCGCCTTTGCTGCAGCCGGCTTGGCCTTGGCCGTCTTGGCGGTGCTCTTGGCTGCGGTCTTCGCGGGGGTCTGTGCCATCGGATTGCGTCCTTTCACCCTTCGGGATTGAGACTATTATAGCGAAGCGGCCGTCTGCCGCCCCTTCTTAAATAGGAAACGTGGCTTGCTTGCCAATGTCCCACTGACTAGGAGGCCCGCATTTCCATTATTGCACCGCATCATAGCAGTCGGAGCCTTAATTCACCATGACCGCAATCATCGATATCCATGGCCGCGAAATCCTCGATAGCCGCGGCAACCCCACTGTCGAAGTCGATGTTCTGCTGGAAGACGGCAGTTTCGGCCGCGCTGCCGTGCCTTCCGGCGCGTCCACCGGTGCTCACGAAGCGGTGGAATTGCGCGATGGCGACAAGAGCCGCTATCTTGGCAAGGGCGTGCTCAAGGCGGTGGACGCGGTGAACGATGAGATTTCCGACACGCTTCTCGGCCTTGATGCCGAAGATCAGCGCGAAATCGATCTGGCGATGATCTCGCTCGACGGGACGGAGAATAAGGGCCGCCTGGGCGCCAATGCGATTCTGGGTGTGAGCCTTGCCATAGCCAAGGCGGCTGCCAGTGCACGTGGCCTGCCGCTCTATTCCTATGTCGGCGGTGTTTCGGCCCATGTCCTGCCGGTGCCGATGATGAACATCATCAATGGCGGCGAACATGCCGACAATCCGATCGACTTTCAGGAATTCATGATCATGCCGGTCGGTGCGGACAGCATCGCCGAGGCCGTTCGCTGGGGTGCTGAGATATTCCACACGCTGAAGAAGGGGCTTTCGGAAAAGGGCCTGTCGACCGCCGTGGGCGACGAAGGCGGCTTTGCGCCGAACCTCGCCAGCACTCGCGCGGCGCTGGATTTCGTGATGGAATCGATTGCCAAGGCCGGTTTCAAGCTGGGCGAAGAAGTCGCGCTGGCGCTCGATTGCGCTTCCACCGAATTCTTCAAGTCCGGCAAATACGAGATCAGCGGCGAAGGCCTTTCGCTGAGCCCGGTCGAAATGGCTGATTACCTTGCCGATCTGTGCGCCGCCTATCCGATCCGTTCGATCGAGGATGGCATGGCCGAAGACGATTTCGAGGGCTGGAAGGCGCTGACCGACAAGATCGGCGGCAAGGTTCAGCTGGTGGGCGACGATCTGTTCGTGACCAATCCGAAGCGTCTCGCGATGGGTATCGAGAAGGGTCTGGCCAATTCGCTGCTGGTCAAGGTGAACCAGATCGGCAGTCTTAGCGAGACGCTGGAGGCAGTCTCGATCGCCAATCGCGCGGGCTACACTGCGGTGATGAGCCACCGTTCGGGCGAAACCGAGGATTCGACCATCGCCGATCTCGCGGTCGCTACCAATTGCGGGCAGATCAAGACCGGCAGCCTTGCCCGGTCTGACCGGCTTGCGAAGTACAACCAGCTGATCCGTATCGAGGAAGAGCTGGGCGACAGCGCGCATTATGCCGGGGTGGGCTGTTTCGGCCGCCTTTCGGCCTGATTTCCGCGGTTTCCTTCGACAAACGATATCCCGCTCTCGACGAGCGGGATATTCTTTGGCCATTCTTCGTCCTATCAGGTTGCGCATGAAACCATGCTGCGCGCCGGGGCGAGTGTTGCGTGCGGCCGGACGAGGGACTGATATGAACAAAAGCCTGATCGCAGCGCTGCTGCTCGGCACGGCCGCCATTTTTGCCGGGCCTGCCGCGTGCTCAAACAATACCGAAGTGGTGTCCAATGGCACCGAACTGGGCATTCAAAAGGGCTGGATGGATCCCTCGGTCAAACCTGGGGACGATTTCTACGCCTATGCCAATGGCACCTGGAACAATACCACGGAGATCCCGGCGGACCGTTCCAACATGGGCGGCTTCGTGATCGCCTTCAACGAGACCGAGAAGCAGCTCGATGCGCTGATCAAGGATATCGGCACTTCCAACGCGGCGGACGATACCGCCGAAGGGCGCATCCGCAATCTCTACACTTCCTACATGGATAGTGCCGCGATCGAGAAGGCCGGCCTCGGCGCGATCAAACCCGATCTCGACCGTTTTGCCGCGATCAGGGACAAGAAGGCGCTCTCGGCCGCGATTGGCAGCCAGCTGCGCGCCGATGTCGATCCGCTCAATGCGACGGATTTCGAGACGGAGAATCTGTTCGGCATCTTCGTGACGCAGGCGCTCTCGGGCGGGGAAGTGGTGCCCTATCTGCTTCAGGGCGGGCTGGGCTTGCCGGAGCGCGAATATTACCTCTCCTCCGATCCCGAGATGGCGAAGCTGCGCGGCGCCTATCATCAGTATATCGAGGAACTCCTCACCGCCGCGGGCGACAAGGATGCGAAGGCCAAGGCAGGCCGCATTTTCGATCTGGAAATGAAAATCGCGAAGGCCCACGCCAATCGCGAGGAAAGTGAGAGCTTCACCAAATCCGCCACTCTGTGGACTCGCGCCGAGCTGGAGAAGAACGCACCCGGCATCGACTGGTCCGCGCTGCTCGATGCGGCGCAGCTGGGCAAGCAGGGCAAATTCGCGGCCTATCACCCCGGCGCGATCAAGGGCCTGTCGAAGCTGGTCGCCAGCGAGCCACTCGATGCCTGGAAGGACTGGCTTGTCTTCCATCAGATCAACCAGAATTCCGATGTGTTGCCCGCGAAGTTCGACCAGCTCCACTTCGCCTTTTACGGGACGACTCTCTCCGGAACGCCCGAGCAGCGCAGCCGTGACAAGCGTGCACTGGCGGCGGTGAGCGATTATCTGGGCGACGATCTGGGCCAGCTCTACGTCGCCAAATATTTCCCCGCTTCGGCCAAGTCGCAGATCGAGGGGATCGTCGGCAATATCAAGCAGGCCTTCGGCGTGCGGGTGAAGGCAATCGACTGGCTGGCCCCGGCTACCAAGGCCGAGGCGCTGAAAAAGGTCGAAACCATCCAGGTCGGCGTGGGCTATCCCGAAAGCTGGCGCGACTTTTCGAAGGTGAAGATCGCGGCCGGCAGCCCCTATGCCGACATTCAGGCGGCGCGGAAGGCCGAATATGCCCACCAGCTCGCCAAGATCGGCAAGCCGCTCGACAAGTCCGAATGGTGGATGACGCCGCAGACGGTGAATGCGGTGAATTTGCCGGTGCAGAATGCGCTCAATTTCCCGGCCGCGATCCTGCAGCGTCCGTTCTTCGATCCCAAGGCGGACCCGGCCTATAATTACGGGGCCATCGGCGCGGTGATCGGCCATGAGATCAGCCACAGCTTCGACAATAATGGCGCGGAATTCGATTCAACCGGCGCGCTGCGCAACTGGTGGACCGATGCGGACCGCAAGAAGTTCGAAGACGCCGGGCTCAGGCTGGCGGCCCAGTTCGACAGTTACGAACCGTTCCCGGGCCTGCATGTGAACGGCAAGCTGACGCTGGGCGAGAACATCGCCGACGTGGCGGGCCTTGCCGCCGCCTATGATGCCTATCGCGCATCGCTGGGGAGCAAGGAAGCTCCGGTGATCGACGGCTTTACCGGCGATCAGCGCTTCTTCATCGCCTATGCGCAGGCATGGGCCACCAAGATGCGCGAGGCGGCCCTGCGCCAGCGGATCGCCACCGACGGCCACGCCCCGGGTATGTATCGCGCGCTGACCGTCCGCAATCTGGATGCGTGGTACAAGGCGTTCGACGTGAAGCCGGGCGACAAGCTCTATCTCGCGCCGGAACAGCGCGTTCGGATCTGGTAGGCCGCCATATAGGCCGGGCGCGCCCCTTGATGTAGGTGGCGTGCCCGGTCTCGCCGTAGCGGCTGCGGACTACATCCGAACGAGTGCGGATCAGCCCCCGGTGGCGGAGAGGCGGGCCAGCTGCTCCTCACTCAGTTCCAGCGTGACCGCCTCCAGCAGCGCGTCGAGCTGTTCGGGCGCACGGGCACTGGCGATGGGGGCGGCGATGCCGGGCTGGGCATTGATCCATGCGAGCGCGATGGCCGCGTGGCTGGCGCCGGTTTCCGACGCGATGACGTCCATCACCCCGAGGATCGGCAAGCCCTGCTCGAAAAAGCGGTCCATCCCATATCCGCGCGCGGACTGGGCGAAATCGGCAGTGGTGCGATATTTGCCGGTGAGGAAGCCGGAGGCGAGGCCGAAATAGGGCAGGGCGGCGATCCCGCGCGCCACGCACAGATCCTGCACTGCGCCTTCATAATCGCTGCGCCGGACGAGGTTATATTCGTTCTGCAACACGCTGTAGGGTGTGAGGCCAGCGGCCTGAGCCGTGTCGATTGCGGCAGTGAGCCGGTCGGCGGTGAAATTGGAGGCGCCCAGTTCGCGCACCTTGCCGGCCTTCACCAGGGCATCGAAGCCACCCGCCACTTCATCCAGTGGAACCGTCGCATCATCGCGATGGGCATAATAGAGATCGACATAATTGCTGCGCAGCCGCTCCAGCGATTTGTCGACTTCTTCGGCCACCTTTGCAGGAGCCAGATCGCCGGGGTTGCAATGCATCCCGGTCTTGGTGGCGATCAGCATGTCGGCACGCACGCCGCGCGCCTCCAGCCATTTGCCGATCATAGCCTCGCTCTCGCCGCCGACATGGCCGGGCGCCCAGTCGGAATATCCCTGCGCCGTATCGACCATACGGCCGCCGGCTTCATAGAATTTGTCGAGCACCGCAAAGCTCGCATCCTGATCGGCGGTCCAGCCAAAGACGTTTCCGCCCAGACACAGGCGGATACCGCCGATTGCAGGATGTGAGGTCATACGAATTTCTCCCGGATCGCCAACAGGGCCATGGCTGCCTTCGCCGCTTCGCCGCCCTTGTCCTTCTGGGCAGGATCGGCGCGGACCAGAGCCTGCGCTTCGTTCTCTACGGTAAGGATACCGTTGCCGATCGCAAGCCCGTCCATCGTCAGGGCCATGATGCCCCGCGCGCTTTCGCCCGCCACGATCTCGAAATGATAGGTCTCGCCCCGGATCACCACGCCGATGCCGACATAACCGTCATAGCGCCCGCTTTCGCTGGCCAGCGCCATGGCGCCGGGGATTTCGAGCGCTCCGGGGACGGTCAGGACATCCACATCGTGGCCGGCCTGTTCCAGCGCGGCGCGGGCGCCCGCCACCAGCAGATCGTTGAGATGGTCGTAGAAGCGCGCTTCGACGATCAGGAATTTCGCCATCATGCGGCTCCTTCGGTTGGAATGGGACGCTCGCCAACGATCGAAAGGTCATAGCCTTCGAGGCCGACCAGCGAATGCTGCGTGTTGGTGAGCAGGATCATGTCATGCACGCCCAGTTCCGCAAGGATCTGCGCACCGACACCATAGTCGCGCTGTTCCTGCGATATGTCGTCGGCTGCATCTTCCTGCGCGGCAGGCACTTCGCGCCGGATGATCGAACGGCTCGCGAAATCGGGGCTTGGGCGGTTGATCAGCACAACCACGCCGGTGCCTTCCGCGCCGATGGCCTTCATCGCGCTTTCCAGCAGACCATGGCGGCCGCCGGCATCGGCAAAGACGTCGTCGAAGATGGAAAGGGCATGCATCCGCACCAGCGTGGGCTTTGCGGGATCGATATGGCCCTTCACCAGCGCCATGGTCTCGCCTTTGGTGGCCTTGTTGTAGAAGCTTACAGCGCGCCATTCGCCGCCCCAGCGACTGGTGAAGCGGGTTTCGGCGGTCTTCTCCACCAGATGATCGTGCCTGCGGCGATAGGCGATCAGATCGCGGATCGTGCCCATCTTGAGATTGTGCAGCCGGGCGAAGCGGATCAGATCGTCCATCCGCGCCATGGTGCCATCCTCGTTCATGATCTCGCAGATCACGCCGGAGGGATTGAGGCCGGCGAGACGCGAGATATCGACCGATGCCTCTGTATGGCCGGCGCGAACCAGCACGCCGCCATCCTTGGCAACCAGCGGGAAGACATGGCCTGGCGTGACGATATCGTCCTGCCCCTTGGAGGCATCGATCGCGACGGAGATGGTCCGTGCCCGGTCCCCGGCGCTGATGCCGGTGGTCACTCCCACGCGGGCCTCGATAGAGGTGGTGAAGGCGGTTTCGTGCCGGGTGCGGTTGTTGCGGCTCATCAGTTCGAGTCCGAGCTGGTCCACCCGCGCCTTGGTGAGTGCAAGGCAGATCAGGCCGCGCCCATGGGTGGCCATGAAATTGATCGCATCGGGAGTGGCCATCTGGCCGGGAATGATCAGGTCACCCTCATTCTCGCGATCCTCATCATCCACCAGAATATACATCCGGCCATTGCGGGCCTCGTCGATGATCTCCTCGATGGACACGAGCACGGGCGCATCGTCATTGGAGTTGAGGAAACGCTCCAGCTTGGCGAGCGTATCGGCAGTGGGGTTCCAGCCGGGATCGGTGCAATCGCGCAACGTATTGGCGTGGAGGCCTGCGGCCCGGGCGAGGCCGGCGCGCGACATGCGTCCTTCGCTGACGATTTCGCGAACGCGGATGATGGTGTGATTGCTCATGGCGAGGCAATTAATCACACTATAATGTGATTGCAAGGAATGTAATGCACATTCCATTGGCGTTTGGTTTGGGCTGGGTTAGACCCATCGACAGCCAGTGTGACACGGAGAACCCATGGGCCAGGACGATATTCTCGACGCATTTCGCAGTGCAATGCGCCATGTGGCCGCCACGGTCTATGCCGTGACTACCGGCCATGGCGGCGAACGACTCGGCATTCTGGCCACTGCGGTCAGTTCACTCAGTTTCGATCCCCCCTCGCTGCTGGTGTGCATCAACCGCACCTCCACCCTCCATGAGCCGATGGCGTCGGCCGATAAATTCTGCGTCAATGTGCTGGGCGTGGGCAATCGCGACGTGGCCGATTGCTTTACCCGCGCCGGCAATGGGGAAGGGCGCTTTGCCGTGGGGGAATGGCTTGAAGAACAAGGCGTTCCCGTTCTGGCCAGCGCCCAATCCAGCCTGGTGTGCCGGATCGCGCATCGCCACGCATTCGGCACCCATACGATCTTCATCGGAGAATTGATTGCCGCCCGCCATCGGGAGAACGCTAAGCCGCTGACATATTACGATGGACGGTATATCGACATCACCCAAGCGCCCGATCAACCCTAGCGAGTCGAGGGAGAGTATATCAGTATGTCAAAATACTGGAGCATGCCGGCGGCAGTGCTTGCACTGTTGGCGCCGGTGGCGGCGCACGCGCATCATTCGTTTGCAGCATTTTTCGATCCGGTGAAAACCATCACCATCAAGGGTACGGTTACCGAATTCCGCTTCACCAATCCGCACGGCGCTGTCGCGCTGGATGTGAAGGGGCCTGACGGCAAAATCGTGCGCTGGCGTGCGGAAACCAACGCGCCGGTCATCCTGGTCCGCCGTGGGTGGAGCCGCGACATCATCAAGCCTGGTGACGTGATCTCGGTCGAAGGCTGGGTCTCGCGCGACGGGAAACCCTATCTGCGGCTGAAGCGCGCCTTCGATGCGAACGGCAAGCTGATCGGTAATGCGCCGTTCGGCCAGGGCGACAGCTGATGCGCCGTCTTTTCGCGGCGCTGTTGCCTCTCGCAGCATTGGTCTCTTCCCCGGCTCAGGCCGGGGACCATCCGGATCTCAACGGCTTCTGGTTCCTGGATTTTGGCGAAGTTTCGCCGGTTGCGAAGGATCTGATCGCCAAGCTGCCACCCAACACGGTGGTGATCGAGGATACCGGCGTCGTCGAATATCCGCAGAACGAATTCGGCGGGTTGAAGATCAAGCCGGATGCGCTGGCAAAGGCGAAGACCTGGAAGCCGACCGACGAGATGCAGCTCACGCGGGTGTGCATGGCCCCGTCGGTGGTCTATTCGATCCAGGGTCCGTTCCCCTTCGAGATCTATCAGACCGATCAGATGATCGTGTTCCGATATGAATATTTCGATCAGGTCCGGATCGTCTTCATGGATGGTCGCGGCCATCCCCCGGCCGAAGCGGCGCACACCAAGGTGGGCCATTCGATCGGCCATTGGGAAGGCAAGGATCTGGTGATCGACACGACCCATATCCTGCCCTCGACCATCACGAACAACGGCCTGGATCACAGCGCCAACGTCCGCATGGTCGAACGTTACCGCAAGCTGGATGACGGCACGCTGCTGGCAACCCAGTGGTTCGAGGATCCCGAGACACTCGACAACAATGGCGCGCGGGTCATCCAGTGGAAGAAGCAGGAAGGGCAGTATATCAACGCCTATGACTGCGATCCAAGCATCGCGCTGGAATATCAGCAGCTCGATGCGCAACCGGACGAGGCTGCCGGACAGTAGACGGACGCTGCCGGGCTGTGGGCAGGTCGCCCCTGCGGCCGCACCACAGCCCGGCGGACGAAACCATGGCGCCAACGATCTGCCGGCGTTGAAGTGCGAATAAGGATATCACTGCGCAGCATGCGATGGCAATTCACGCGATAATCGACGCCTGCGGCCACACTGTCCGAAATTGCGAGTGAGCGTTCAGCAAAGCGCATGCCGATCCGGCCTATCCTCTGCATAGGCAGGGGCAGCTATCGCGGCCGCAACGCTCGCAGAGGCCGAGCCTCCCGATTTCACCTGACTTGCAAGAGAGGGGTTTGGTGGACGCACTAGGGCTCGAACCTAGGACCCGCTGATTAAGAGTCAGCTGCTCTACCAACTGAGCTATGCGTCCACACAGGCATCTGGGCTTTTCGGCCCGTTTCCGCCGCTCCGACGACTCGCCGGAGGCGCTCCATATAGAGGGTGTTTCGGCGGTGTGAAGAGGTTTTTGGCGGAAACTGATCGGAAAGCGAAAAAATATGCGGAATCAGCTGTTTATCGGCGGGTTCGGGCGCGATAAAGCTCGGCCATGCGGCGTGCGGCTTCGCTCGAAAGCGCCAGATGGCAATCCGGGCTGCCTTCCGTGCAGTCGTAACGCTCGATCAGCTTGGCTTCGACCAATGCGGCGACATATTGCCCGGTGATTGCGCCAGGGCTGTGGTGGCTCGCACCAAGCTCGCTGATGCGCATTTCCCGGCCGTTGATTCGTGCGATCATCAGTTCCAGCATGATATCCCAGGCCGGTTCACTGAAGAGCTCACTTCCCAAACAACGCTCACGCTCGCGGCGTTGAATCAGCAATGCCTCGAAATATTCGCGAGGCGCGGCAAGGGGGGCGGACTCGTCCTTGCTGACGGCGGCATTGTCGTTGCCGGCATTGTCCTCGACACGGCGAGCGGCACCAGCGAGTTCGTCTGCAAGACGCGTCAGGTCACGGTGAAGGGTCCACAAGGAAATACCCTCGCGTTCCTGATCCAACTCCTCATTCGCCGAGATTACCGGGTTACTCATCTTCCAACCGCACCTTGTTCCGGCACGCGCGATATCGCGGCCGGCAATGCGAGTGCCTCCCGCAGGCCAAGCGGAGGCACATCGTTGAAGCTCCGGCTTGCGCCTTTGCCCCGTCGATGTGCCCCAGCCCTGGGAGGAAACTCAGGGATAAAATGGAATCCGGTTGCGAAAACGCAGGGCCGGACTGGATCAGACGCGCCGATTTAATCGGGCGATTAATCCAATCCGGTTTCAATGGCAACCCATTTTTGCCGCAGTGCGGCATGGCTTCGCTCGCCCGAATGGGCACGGCACTGAGCAGAAAAACGAAGTTGCGTTGGTGCGCTGAGGGAGGCGGGAATCGTTCTCATCTGCGCGCGATCCGGGCAAGATCGTGCCTCGCGCCAGGTTATGACGTCCGAAAATAAAACCAGGATTGTTCCGGCATGGGTGTTGATGCCGGGTTCACGAGAGTGAGCGCTGGCCGCCTTGCCTGCCCCAACGGTCGACCATCATCAGCGTGCCGATGCAGATCATGTTCGTCATCATCGACGAACCGCCATGGCTCATGAAGGGCAAGGGGATGCCAACCACAGGGGCAAGGCCCATCACCATCATCAAGTTGATCGCAACATAGAAGAAGATCGTGGAGGTCATACCTGCTGCGAGCAGGGCGCTGAACCGGTCGGGCGCGCGGCGCGCCACGTCCCAGCCCCAGCGCAGCACGACGCCGAATATCAGCAATACCGCCAGCCCGCCGATCAGGCCCCATTCTTCCGACATGGTCGCGAAGACGAAGTCCGTATGCGGTTCGGGCAGATAATTCAGGTGGCTTTGCGATCCATTGCCGAAGCCCTTGCCGAAGATGCCGCCAGAACCGATCGCAATTTTTGACTGGGTGATGTGATAGCCTGCGCCCAGCGGATCGCTCTCCGGATCGAGGAAGGTCGTCACCCGGCGGCGCTGATAATCATGCAGGGCAAAGAAATAGGCCAGCGGGGCGACGATGGCCGCCGTCAGCCCTCCGCCCACGAACCAGCGCAGCGGCAGGCCCGAAAGGAAAATCACAACCGTCCCGCCAAATGCAATCGCGAGCGCGGTGCCGAGATCGGGCTGGAGCAGAACCAGCATGACCGGCAGGCCAATCAGCACACCCGCCGGCACGATGGAGCGCCATCCGCCAACCTCGCCTGCGGGCAGCGAGTTGAAGAAACTCGCGAGCACCAGCACGATCGCAGGTTTCATCAGTTCGGATGGCTGGAGCACCAGCGGGCCGAGATTGAGCCAGCGCTGGCTACCGCCCCCGATGGCACCGATCGTCTCCACAGCGATCAGCAGCAGCAGCACGCCGACATAGGCAGGATAGGCGCCCCAGCGGACGAGTTCGCGGGGCAGGCGCGACAGGATCAGCGCCATGGCTAGAAAAACACCGAACCGGATCAGATGCGAGGTTGCGAAGGGGCTCATGCTGCCGCCCGCCGCGGAATAGAGCACGGTCGATCCGAATGTGGTCAAGGCCGTTAGCGGGACGATGACGCGCCACGGCAGCGACGAGATCGACGCGGGAATGATCGAGCGGCTCATTGCGGCGCCTCGATTGCGGGAGAGGGGGGCGCGGCAGGCGAGGCCGGCGCCGAAGGCTGTGCTCCGGGCGCCGATCCAGTGGTACCGGGGGGCGGGATTTCCTGATCCATCTCCACGGGGCGATTGCCCAATACGGCGCCTTCCGGTGAATCCTCGATCGCTGCCGCCGCTGCACGCGCTTCGGCATCCACTTGCCGCGCGATGTCTTCGGGATTGGATGGCGGCTTGGGCACGGCGAGCCCGAATTCGGTGGCATAGGATGCATATCTGCGCGCCATGCGCTCACGCGGCGTGCCGCCCCATTTCTTCTCCAGTTCCAGCAGCTTTTCCATGCCCAGCTTGGGATCGTAGAGGAATGTGACCACGTCGCGCGCGATGGGATAGGCCGAGCCGGAGCCGCCGCCATGTTCGATCACCACAGCCCCGGCATAGCGGGGCTTGTCGAACGGGGCGAAGAAGATGAACAACCCGTGGTCGCGATGCTTCCACAAGCCGCCCTTGCCGCTGGAGACATTGAGCGAGACGACCTGTGCCGTCCCGGTCTTGCCTGCCATGTGGATGCCTTCGATGGGAATGCGAGCGCCCCCGGCGGTGCCTGCGCCGTTCACCACCTCATTCATCGCGTTGCGGATGATCGTGGTGTGATCCCCATGGAAATTCAGGCTTTCGAAGCTCGGCTTCTTTCCGCCGAGCATCAGCCGGGGCATTACCTTGTTGCCGGTGGCAAGGCGCGTGGCCATCACCGCGAGCTGCAACGGGTTAGCCAGCATGTAGCCCTGGCCGATGGTGGCGTTCACCGTGTCATATGGCTGCCATTCGCGCTTGTGCTTGCGCTTCAGCCATTCAGGATCGGGCACGGTGCCGAAGAACTGGCTGGAGACGGGCAGGGGGAACTCCTCCTGCATGCCCAGCCTGCGGGCCATGGGTGCGATTACATTCATGCCCAGCCGCTGGGCGAAGTGATAGAAATAGACGTCGCAGCTCTGGTAGATACCCTTGGCCATGTCGACCTGACCGTGGCCGCGCCGGTTCCAGCAGTGGAACACGCGGTTGCCCACTTTCAGCCCGCCGCCGCAGAACACGCTTTCATGCGGATCGAGCCCGGCTTCGAGGAATGACATCGCCACCATCGGCTTGACCGTGGAGCCGGGAGGATAGAGCCCTTTGAGCACTTTGTTGCGCAGCGGCACGTGATCGTCATCAGCCAGCATCTTCCATTCGACGCGGCCGATGCCGTCGGAAAAGCTGTTGGGGTCGAAACTGGGCATGGACGCCATGCACAGGAGATCGCCGGTGAGGCAGTCCAGCATCACGACCGAGCCGGATTCCAGGCCGAGGCGGCGGGCGGCGTAATCCTGCAGCGGGCCATCGATGGTCAGCTTGATCGGCTTGCCCTGCACGTCCTCCCGCGTTTCCAGATCGCGCACGATTTCGCCGCTGGCGGTCACTTCCACGCGGCGTGCGCCGGGCTGGCCGCGCAGGGTTTGTTCGAACTGCTTTTCCAGCCCGTCCTTGCCCATCTTGAAGCCCGGGGTAACAAGCAGCGGAATCCGCTCCTTCTCATATTCCTCGGCCGATGCCGCGCCGACATAGCCGATCAGATGGCCGACCGACGGGCCGGTGGGATAATAGCGGGAGAAGCCGCGTTGTGGCACCACGCCGGGCAGATCCGGCAGGCGCACACTTACCGCGGCGAATTTGTCGTAATCCAGCCCGCTCGCCACTTCGACGGGCTGAAAACCGCGCGCGTCGGAAAGCTTGTCCTTCAGGTCCTGCACCTGGACAGGAGTGAGATCGAGCAGCTTGCCGAGCGTTTCCACCTCGCGGGCCGGATCCAGCATTCTCTCGGGCACCACGTCCACCCGGAAGTCGGCGCGGTTGGAGGCGAGGGGGGCCCCGTTGCGGTCCAGAATCCAGCCACGGCGCGGCGGGATTAGCGACAGGTTCACGCGGTTCGATTCCGCCAGAACCCGATATCGCTCGTTCTCCGCCACCGCGAGATAGCCCATGCGCGCGGCCAGCAGCAGGCCCACGCCGCCCTGAATGCCGCCAATCAGGAAGCTGCGCCGCTGGAAGGAGTGACTCAGCGTCCCGGCAGTGTTGCGTGGCCTCGCCATGCGCTCAGCCGATCACTTTGATTCGGAACAGCCGGACACGGTCGAAAAAGGCCACCATGCGGGCGATGATGGGGAACAGCAGCACGCTGAGCAAGATCTGCGGACCGATCAGTACGAACCGCTCCGGCGTGAAATTGCCCCCGGCGAACAAGGCACCCAGAACCAGATAAGCGACGATCATGCCCGAAGCGGTCGCCCAATCCTGCCAGAAGCCGCGCCAGGGGAAACGGGCCTCGATCGCGTCCATGGAGAGCATGGCGATGGACCACAGCAATATGGCATTGCCGAAGGGCTGGCCGCTGAACAGATCGTCAAACGCGCCCAGCGGGAGGCCGATCCACGGCGGCAGCAGCCCGGGGCGGACGATCCGCCATGCGAGCAGGATCATGAAGCCGAAAGGCGGCATCACCGGGCCGGCGGCGATTACCGGCAGCAGGGGGCTGAGCGATCCCAGCAGGATAGTCAGCAGCGGAACGCCAAGCGCGAGGATCACCGAATGGTCGCGATTGATGGTCTTGCCGAAACGGTCGCGATGGGTCGCCGTCATACGGGCGTTCATCCGGCGCTCCGGGCTCATTGCGGACCTCCGGGGGCGGGCTGCGCCACTTCTTCGGCGGCTTGCTGCACCCAAACCGGATCGACTGCGACATGGATCGTCGCCGCCGGATTGGCCAGTGGCAGGGCCATTGCGCCATCATGCGTGACCTTCTCCACCATCGCCACGGCAATGCCGGGCCGGAAAATGCCGCCCGCGCCGGACGTGACGAAGACATCGCCCTTCTTGAGCGGATTGATGCCGAGATTGATCAGACGCAGACGCAAGGTGCCGTCGGCGCGGCCCTCAGCAAAGGCAACCACATTGTCCGTATTGCGGCGGACCGGCACCATGCTGGCCGTATCAGTCAGCAGCATCACACGGGCACTGGCATCGCCAACCTCCAGCACGCGACCGACAAGGCCGAGCGGCGAGCGGACCGGCATTCCGGGTTGTACGCCTTGCGTCGTGCCTGCCGAGAGGTAGGCGAAGCGGCGCGTGCTGGCCGAACTCGATCCGATCAGACGAGCGAAGGCGACCGGCTTCACTGCCTCATCGCGCAGGCCGAGCAGGGCCTTGAGGCGGATATTCTCTGCCTCTGTCGCCCTGGCTTCCGCCAGACGTACGCGCGCCTCTTCCATCTCGCGCTTGAGCCGGGCGTTCTTGTTGCCCGCGTCGAAATAGCCGGCAATGCTCTGGATCAGCCCCTGGCTGTCCGAACGCACTTCCGCACCTGCCCTGCCGGCAGGCACGGTCAGATCGGTTGCCTCTGCACGCAGGGAAGAGAGAGCTTCCGGCTTCCAGGTGGAGAGCGCCAGCAGCCCGGCGCCGATCAGGACGCCGAGCGCGGCCACAAGGTATCCCGTGAACGCGCTGAACTGCGCCTTCTTGGAATGACCCGTGCGGCGATTTATCGGCGGCGCCATGCGCCCATTTCCTTATTGGGCCGATGGACGGCCGTTATGAGCTGCCCCCGGTGGATTGACTGTCTCAGGCGGTCATCAACACGCCGCGATAGATCGGATCCTCCATCGCCCGACCAGTGCCCAGCGCAACGCAGGACAGCGGATCTTCGGCGACACTCACCGGCAGGCCGGTTTCCTCGCGCAGATGCTCGTCAAGGCGGCGGATCAGCGCCCCGCCACCGGTCAGCACGATGCCCTGGTCGACAATGTCGGCGGCCAGTTCGGGCGCGGTGTTTTCCAGCGCGATGCGCACGCCTTCCACGATCGCACCGATCGGTTCGGAAAGCGCCTCGGCGATATTCGCCTGGCTGATGGTGATTTCCTTCGGCACGCCGTTCACCAGATCACGGCCCTTC
The DNA here is from genome assembly GCA_963662855.2 of uncultured Caenibius sp. Classification (GTDB taxonomy): domain Bacteria; phylum Pseudomonadota; class Alphaproteobacteria; order Sphingomonadales; family Sphingomonadaceae; genus Andeanibacterium. The sequence continues at coordinate 955,328 of CAXXWL010000005.1, forward strand.
AGCGTGATCGTCTCGCCGAAGCCGTCTTCCGGCACGACAGCGATGCCGTAATCCTTCTTGATCCGCTCCGCCGTGGCATCACCGATCAGCAGATTGTGGTGGCGACGGACATAGGAAACAATCGCTTCGTCCATCTTGTCACCGCCGGTGCGGACCGAAGTAGTGTAGGCGAGGCCACGCAGCGAAAGCACTGCCACTTCGGTGGTGCCGCCCCCGATATCGACCACCATCGAGCCGACCGGTTCGGTAACCGGCATATCGGCGCCGATTGCGGCAGCCATCGGCTCGAGGATCAGGAACACTTCCGAGGCGCCGGCATTGGAAGCCGCATCGCGGATCGCGCGCCGTTCCACCGAGGTCGAGCCCGAGGGCACGCAGACCACGATCTCCGGATAGCGCAGCAGGCTCTTCTTACCATGCACCTTGCGGATGAAATGCTTGATCATTTCCTCGGCGATTTCGATGTCGGCAATCACTCCATCGCGCAGTGGACGGATCGCTTCGATATTGTCGGGCGTCTTGCCCATCATCATCTTCGCATCGTCGCCCACGGCCTTCACGCGCTTCACGCCATTGATCGTTTCGATGGCGACGACCGAAGGCTCGTTAAGCACGATCCCGCGATCCTGCACATAGACGAGCGTATTGGCCGTGCCGAGGTCGATCGCCATATTCTGGGAACCGAGCTTGAAGAATTTCGAAAAGAAGGAACTCATCAAGGAAATCCGTATTGTTTCCAACCCTTTGTAGGGCTCAGTTAGGAAGTTCGCCACTGCGGTGCAACGAAAGGTCGCGGCTGCTTAACGCAAGCGCCCGGCAAAGGCCAAAATTTTGTGAGGAAAGCGACGTATTTTTGGGCGGCTCGGCTCGAATTCCGGACCGTTCATCGTTAGGCTTGCAAGATGCCCCAAATTCGCCGCCTTCCAGAGACCCTGATCAACCGTATTGCCGCCGGCGAAGTGGTGGAGCGGCCTGCTGCCGCACTCAAGGAACTGGTGGAGAATGCGATCGATTCCGGCGCCACCCGGATCGCGGTGAGTCTTGCCGATGGGGGACTTTCGCGCATCGAAGTGACCGACGATGGCTGCGGCATGAGGCCTGACGAAATGGCGCTGGCGCTGGAACGCCATGCCACTTCCAAACTACCGGATGAGGCGATCGAGATGGTTTCAACCCTGGGCTTCCGGGGCGAAGCGCTTCCCTCCATCGCCAGTGTCGCGCGGCTGACGCTCGAATCCCGCGTGAGGGGTGACGAGCAGGGCTGGAAGCGCGTGGTGGACCATGGCGTGCTGGTGGAGGAAGGCCCTGCCGCCCTGCCGCCGGGCACCCGCGTGAGGGTGGAACAGCTTTTCGCCAAGGTGCCTGCCCGGCGCAAGTTCCTGCGCAGCGAACGCAGCGAATATGCCGCCTGCCTCGATGTGGTTCGCCGGCTCGCCATGGCCCGGCCGGATATCGCCTTCGGCCTGGAACATGGCAGCCGCCGGGTGTTCGCGGTGCAGGGCGGGGAGACCGCGGAAGAACGCGTGGCGCAGCTTGTTGCCCGCGAGCTGGCTGGAAATGCCGTGATCCTGGATATGGAGCGGCCGGTGGAAAACGGGGCCATGCGGCTTTCGGGCGTGGCCGGCCTGCCGACCTACAATCGCGGCGTGGCCGATCACCAATATCTCTTCGTCAATGGCCGCCCCGTGAAAGACCGGCTGCTGGTCGGCGCGGTGCGCGGCGCCTATGCAGACATGCTGGCGCGGGATCGGCACGCGGTGCTGGCGCTGTTCCTGGACCTGCCGCCTGAGGATGTGGATGTGAATGTCCACCCCGCCAAGACCGAGGTTCGCTTCCGCGATTCCGCCGGAGTGCGCGGCTTCATCGTATCCGGCCTGCGTCAGGCGCTGGCGACGGGCGACCGGCGCAGTGCGCAAGCGCCCGATGCTTCCGCCATGGCGAAATGGGAGGCCGAGCCGGTTAGCCCGTCCAGCCGCGATGAGCCTGCTCCGGCGCTGCGCTCGATCTTCTCGGGCAGGGACTGGAGCGCCCCTTCGCAGCGGCCATCCTATTCGGGCGTAAGCGAAGCCGGGCCGGCATGGCGCGCCTTTGAGGCAGAAGTGATGGCCGGGCCGCAGGCCGCCCCGATGGGCCGGGCCGAAGCAGCGGAGCAATTGCCCGAGGATGCGGCGGACTATCCGCTCGGCATTGCGCGCGGGCAGGTGGCCAACACCTATATCGTAGCCGAGGCCGCTGATGGCCTGGTGTTGGTGGACCAGCACGCCGCGCATGAACGGCTCGTACTCGAAAGGCTGCGCGCGGCGGGCGCGGGGGAGAAAGTGGCCGCCAGCCAAGCGCTGCTGATCCCCGAAGTGGTGGAAATGGACGAACCGTCCTGCGACCGGCTTGAAGACAATGCCGACAAATTCGCCGCATTGGGCCTCGCCATTGAGCGGTTCGGCCCCAACGCCATGCTGGTGCGCGCCATGCCGGGTGTGCTGGGCAAGGCAAACCCCCACGCATTGTTGCAGGATCTGGCCGACGATCTAGCCGTGAATGGCGATGCCTTGCTGCTCGACGAGAAGATCGAGCATGTGCTGGCGACCATGGCCTGCCACGGCTCGGTGCGGGCGGGGCGCGTATTGTCAGTCGCGGAAATGAACGCCTTGCTGCGGGAAATGGAGCGCACGCCTCGTTCCGGCCAATGCAATCATGGCCGTCCGACCTGGGTTAAGCTATCCATGGGGGAAGTGGAAAAACTGTTCGGGAGGCATTGATGCGGAGACTTCTCCTTCTTGCAAGTGCCGCACTACTGGCCTCCTGCGGCCAAGAGCCCGCGAAAGAGAGCGAGACAATCGATACCGCTACGGTCGAAAAAGCGCTGCGTGGCAAGGCCGTTCCGGTGGAGCTTCAGCCGATCCGCCTGCCGGACATCGAGAAACATAAGCTCTACGGCACAAGCTGCGCCTTCGCGCCGGAAGGCGGGGGGCTGGGCGCTGTCGCCATGGCGATGGAAGATGCCGGCTATCTCAAGATCGGCAAGGAAGTGCTGCGCTTTGCCGCCGACAAGGGGAGCACCGAACTGCAATTTGGCACGCGCACCCAGTATGATGGGCGGATGAACAGCTTTGACCTGTTGCCCGATGGCGCCGCCGCGCCCGAGCAGTCAGGCGGTTCCGTAACCTTTCCCGGCCGTCTGACAGTGCGCGATACGCATGAACGGGTGGTCTATGACCGGCAGGGCGAGATTCAGTGCAATAGAGGGCCTGCGCAATAGGCCAGCGCAATAGAGAGTATTGGCCGGGCGAAATCTCTTTGGATGAGACCGCCCCGTTCGTTTTTTCCTGCATCGGCACCGCTTCGCTCGGCGGCAGAAAACACTTTCCTACAGACACCCAAATGGCGTTTATCCTGACCGATGAACAGCCCCGCCTCCGCCCCGCCGCTCGCATGTCTGGCCCCTCCATTCGGTGAAGCGGCAGGCCTGCACGAAACCGACCAGCGAAAGGTGACATCTGGGTGTGCGCAAAGTGCCGAAAAACGGCTCGAATCCACGCTATGCAAGAGTGACACGCGTCGAACGAAACATGGCATTTCCGTGCCGGAAAAGGTTACACATCCCCTCCATCAAATCCGGGCGTTTCGCAAGTTCACCCGGATTGATAGTGCTTCACATGGTCGAGCCGTCGCCTCGAGTCCGGATCAGGGTGATCGGCTTCATCGAAAGGACCGGCTGCCCATCCTGATTGGAGGTCGTGATCCTCAAGTTGAGAATGCCGATACCGGGCTTCGATCGGCTGAGGCGTTTGTCCAGCAGTTCCATCTCGCAGCTCAATACGTCGCCGGGATAGACGGGGCGCAGCCAGCGCAATTCATCCACGCCCATGGCCCCAAGGGCTGCGCGCGGCATGATCGCGTGATGCTCCACCATCATCGCCATGGTCATCGAACAGGTATGCCAGCCGCTGGCGGCGATCTTGCCGAAATGGGTCTTCGCGGCCGCCTCGTCCGACAGGTGAAAGGGCTGGGGGTCGTATTTGCCTGCAAACTCCAGCACTTCCTCGCGCGTGACTTCATAGCGCCCGAAGCGCGTCGTCGCGCTTATTTCCAGATCCTCGTAAAACAGCATCGGCATCAATGTCCCAGTGAGAGCTTGGCGAACAGCGTGTAGCCCATCGGGTCCTTGCCATAATAGGGATCGAGTGCGGAAGGCTTTGCGAAGGCAGAGACCGCGCCGCCGAGGCTGAGCTTCACGGCCTCGCCCAGCGCGAAGTGCCGTGCATAACCGGCCTGGAATTTGGTGACGCGGAAGGGTTGGTCATGCAGCGGATCGTCATGGTCCGGGATCAGTTCGTCATTGTCGACATTCTCGACCCGGGCGAAGAGCGAATTGGCCTTGTCGATATCCCAGTTCACTTCGCCCAGCCATGCGGTGAGCGTGTCGCCAGGCACGCGGTTCTTGGCGCTGAAGGCGGCCATGGCGGAGAGACCCTTGCCATTGGCATATTGGACCGAAGCGGTGGTGCGCGCCTCGTCCTGATTGCCGTGCAGTGCCTCGGGCTGCTCAATCCGGCCGTGGCTGACCTGCAGCGCCCAATTGGCGGAAGGGGTCACCGTGGCGCGCACTGCCCAACTGTCGAGCTTGGGCGTTTCGATGCCCCAGCGTTCCTCGTCCGGCTCCGCACCCCGGAAGGCGGAGCCTTCGATCTGGAACAGGCGCGAGGAATAGCCGGCCGTCACCACGCCATAGGTGATGTGGGTGGAATCGAACCAGTGATGGGTGATCGGCGGTTCCGGATTATTGGCTGCGGAACCGCGATGCATGAAGGCCGATGGACCAATGGCAGGCTCGCCCACCGGGCCGCCATAAAGGAACACGGTCGCATTGTCGGAGACATTCACGTCCACCCGACCGGCGAGTTCCATGAACAGATCGTGCGGGTGCTGGCGGTCCACCAGCGGCTCGCCATCGGCCGTCTCGCCCGTGGCGAAGAGGTTGGGATAACCGCGCGCATCCATCAGTGGTTCGAGGCTGAGCATGGTGCGCAGTTGGATGCGACCCCAGTCGGTCTGCCGCTCGCCCGCAACCATCAGCATCGATGTGGAATAGAGCATATCGTCCCCGCGCGGGCCGGAGAAGTCCGAATATTGCGCGGTCACGGCGCCATGGACCATCACCATCCAGTCACCGCTCGTCAGGTGCAGGCCATGCATCGCGCCTTCGGCTCCCGGCAGGCGCGCGGTGCCCGAGCCTTCGCCGGGCTTCCATTCATCGGGCGGCCCCATCTCCATGTCACCATGGTTCATGGCGGAGTGATCCATCTGGCCGTGATCCATGGGCTCATCTTCGCTTTGCCCATGCCCTTCATGCTGTGCGAGGGCAGGGTGTGCCATCGCAAGGGCGACAGCGGCGAGGCTGGTGGAGGCTGCGTATTTCATTGTCGGGCTCCAATCCGGCTCAATGCGCCGGGAACATCATCCAGATCGCCATGGCGACCATCATTACATTTTCGAGCAGCGAGACAGGGCCGAGCGGCACCTTGCCCGATCCGCCCACGCAGGCGCATTCCAGCTCCCGCTTCTGGACATAGACGGCGTAGAATACCGAAAGTCCGCCAATCGTGCCGATGAATATCGAGATCGGGATCGACAGCCAGGGCAGTACCCGCCCGGCCATCAGAACGCCGGCCAAGGCCTCGGCGAAGGGATAGATATAGGCATAGGGCACCCAGCGCCGGGCCAGCAGGTCATAGCCCAGGAACATGGTCGCGAATTTGTCCACGTCCTGCAGTTTCAGCATCGCGAGGATGGCCATGGAAAAGGCGATGAACCATTCGAGCGCGCGCAAGGTGAGCGGGCCGCCGAAGAAGGCCTGGCTGAGTACGAGGGCAAGCGCGGCGGCGACGGCGAAGACGGCGATCACCGGGCGATAGGTCTTCGCATCCGGATCGCGCAGCGGCAGTCCGAAATGGCGGCGCAGATCGTCATAACCGCCGATCCGTACGCCATCGATGAAGGTCTGCGGCGTGGTCTTAACGCCATGTTCGGCCTTGAATGCGTCGACTGCCTCGCGCGTGGTGAGGTGATGGTCTTCCACGCGGAAGCCCTGCCGTTCGAGGAGATATTTCGCTCGCAGGCCCCAGGGGCAGACATGTTTCTCCAGCACCATGCGGTGGAGGTGGGCGACGGGTGTGGTCAGTTGCTGTTTCATTGCGAATCAGCCTATAGCTTCCGTACCACGGTACGGAGTCAAGCGATGGCTATGACGATTTCGGAACTGGCACGCAGCGCCGGGGTAGGCGTTGAGACAGTCCGCTTCTATCAACGCAAGGGATTGGTTCCCGATCCCAAGCCCGGCGCTTCAGGCGGCGCCTGGGGCCGCCGGCATTATGGCGAGGAGGAATTGCGGCGTCTGCATTTCATCCGCTCCGCGCAAGATGCAGGCTTCACGTTGGGTGAAATCGCGGAACTGCTGGAGCTGGACCGCAGCAACGATCGCCCCCGCGCACGCCAGATGGCGGCGGAGCGGATCGCGGATCTCGATGCGAAGATCGAAACCATGGCCCGCGCGCGCGACAGGCTGCGCAAGCTGGCGAAGGAATGCGCGGGCTCCAGCAGCGGGCCGTGCCCGATCATTGCCGCCTTCGATTAGTGGACGAGCACGTCCCTGAAGATGGCCGCAGACCCGTCGATCTCCGCATCATGGGCAGGCAGGCCGATCAATTCGCGCAGCAGCGGCTCGACATTGACATTGTCGAAATCGGGCAGGGTGCTGCCGGGCTTGAAGGCCGGGCCGTTGGCGATGAAGATCGCGCGCATCAGCGGGTCCTGATTGTCCCAGCCATGCGTGCCGCCATTCCACGGCCCATCACCGGGCTTGGGCGGCTTGGCGCGGATAGCCCAGCCGGTTTCGCCCAGGCAGAAGAAGGCGGGGACGCGCGGATTGCGGCCGTAATGGAACCGTTCCGGCAACTCGCCCTTGCGCCAGCATTGCAGGTGTTCGCGCGGCTTGAGCAGCACCTGCGCAAGTTCTGCATCCTTGCCCGGCAGCGGATTGATGGAGGCATAGGCGCCTTGTTCCACCGCCACGCCAAGCCCGGCGATATACTGATAGAGCGGCACCACGCGCTCTTCGCTGCGGGCGGCCATGCCATGGTCGGAAACCACCACCAGATTGGCGGGCTGGCCCATGGCACCGAGTGCATCGCGCATCCGGCCGATTTGCTTGTCCAGCGCGGCGAGCGTTTCGCTCACTTCGGGTGAGTCCGGGCCGAACTCATGGCCCGCATGGTCCAGTTCCTCGATATAGAGCATCATGAAGCGCGGACGGTTTTCTGCCGGGCGGCGGGCCCAGTCGATGATCGAATCCGTGCGGTGCCGCATGCCGATGGTGAAGCCGAACTGGTGCCAGTCGGTGGGGAAAATACCATTGGTGGCAACGGTGGTGCCAGGCCAGATCTCGGTCGCGGTGGGAATGCCCGCCTTTTCCGCCGCCACCCAGATCGGCACGGATTCGTTCCACCACCAGGCATCGGTGCCACCCACCCAAAAATCGGGCGAGTGGCTTGGATCGGTCATCGTATTGCCGATGATGCCGTTGCGGTCGGGCCTCAGGCCGGTGGCGATGGTGTGGTGATTGGGGAAGGTCAGGCTGGGGAAGGATGGGGTCATGCCTGCCTTCACGCCGCTCGCCGCCAGCGCGGCGAGATTGGGGGTCAGACCCCGGTCGAGATAATCCGCCCGGAACCCGTCCAGCGAAATGAGGATAGTGATCGGCTCGCGCTGCTCGATCTGCGCACTTTCAACAGTGGGCGGTTGGGCGGTGACGGGCAGAAGGGGGAGGGCGGCACATGCCGCGGCGACGAGGAGTTTTGGCCAACGCATGGCCCAACTCTTGCCGGGCCAGGCGCGGAATTGAAGTGCCGATATGCGCCTATACGCAGCAGGGCACGAGATAGGGCGTTCACCGCAAAGGAGCCGGGCCGAAGCCCCGCCGCTCAGACGTTGAACTTGAACATCATCACATCGCCATCCTGCACGACATATTCCTTGCCTTCCTGGCGCAGCTTGCCGTGTTCGCGCGCACCGGCTTCGCCGCCCAGCGAGACGTAATCGTCAAAGGCGATGGTTTCGGCGCGGATGAAGCCCTTTTCGAAATCGGTGTGAATTTCGCCGGCTGCCTGCGGGGCCTTGGCGCCCTTGTGCACGGTCCATGCACGAGCTTCCTTGGGGCCGACGGTGAAGAAGGTCTGCAGGCCCAGCAGCTCGTATCCGGCGCGGATCACGCGGGCGAGCCCGGTTTCCGACAGGCCGAGCGATTCAAGGAACTCGACGCGATCCGCAGGCTCCATGCCGACAAGTTCCGCCTCAATCGCAGCCGAGACGATCACGGCCTGCGCGCCTTCCGCCCTGGCCTTGGCAAAGACCTTTTCGGTCAGCTCGTTACCGTTCTGCGCATCGTCTTCGGAGACGTTGCAGACATAGAGCACCGGCTTGGCGGTGAGGAGCTGCGCCTGCGCGAAAACGCGGGCTTCTTCTTCGTCCTTGGGTTCGGTCAGCCGCGCGGGCTTGCCTTCGCGCAGCAATTCGAGCGCCTGGCCCAGCACGCTGGCGGCGATCTTCGATTCCTTGTCGCCCGTGGTGGCGCGCTTGGCCGCGGCCGGAACGCGCTTTTCCAGGCTTTCGAGATCGGACAACAGCAGCTCGGTTTCCACCACTTCGGCGTCAGCAATGGGATCGACCTTGTTGGCGACATGCTGGATGTCGTCATTCTCGAAGCAGCGCAGCACATGGACCACCGCGTCCACCTCGCGGATATTGCCCAGGAACTGGTTGCCCAGCCCTTCGCCCTTGCTGGCGCCCTTCACCAGACCGGCAATGTCCACGAAGGCCAGCTGGGTCTCGATGATTTTCTGCGAACCCGATATCTTCGCCAGTTGCTGCAGCCGCTCATCGGGCACCGCGACCTGGCCGACATTGGGCTCGATCGTGCAGAAGGGATAGTTCGCAGCCTGCGCGGCCTGCGTCTCTGTAAGAGCATTGAAGAGAGTCGACTTGCCGACATTGGGCAGGCCGACGATCCCGCAACGGAAACCCATTTGATATTACCTCGATATGGAATTGGGGCGCCATTAGCCGGGGCGGGGACGCAGCGCAAACGAAACGCCCCTCCTGTGGGGGGAGGGGCGTTATTACGGGCTTGCCCGAAGACGGCCCCGCGGAGACTGAATGCGGGCCCGTGAACCTGTGTGGTGTTACTTCTTCGCCATCTTGCGGCGGCGCTGGCGGATCACCGCGAGACCGATCAGGCCCGCGCCAGCCATGCCCAGCATGCCGGGCTCAGGCACCTGCGTGCCGCCGCTGCTGCTGGAACCGCCCGAAGTGGAACCACCCGAAGTCGAGCCTGACGGCGGCTTGGGCTTGGGCCAACCCGAGGTCGAGCCGCCCCAATTGCCTGCCATGGCAGGAACCGATGCGACGAGCGCGCCGAGAACGATAGTGGATAGGATTGCCTTGCGGAGCATTGAGTGTCCCCCTTCTTGCTGCACGGAATGGTTACCGCCAACAGACGCAAGGCGCGTGCCAAACGCTGATATCCAAGCATATCGTTAGTTAACGTCCATTGGGCTATTGGCGTTTTGTAAAATCAGCCGACAGTTTTTACGTCCAGACGGTGCAAATGAATACCATCGCACTCGTTTGGTTGTTGCCGGCGACAAGAGCGATCACGGCAAGCTAGTTTTGCGCGTAGCGATCATAGCGATCATAGCGAGTGGCGATGTTGCACTGGAAGCGCCGGTTGATGTTGCGGCAGAAAGAAGCTCAGCGCGGTTGCGCTCACGCCTGTCACCAGTCGGTGGCGCTGATGGATGGCGAGCCGGTCATAAGAGAGGTTTGAGCGGATTCCGGAATTCGTCCGGTGTCGGAACCTAACGCTCTATCAATCTCCAAATTTTGTGATTAGGCTACCGTCCGGGGCCGCGATAAAACTCGCCTTTAAAGAGCGGGGTGCGGTGGGACAAAACGAGGAGGGAATGCCAGCGGCCATGGGCGGGCAGGCGGACGACATGTATCCAGCGAACAGCAACGCATCGGCCGTGCGGAACGGTCTGCCGGGGGATTGGCAGGCGCTTTTGCGCGATCACGCCCGCCGCAGGTGGATCGAGATTCTCGATAGCCTGACGCATGGCAAGCCCATCCCGAAGCTTGACGAGGCCGCACTCGGCCCCCTGGTCATTGCGTTAGGCACGCAGGCAGGAGAGGCCCTGCGTATCGTGGATCGCCTGGCTATGGGCGCGGCGACGGAGGCTTCTGCCGCAGATAGCATTCCAGACGCGCCCGGAGACGATTTCGTCCGGCAGCTCGACCGAATTCTGGAAGGGTTCGTTCCTGCCGAACAAACGCCGGTTTCTACCATTGCGGCCAAGGGGCCGCCGCGCCTGTTCCAGAGCGAATTGTGGCAGGTCCTTCACAAGGTGCGCGAAAGCGCCGAGCTTTCCTATGCCCGGGAAATCGACCTTGTGGAACTCGATCGGCGTATCCTGTTCCTGCTGAAGGTGCGCGGGCCGCTGGTCCCTGCGGGCCTTTCCTCCGCAATCGGGGTGGACAAGGCGCAGGTCAGCCGATCCGTGAAGCGCCTGTTGGAACTCAAGCTGGTCCAGCGCGATCAGATACGCAGCCCGGTGTCGCTGACCCGCAAGGGGGACACATTGGCCGAGCGTCTGCTGCGCTTGGCGGAATTGCGCAATCGCGAATTGAGCTTCGACGTCAGCGACAAGGAATTGCACGATTTCTTTGCCGTTACGGAGATCCTGCTCGATCGCGCAGTGACGCTTTACGAGTTGGAGCGCGATCTTGCCCACAGAAGCGGCCGATCGGATAATGACCTTGAGGCTGCGCCCGGGTTCGACGTGCGCCGCGTGAACGAGCCGATCGTAATCGACCGTTCGCGGATCGTCTCCCCGCTCCTGACGTTGAGTGCATATTTTTCCCGCAGCGGCGCGCTTGCTTTCAAGCGCCGGACCGGGCTGTCAAATTTCGAGGCCTGGGTTCTAAGCGAAATCGGCAAGGCGCCGCCCACCGACTGGGCCTATCTCGTCCGGACGCTGGAGCGTGACCACAGCCAGGCCGGGCGAACGGTCAATCACCTGATCGACCGGGGACTCGTGGTGCGCGATGGCAAGCCTGGCCGCCGTCACGGGCGGTTTTCGCTGAGTGAAGCTGGGCAGAAATTCTACGATATCATCATCGACACCGGCTACAATCGCAGCCGGTTTCTGATGGAATCCGTTCCGCCGCCGCAGCTTGATGCGTTCTTTGCGACATTCGACAAGATCCGCCGCAACGCTGCCGCCCAGTTGGAGCGCGAGCGTGCGTTCGAGGAACTCGAAAGCCACTGAAACCTGCAAGGTCCTGGGGCCATCCTGCAAAACAAACGGCGCGCCCCGATAGGACGCGCCGTTTCGTTTCCGACCGCAGAGTACTGCCTTACTTGACGCGGCGAACGCGCACGCCGGACTGGCCGTCGATCACCATCAGGAAGCTACCCAGCGATGCACGCTGAAGCTCAACGATCGCGCCCTTCCGGGGAGGGCGGAAACTGCGCGTCACGCTGTCGGAGAACTGCCATTGTGCGCCACCTTCGAGAGTGACGAGATAGATACCAGGCTCACGCTCCCGCACTTCCAGAATCTTGGCGCGAATTTCGTCCGGCCCCTGGCCGCGTTCTTCGTAGCTCTTAAACCGATCGGCTGTTTTCACACTTTCTGCGCCGAAGCCCTGTGCGCCGGAACCATTGCTGGCACCGACGACCGCCCCTCCGCCCTGGACGCGCTCACCGGCACCCGGTGTGCGCGGCGATCCGCCGCCAGCACGGATATTATTGTCGTAACAGGCAAGGCGCGCGCTCGGATCGTCGATCTTGGCGCATTCGCGCATAATGTTGAGGACGGCGGACGAATCTCCCTGCGCCGATGCGGAGGCCGACATGGCCGTCGCCGCGATGGCGGCGCCCGCCAGCAGCATCGTGGTGCGCTGCATGTGCTTTACGCGGTGGACCATAATCGACAGACTCCTCTCAATTCATGCCTGACACTGGCGGGATGGCCATGCTTTCGCAAGAGGCAAGAACCACGCCGCCAGTGGCGGTTTTCGCCGCGCTGCTAGCACAGGCAGAGAAGGGCGGGAACGCTTTTGGCTGGCTTTCGCGTATCGGCGGCCTAGACCTCGGCACAAGAACGCCGGGCAGGAAGGATCGGGACGATGGAAATGCGGGTTTTGGGTGCCACGGGCATGCGGGTGAGCAGCCTATGTCTGGGCACGATGATGTTCGGCGCTCTTGGCAATCAGGACCACAAGGATTGCGTGCGCATCATCCATCGCGCGTTCGATGCCGGGATCAATTTCCTCGACACTGCCGATGTCTATTCGCGCGGCGAATCGGAAGAAATAGTCGGCCAGGCGCTGAAAGGCCGGCGAGACGGAATCGTGGTGGCCACGAAATTCTTCAATCCGATGGGCGACGATCCCAATATGCGCGGTGGTTCGCGCCGCTGGATCGAGCAGGCGGTGGACGATAGCCTGCGTCGTTTGCGAACCGATTATATCGATCTCTACCAAATGCACCGCTGGGACGTGGCAACAGACATCGACGAAGTGTTGTTCACGCTCACCGAACTGGTCCGCAAGGGCAAGATCCGCAGCTTCGGCAGCTCGATGTTCCCTGCCGACCGGATTGTCGAAGCGCAATGGACGGCGGACCGGCGCAATCATCTGCCGTTCCGCTGCGAACAGAGCGTCTATTCGATCTTCAATCGCGATATCGAGCGTTTCGTTCTGCCGGCCTGCGCCCGGCACGGCATGGGAATGATCGTATGGAGCCCCCTGGATGGTGGGATGCTGTCGGGCAAATACAAAGGCTCCCGCGATTTCGACGAATCGAGCCGCGTCGTCGCTTTTTCCAAACGCTTCACCGGCAAGTTCGACCCGGAATCTGAAGTGATCCAGCGCAAGCTGGCGATCGTGGCGGAGCTTGAAATGCTCGCACAGGCGGCGGGAATCACACTGGCGCAAATGGCAATCGCCTTTGCGACTGAACATCCGGCCGTGACGAGCGCAATCATTGGTCCGCGCCTGATGGAGCATCTGGAAACCGTGCTGGATTGCGGGGATATGCGCCTCGATCCAGCACTGCTTGATGCGATTGACGCGCTTTGCCCGCCGGGAACGTCGATCAATCCACTCACGGACCAGCCCAGCGGGACTGGCAAGGAAGCGATCCGCCGTCCCAGATAGTGGACGGCAGGCACGTATTTCCGCGAAAATCCCTTGAATCCGGGCCTTATCTGTGATTCATGTGACAATCATGGCGCGAAACGATCCCACCCTGCTGACTCGGCGCGACAAGCTCGTGCAGATGGCCGCGCTTGGCTGGTTGCTGGTGCTTGGCGGCCTGTCGCTTGCAGGGCCCAGCGGCGTGCTGGCCTGGGGCGAAAACCTGCGTGCGCTGGATCGGCGCGAGGCGGAGATCGCGCAGTTGAAAGCCCAGCGGGTCGAGCTGGAGAATCGGGTGACCTTGCTTAATCCCGACAAGGCCGATCCCGATCTTGTGGGTGAATTGCTGCGCAAGAATCTCAACGTGGTGCACCAAGACGAAGTAGTCATCACGCTCGACTAACCGAATTGGTTAGTTTTCTGCGGTCCGGGCACCGGAATGCCTTTCATGCTTTTACCTTCAGTGCATTCGAGGCGTTGCCTATGCGCGCGGCTTGCGCTTATAGGCAGCGCAAAGCTGCCGCGTGCCGTAACGTGCACGGCGCCAGCATGGGGCCAGACGAAGGGATACGATTTTGGCGAAGCCTGCCTCCAAATCCGGTACTTCCTCCAGCAAGACGAGCAGCAAGAAACCTGCGGAAGACCCTTCCGTAGGGGGGGGCGATAATTTTGCGCTCCACAGTCTGCAGGAGGCGCACGCTCAGCAGAAGCGCTATGAAGCGAGCGACGAGGAATTGCTCAACCTCTATGAGAAAATGCTGCTCATCCGCCGGTTCGAGGAGCGCGCAGGCCAGCTTTATGGTCTCGGCCTGATCGGTGGTTTCTGCCATCTCTATATCGGGCAGGAAGCCGTGGCGGTGGGAATCCAGTCCGCTCTGGAAGCGGGCAAGGACAGCGTCATCACCGGCTATCGCGACCATGGCCATATGCTGGCCTATGGCATCGATCCCAGGATCATCATGGCCGAACTGACCGGTCGTGCCGCGGGCATCAGCCGGGGCAAGGGCGGTTCGATGCACATGTTCAGCACCGAACACGCCTTCTACGGCGGCCACGGCATCGTCGGGGCGCAGGTGCCGCTCGGCGCAGGTCTCGCCTTTGCGCATAAATATCGTGACGATGGTGGCATCTGCGTTGCCTATTTCGGCGATGGCGCGGCGAACCAGGGCCAGGTCTACGAGACCTTCAACATGGCCTCGCTGTGGAAACTGCCGATCCTGTTCGTGATCGAGAACAATCAGTACGCCATGGGCACCTCGGTGCAGCGCAGCTCGGCCGAGACCCATTTCTACCGCCGCGGCACGGCGTTCCGCATTCCCGGCATGGATGTGAACGGGATGGACGTGCTGGAAGTGCGCCAGGCGACTGAAATCGCAGCAAAGCATGTGCGCGAGGGTAACGGCCCGGTGTTGCTGGAACTCAATACCTATCGCTATCGCGGCCACTCAATGTCGGACCCGGCCAAATATCGCACGCGCGAGGAAGTGCAGGGAGTCCGCGAGAAGAGCGACCCGATCGACCACGCGAAGGCCGAACTCCTTGAGCGCGGCATTTCCGAAGACCGCCTGAAGGAAATCGAAAAAGTGATCCGCGCCCAGGTCGCCGAAGCGGCCGATTTCGCCGAAAATTCGCCCGAGCCAGCGCCGGGTGAACTCTACACCGACGTGCAGGTGGGGAGCTATTGAGATGGCGATCGAACTGAAGATGCCCGCCCTTTCCCCCACCATGGAGGAAGGCACTCTGGCCAAGTGGCTCGTGAAGGAAGGCGATGAAGTGCGCGCCGGGGATATCCTGGCCGAGATCGAGACCGACAAGGCGACGATGGAATTCGAAGCCGTGGATGAAGGCACGATCGGCAAGATTCTCGTCGCCGAAGGGACCGAGAATGTGAAGGTCGGCACCGTGATCGCCGTCATGGCGGGCGAGGGTGAGGAGGTTTCGGCCGCTGCGCCTGCCGCAGTTGCAGCCGAAGCACCTGCCGAGCCATCGGTGGCCAACGCCGAGAAACCCGCCGCCGCTATGCGCGCTGCCGATCCGGAAGTTCCTGCCGGAACCAACATGATCACCGTCACGCTGCGCGAAGCGCTGCGCGATGCGATGGCCGAGGAAATGCGCCGCGACGATCGCGTCTTTGTGATGGGCGAGGAAGTTGCCGAATATCAGGGCGCTTACAAGGTCACGCAGGGTCTGCTGGAAGAGTTCGGCCCCAAGCGCGTGATCGATACGCCGATCACCGAATATGGCTTTGCTGGCATCGGCACCGGCGCCGCGATGGGCGGCCTGCGGCCCGTGGTCGAGTTCATGACCTTCAACTTCGCCATGCAGGCGATTGATCACATCATCAATTCGGCGGCCAAGACCAATTACATGTCCGGTGGCCAGATGCGATGCCCGGTGGTTTTCCGTGGCCCCAATGGCGCGGCGAGCCGTGTTGGCGCGCAGCATAGCCAGAACTATGCGCCATGGTATTCTGCGGTTCCCGGCCTGATCGTGATCGCACCCTATGATGCGTCGGACGCCAAGGGCCTGCTCAAGGCGGCCATTCGGTCGGACGATCCGGTGGTCTTCCTCGAAAACGAGCTGCTTTACGGCCGCAGCTTCGAACTGGCCCAGCTTGACGATCACGTCCTGCCGATCGGCAAGGCGCGGATCATGCGCGAGGGCAAGGACGTGACTATCGTGTCCTATTCCATCGGCGTCGGCCTGGCGCTGGATGCGGCGGACAAGCTGGCGGAAGAAGGCATCGATGCGGAAGTGATCGACCTTCGCACCCTGCGCCCGCTCGACAAGGAAACCGTGTTGGCGAGCCTTGCCAAGACCAACCGCCTTGTGGTGGCAGAAGAGGGCTGGCCGCAATGCTCGATCGCCTCGGAAATCCAGGCCATTTGCATGGAGGACGGCTTCGACCATCTCGATGCGCCCGTCCTGCGCGTGTGCGACGAGGATGTGCCGTTGCCTTACGCCGCCAATCTGGAAAAGATGGCATTGATCGATGCGCCGCGCATCGTCGAGGCGGTGAAGAAGGTCTGCTACCGATAAGCGATTAAGCACCGCCGTGGCTTGCCACGGCGGTCGCTTTGCGCGATCCGCCAGACATGTCGCAAAGCCTGATCGAAACCCTGGCCCTGCCTGAACGTCTGGCGCTGGCCTATGCCCCCGCCGCCGTGAAGCCTGCCACATTGGCATTGCTAGCGTTGGAGGCCCGGCTTGCACAGGCTTTGCGTCAGGCGAGTGAGCCGATCATGGCCCAGATGCGGCTTGCATGGTGGCGCGATCAGATCGCGCTTGCGCCGGGCAAGCGTGAAACTTCCGATGAGCTTGCAGCTACCCTTGCCCTGTTTGCGGGCGAGGAGGATGCGCTTTCGGCTCTGGTCGATGGCTGGGAAGTCCTGCTTTCCGAACAGATGGACAAGGCTGCTGTAGAGCGCATCGCGGCGGGTCGCTCTGCCAGTTTCGGGGCGCTTGCCCGCCTGCACGGTGCCGGCCATGCGCAAGAGGCTGCGATTGCCGCTGCCCGACGCTATGTCCTGGCCGATCTGGCAGCAAAGCTCAGCGATGAGGAGGAACGCGAGGCGGCCCTCGCGCTGGCAGCCAGGGAGGGCATGGGCCGGATTGCCTTGCCTCGCGCACTGCGCAGCCTTGCCGTGCTGGACGGGCTGGCGCGGCGAAGCATCGCCCGGGGCGGGGCGCCCCTGCTCGATGGACCGGGCAGTGCGCTTGCTGCAATCCGCTTGGGGCTCGCTGGGCGTTAGCCTATTGTTCGCGCTGGGTTTAGCAGGGGGAAGGCCATGAACCGCATTGTGCTGGGGGCGCTATCGGCGCTGGCGCTGGTCGGGCTTGGCTTGTTCTGGTGGCAGGGCCGGGCCGAGGTGGAAAAGGGCGCGCCGCCACCTTCGCCCGCAACACTGGCTGCCGATCCGATGGCCTTGCCTTCCGCAGATGTCAGCGGGATGCGTGGCCCTGCGCCGCCCGAGGCAAGCGAGTTGACCAAGGAACAGCAGCGCTTCTTCCGATATGACCGCAATCGCGACCAGCGGATCAGCCGGGCGGAAATGCTGTCCACCCGTACCGACGGCTTTCGCAAACTGGACAGGGACGGAAACAATCTCCTCACCTTCGAGGAATGGGCGGTGACCACGGTCGACCGCTTCGAAGGTGCCGACAAGGATGGCGATGGGCAACTGACGGCTCGGGAATTCGCAGTGACTGCGCCCAAGCCCGCGCCGAAGAAACCCGCCTGCAAATGCTGAGAGGGCGGCGCCCGCTCACCCGGGACCAGGCGCCGCTCTTCGCTCAGAAGTGGTAATTCACGCCCAGGCTCACCGTATGCATCCGCAGATCCTGCGTTACGGTCTCACTGTAGAGGGAAGAGGGCGGAGCAAAGCTGCTGCCCTGAAGATATTCGGTCTCATAGACAGTGTCGCCAAGGTCAGCGTAATTATACTCAAGGCGGGCGGAGATGTGCGGCGTGAACTTGTGTTCGATGCCTCCGCCGACAACATAACCGTCCAGCCATTCGGACGAGCTGCCAGCCTTGGCGTAATTGCCGTTCGAATGGACGGACGCGCCAAGGTCGGCCTTGGCAGTAGCCCAGCCGCCCGTCGCGTAGATCAGGGTCGAACCAGCGACGAAGCCGAGTTTGCCCTTGAGTGCGAACAGGTTCTGGACATCAACACTATTGGCGACATTATAGTTCAGCGACGGGCTGTAGGTCACCGTGCGGAAATAGGTTTCCTCGCCTTCGAGGAACTGGAAGGATGCCTCGGCCCCGATCACGACATTGCCGCCGAGCTGCGCGTTATAGCCTAGCTGACCGCCATAGACGAAGCCGTCGATGCTTTGATCGGTCGACCAGCCATTCGTTACCGTATCTCGCAGATCCTGGGATTCATTGTCCCAATCATCTGAAAGAGCGATGTCGGATTGCGATTTCTCGGCGCCATAACCGGCGCTGATTCCGATATAGGGGCCACTGAAGTCCGCCGTTTCGGCGAAGGCAGGAGTGCTTGCGGCGCAGCAGAGCGCGCCGATGAGGAGATGTCTCACGGGTTGGGTTCCTTGTCAGGTTCGCGAAGCCAATTTCGCGAAATCGCTTGCAGTATCGTTGTACGGCGACCCAACGCGCCGTCCGCTAGTTCACCGCAGCTTGCCCGAATTGTAGAAACGCGACGTCCGCGCTGGACTGTGCCCGGATCACGCCGGAACGGTGAGGCCGGACGCCAGCCATTCGCCGAATTCTTCCTTGGCGCGCCCCGTATAGGCTTCCTTGCGCTGCTTCTTCTTCACATCGTGCAGCGGCGGGAAGAGGCCGAAATTGACATTCATGGGCTGGAAATGCTCCGCCTCGGCATCGCCGGTGATATGCGCCAGCAGCGCGCCCATGGCGCTGGTGCGGGGGGGGGGCGCCCATTCGCGACCCGCAAGCTCCGTCGCCGCCATGATCCCTGCGATCAGGCCCACCGCGCTGCTCTCCACATAACCTTCGCAGCCGGTGATCTGACCGGCAAAGCGGATATGTTCAGCGCCCTTTAGGCGCAATTGTCGGTCCAGCAGCACGGGCGAGTTGATGAAAGTGTTGCGGTGCAAGCCGCCCAGCCGCGCGAATTCGGCGTTTTCCAGCCCGGGAATGGTCCGGAACAGGCGCACCTGCTCGGCATGTTTCAGCTTGGTCTGGAAGCCGACCATGTTCCACAGCGTGCCCAGCTTGTTATCCTGCCGCAGTTGCACCACGGCATAGGGCCAGCGCCCGTTAGGAAATTCCGGACTGGCGCTGCGCGGATCGTCGAGACCCACCGGCTTCATCGGCCCGAAGCGCAGCGTTTCCACCCCCCGCTCGGCCATTACCTCAATCGGCATGCAGCCGTCGAAATAGGGCGTATTGGCTTCCCATTCCTTGAAGGAGGTCTTCTCCCCTTCGATCAGGCCCTGATGGAAGGCCAGGTACTGCTCCTTGGTCATGGGGCAGTTGATGTAATCCTTGGTCTCGCCCTTGTCCCAGCGGGAGGCCATCCAGCAGATGTCCATATCGATGCTGTCGCGATGGACGATGGGAGCAATGGCATCGAAGAACGCCAGGCGATCCTCTCCGGTCGCGCGGACGATGCTTTCTGCAAGGGAAGGGGAGGTGAGCGGCCCGGTGGCGACGATGGTCAGACCGGCCGAGGGCAATTCGTCGATCTTCTCGCGGTGAATCTCGACATTTGGCAATGCCCTCAATTCGCGCTCCACTTCGGCAGAGAACACATCGCGGTCCACCGCCATAGCGGAACCTGCGGGCACACGGGCGATCTCGCCTGCACGCATGATGAGAGAATCGAGCCGCCGCATCTCGTGATGCAGCAGGCCTACGGCGTTCTTCTCGTCATCGTCGGAGCGGAAGCTGTTGGAACAGACGAGTTCCGCCAGTCCATCGCCGTGGTGGACAAGCGTGGTGCTGCCGCTGCCGCGCATTTCCGACAGGCGGACCTTTGCCCCCCGTCGTGCGAGTTGCCAGGCCGCTTCGCTTCCCGCGAGGCCGCCGCCGATGATGTGTACGTCATGCGCCATGGCCTGCGCCCTACCGCTTGCACTCGGGCAAGTTCAAGGCCAAGCGTGCGAAAGGAGGAACCGCATGTCCCGACACGCGCTTTACGAGAAACGGCCCTTCCTGCTGGCGAGCATCGCCGCGGCGGCTGCCTATTTCTATCTGCGTGACGCTCCGATCCCTGAAATGCTGGCCGTGGCGCTGAAGGGCGCATCGGTCGGCTTGCTTGCTGCCTATGCCTTCCTGCGCCATTCGGGCAAGGATGCCCGCCTGCTCACATGGGTGCTGGGACTGGGCGCGCTGGGCGATATCGCCATTGAGTATGATCAGCAGATCGGCGGGCTGGTGTTCTTCGCCGGGCATGTCTTCGCCATATCGCTCTATCTGCGCCACCGGCGGGATGAGGCGAACCCCAGCCAAAAAGCGCTGGCGGCCTGCCTACTGATCCTTACGCCGATCATCGCCTTCTTCCTCCCGGCGGACAGAGCAAGCGCGCCGCAGGTTGCGCTTTATGCGCTGGCGCTGGGCGGCATGGCCGCGTCTGCCTGGATGAGCAATTTTCCGCGCTATCGAGTGGGGGCAGGCGCGGTGCTGTTCGTGATTTCGGACCTTCTGATCTTCGCCGGCATGGGGCCTTTGGCAGGCAGCGACATTCCGCATGTGTTCGTCTGGCCGACCTATTATCTGGGGCAGTTGCTGATCGCGGTCGGCGTGGTCCAGTCGCTGCGCAAGCGTGATCCCGAATTGAAGCTGGTCAGCAGTCGTTAGCGCCGCGCGGAGCGGCGATAGGAGGTTCC
Source organism: uncultured Caenibius sp. (assembly GCA_963662855.2). Classification (GTDB taxonomy): domain Bacteria; phylum Pseudomonadota; class Alphaproteobacteria; order Sphingomonadales; family Sphingomonadaceae; genus Andeanibacterium. Next base: position 975,899 of record CAXXWL010000005.1, read on the forward strand.
CATGCTCGATCATGTCGGGCTCGCCGTTACGAACATTGCCAGAGCGCGCAGCTTTTACGACGCTGCGCTCAAACCCCTTGGATATGAGCTGATCTTCGAGGTCGGACCCGAAGTCACCATCACTGGCGGAACCTGGCTGGGATATGGCCCCAAGGGCAAGCCGGTGCTGTGGGTGGGCGACAATCTGAAGCCGGGGCAGGGGAGCCACGTCGCCTTCGAGGCCGAGAGCCGGGCCATGGTGCGCGCCTTTCACGCGGCCGCGCTGGCCGCCGGCGGCACCGATAATGGTGCGCCGGGGCTGCGTGAGGATTATGCCGATAATTACTACGCCGCTTTCGTGCTGGACCCTGACGGGATCAATCTCGAAGCGGTGAGCTACGCGCCTGAATAGACGCCAGACAGGCCGGGTTACTCCGCTTCGGGAGTCTCCCCGGCCTCGCCGGATGTTTCTGCGGCAGGAACATCGGTGCCGATTGCTTCGGCCTCAACAGTCCCTTCGTCGACTGCTTCTTCCTCGTCGAGGCGCACGGCGCTGACGATCTGTTCCTTATCGGCGACATCGAACAGGCGCACGCCCGCGCTGGCGCGGCCGATCACGCGCAGGCTTTCCAGCCCGATGCGGATCAGCTTGGCCTGATCGGTCACCAGCATGAGCTGATCGGCCTGAGTGGCGCTGAAGCTGGCCACGACCGGGCCGTTGCGCTTGATATTGTCGATATTGGTGATGCCCTGGCCGCCGCGCCCGGTGCGCCTGTATTCATAGGCGGAGCTGAGCTTGCCATAGCCATTGGCGCAGACAGTGAGGATGAATTGCTCCCGTTCCGCCAGTTCGGCGAAGCGATCGGCGGGCAGCGACGGCTCGCCATCCTTCTCGGCCTTCCACGGGGCGTAGCGCAGATATTCCTCGCGCTCTTCGGGCTGTGCGCCCACCCGGTGGAGGATCGAGAGCGAGACGACCTCGTCCTCGCCCTTCAGCGTCATACCGCGCACGCCGGTGGAGGTGCGACTGGTGAATTCGCGCACTTCGTCGGCAGCAAAGCGGATCGCCTTGCCGTCACGCGTGGCGAGCAGCACATCGTCCCCGGAATCGAGCAGGGCGACGCCGATCAGGCGATCGTCGGAGCCTTCCTCGAACCGCATGGCGAATTTGCCATTGCTGGGAATATTGGCGAAGGCATCCATCGAGTTGCGGCGGACATTGCCCTTGGCGGTGGCGAAGACGACGCTGAGCGCACCCCAGCTCTCTTCATCCTCAGGCAGCGGCAGCACTGTGGCGATGGTCTCGCCATCTTCCAGCGCCGGCAGCATGTTCACGATCGGCCGCCCGCGCGTGGCCGGGCCGCCTTCGGGCAGCTTCCAGACCTTGAGGCGATAGACCTTGCCGGCGGTGGAGAAGAACAGCACCGGATTGTGAGTGCTGGTGACGAACATCTCGCTCACCGCATCCTCTTCCTTCGTGTTCATGCCCGCGCGGCCCTTGCCGCCACGGTTCTGCGCCCGGAAGGTGGAGAGCGGGGTGCGCTTGATATAGCCATCCAGCGTCACGGTGACGACCATCTCGTCCCGCTCGATCAGATCCTCGTCATCGATCCCGTCCCATGCGGGGGCGATGACCGAGAGGCGCGGGGTGGCGTAGAGATCGCGGATCTCCACCAGTTCCTGCCGCATGACTTCGTAGAGGCGCGCGCGGTCGCCCAGGATCGTGAGATATTCCTCGATCTTGACCGCCAGTTCCTTCAGCTCATCGCCAATCTCGTCGCGGCCCAGCGCGGTAAGGCGGTGCAGGCGCAGGTCCAGAATCGCACGGACCTGTGTTTCGGAAAGGCTGTAGGTGCCGCCGTCCTGCTCCATCGTGGGCTCGATGGCTTCCACCAGGCGGATATATTGGGCGATGTCGCCAATCGGCCATTCGCGCGCCAGCAGCTTCTGCCGGGCGTCCGCCGGATTGGAAGAGCCGCGGATGATCGCCACGACCTCGTCCATATTGCTGACCGCAACCACGAGGCCGAGCAAGATATGCGCCCGTTCGCGCGCCTTGTTCAGTTCGAACTTGGTGCGGCGGGTAATCACTTCCTCGCGGAAGGTGATGAAGGCCTGGATGATGTCGCGCAGCGTCAGCACTTCGGGACGGCCGCCGCGGATCGCGAGCATGTTCGCCGGGAAGCTCGACTGGGCGGGGGTGTGGCGCCAGAGCTGGTTCAGCACCACATCGGGCGTCGCATCGCGCTTCAGCTCGATTACCACGCGCACGCCATTGCGGTTGGATTCGTCGCGGATGTCGGAAATGCCTTCGACCCGCTTTTCCTTCGCGGCGTCCGCGATCTTCTCCACCAGCCCGGCCTTGCCGACCTGATAGGGAATGGAGGTGAGCACGATGGAGCGCCGGTCGCCCCGGCCTTCCTCGATCTCGTGGCGGCAACGCATCAGGATGGAACCGCGCCCGGTGGTGTAGGCCGAACGCGAACCGGCAGAACCGAGGATCATCGGCGAGGTCGGGAAGTCCGGCCCCGGAATAATCTCGAACAGTTCCTCCGTCGTGATGAAGGGGTTTTCGATATAGGCCAGGCAGCCGTCGATCACTTCGCCCAGATTATGCGGCGGAATGTTGGTGGCCATGCCCACCGCGATGCCGCCCGCGCCGTTCACCAGCATATTGGGGAAGCGCGCCGGCAGAACGGTAGGTTCATCGCGCGAGGCGTCGTAATTCGGGATGAAGTCGACCGTGTCCTTGTCGAGATCGTCCAGCAGCGCATTCGCCACGCGGGCGAGGCGCGATTCCGTGTAACGCATGGCGGCCGGAGGATCCGGGTCCATCGAACCGAAATTGCCCTGACCGTCGATCAGCGGAACGCGCAGCGACCATGGCTGCACCATGCGGGCCAGCGCGTCATAGATCGCGCTGTCGCCATGCGGGTGGTACTTACCCATCACGTCGCCGACGATGTTGGCCGATTTGCGATAGGGCCGGCCGGCGACATAGCCGCCTTCCTGCGCCGCGTAGAGAATTCGGCGATGGACCGGCTTCAACCCGTCGCGCACATCAGGCAGAGCGCGACTTACGATCACGCTCATCGCGTAATCGAGATAGCTGGTCTTCATCTCGTCGACGATATCGACGCGGGAAAATTCTTCGGCCGGAGATCCCGGCGCAATGATATCGGTGCTGTCGCTCAACTGCGTTCTTCGATCTTTGTTATTGTTCTGGGCTACTATCCAAAGTCACTAAGCCAATGCGCCGGATTTCGCCAGCAAAAGGGGGCCTCGACGGGTCTGGAGGGGTGTTTTATCCACACCTCGGAACCGGCTCGCCCGATCATGCGTTCAAACGCGGTTAAGCGCCCCGAACCTAGCTGTGCATTGCATTATGGAAAGCAACACGGCAGTAGCGCCGAGCGCCAGCAAAGCGGGGAGTCTCCTCGCCGAATGTTCCCTGTCAGGAGAGAGAGATTGATGTTTCGTGTGTCCCTTCCCGCGCGCAGCTCCAATCGCATGAGCATCAGCAAGGGATTCGTTTCCGGCCTCGCTTTGGCTGTCGGCGGCACGGCGGCGGGTGTTGTCGGCCTTGCCGCTCCTGCTCATGCGCAGTCCGATGCGCCCCAATATTCCAAGAAGTTCGCAAAGGCCGCCCAGCCGGTTTCCGACCAACTGAATGCGGCACGCAACAACCCCGCAATCGCGGCGGACCTCAATAATCTGGTCGCCGCCAGCAAGAAGCTCGCCGCTGCCAAGACCCAGGCGGATTTTGCCACGGCCGAAGCCGAGTATCAGGCCGCCGGCAGGGCTCTGCAGGGCAAGACCACGGCCGAGCGTGCGGCCCTCGAATCGCTCGCCGGTCAGGCCGAGGGTGCCGACGAGAAATATATGGTGGGTGAATTCCAGTCCTTCCTGGGCGGCTTCACCGGCGATGTGGATCTTGCCGCACGCGGACTGAAGACCAAGATCACCAGCGGCGCGCTGAAGCCTGAGAAGGTTGCGCCGAGCTGGTTCGAGATCGGCCAGCTCTATTTCGATCACAATCGCTTCAACGATGCACAGGTTGCGTTCGAATCGGCCTATCAGGCCGGTGAAACCAACGGCGCGGTCTATGCGGCGGAATGTTTCTTCCGCGCCAATCGGGTGGCGGAAGGGGTCGATTATCTCGGCCGCGTGATCGATGCTCGTCTGGCCGCCGGTCAGGATGTGCCGCTGGCATGGGCCGGCAGCGCGCTCAACCACTCGCTGGAACTGCGCGACATCACGCGGGTAAGCCACTGGGCGGGGCAATATGCCAAGCTCGGCAAGACCCCGCAGTCATGGCAGGCCGGTATTGCGCAGCTGATGCGCAGCCATGAGTTCGACCTGCAGGAAAAGCTCGACCTCTATCGCCTGATGAACCGCACCGGCTCTCTGCTGAACGCAGCGGATTATGTCGGCTATATCGACGCGGCGGATGCCCGCAGCCTGCCGAACGAAGTGCTGCCGGTGGTGAAGGACGCCATCAGCCGCGGGTTGCTGGCGGCGGATGCCGCAAGCGCGCCGGCGAACATGTCGGCCCAGCTGGTGGACTTCACGTCCAAGGCACTGGAACTCGCCAATGCGCGCGCCACCAGCGAGCGGAACAGCGCGGCCACCATTGCGGCGGATGCCCAGAAGGACGTGAAGGGCGAAACCGCGCGCGACGCGGGTGACGTCTACCAGTCCTTCGGTGCCTCGGCCGATGCGGAAAAGATGTTCCAGCTCGCACTGACCAAGGGCGGCGTGGACAATAACCGCGTTCTTATGCGGCTTGCCATCGCGCAGGCCGATCAGGGCAAATATGCCGATGCCCGCGCGAATTTCGCGAAGGTGGGCGGTGCGCGCGCAGCGATCGCCACGCTATGGATGGCCTGGCTCGATACCAAGGCCGGCCCGGCCGCCTGACGCCGGTCAGTTTAGCCAATCGAGACGGCGCGGGGAGGATGCTTCCCGCGCCGTTTTGCTGTGGGGGCTCTGTCTTGTTGCGAGGTCTTGCCGGGCTGCCCCGTCAGTGCAGCCGCTTCACATAGAGCTGGCCATCATCGCGGCGCTTGAGATCGAAATTGTCGATTGTCCGGAACAGTTCGGAGAGGCGCTTGAAACCGTAATTGCGCACGTCGAAGCTGGAGCGGTTGCCCGCGATCTGGCCGACTTCCTGCAATTTGGCGAAGCCTTCCTCATCGCGATTGGCTGCTTTCCAGGCATCGCCCAGCAGATCGATCACATCCCGCTCGACCGTATTGCTCGGCGGCTTGGCAACATCGGCGGAGGCCGTGCGGATAAGCTGGTCAACTTCGATATAGCGGGTGCAGGCCGTCTTGAACGCCTCGGGCGCCTTCTCGCTGCCGAAGCCGTAGACGATCAGCCCGTCCTGCCGCAGCCGGGTGACCAGCGGAGTGAAATCGCTGTCCGAACTCATGATGCCGAAGCCATCGACCTTGCCGGCATAGAGCAGATCCATCGCATCAATCGTCATCGCCATGTCAGTGGCGTTCTTGCCCTTGGTCAGGTCGAACTGCTGGTGCGGGCTGATGCCGAAGCGGTGGGTAATCCTGTTCCAATTGGCCAGGGCAGGCTTGGCCCAATTGCCGTAGGCGCGGCGGATATTCACCTGCCCCAGTTCGGCAAGCACTGTCAGAACCGGGTCTATCCCGTTGTGGCTGGCGTTATCTGCATCGATCAGCAGGGCGATGTTCTTGAGCGGCGCTTCGGACATGGCGCGCTTGTCGCAGTGCCGGGCTGGCGATGCAAGCCGCCGCGGATTGCAGCCACGGTTCCGAACGGATGTGGGGAGCGGGCCGATGCTCGCCAGCAGAAAACACTTTCCTACAGGCCCGCAAATCGCGTTTATCCTGTGCGATGAAGACCATCGCCTCAGCCCCGATTTATGTTCGCGCCCGCCCGGTCTGCCGGAACGCTCACCGCCTGCACGAAAACCCGAAATGGAAGGTGACACCGCGCCACCGCAAAATCCGTGAAAAACGGCTTGAAACCGGGCGATACGCAAGTGTCACGGGTTGCGCGAAAAGGTGTGTTTTCCTTACGGAAAAGGTGACACGGCGCCGCCTGCTTCCGGTGCTTCGAAAGGGTCGCTACGCCGCCGGATGGAACTCGCCGGTTTCCTCGTCCAGCAAATGCAGCACGCCATCGGAAATGGCGAAGAAGCCGCCGCGCAGAACCAGTTCGCCCTTCGCTTCCTTATGCTGGACGCAAGGGAAGGTGCGCAGGTTGGCGAGGCTGACTTTCACGCCTGCCTGTTCCATCGCCCGTTCCGCATCGCGGCCTTCGGTGCCGAATTTCTGCACGATCGGCTCGCGCACATGGTCCAGCATGGCGATCCAGTCGGCTATAAAGCCACCCTGGCCAGGCTCCGTCCCATGCAATTCCTGGGTCAGCGCGGCCTTGCAGCCGCCGCACATGCCGTGGCCCATCACCAGGATTTCACGCACCTTGAGCACCTGCACGGCAAATTCCAGCGCGGCCGAAACGCCGTGATGGCCCGGCGTCGTCTCGAAAGGGGGGACCATGGCGGCGACATTGCGTACCACGAAGGCTTCGCCCGGATCGACATCGAACACCTGGGCGGGATCGACGCGGCTATCGGAACAGGCGATGATCATCACCTTGGGGCTCTGCCCCTCGCGCAATGTGGTCCAGCGTTCATGCTGGGGATGCCAACGGCCTTCGCGAAAGCGGCGGTAGCCCTCGATGAGAGCGTCGAGTTCGGGGGAATCAGGCGCAGTCATCATTTTGCCATGCCGCCTGCGCTTGCGGCATGCAACCCTCGCGCCTAGATGGGCGCCATGAACGACCTTTCCTCGACGCCGAAACAGGAACGCCCGCGCAAGCCCGACTGGATCAGGGTGAAAGCCCCGGTCAGCAAGGGCTATCAGGAAACGCGCGATCTGATGCGTACCCTGGGGCTCAACACGGTGTGCGAGGAAGCGGCCTGTCCGAATATCGGCGAGTGCTGGACCAAGAAGCACGCGACGGTGATGATCCTGGGCGATGTCTGCACCCGCGCCTGCGCCTTCTGCAATGTAAAGACCGGCATGCCGCGTAAGGTGGACCTGATGGAGCCCGAGAACGTGGCCGTCGCCGCCGCGAAGATGGGGCTGGAGCATATCGTCATCACTTCGGTGGATCGCGACGATCTGCCCGATGGCGGGGCAGGGCAGTTCGTGAAGGTGATCGAGGCGCTGCGCCGCACGACGCCGAACACCACGATCGAAATCCTCACTCCCGATTTTCGCGGCAAGATGCGCGAAGCGGTGGAGGCGATCTGCGCCGCCGGGCCGGATGTCTACAATCACAATCTCGAAACCGTGCCCCGGCTCTATCCCACGATCCGCCCCGGTGCGCGCTATTACGCCTCGCTGCGCCTGCTGGAGGAAGTGAAGCGCCACGATCCGCTGATCTTCACCAAGAGCGGGATCATGCTGGGGCTGGGCGAGCAGCGGCTGGAGGTTCATCAGGTGATGGACGACATGCGCAGCGCCGATGTCGATTTCATCACCATGGGCCAATATCTGCAGCCCACGCCGAAACATGCCACAGTGCAGGAATTCGTCACTCCGCAGGGCTTCGATGCCTATGGCGCGATTGCGCGGGCCAAGGGCTTCCTGCAGGTCGCGGCCACTCCGCTGACCCGCTCGAGCTATCACGCGGGCGACGATTTCGCCCAGATGCGCGCCGCGCGCGAGGCGAAGCTGGCCAGGGCGAAACCGGCGAAAGCCTGATGCCTTCGATTCGTGAAACGAGGCGCGTGCCCTACAGCGCCGCGCAGATGTTCGATCTGGTGGCCGATGTCGCCCGTTATGGCGAGTTTTTGCCCTGGGTCGCCGGGGTGCGGGTGAAGTCCGACAGCGAGACCGAAATGGTCGCCGATCTGCTGGTGGGCTTCAAGGCGTTGCGGGAGAAGTTCACTTCCCGCATCCTGAAGCAACGGCCCAGTACCATCGAAGTGATCTATGTCGACGGGCCGATGCGCGATCTCGACAATCGCTGGATTTTCACGCCCACCGAGGATGGCGGCTGCGAAATCCGCTTTGCCGTGGATTTTACCTTCAAGAACCGCATCTTCGAGGCGCTGGCCGGCCAATATATCGACCGGGCCTTCCACAAGATGGTGACTGCCTTCGAGACGCGGGCGAAAGAGCTTTACGGAAGCAGCAGTTCCAGCGCCACCAGCGCGGCGTGACGGCGCACTCCGGCGCGGTCCGTCTCTTCGAAAATCCGCTGCTCGGCGTCTTTCTCGTCCGATCCGCGAATGGCGCGCGCGAAGACGACCGTGCCCACCGGCTTCATGTCCGATCCGCCATCGGGCCCGGCAATGCCGCTGATCGCCACGGCAACGTCGGCATGGCTGCGCTCAAGCGCGCCCTGGGCCATGGCATAGACGCAGGCGATGGAAACGGCGCCGAAGGCTTCGATAATGTCGCTCGCCACGCCCAGCATTTCCTGCTTGGCCTCGTTCGAATAGGTGATGAAGCCGCGCTCGAACACTTCGGAGGATCCGGGAATTTCGGTGAGCGCGGCTGAAACCAGCCCACCGGTGCAGCTCTCTGCAACCGCGACCTTGCGGCCGGCAATGGCGTTTTCCTCGATCACGCGGGTGGCCAGATCGACGATGTCCTTGGGAAGAAGTGTGCCGGGCATAATCAGTCCACCTTGCAGAGCCGGAGGTTGTCCATTCCCACGAGATTCGCAACCGCGCCCAGAAGGGCTCCGGCATCGCGCGGCTCGATGGGCGACATGGCGTGCAGTACCAGCTCGATCTGGCCGCACTTTTCGGGTTTCACCTTCTCCGCCACCTTCTGCATGATCAGCGCATCGCCCAGCGGCCGGGCGACATTATCGGGCAGGTTCCGGAAGATCGTGGCCGGATCGAAAGCCATGGCCTGCTGTTTTGCGGGTTTGGCTACCGGACTGGCCATCGAGAACAAAGCGAGCGCTGCGCGCTTCGCCTTGGGCCAGCTTTCATCCTGCAGGGCGGCATAGCGGGCGGACAGTTTGCGGCCGCCAGTGGCAAGGAAGCCATCGGGCCTCAACCGGCCGTCGCAACTATTGCCGACTGCCTCGATCGTCGGCGGCACGACATAGACGAACAGGGCCGCCGCCTCGCTTCCCGTTACGCAAGGCTGGCTCTCGGCCGCCTGCGCGATGGATGCCTGCGTCAGTGCGAATAGAGAAAGAGCGGCAAGGGTGCCGCGAAACTTCGTCATGGACATGCTCCTATCGGGCCTGCCTGATCATCGTGGCGGCAGCCTGCGCGGCAATACCTTCGCGCCGCCCGGTGAAACCGAGCCGTTCCGTGGTGGTTGCCTTCACGCTCACGCATCCAATGTCAACGCCTGCGATCTCCGCCAGTTTCCCGCGCATCGCATCCCGATGCGGGCCGATCTTCGGGGCTTCGCAGATAATGGTGACGTCCAGATTGCCCAGGCGATAGCCCGCTTGTGCCGCAAGGTGCACGGCATGCGCCAGGAAGCGGTCGGAAGAGGCGCCGCGCCAACGCGCATCGCTTGGCGGGAAATGCTGCCCGATATCGCCCAGAGCCACGGCACCAAGGATCGCATCCACCGCCGCATGGATCGCCACATCGGCGTCGCTATGCCCGGCAAGGCCCATCGAATGGTCGATCCTTACCCCGCACAGCCACAGCTCCTCGCCCTCGGCCAGCCGATGGACGTCGTAGCCGGTGCCGACCCGGATAGCGGGCAGGTTGTCCATGAAGTCCTCCGCGAATGTCAGCTTGCGCAGCGTTTCGTCGCCCTCGACCAGCGCAACGGCAAGCCCGGCCGCGCGCGCCACCTGCGCGTCGTCTCCGGCGTTGGCCGGCCCCGTCCAGCTGCGATGGGCGGCCAGTATGTCGGCATAGCGGAAGGCCTGCGGGGTCTGCACCCGGCGCAATGCCTCTCTTGGGGCGCTGCCCGACATCAGGCCGCCTTCGTCATAGGCGAGGCTGTCAACCACCGACAGGCCGGGGATCGCGCCGGGATTGGTCTGGAGCGCATTCAGAAGGCGCCCGACCACGGCGTGCGGCACTATCGGCCGGGCGGCATCGTGGATCAGCACGAAGAGCGGCGCGTCCGGCTCGAGCGCTTCAAGCGCGGCGCGGACGGAATCCTGCCGCGTTTCGCCGCCGGGCACGAGTTTAATTCCCGCAATCCCCGCCAGGGCCGCCGAAGCGATTTCATCCGCTCCTTCGGGAATGGCCACTACGATGGAACTTGACCCGGCAGCGCTCAATGCCTCCGCAGAATGGCGCAGAACGGGCTTTCCTTGCAAATATGCGAATTGCTTGGGTAGCGGCTGGCCGGCGCGCAGGCCTTTGCCCGCGGCTACGATGACTGCTGCAAAACCGGGAAGGGGAGTTGCCTGGCCCATGGCCCGGGCGGGTAGCTGCTTGCAGGGCGGACCGCAATCCACTATGCGCTGCCTGTTTTTTAGGCACATCGGCACCCCATGACACTTGCGACCCACATTCCCCGGCTGAAGCCGATCCAGATCGGCCCGGTCACGATCGATACGCCAGTCGTTCTGGCGCCGATGACGGGCGTCACCGATATGCCGTTCCGCACGCTGGTGCGCCGCTATGGCTCGGGCCTCAATGTCACCGAGATGATCGCCAGCCCGGCCATGATCCGCGAGACGCGCCAGTCGCTGCAAAAGGCCGCGTGGCATCCGGTGGAAGAGCCGGTGTCCATGCAGCTGGTCGGTTGCACCCCCGCCGAGATGGGCGAGGCAGCGAAACTCAATGAGGATCGCGGCGCTGCGATCATCGATATCAATATGGGCTGTCCGGTGAAGAAGGTCGTCAATGGCGATGCGGGCAGCGCCCTGATGCGCGATCTGCCGCTGGCCGCCAGCCTGATCGAAGCAACGGTGAAGGCCGTTTCGGTGCCGGTGACGGTGAAGATGCGGATGGGTTGGGACCATGCCAGCCTCAACGCGCCGGAACTCGCCCATATCGCCGAGGATCTTGGCGCGAAGATGATTACGGTCCACGGCCGCACCCGCAACCAGATGTACAAGGGCGAGGCGGACTGGGCCTTCGTCCGCCAGGTGAAGGAGGCGGTTTCGCTTCCCGTTATCGTCAATGGCGACATCTGCTGCGAGGAAGATGCAGGGCTGGCACTGGAGCAGAGCGGCGCGGACGGCGTGATGATCGGACGCGGCGCCTATGGCAAGCCGTGGCTGCTGGGGCAGGTGATGCACTGGCTCCAGACGGGCGAGAAAGTGCCCGCCCCCGGCATTGCGGAGCAATATGGCGTGCTCGTGGAGCATTATAACGCCATGCTCGACCATTACGGGCGCGATACTGGCGTGAAGATCGCCCGCAAGCATCTGGGCTGGTACACCAAGGGGCTGCACGGTTCGGCTGACTTCCGCAATTTCGTCAACTTCATCGACGATGCGGATCAGGTGCTGGGCGAGCTGGCGCGTTTCTACGAACCTTTCCTTGCCGGGCCCGATCTGGCCGCTTCGGACGGGCGCCGCGCCGCGTGAGCGATTTTCCCCAGCCGGCTGAACAATTGGCGAGCCTTTCAAGCGCCGTCCTTTTGCTGGGGCCGGGGCTGGTTATCCGGGGCGCTAATCCCGCAGCCGAACAGCTTATCGGCATGGGGGCCAAGCGGCTGCTGGGCCGCAGGCTGGAAGACGTCGCGAAGTTCGAGGAAGCGCGTTTCTACGAATGGCTGGATCTTGGCGATTCCCAGATTTCGGCGCTTTCGGTGAAGACCCGCATCGGCAATTCAGAACACAAACTTGACCTGATCCTCTCTCCGGTGATCGATCATCCGGGCTGGCAGATGCTGGCCATGAACGACGTGCGCGCCACCGAAACGCTGGGGGAGGGGGATGAGCCGCCGCTGCGCGCACCGGCCATTCTCGCTCACGAGATCAAGAATCCCCTGTCTGCCATTCGCGGGGCGGCCCAGCTTCTGGGGCGCAAGCTGTCCGACAATGACAAGGCGCTGACCCAGATGATCGCCGATGAGGTGGACCGGATCGCCAAGCTGGTCGACCGGATGCAGTCGCTCGGGCGCGAACAGCCTGAACCGGTCGCGCCCTGCAATCTGCACGAAGTGATCCGCCGCGCGATCAATGTATTCAAGGCGCAGGGGGACAATGATGTCGATATTCGCGAGGAGTTCGACCCGTCGCTGCCGCAGGTGCTGGGGAATGAGGATGCGCTGGTGCAGGTGCTGATCAATCTCATTTCCAATGCGCGCGATGCCTGCCGGGGGGCGGACAACCCGCAGATCGTGATCCGCACGCGCTTCGTCTCCGGCCTCGTCCTCACCGCATTACGGCTGGGCCGTCCGGTAAAGCTGCCAATCGAAGTGCGGGTGAGCGACAATGGCCCGGGCATCGATGCCGCCCTGCGCGACCATATTTTCGAGCCTTTCGTCTCGTCCAAAAAGAACGGGCAGGGGCTGGGGCTCGCTCTGGTGAACAAGCTGGTGCGCGACATGGATGGGCGCATCAGCCACGAACGCGACGATGCCGAGGGATGGACTCACTTCAAGGTCCATCTCGCGGTGGCGCGTTAAGAGAGGAACAGGGGCATGGGCAGGCGCGCATTGCTGGTCGAGGACGATACCTCGATCGCGCTGGTCACCACGGCGGCGCTGCAGGATGACGGTTTCACGGTCGATCGCTGCGATTCCATCGCCGAGCGCGACCGGCTGCTGGCGGACAATCGCTATGACGTGATGCTGACCGACATCATGCTGATCGATGGCGACGGGATCGAGACGCTGGGCGAAGTGCGTGCGGCCTATCCTGACATGCCGGTGATCATCCTTTCGGCCCAGAATACGCTGGATACGGCGGTGCGGGCCAGCGATACGGGCGCGTTCGAATATTTCCCCAAGCCTTTCGATCTCGACGAACTGGTCCGCGCCGCACGTCAGGCAGCCGACAGCCGGGAAAGCGGCGCGGATGACGGTGCCCCAGCAGGCGAGGGCCTGCCGCTGGTCGGCCGAAGCCAGGCGATGCAGGGCGTCTACCGCATGATCACCCGCGTGCTGAGGAACGACCTCACCGTGCTGATCCTGGGCGAAAGCGGCACCGGCAAGGAACTGGTGGCAGAGGCGATCCACCAGCTCGGCCATCGCGCCAAGGGACCATTCGTGGCGGTCAACACGGCGGCGATCCCGCGCGAACTGATCGAAAGCGAGCTGTTCGGGCACGAAAAGGGCGCCTTCACCGGCGCGGTGGCGCGCAATATCGGCAAGTTCGAACAGGCGAGCGGGGGAACCCTGTTCCTCGACGAAATCGGCGACATGCCAGCCGAGGCGCAGACCCGCCTGCTGCGTGCGCTGCAATCGGGCCGTATCCGCCGTGTGGGCGGCCGCGAGGAAATCGCCATCGACGTGCGGATCATCGCTGCCACCAATCGCGACCTTGCCCCGATGATCGCGGGCGGACAGTTCCGCGAGGATCTGTTCTACCGTCTCAACGTCGTGCCGATCCAGCTGCCGCCCCTGCGCGAGCGGGCGGGCGATATCGAGGCGCTGGCCCGCCACTTCCTGCTGCAGGCGACGGAAGAAGGGCTGCCGCGCCACCAGCTAACCCACGAGGCGGGCGAAGTGCTGATGCGCCAGCCCTGGCGCGGCAATGTGCGCGAGTTGAAGAACTTCATCTTCCGCCTCGCGCTGCTCTCGCGCGAGGAGATGATCGATGCTCCCTCGGTGATCGCCATGCTGGAAGAGCGGCCCGCCGCTGCCGCCCCTGCGGAAGGGGCGGATTTTTCCAGCGCGCTCGACAATTGGCTGGCCGCCGCGTCTCCGGCCGAGGGTACGCTGTACCATGCCGCGCTGGCGGCCTTCGAAAAGCCGCTGTTCGAACATGCGCTGGCGGAGACGAGTGGCAACCAGCTTCGCGCCGCGCATCTGCTGGGGATCAATCGCAACACCTTGCGCAAACGCCTCGACGAGCTGCGGATCGATCCGGAAAGGTTCGTTCGGAGGGTGTGAGACGCACGTTTCGCCGTGCTTGCGCGAAAATTGCTTGCAAAAGTGCAACAGGGCAGTTGTAACTACGCAACGATGCCCGAAACGCACGCTACCCCAGGGCACCGATGGCCCCGCTGGTCCCGCCGAGCTTTGGTGAACGCCCGGCGCGCCAATATATTCGGCATTCTGGAAGTCGTTTCCGCGATCGTGCTGGGCGTCATGGTGGTGTGGAGCTGGGTGAAGCTCTTCGGCCAGCCGATGCGCGGGGGGCTGGTTCCTTCGGGCGAGGCGGCCGCGCTGCTGATCGGCACGCTGATCCCGGCGATGACCCTGCTGGTGCTGGTCGGCCGGCGTATCGCCATCCGCCGGGCCGGGGACAAGACCGCGCGGCTGCATGTCCGCCTGGTGTTCTTCTTCTCGCTGGTCGCGGCGATTCCCACACTGCTGGTGTCGATCTTCGCATCCTTCCTGTTCCAGACCGGGGTCGAGTTCTGGTTCTCCGACAAGCAGCGCGGGATTATCGACACGGCGAATGAACTGGCCCGCGGATATTACGATCAGAACCAGCGGCAGCTTGCCAACAACACCACCGCCATGGCGGGGGATCTGCGCTACGTCCTCACCCGTATCTCGCTCACCAGCCCGGAATTTCCGGAGCAATATTATCTCCAGGCCTATCAGCGCGAACTGAACCGCAGCGCGATCGTCCAGAAGGGGCAGAATGGCGAGCTTAATGTCGCCGCCATCGTCGATCCGGACGAGGACGATCTCGTCAAGCGGGTGGTCGCAGGGGCGATGCCGAAGCTCGATGCCGGGGAAGACGTGGTCGTCACCGCGAGCGAGGACCGGATCGAAGCCGTTGCGGCGATCGATCGGCGGGCGGGAATATATCTCTACAACGCCCGCAATTCCGATGCGCTGGCACTCAGCCAGTGGAAACGCGCGCAAAGCGTCGTCTCGACATATGAGGTGCTGACCGGCAGCGCGCGCAAGCTGCAATTGCGGTTCAACCTGCTGCTATTCTTCGTCTCGCTGGGCCTTGTAGGGCTGGCGATCTGGTTCGCATTGCGCTTTGCCGATCGGCAGGTGCGCCCGCTGACGGATCTGGTGCGAGCCGCGCGCGAAGTGGGGCAGGGCAATTACTCTCTGCGCGTGGAAGGCCGCACCGGGCCGGATGAAATCGGCCTGCTCAACCGCGCCTTCAATCGCATGACGGCCCAGATCGAACAGCAGACCACCGCGCTGGTCGGTGCGAACGAACAGCTGGAAGAACGGCGCGCCTTCATCGAAACGGTGCTGGAATCGATCACCGCGGGCATCGTCTCGGTCGATGGCGCCGGGGACGTGCTGCTGATGAACAGCTCCGCGCAGAAACTTCTGCTCGACCGGGTCGGCCCTGCGCCAGTCGGCCTCAAGCTGAGCGGTATCGCGCCCGAGATTGCCGCCATGATGGACGCGCACCTCTCCAACGGGCTGGTGCAGTACAATAAGGATGGCGAACTGCTGACCCTGGCGGTGAAGGTAGCCCCGGCGGCGGGCGGCCATGTGATCACCTTCGAAGATATCACCCGCCAGCTTCTCGATCAGCGCCAGGCTGCCTGGTCGGATGTGGCGCGGCGCATCGCGCATGAAATCAAGAACCCGCTGACCCCGATCCAGCTCGCCACCGAACGGCTCAAGCGCCGCTATGGCCGCCAGATACAGACCGACACCGAATTGTTCGAGGAACTGACCGCCACGATCATCCGGCAGGTGGGCGATCTCAGGAAGATGGTGGACGAATTCTCCAGCTTTGCGCGCCTGCCCAAGCCGGTTTTCCGCAAGGAGGACCCGGTGGATCTGGTGCGCCAGTCCCTGTTCCTGCAGGAAGTGGGCCATCCCGAGATCACTTACAGCTTCGATGGCGGGGAGGGCACTCACCCCGTCGCGTGCGACCGTCACCAGTTCGGCCAGGCGATGACCAATGTGCTGAAGAATGCCGCCGAGGCGATCGACGCGCGGACAAAGGACGCCGAGCCCGATTATCGCGGCCGCATCGCGGTGTGCACCTCATTCGACGACGAGGCTTTCACCGTTACGGTGGAGGACAATGGCATCGGCCTGCCGCATGACCGCGAGCGGATCGTGGAGCCCTATGTGACCACGCGGGAGAAGGGCACCGGGCTGGGCCTCGCGATCGTGAACAAGATAGTGGAAGAACATGGCGGCGAAATGGCTTTCACTTCCGCCGAAAGCGGCGGCACCCGCGTAACCCTGCGTTTTGCGCGCGATCCTGTTTCCGCCCGTCAGGGCAGCGAGGCTGCCGAATGACAATGCATTCTATGATGGAGAAGATCTGATGGCGCTCGACATCCTCGTAGTGGACGACGAGCGGGACATTCGCGAACTGGTCGCCGGCGTGCTGAGCGACGAAGGCTACGAATGCCGCACCGCTGGCGACAGCACCTCTGCCCTGGCTGCGATCGACGAGAAACGCCCGAGCCTCGTCCTTCTGGACGTGTGGCTCCACGGCAGCCCGATGGACGGGCTCGAAGTGCTGGATGCCATCAAGCAACGTGAGCCGGAACTGCCGGTGATCATCTTCTCCGGCCATGGCAATATCGATACGGCGGTTTCGGCAGTCAGCCGGGGAGCGATGGATTTCATCGAGAAGCCCTTCGAAGCCGAACGCCTGCTTCACCTCGTCCACCGTGCGACCGAGACCGAGCGGCTGCGGCGCGAAAATGCGCAGCTGCGCGAAGGCCTCATCAAGAATGACGAATTCACCGGCAATTCCAGCGCCATCAACCAGGTGCGCGCCACGCTGAAGCGGGTTGCCAATACCGGCAGCCGGGTGCTGATCAGCGGGCCTGCCGGCGCCGGCAAGGAAGTGGCGGCCCGCCTGCTCCATGCGTGGAGCCCGCGTGCGGACAAGGCCTTCGTCACCGTCAATTCGGCCCGCATCACTCCGGAGCGTTTCGAACAGGAATTGTTCGGGGAAGAGGCAGAGGGCAAGCTGGTGCGCGCCGGTCTGCTCGAAATGGCCGATGGCGGTACGCTCTATCTCGATGAAGTGGCCGACATGCCGGAAAGCACCCAGGCGCGAATCCTGCGGGTGCTGACCGAACAGAGCTTCGTGCGCGTGGGCGGCACGCGCCAGATCGCAGTGGATGTCCGCGTCGTTTCCTCAAGCTCGCGCGAACTGGAACGCGAAATCGCCGAGAGGCGCTTCCGCGAGGATCTGTTCTACCGGCTCAATGTCGTGCCGGTGGGGATACCTCCGCTGGCCGAACGACGGGAAGACATTCCCAGCCTCGCCGATCACTTCTTCACCCGCTTCTCGGCTGAACAGGGCATCAAGCCTCCGGTCGTCTCGTCCGAGGCGATGGCGGCGTTGCAGGCCTATGACTGGCCGGGCAATGTGCGCCAGCTTCGCAATGTCATCGAACGCACCGTGATCCTCACCCCCCGCGACAAATTGACCCGGATCGAGCCTGACATGCTTCCTCCGGAAATCACCGGGGGCAAGATGGATGGCGGGCCGGGCATCACCTCGCTGATGGGGGTGCCGCTGCGCGAGGCGCGCGAAAGCTTCGAGCGGGAATATCTGCGCATCCAGATCCGGCGCTTTTCCGGCAATATTTCCAAGACGGCAGGCTTCATCGGGATGGAGCGCTCTGCCCTGCATCGCAAGCTCAAGCTGCTGGGAATGGGGGAGCGTGAAGGGGAGGACCCCGCCTGATCCTTCCCGGGAATGAAAAACGGGAGAAATGACAGGATTGTTCGCAGGTGCACAAAAATCTTGCCGCTGCGGACGAACTGGCATTACACTAAGTTTGCTATCCGGTTGGAACGGCGAATCCGCTTCATGTGGCGGTAAGGCGGACCAGCCAGAATGCGGAACCGCAATCGCGGCTGCCAACAACAGGAGTCAGTTTCATGACCGGAAGAACGCTCTCGGCACGGCCTAAGCCGGCCCCCGAACCTTCTGTCACCAGTGCCCCCAGCGCCAAGCCGGCCCCCGCCGCCAAGGGCGGTCAGAGCTTGCAGGATGCTTTCCTCAACCTGCTGCGCAAGAACAAGACGCCGGTGACGATGTTCCTCGTCAAGGGCGTGAAGTTGCAGGGAATCGTGACCTGGTTCGACAATTTCTCGATCCTGCTGCGCCGCGATGGCCAGTCGCAGCTTGTCTACAAGCACGCGATTTCCACCATCATGCCCAGCGCGCCGGTGGATGCGGAACAATTCGCTTCCGGCGCCGATGGCGGCAAGAAGCAGCGCCTGCTGCAGGACGTGTTCCTTGGCAGCGTGCGCGATGCGGGCGTCAGCGTCACCATGTTCTTGGTGAACGGCGTGATGCTGCAGGGCCGGATCGCCGCCTATGATCTGTTCTGCATGCTGCTGGAGCGTGAAGGCTTTGTGCAGCTTGCCTACAAGCATGCGGTTTCGACCATTCAGCCCGCTTCGCCTGTCGATCTGACCGGCGATTGGGACGGTGAAGGCGACAGCGACTGAGCTTTACCGAAGATCTTGCCGGTGAGGTAACGCGCGGTGCGCGTGCCGTGGTCGTGTGCCCGGATATCAGGGGGCAGCGACGCAGCGAAGATCCCGAGGCCCGGCTTGAAGAAGCCAGGGGACTGGCGCTTGCGATCGGCATCATCGTGGCGGACGCCTTCATCCTGCCGATCCGCGCGGTTCGCGCCGCGACCCTGTTCGGCGAAGGCCAGATCGAGCGCATCGGCACGGCCTGCACCATGGAAGAGGCGGAGCTGGTCATCGTCGATGGCGCGCTCAGCGCGATCCAGCAGCGCAATCTTGAGGAAAAGCTCAAGCGCAAGGTGATCGACCGCACGGGCCTGATCCTGGAAATCTTCGGCGAACGTGCGGCAACAGCCGAAGGGCGGCTGCAGGTCGAACTCGCCCATCTCGACTATCAGCAAAGCCGCTTGGTGCGCAGCTGGACGCACCTTGAGCGTCAGCGTGGCGGCTTCGGCTTCCTCGGCGGCCCAGGCGAAACCCAGATCGAGGCCGACCGGCGAATGATCCGCACCCGCATGGGGCGGCTGCGCAAGGAACTCGATCAGGTTCGCAAGACCCGCGCCCTCCACCGCGAGCGGCGCGGCAAGGCGCCCTGGCCGGTGATTGCGCTGGTGGGTTATACCAACGCCGGAAAATCTACTCTTTTCAATCGGGTAACTGGCGCTGACGTCATGGCGGAGGATCTCCTCTTCGCCACGCTCGATCCCACCATGCGCGCGATCCGTCTGCCCGGCGTGGAAAAGGCGATCCTGTCCGACACTGTGGGTTTCATCTCCGACCTGCCGACCCAGCTGGTCGCCGCCTTTCGCGCGACGCTGGAAGAAGTGACCGCGGCCGATGTAATCGTCCACGTTCGCGACATGGCCAACCCCGCCAGCGGCGCGCAGAAAACCCAGGTGCTCGAAATCCTCACCGACCTCGGCGTGATCGACGGCGAGGAGGGTGAGAGCAGCATCCCCATCGTGGAGGCCTGGAACAAATGGGACCTTCTCGACGAGGATCGCCGCGAGGAGCTGGCCGAACTGGCTGAGGGCGAGGAGCGGATCGTGCCGATCTCGGCAGTCACCGGCCTGGGCCTCGACAGATTGTTCGAATTACTCAGCAAGATTCTGACAGAAAACGCGAAAACCTATGAATTCGCGCTTTCGTCGAGCGATGGGCAGCGGATCGCCTGGCTCCATGCCCATGGCGAAGTGCTGGCGGAAGAACAGGTCGCGGGGGAAGGGGAGTCCCGCGTCCGGATGACAGTGCGGCTGACGCCGAAGGAGTTTGGACGTTACTCCTCGCTCTAGCGCGTTGGACGGTCCTTAGCTGTCAGTTAGACACGCTTTAGGTGCTTTTGAGCACACGTTCGCCAAGCTTGACCCTTTGCCAGAGCTCTTCCTGCTCATCCAGGCTCAACTCCTTGAATTTACCGGAAGAAAGCTCTTCCATTGCCCGGAAACGACGCTCGAACTTGTCATTCGTGGCGCGGAGGGCGTCTTCCGGCGCAATCCCATAGGCACGAACCAGATTGACCGCGGCGAACAGCACGTCGCCTGCTTCCTCCAGCCTTGAATCCGGCTCAGACTCCCGCAATTCTGCCATTTCCTCGACCAGCTTCGCCGCCGGACCGTCAGTATCGGGCCAATCGAACCCGACCCGGGCAGCACGTTTCTGCAGCTTCTCCGCGCGCAGCAAAGCCGGCAGCGCCCGGGCAACACCATCCATAGAACTTGTCGAGCCTGCCGCACTACGCTCTTGTTCTTTAAGGTTTTCCCATCCGGGCGAGTGGCTGTCGCCAAACACATGCGGGTGGCGCGCCTCCATCTTTTCGGCAATCGCGCGAGCAACATCCTCAAAGGAGAAAAGGCCAGCTTCCTCGGCCATCCGCGCATGGAATACGACCTGGAGCAGCAG
The DNA here is from genome assembly GCA_963662855.2 of uncultured Caenibius sp. Lineage (GTDB taxonomy): Bacteria > Pseudomonadota > Alphaproteobacteria > Sphingomonadales > Sphingomonadaceae > Andeanibacterium. Next base: position 996,274 of record CAXXWL010000005.1, read on the forward strand.
GTCACCAAGCTCTCCGCGCAGATCCTCCATGTCGTTCCGCTGGATCGCGTCGGCGACTTCGTAAGCTTCCTCAATCGTATAGGGCGCGATTGTCGCAAAGGTCTGCGCGACATCCCATTCGCAGCCAGTTTCCGGATCGCGCAGGCAGGCCATGATGCGGAGCAGGCGGTTCAACTGTTCTGACATGGATCACCATCATGAAGCGATAATAAGTATTATGTTAAATCTCGGGTGAGTGAGGCCGCGGATTTCCGCCACTTCGTCTCATACCCCCATCCAGCTGATGAATGCGGTCATGGACGCGAAGATCGCCGCCCACACCAGTGCCAGCACCAGGTTCTTGCGCCATCCAAGGCGATGCCCGGAGTAAGCACTCACAGCGAGCACCAGCCATCCAAGCAATGCGACGACTGAAACCCAGCTGTTGCTCATGCTACGCCTCGATCACCATACCATCGTACCCGACGATTACGCCCGGCGGCACTTCGGACTGGAGCGTACGGTAATCCAGGCTCTGGTCCAAATGCGTCAGGACAGTCGTTCCCGCACGGCATGCATCGCCCAACTCGATCGCCATGGCCACATGGGCATGCGTCGGATGTGGCTCCCGGCGAAGGCAATCGCTTACGAGCACGTCCACGCCGTGAAAAAACTCGACCATTTCCGCCTTTATTGCGCTATAATCAGTAGCATAGCCGATGGACTTTCCATCGCACTCGAAGCGATATCCGGTCGTTTCCGTGGGGCCATGGGGCATCTGGCACCAGCTGACCCCAAAGCCGGCGTGACACCTTAGCCGATCAAGCGCTTCCAACTCGACAATCGTGGGATAGCCAAACTGGCCGGCAAACACATAGCTGAAGCGTTGGCGCAGCCGGTGGACCGTTTCTGTCGAGCCGAAACCCGGCAAAGGCGCAGCTCGGCCATAACGCAATACTCTGAGGTCATCGATTCCGTGGCAATGGTCCGCGTGATCATGGGTCCAGAAGACCCCGTCGATCCGATCGATCTCATTGGTGAGCAATTGCTGGCGCAGATCGGTGGACGTATCCACCAACAATTTGCTGCCTTCATCGTTCTCGACGAGAATGGACACCCGCGTCCTGCGATTGCGCGGCTCCGACGGATCGCAATCGCCCCAGTCGTTTCCGATACGCGGCACGCCTGTCGATGTTCCTGACCCCAGGATGCGGACTTTCACGGGGCGGCCCTCCGGAACAAAGCATGAAAATTGCGTGTGGTATATTCCCCCAACCTTTCCACCGTTTCTCCGCGCAGATTGGCGACGAACGCCGCCGTATCGGCAACGAAAGCCGGTTCGCAGGGCCTGCCGCGATGGGGAACCGGGGCCAGGAAGGGGCTGTCGGTTTCAACCAGAAGTCGATCTTCCGGAATCCAGGAGGCGATATCCTGCAAGTCTTTGGCGTTCTTGAATGTCACGATGCCCGAAATGGAGATCGTGAGGCCGAGATCAAGGACGATACGGGCGAAATCGGCAGAGGCGGTGAAGCAGTGGATCAGGGCGGGGAATGTACCCTGCCCCATTTCTTCGCGCAGGATATCTGCAGTATCTTCTTCAGCTTCACGCGTGTGAACGATGAGAGGCAGGCTCGTTTCGCGGGCAACCTGGATGTGGGTGCGGAAGAGGGACTGCTGCACCTGGCGGTCCGACTTGTCGTAATAATAGTCGAGCCCGGTTTCCCCGATGGCGACGACTTTGGGATGCGCGGTCGCCTCAAGCAGGGCCCCCGCGCCGAGATCGGCATGGCCGTCCGCCTCATGCGGGTGGATGCCGACGCTGGCCCAGACATCCGGCTCGCGCGCGGCGGTGCCGATCACGCGGTCCCATTCGCTCTGGCGGGTGGAGATGTTGAGAAACCCGCGCACGCCAGCGGCCCGCGCCCGTTCGAGCACGGCCTGCTGATCTTCCACCAGCCCCTTATATTCAAGGTGGCAGTGGCTATCGACGAGCATCAGGCACCCTCCTCCACCGGCATTTCCAGACGGGGAAAGGCCGGAGTGGGAGCATCGACGCGGATTTCGCCCAGCGCCGGATCCTGCGACAGAGCTGCGAAATCGCGCGCCTCTGCCGGGATGCACAGCGCATCGAGAATCTTCGCCGAAGCGGCGGGCGTCACCGGCGACACGGCCACGGCCAGATCGCGGATACAGCCGCACAGGGTTGCCAGCACCCGCTCCATCCGCGCCGGATCGGTCTTGCGCAGGGCCCAGGGGGCCTGCTCGTCGACATAGGCGTTGCAGGCGTAGACGGCCTGCATCCACGCTTCGAGCCCGGCCGTGAAGGCCAGCTTTTCGAAGGCTTCCGGCAGTTCCGAAGCGCAAGCGGCATTCACCTTGGAACGCAGTTCCGCATCCACCTCGAGCACCGGAGCGCTGGCCGTGATGCCCTCGCTGCAATTCTTGGCGATGAAGCTCATCACGCGCTGGGCGAGATTGCCGAAGCTGTTGGCCAGCTCTGCATTAGCCCTGTTTACAATAGCTTCTGCCGAATAGCTGCCATCCTGCCCGAAGGTAACTTCGCGCAAAAGGAAATAGCGCAGAGTGTCCACGCCATAACGTTCGGCCAGCTGCATCGGATCGGTCACATTGCCGAGCGACTTCGATTCCTTCTGCCCGCGATTGAGCAGGAAGCCATGGGCGAAGACCTGCTTCGGCACGGCGATGCCCGCGCTCATCAGGAAGGCCGGCCAATAGACCGCGTGGAAACGCACGATGTCCTTGCCGATCAGATGGACATTCGCCGGCCAGAACTTGCGGAATTCCTCCGTATCGTCGGGATAGCCGACGCCGGTGATGTAATTGGTGAGCGCATCCACCCACACATACATCACGTGATCCTCATGCCCCGGCACCTTCACGCCCCAGTCGAAACTGGTGCGGCTGACGGAGAGATCGCGCAGGCCCCCTTCCACGAAGCGCATCACTTCGTTGCGGCGGCTTTCGGGCTGGATGAATTCCGGATGCTCGGCATAGAGCGCCAGCAGCGGTTCCTGATATTTGGAGAGCTTGAAGAACCAGCTTTCCTCTACCGTCCATTCGACCGGCGTGCCCTGTGGGGAGAGTTTTTCGCCCCCTTCCCCTTCGATCAGCTCGCTCTCGTCATAATAGGCTTCGTCGCGGACCGAGTACCAGCCTTCGTAGCGATCCAGATAAAGGTCGCCATTGGCCTCCATCGCCTGCCAGATCGCCTGGCTGGCGCGGTGATGCGCGTCCTCGGTCGTACGGATGAAGCGGTCATAGGAGACGTTCAGCCCGTCGCACATGGCGCGGAACAAAGCGGACATCTCGCTTGCCAGTTCGGCCGGGGTCTTGCCCAGATCGCGCGCCTTCTGCGCCATCTTCAGCCCGTGTTCGTCCGTGCCGGTCTGGAAGCGCACGTCGCGCCCCATCTGGCGCTGGAACCGCGCGGCCACGTCTGCAGCGATCGCCTCATAGGCATGGCCGATATGCGGCGGGCCGTTGGGATAGGAAATCGCGGTGGTAATGTAATAGGGATCAGCCATGGGCCGGTTCCCTAGGGCGTGCTGCACCTGCGAGCAAGCTGCCGATTTCCATCACTAGCAGTGCCGCGTCGAAATTATAGGTCGGTGCCTGGGCGGCGAGGCGGTTCAGCTCGCCATGGGCGTTGACGATGGCCGGAATGCGTGCCCGCGTGGCGCCCCGCATTTCCTGCACGATGACGGAGCGGGCAAGGTCGATCGCGGCCAATTGCCGTTCCCGCGTGGGGCGCTGGCCGATGGCGTCGGCCAGTTCGCCGCGCAATTCGAAGCCCTCATCGCCCTGCATCAGGATGCGCTGCATCAGGCGGTGAAGCGGGGCCAGATCATGGGCAAGGAAGTCCAGCGCCGCCCCCGGCGATCCGGCGGCGGCATTTGCAGCAAGCGCACGGGCGGCGGGATCGGCGTTTGGCGCTTCCCTTGTCAGGAATGCCTCCACCTCGGCCGCGCTGGCCTCGCCGAAGCGGAGCACCCGGCAACGCGAGCGGATCGTTGGCAGCAATCGGCCGGGCCGGTGCGTCACAAGCAGGAAGAACGTGCCCTGCGGCGGTTCCTCAAGGCTTTTGAGGAGCGCATTGGCAGACCCCTTTTCGAGATCGTCGGCAGGCGAGATAATCACCGCGCGGCGGTTGCCCAGTGTGGGCCTTGTAACGAGCCGGTGCTGCATCTCGCGAATCTGGTCGATCGAGATGTTCCGCTTGGCCTGCCAATCCTTGCCTTCGGCCTTCTTCTTCTCCTCATCGGCATTGGCGGGGAGATGTTCCAGCAGGTGAATATCGGGGTGATCGCCCTTGGGCTGCGGCACGCCCGCTTCGGCCACCAGTTCACGCGCGGCGGCCAGTGCGAAGTCCAGCTTTCCTAGGCCGCGCTTGCCGGCCAGCATCCATGCGTGATGCATGCGCGGGCCCGAAAGTGCGGAATGCCATGCCCGCCAGGGCTCGTCATGGCCCGAATGCCTCATGCCGATAGCTCCAGCAGGGGGCCGAGCGAGGCCATGATGCGGGCGTGGATTTGCTGCGGGGTGCCCTCCCCGTCGATCCGGGCGAAACGCTGCGGTTCCTCCCCGGCAATGCGGGAGAAGGCTTCCGCCACGCGGGCATGGTAGGCCGCATCGCGCCCGCCGATTGCATCCGAACCGTCACTGTCGCGCAGGCTGAGCCGTGCGGCGGTGAGCGCAGGAGGAACTTCCACCAGCAAAGTGAGATCGGGCAGCAATGCTTCACTGCCGATCCGGTGGAGCGCAAGGATTTCCGCTTCGGAAAGGCCCCCACCGCCGCCCTGATAGGCGCGGGTGGAATCGATGAAGCGATCGCAGATCACCCATTGCCCGGCGTCCAGCGCGGGGCGGATCAGCTTTTCGACATGGTCGGAACGGGCGGCGGCGAACAGCAGCGCCTCTGCGCGCGGGTTCCACCCACTGCCCGGCGGATCGAGCAGCAAGGCGCGGATCGCTTCGGCGCCGGGAGTGCCGCCCGGTTCGCGCGTAAGCAGTGCCGTGATCCCGCGCGCTTCCAGCGCCTGTGCCAGCAGGCGGGCCTGAGTGGATTTTCCCACCCCTTCCCCGCCTTCCAGCGCAATGAATCGTCCCTTGCTCATGAAAGCCAGCCTAGCACGCCATTGACGATGCGCTGCCACGGATTGGCCTGTTTCACCGCGCGAACCGCCTTCAGCGGAACGCGATAGGGTTCCATCCCCTCGATCCGCACTTCCAGTTCTGCAACCTGTTGCCCGGCGATGATCGGCGCGGCCAGTGGCCCGCGATAATGGAGCGACATTTCGATCTTCGGCTTGGCGCCCGGCGGTATGTCCGCGATTACCGGCGCCGCCGTGCGCAAGGCCACGCTGTCTTCCGCGCCATCCTGAACTCGTGCGGTTCCGATCGTGGCGCCTGCCGGAAAGATGCGGTGCGGCTCGAACGCGGCGAAGCCCCATTCGACATAATTCCGCGCGATGCGGGCGCGTTCCTGCTCGCTGTCGGTGCCGGCCACCACCAGCACCAGACGGCGCCCGTCGCGCATCGCGCTGCCAAGGAAATTATAGCCCGCCTCGCGCGTGAAGCCGGTCTTGATCCCGTCGGCCCCGCGCACCACGCCGACCAGGGGATCGTGATTGGACTGGGCCACGCCGTTGTAGCGAAAGCCGCTCTTGCCGAAATAGCGGGCGTAGAGATCGGGATGGCGCGCGATCATCGCCCGGGCCAGCAGCGCCAGATCATGTGCGGTAACGAAGGTCGCGCCCTCATCGGGCCAGCCGTTGGGCGTACCGAAATGGCTGTCATCCATGCCCAGCCGCACAGCCGCGGCATTCATCAGCGCGACCCATTTCTCGACCGATCCGGCCGCGCCCTGCGCGAGGAGCACCGCCCCGTCATTGGCGGAAACAGTGGTGATGCCGTGGATCAGCGTATCGACGCTGACCTTGTCGCCCGGCTTGAGGAACAGGGTAGAGCCGGTGCCCGACCATTGCTGGGCCAGTTCGGGGGTGACCGTGAAGGTCTGGTCCGCCTTCAGCCGCCCGTCGGCCAGCATCTCGAACGCCAGATAGGCGCTCATCACCTTGGTGACGGATGCGGGCAGGAAGCGCCGGTCAGCCTCACGGGCGTGCAGCACCTGGCCGGTGCCGGCATCGATCAGCAGCGCGACCGGGGCCTCCGCCTCGCTCGGCGGGGCCGGATCGGCGTGCAGCGCGGCGGGGATGGCGGCCAATGCCGCGCCCAGCCTCAGCAATCCGATCCTGCCAAAATGCGCCAAGCCTGCTCCTGCCCTTCATGCGGCAGGGGCCGTGCCCCTAGCCTTCGGAATAGATTCGTGCGTCGCTATAACCCGCAGCTTTCACCTTGGCGAGCGAGGCATCGGCGGCATTGCGCGTGGGGAAAGGCCCGGTGCGAACGCGGTAGAGCGAGCCGGACTTGCTGACCTGCCCGCCAAGCGCCTTGGCCACCTTTTCCGCCCGTTCCTTCGTGGAAAAGGCTCCGGCCTGGACCACGAAGCCGCGTGTCGCGGGCTTTGTGGCGGGCTGAACCGGCGGCTTCACAGGCGGTTTGGCGGCCGGCGTGGCGGCGGGTTTCGGCGCAGCAACGACCGGGGCCGGTGCGACAGCTGGCGGCGGAGGAAGTGGCGCTGCCGCCAGTTCCGGCGCAGCGGAGGGCAGTTCCTTCGGCAGGGCCAGCGATGCGGGCGGGCCGCCATTGGGCAGCTTGAGCTTCAACACATTGACCAGCGACATGGGCGTGTCCATCCGGTCGGGCGCGGGCTTGCCTGCACGCAGGGCGGCGCGTTCCGGCTCCTGCGGGTTCACGCGGCGGACGCGCACCGGCGTTCCGGCCGCTACGCCCAGCTGCTGCGCCGCGCCGGGTGAGAGGGCGACCACATCGTGGCTCCCCATCGGGCCGCGCCGCTCGATCCGCACCAGAATGGTCCGGCCGGTTTCCAGTGAGGTGACTTCGGCATAGCTTGGCAAGGGCAGCACATGGTTGGCGCCCGAAATGGCTGTGCCGCCCGCACTGTCGAGCGAGACATAGCCCACTTCGTCATAGTTCCACACATCGGCGGGCGTGTAAGTGACGCCGGCGACCGTATAGGGCGCGCCGACGACGATCGGGTAATCGGCCGCGGGGCCAATGGGCGCAGGCGCAGAGGCCAGCGCGGCCCCTCCCCCATCGCCCGACCCGCCGCACCCGACGAGCGCGGCGGCAATACCCAGCGGGACCAGCCCGAGGGCGAAACTCTTATTTGGCAATCTCATCTGCAAGCAACCCCACACTCATAGCGTAGTAGTTCGAGCAGTTATATTCGAGGATAACCCTATAATTCCCCGTTAAGAGCCAGGATCTGGTTCCCGGCCCGTCGGGCTGGAACACGCTGGCCAGCACATCGTCGCCAATCGGGGCGAGCGGCGTGACACCCAATTGCTTCCATTCGCGCACCGTCTTCCACTGGCTGTGCCGCTCGTGCACGCGGGGGCATACGGGCGAAGCGATCCTGCCCTTATAGGCGTCCGGGTTGAACCCGGCGGGCAATTGCGCCGCCACGCCCCAGGGCTGGCCCGAGCGCCATCCGGCGTCGCGGAAATAATTGGCAATCGAATGGAGCGTGTCGGTCCGGCTGTTCCAGATGTCCTTGCGCCCGTCGCCATCGCCATCCACCGCCAGCCGCAGGAACACGCTGGGCAGGAATTGGGGATTGCCGAAGGCCCCGGCCCAGCTGCCCTTTAGCGTATCGCGCGAGAAGCCGGTGTCGGCGATCTTCAGCAGGTCGATGAACTCCGCCGCGAACAGCTCCCGCCGCCGCCCTTCCCACGCCAGCGTGGCGAGCGAGCGGGACAGGTCGAAATCGCCTTTGTAGCTGCCGTAATTCGTCTCATGCCCCCAGATCGCGATCACCACCGGGGCGGGTACGCCATAGCTGCGCTCCACCTGCAGCGCAGTGTCCATCGCCGCGCCATAGACGCGCTTGCCCCCCGCGATGCGGTTCCGGTCCACATGGGTGGCGATATAGGGTGCCAGCGGAGAGAAGCCGCTGCCCGGCGGCCCGGCAGGTTGCGCGCGGTCGAGCGAAACGACGCGGCTGTTGGGCGTAAGCCCCGCGGTCATCGCCGCGATGGTCCGCTCGCTCACCCCCTCCGCACGGGCGCGGGCGGCGAGGACCTGGAGATAGGCCTGAAACGAAAGCCCGTCCGCCCCCACAGCCGAATCATCGGCCGAATAGGCGGCGGGCAAAGGTTGGACAACTTCCTGGGCGACAGCGCCGGAAAGCGGCGCGCACAGACCCAGAAACGACGACAGGGCAAGAATATGGCTTCGAAGGCTCATATCCTTACCCTGTCACAAAGCACTCCCCCTTAGAAGCCCCGGCGATGCGGGACGTGGGGAAATTCAGCCGTATTCAGTTGCTCTGGGGAGGCCCCGGAGGATTGCTCCAGTCCACCGGCTTGAAGCCGCAATTCACTTCCGTGCCGCAATTGGTGACGGTGTGGACATAGCGAATCTTGCCGTTTTCGACGCGGAACACATGGCTGTCGGGCCGGGCTTTCTCGCCAAACTTCAGGAACACGCTGACGGTACCCAGCGCCTCGTCCACCACATATTCGCGCGAAGCCAGCTTTACGCCCGAAGGAACGCCGACATTGCAGCTGTCATCCGGCTGTCCACGCCCCGTGTAGATTCCGCCTTCAAGGCGCGCGCAGGGCGTGCCCCAGGGAACCTGCACATTCTTGTCGTTGAACAGGTCGAGATAGGCATTGGCGGCCGCGATCAGTTCCTGGCGGGTGTTGCGCTGTCCTTCGGGAATGATCGACCAGTCCTCGCCCTTGGCGAACTTCAGCGTGTTGGCGGCGTTGAACAGCCAGTCGCCTTCATCGGTGGCGATATTGTTGATCGTGCCGACGCCGCCCTGCCAGCCGCGATTGATCTGCGTGGCCATCACATAGGGATGTTCCGGATCGGTCATCACCGTTTCGATGAACACCTTGCAGGCCGTGGTATCGAGCACCTTGAGCGCCCAATCGACCTTGCGCGGCTTGGTGAACAGCGCAGACAAGGTGCCAAGCTTGAAATTCTCGCGATAATCGACCCACTCGCCCATTTCCATTTCGAAAGGGCTGCCCTTTTCCAGCGCGTTGACCCAGCTCTGGGCCATCTGGTCCAGCTGGTCGCGCGTGCAGGCGGATTGCGCCATGGCCGGGGTGGCCATCGTCATGCCCGAAATGGCTGCAATTGCGGTGAAAAATAGGCGTTTCATCCCAGTCTCTCCAATCAGTCCGCTGTGGGAGGCTGCCTCCCCGCGCGGATCTTGAAATTGTCTCCCGAACGGCGCCGCTGCGCTCGTTGATTTTGCCTAATACCAACAGGCGGCGGAGTCACGGGGGCAATGCGGAGGAAATCGATCTGAGTGCGCAAAGGCCGATTGCCTGGGAAGAGTCGACGCAGGATGGGCAAGGAATCCGCTTGGATGGGAGGGGCGTGACCGTGCCCATCCTGCGTCAGGTGAGCAGAGTGGCGGCACCGGGCCGTTTCACGACCTCGTTCGTCCGCGCCGCCGCGCTACTTGTTGACTTTGTCTATTGATCTTCGTTGACTCTGTCCAGCCCGTTTCGGCGTCGTGTGAAATCGACGGTGACAATCCAGTCAAAGGACGCTAGCCGCATGCCCCAAGGAAGAGTGGCCGAGCGGTTGAAGGCACCGGTCTTGAAAACCGGCAAGGGTGCAAGCCCTTCGTGGGTTCGAATCCCACCTCTTCCGCCAACCCACAGGGGCAAGAATGAGGCTCGGAGTCGGCGCACGCAGTGCGAAGACGGCCAGGGCGAAGCGGAGGCCAACCCTACCTCTTCCGCCACCACCTATTTCGCGTAAGTCACCTGCAACGACAATTCCGTGCCGGTGCCTTCCAGTGACAGTTTCAGGCGGTTCTGTGCGGCAGCCTTCAGGGCCTTGTAGTTCTCGAAGCTGCAATCGCCGTTGTTCACCGAGACGCCGGGGAAGATGGCTTCGGTGGAATCGCAGGCCGGTTCATATTCTTCCACTTTACCGCCAGCGATCTTGAGGAAGCGGTAATTGGCCTGGCCCGGGCCTTTCTCGGCATCGACCGTCTGCGACTGGACCAGATACCATTCTCCCGAGAGCCGGTCGAAGCGCAGCAGGCGCTTGGTCACCAGGCCTTTGGGGTCCTTGGATTCAAAGTCGAAAGTGCCCGAAGCCTTGCCCTTCTTCACCGTGGCGGTGCCGTCGGGGCCGATATCCTCATTCGTCACCTTATAGGTGCCGACGATCTGCGGCGGGGCATCGGCCTCGCCTGCGGGGATCAGGGGGAGTTGCGACTGCCAGCACCCGGCAAGCAGGACGATCAGCGAAATCGGCGCGAGATTACGGATACGCATGACAGCCACCCCCCGATGTTGCGATTACTCTCGATCAGATATGCAGCACCCTGCCATAGGCCGCCAGCACGCTTTCATGCATCGCTTCGCTGATGGTGGGATGCGGGAAGATCGTGTTGATCAGCTCGGCCTCGGTGGTTTCGAGCGTCTTGCCCACGACATAGCCCTGGATCATTTCGGTCACTTCCGCGCCAACCATATGCGCGCCGAGCAACTCGCCGGTCTTGGCGTCGAACACCGTCTTCACGAAGCCCTCTGGCTCGCCCAGCGCGATGGCCTTGCCATTGCCGATGAAGGGGAACATGCCGACCTTCAGCGTGTACCCGGCTTCCTTGGCCTTCGCCTCGGTCATGCCGACGCTGGCGATCTGCGGGTGGCAATAGGTGCAGCCCGGGATGTTGTTGCGATCCAGCGCATGCGGGTGAACGTCCTTGTTGCCCAGTTCCTGCGCAATGGCTTCCACCGCGGTCACGCCTTCATGGCTGGCCTTGTGCGCCAGCCATGGGCCAGGCACGCAATCGCCGATTGCCCACAGGCCCTTCACGCCGGTGCGGCCATAGGGATCGATCTGGATGAAGCCGCGATCCAGCTTCACGCCCAGCTTTTCCAGCCCGATATTCTCGGTGTTGGGCTGAATGCCAATGGCCACGATCACATGGCTGTATTGCCCTTCCGTAACCTTGCCGTCCTTGGCCTTGATCTTGGCGGAGACGCCCGTGCCGGAAACCTTCAGTTCCTCCAGCGCGGCGCCGGTCATGATATTCATGCCCTGCTTGGTCAGCGCCTTTTGCAGGAAGGCGGATACATCCGCATCTTCCACCGGCACCACCCGGTCGAGCATTTCGACCACGGTCACATCGGCTCCCATGTCGTTATAGAAGCTGGCGAATTCGATGCCGATCGCGCCGCTGCCGATCACCAGCAGCTTGCCGGGCATTTCCTTCGGCGTCATCGCGTGGCGGTAGGTCCACACGCGCTTGCCGTCGGCCGGGGCGAAGGGCAGATCGCGCGCACGGGCACCGGTGGCGACGATGATATGCTTGGCGGTGAGGGTTTCGGTGCCCTTCTCGCCAGCGACTTCCAGCGTGTTCGGCCCCTTCAAGGTCCCCGTGCCCATATGCACGGCGATCTTGTTCTTCTTCATCAGATGCGTAACGCCCTGATTGAGCTGCTTGGCCACCCCGCGAGACCGCTTCACCACGGCCTCAAGATCGGCAGTAATTTCCTTCGCGGCCAGTCCGTAATCCTTGGCATGCTGCATGTAGTGATAGATCTCGGCCGAACGCAGCAGCGCCTTGGTGGGGATGCAGCCCCAGTTGAGGCAGATCCCGCCCAGCAATTCGCGCTCCACGATCGCGGTCTTGAGACCCAGCTGGGCACTGCGGATAGCCGCGACATAGCCGCCGGGGCCGGAACCGAGAACGATGACGTCGTAGGCTTCTGCCACTTCGAATTACTCCTGAGCGTCTACAGGGCGCGGTTGCCCGTTATCGTCGATGGCGACGAAGGTGAACTTCGCCTGCGTAACCTTCACAGCCTGTTCCACATGGCGCGGGCGGCGCCAGGCTTCCACGGCGATGATCATGCTGGTGCGGCCGACCTTCTCGATCGTGCCGTAGACGGAGACTTCGTCCCCCACCTTAACCGGCTCGTGGAACTGCATCCCGTCGATGGCGACAGTGACTGCCCGGCCCTTGGCGCGGCGCGCGGCGATCAGGCCGGCGCCATTGTCCATGATGCTGACCAGCCAGCCGCCGAAGATATCGCCATAGGCATTGGCGTCGGCGGGCATGGCCGTGACCCGGATGGCGGGATCGCGCTTCTCGGTCACTCAATACCTCGCCAAAGTTGACGCGGAACGGCGTGCGAAACACCCGGATTCTTCCATTTTTTCGGCGGTTTTCCAACCAGTTGCATGAAAAGCCGTGTGACTTTTCAAAATCGGGCCATTGGTCCGACCCGAAGGGGAAAACTGCGAATCCATGGCGAGGATCATATCCTCCCGCTGCGGTTGTAGGAAAGCTTCAGGCCACCAGCCCCAGCGGCTTTTCGATCAGTTCCTTGAACACCTGCATCAGCTGCGCACCGTCCGAGCCATCGATGGCGCGATGGTCGAAGCTGCCGGTGGCGCTCATCACCGTGGCCACGCCCAGCGCGCCATCCACGATATAGGGGCGCTTCTCGCCGGAACCGATGGCCATGATCATCGCCTGCGGCGGGTTGATCACGGCTTCGAACTGCTTGATGCCGAACATGCCCATGTTGGAAAGGCTGGCCGTGCCGCCCTGATATTCGCTGGGCGCCAGCTTGCCCTCGCGCGCACGGGCGGCAAGGTCCTTCATCTGGGTGGAAATCTGGGAGACCGACTTGGTGCCCGCATCGGTGATGATCGGCGTGATCAGCCCGCCCGGGATCGAGACGGCCACCGAAATATCGGCGCGCTTGAACTTGATCAGCTCGTCGCCCGCGAATTGCACATTGCACACCGGCACGCGCAGCAGGGCCTTGGCCAGGGCCTTGATCAGCAGATCGTTGACCGAGAGCTTCACGCCCTCGCCCTCAAGCGCCGCGTTCAACTCGCCACGCAGCTTGAGCAGGGCGTCGAGCTGGATATCCACCGTGAGGTAGATGTGCGGGATCTGCTGCTTCGATTCGGTGAGGCGGCGCGCGATCGTCTTGCGCATGCCGGAAAGCTTCTCGACCTCATGCGGAATGCCGAAGTCCTGCGACTGGATCGGAGCGGCGGCGGGAGCGGAAGCAGCGGGGGCAGCAGCGGCAACGCCCGGCTTCGCGCCTTCCACGTCGGCCTTCACGATGCGGCCATGCGGGCCGGAGCCCTTCACTGCCTTGAGATCGACGCCCTTGTCGGCCGCGATACGCTTGGCGAGCGGGGAGGCGATCACGCGCTCACCCGAAGTCGGAGCAGACGCGGTCACGGGCGCAGGAGCAGGAGCAGGAGCGGCGGCCACAGGTGCCGGCGTCGGGGTGGCAGCAGGAGCGGGTGCGGCCTCCGCCTTCGGAGCAGGCGCAGCCTCTCCACCGGCAGGCTTCACGCTCGCCACATCCTCGCCCTCTTCGGCCAGGATGGCGATCACGGTGCCGACCTTCACCCCTTCGGTGCCTTCGGGAATGGCGATGTGGGCAATGGTGCCTTCATCCACGGCTTCGAATTCCATCGTCGCCTTGTCGGTTTCGATCTCTGCCATGATGTCGCCGGCGGACACTGTGTCCCCAACCTTTACCAGCCAGCGGGCAAGGGTGCCCTCCTCCATGGTCGGTGACAAAGCGGGCATCTTGATCGCGATGGACATGGCGGAAAGGTTTCGTCCCTCTGGAGAATTGACGCGTGGTTCTCTGGCCAATTTGGCGCGCGGGGGCAAGGGCTCACAAGTGCAAATCAGCAAGCAGCTTGCCTGAAAGCACCTTTAGGCGGATAGAGTCCCGCGGGGAGAGCAGCAAAATGCGCGTCTATCTGGTGATCATGGACGAAACGGAAGAAGCGCGCATCGCGCTGCGTTTCGCCTCACGCCGCGCCGCCAATACGGACGGCGGAGTACATATCCTTGCCCTCGTCCAGCCGCAGGATTTCGTGGCTTTCGGCGGCGTTCAGGCCACAATCGAACAGGAAGCGCGCGACCGGGCGGAAATGCTGGCCGCCAGCGCCGCGGGCAGCCTGCTGACCGAAAGCGGCAAGATGCCCACTATCGCCGTGCGCCAGGGCGAAGGGGTGAAAGTCATCCGCGAATATCTGATCGAACATCCTGAAGTTGCCGCACTTGTGCTGGGCGCCGGGAATGAAGGCAATCCCGGCCCACTGGTGACTCATTTCAGCCAGGCGGCGGGCGGATTGCCCTGCCCGGTGTTCATCGTGCCCGGTGCGCTGAAGGATGAGGATATCGATCGGTTGAGCTGAGGGACTCAGTGCCCTGCCCACACCCTCCCGCAGTCGGGAGGGAAGTGAGGCTCTACCGCTTCTTTCCCTGGTGCCGGATATTGCCCGGCCGCCCGCGCTTTCCGGCCATGTGCTTTCCAGCCAGATGCTTCCCGCCCGAATGCTTGCCCTTGGCCTTCGCCTCCAGCTTGGACCCGCGCGGCTCGATCGGGGCGCTCCCGCCTTCCGGCAGTTCGAATTTGAGCGCGCCGGTTAGGGGATTCGCTTCCGCCAGCCTCAGCGGCAGACGGTCGCCCATGGAATAGATCGTCCGCGTCCGCTCGCCCACCAGCGCCTGCGCGGAATCGTCATAATGGTAATAATCGTTGCCCAGCGTGGAGACTGGCACCAGCCCGTCCCCGCCAAGGCCCACGATAGTGGCAAAGAAGCCGAATTTCTGGACGCCCGTGATGCGCGTTTCGAAGACTTCGCCCACTCTGCTGGATAACCATGCGGCGACATAGCGATCGATCGTCTCGCGTTCGGCCTCCATGGCGCGGCGTTCGGCGCTGCTGATCGCTTCGCTCACCCGCTCCAGATCGGCGCGGTCCCGTTCCGACAGGCCGGTTGCGGGCGGAAGGTCCTTGCCCGGTTTGGGCTGCTCCAGCCCGAAGGCATCCACCAGCGCGCGATGCACCAGAAGGTCGGCATAGCGGCGGATCGGTGAGGTGAAGTGGGCATAGCTGCCCAGTGCGAGGCCGAAATGGCCGGCATTGCGCGGGCCGTAATAGGCCTGCGTCTGGCTGCGCAGCACCGCCTCCATGATCAGCGCCTTCTCGCCTTCATCCGCGACGTCTTTCATCATGCGGTTGAACAGGCCGGGCGTGATGACCTGGCCGAGCGAGAGCTTCTTCTCGAAGGTCTGGAGATAATCGCGCAGGGCCACCAGCTTCTCACGGCTCGGCGGCTCGTGAATGCGATAGACCACCGGATGCGCCTTGCTTTCCAAGGCCTTGGCCGCTGCGACATTGGCCGCGATCATGAAATCTTCCACCACCCGGTGCGCATCGAGCCGTTCGCGGATGGCGATCTCCGCAATCCGGCCCTTCTCGTCCAGCACCACGCGGCGTTCGGGCAGGTCCAGTTCCAGCGGATCGCGTTTGTGCCGTGCATCGGCCAGTGCGTGCCAGCAGGCCCACAGGTTCTTGAAGATATCGTCGGCCGAGCCATCGTCGATAGCGGCTTGCGCATCTTCATAGGCGATGTTCTTCGCGATCCGCACGATGGCACGGGTGAAGCGCCATGCGGTTACCGTGCCGTCCGCATCCACGGTGAGGTGGCAGGCCATTGCCGCGCGGTCTTCCCCTTCCTTGAGCGAGCAGACATCGGCGCTGAGCACTTCGGGCAGCATCGGCACGACCCGGTCGGGGAAATAGACCGAATTGCCGCGCTTCCTCGCCTCGCGGTCGAGCTTGCCGCCAGGGCGGACGTAGAAGCTGACATCGGCAATAGCGACAATGGCGTTGAAGCCGCCCTTCCCGTCCGGCTCGGCCCAGATCGCATCGTCATGGTCGCGCGCGTCGGCAGGGTCGATGGCGACGATGGGGATATGACGCAAATCCTCGCGCGTCTCCTCGCTCAGCGGCAGCTTTGCGGAGAGCTTCGCCTCTTCCAGCGTTTCGTCGGTGAAATGGAAGGGAATGCCATGTTTGGAAATGGCGATCAGGCTGAAGGATTTGGGGGCGAGCGGATCGCCCAGCACCTGAACCACCTTCACGCCCGCGCGCGGCGAGCGGCCGGCCGGTTCGGCCAGCACCAATTGCCCGCCCTGCGCTCCGCCCATATCGGCAATGGGGGAGGAATGGCGGATGCGCTTGTCCACCGGGGCAAGCCAGCCCTTGCCCGAACCATCGATCTCCACCACGCCCATCACGCTTTCGTCGGACGAGGCGAGGACCTTGATCGGATAGGCAATCCACCCGGTCTGCGTATCTTCGGTGCGGGCGAGGACACGGTCCCCCAATTTGAGCGCGGCCTGGCGGCCGGGACCGCGCTTCTTCTCGATCATCCGCAGGCGCGGCGGGGGCGAAGCGTCATCGGGCGCCCAATTATCGGGGATGGACAGGGCCTCCCCGTCGTCGATCTCCACCACGCGCAGCACGGTGACCTTGGGCACACCGCCCATGCGGTGGAAGGCTGTCTTCTTCCCGTCGATCAGGCCTTCATCGGCCATGTCGGACAGCAGCCGCTTGAGCGCGATCTTCTCCTGCCCCTTGAGGCCGAAGGCGCGCGCGATCTCACGCTTTCCTGCGGGCTCGTCGGAAGTTTCGATAAATTCGAGGACCTGCTCGCGCGTAGGCAGGCCGGGAATCTGGGCCCTGGAGGCGCGGCGATCTTTTTTGGGGGAAGGCATGGTCCCCGATATGGGCGGGAACGCGGGCACTAACAAGGGTGGAGGCCGTGACATCCCCGGTTTGCCTTGGGCTGAGCGGGCGCCTTTTCCAAGTCGTTCGCCCCCTTGCGCAGGCCCTTTGTCGAACGCACCTTGATTGCGGCAGGCCGCAATGGCGGCTAGTTGCCCGAGATACTATTCGTCAGGGGACTGAACCATGCGCAGCCAGATTGCGGGCGTCCTGCTCGCTGCAACCGCCCTTTCCGGCACTTCGGCCGAGGCCAAATCCGCCAAGCCCGCCTCGGTGGTGGACTTCATGGGCCCGCTGCTGGCCACCGCGCCCGATGCCGCCGCGATTGACGGCAAATGCGATCTCTATGTGAAGGAAATCGAACGCCGCATCGCAGAGCTGGAGAGCGAGACGGGGCCCGCAACCGTCGCCACCAGCCTCGTGCGCTATGACGAGCTGATCGCCCTGATCGGCGGCGGCAGCGGCGAGTTTACGCTGTATCAGGAAGTCATGGCCGACAAGCCGCGCCGCGATGCAGGCGGCGATTGCCAGGTCCGACTTTCCACCCTGTCGAGCAAGATCAGCCTTTCGCGCCCGATCTATGACCGGCTGAAGGCGATCGACGCATCGCAGGAAGATGCTTCTACGCAATTCTACCTAAAGCAGGCCCTCGCCTCCTTCGAGCGGAGCGGCGTGGCGCTGGACGAGGCTGCCCGCGCGGAAATTCAGGCCCTGCAGGAAAAGATCGCCGCCGTCGGCAATGACTTCGACGCCAATATCGCCGCCGGGCAGAAGTCTCTCAAGGTTCCCCCTTCCGAGCTGGAGGGACTGCCTGAGGATTTCATCGCCGCGCACAAGCCGGGCGAGGACGGGCTGGTCACCATCACTACCGACACGCCCGATTACAGCCCGGTGATGAGCTACGCCAAGAGCGACAAGCTGCGCCATGATCTGTCGGTGATCTACAACCAGCGCGCCTTCCCGGAGAATGACGCGAAATTGCGCGAATTGCTCCATCTGCGCCAGCAGCTCGCCGAAAAGCTCGGCCGCCGCAATTATGCGGAGCTGGTGCTTGAGGACAAGATGGTCAACACGCCCAAAAAGGTGGAGAAATTGCTGGAGGACATGGCCGAAGCCGCCCTCCCCGCCGCCAAGGGCGATTATGCCAAGAACCTTGCCGTGCTGCAGGAATTGCGCCCCGGCGCGACCGAGATCAAATTCTGGGAAACGGGCTGGCTCTCACCCATCGTCCAGCAGCGCTATTACGATTACGATCCGCAGGAAGCGCGCAAATATTTCGCCTATAATGACGTGCGCGACGGCATCCTCAAGCTGACGCAGGATCTGTTCGACGTGGAAATCCGCCCCTGGAAAACGCCGGTGTGGGACAAGGATGTGGAGCCTTACGAAGTCTACGATCAGGGCAAACTGATCGGCCGCTTCTACCTCGATTCCCACCCCCGCCCGGGCAAATACAGCCACGCCAACATGATCCCGCTGCGCCCCGGCGTGCCAGGCGGCAAGGCTGTGCCCCTGGGCGCGCTGGTGATGAACATGGCCAAGGGCGATCACACCACCGGCCTGATGGAACACGGCGATGTGGAGACCTTCCTCCACGAATTCGGCCATCTGCTGCACGGCATCTTCGGCGGCACCCAGCGCTGGTTCGCCCAGTCGGGCGTGGCGACCGAGTGGGACTTTGTGGAAGCCCCGTCGCAGATGCTGGAAAACTGGGTCTATGATTACGACACGCTCCGCACCTTTGCGAAGGACAAGGACGGCAATCCCATCCCGCGCGAGCTGGTCGAGAAAATGAACCGCGCGCGCCTGTTCAACGCGGGCTTCGGCGACATGCGCCAGCTGGGCTATTCCAACATCTCGCTGGAATTCCATCAGCAACCGGTGCCCGAAGATCTGGGCGAGGCCGCCCGCTATTATCGTGGCGCCTTCGATCTTATCCCCACGCCCGATTACGTCCAGATGCAGGCCGCCTTCGGCCACCTGAACGGCTATTCCTCGATCTATTACACCTATCGCTGGTCAAAGGTGATCGCGGACGATCTGTTCACCCGCTTCTCGAAGGAAGGCCTGCGCAACACCGCCACGGCGAAAGCCTATCGCGAAAAGGTGCTGGGCGTGGGCGGCACCAAGCCCGCCGCCGAACTGGTGCGCGACTTCCTCGGCCGCGATGTGAGCCTCGATGCCTATCGGGCGGAAATGGCCAAGGCAGCGCAATAGGGCGCTGCCGTCACCTCGTCATTGCGAGCGGGCAGGCCCGGCTCGCAATGACGAGCGAGATCAATAAGCCCGCGCCACCAGAATCCGCTCCACCGCCTTATCGCCGGTAAAGATGCAGGTGCCGTCTGCCGGTTCCGCACCGATGGGCACGTTGCGGATGGTGAGCTTCAGGGCCTTGAGCTGTTCCACCACCTTGTCCAGTGTCTCGCCGGTGGGCTTCGACCATTGAACTTCGACCCAGCCCGGATAGCGGGCATCGTCGGAATAGAAGGCGGCCAGATCGTCGAAAGAGGTGACTCCGCGCGTGATATTGGCATCGCGGCGGGCCTTCGCTTCTTCGTAGAGCGAAGACTGGATATCCGCGAGTGTCGCCGCAGCGGCCGCAGCGAATTCGTCGCGCGGGGTGAAGGCGAAGGCGCTCTTGCCCGCATCGTTCCAAATCCGGTCGCGGCGCAGTACCGCCACCTTGCCTTCGGCCATGTCACGCGGGCCCACTTCGACGAGAATCGGCGCGCCCTTGCGCACCCAGTCCCAGCGCTTGGCTGCAGCCTTGCCCGGCGTCTTGTCGAGCAGAACGCGCACGGCCTCACCCAGCGCCTGTTGACCGGCCAGAGCAGCGCGCAGTTCCTCGCAATAGGCGAGCAGCGCGGCATCGCCATCATCCTCGCGCAGCATCGGCAGGATCACCACCTGATAGGGCGCGATGGCGGGCGGCACGCGCAGGCCATCGTCATCGCCATGGGTCATGATCACGCCGCCGATCAGACGGGTCGAAACGCCCCAGCTGGTGGTGTGGCAGAATTGCTGGCTGCCTTCGCGATCCTGATAGCGGATGCCCGCCGCCTGCGCGAAATTGGTGCCGAGATAATGGCTGGTGCCGGCCTGAAGGGCCTTGCCATCCTGCATCATCGCCTCGATCGACCAGGTTTCTTCCGCGCCGGGGAAACGCTCGTTCTCCGGCTTCTCGCCTGCGATTACCGGCAGGGCCAGTTCGTCTTCCGCACAGGCGCGATACATTTCGAGCGCGCGCTTTGTTTCTTCCACCGCGCTGTCGCGGTTCTCATGCGCTGTATGGCCTTCCTGCCAGAGGAATTCGCTGGTGCGCAGGAACATGCGGGTGCGCATTTCCCAGCGCACGACATTGGCCCATTGATTGGTCAGCAGAGGGAGGTCGCGCCAGCTTTGCACCCAGCGCGCCATGGCATCGCCGATGATCGTTTCCGAAGTCGGGCGCACCACCAGCGGCTCTTCCAGCTTCGCCTCGGGATCGGGGATCAGCCCGCCCTTGCCATCGGCAATCAGACGGTGATGGGTGACGACCGCCATTTCCTTGGCAAAGCCTTCCACATGCGATGCCTCGCGCTCGAAATTGGAGAGCGGGATGAAGATCGGGAAATAGCAGTTCTGGACGCCCGCCGCCTTGATGCGATTGTCCATCAGGCGCTGGATGCGTTCCCAGATGCCATAGCCCCAGGGCTTGATCACCATGCAGCCGCGCACGCCCGATTCCTCGGCGAGATCGGCGGCGGAAATGACTTCCTGATACCATTGGGCGAAGTCGTCGGTGCGTTTCACCGAAAGGGCATGGCGGATTGCGGACACGTTGGTTGCCTCTGGATTGATGTCGCGCGTGCCCTTGCCTCAGCCAGCGGCTTTCGACAAGCGCGGCCTGCGCCGACGATTGGCAGGATTGGCCCGGCCGCGTTCCCTTGCAGGTGCGGCCGGATGTGGGGATCAGCTGCCCAGCGAATCCAGCTTCTTCTGGATATCGGCCATCTGCTTGCGCAGGGAGGCCAGTTCGTCATCCGCCTTGGGCGGCGGGGCGCTGGCGGCTTCTTCCTCCGCCGCAGCGGCTGCAGCGGCGTTGGGCATGAAGGCGGCGGCGGCGGCCTTGAACATGGCCATGTTGGTTTCAGCCATCTTGGCGAAAGTATCGCCGCCCATGGACTGCTTGAAAACGTCCTGCAGCTTGCGCTGGTTCGCCTGGAAATTTTCCATCGTGGCTTCAAGATAATGCGGCATCATGGCCTGCATCGAATTGCCATACATGGAGATGAGCTGGCGCAGGAAACTGATGGGCAGCATCTGCTCCCCCCCGCTGGCTTCCTCGTCCATAATGATCTGGGTGAGGATCGAATGGGTGATGTCAGTACCCGTCTTGGCGTCGAGCACCTGAAATTCCACGCCTTCGCGAGTCATCTTGGCAAGATCGTCAAGCGTGATGTAGCTCGAAGAGCTCGTATTATAGAGCCGCCGGTTCGCGTATTTCTTGATAATTACCGGCTGATCGGAGCCACTTGCACTCTTGGCCATCGCATCACTCCCTGCTGCAACCCTTGTTGCACTTAGCACTTGCAGCAAGTGCGGTGCAACATGAATGCGGCCAGTTAGTTTTTTGAAACGCGGTCAGATTCGGGAAAAACGGCGGCCCAGTATGGTCAGCAGTTCATATTGGGACAGGCCGGTAAGTGCGGCAGCTTCGGGCAGGCTATAGGGAACATCCGCCCAATCGCCTTCTCTGACATCGGGTGCCTGCGTCAGGTCAACCACTACCATGTCCATGGAGATCTTGCCCAGCAACGGCAGGCTCACCCCTTCGTGCCCAAGCGCACCCTTCCCGCCCCAGCAACGCAGGAAGCCATCGGCATAGCCCAGCGAGGCCACACCCACGCGCATCTCGCGCTCGGCCGTGAAGGTTGCGTTATAGCCAACGGTGTCACCGGGCCGGATCGTGCGGGTCTGGAGGATCGCAGCCTGCGGGAAGCCGACCTGCCGGATGGCTCCATCCAGCGCCGGACAGGGAATGCCGCCATAAAGCGCCAGGCCCGGGCGGGTAAGATCGAAGCCATAGCGCGGCCCCAGCGTGATCCCCGCGCTGTTGGCAAAGCTACGCCGCCGGTATGTCACCGCGCCACCAGCCTCGGTGAAGCGGGCAAGCTGGGTTTCATTGAGCGCGCTCTCTTCATCCGCCGAAGCGAGGTGCGACAGCAACACTTCGATATCGAGCGCGGCCACCAGCGGATCGCCCAGCGCCGCCATTGGCAGGCCGAGCCGGTTGATCCCCGTATCGACCATCAGATCGCAGGGTCCGCCGCCGGCATCGATCCACAGCCGCGCCTGATGCAGGCTGTTGATCACCGGCCGCACGCCCGTGGCGCGAGCATAGGCGGCGTCTTCGGCAGTCAGCGGCCCGTGCAGGACAGCGATTTGCCCGGCCGGCACATGGTCCAGCACGGCCGCCACTTCGCACCAATGGGCCACGAAGAAATCCACCGCGCCCGCATCGCGCAGCACTGGCACGACTTCGCCCGCGCCCAGGCCATAGCCATCGGCCTTTACGGCACTGCCCGCGCGGGCAGTGCCGGACAGTCGATCCAGCACCTGCCAATTATGGGCGAGCGCATCCCGGTCAAGGCGAAGGCGGAGGGCTCTGGGCGGCTCTGGCGGCAGGTCAGGCAGTTTCATCTTCCTCGAAATCGCGCGGCGGACCGGAAGGGATGCCCCATATCCCCACGATCAGCGCAATGAACACAAAGCCCCACGTATACCAGAGCCCCGCATAGGCATCGCCGGTCTTGGCGACGATATAGCCTGCGATCACCGGCAGGAAACCGCCGAAATAGCCCGCACCGATATGATAGGGGATCGACATGGAGCTGTAGCGGATGCGTGCCGGGAACATTTCGGCCAGCAGCGCGGCGACCGAGCCGTAATTCATCGCCGAAAGAAAGCCGAACCACAGCAACATGGCGACGATGCCGATATTGCGCCACAGCCCGGGATGCTGGACGGAGAAATCGTAGCCCGCTGCGCTCAGCGCCTGCTCGATCTGCCCCTTGCGCGTAGCACCGTCGCTCCAGTCGAACCCTTCGAGCGGAATCTGCTTGCTGCCCGCGCGCAGTTTCAGCGTGTCAGAGGCGGAAAGCTCATAGGGAACGCCTGCGGCGGTCAGGTCCGAAATAAGCTTGCCGCAATCGGTCTTCTGCGCGTTGGCGAAGGGATCGTAATCGCAATCGGGGCCGGAGACGACCACCGGCGCAGCCTCTGCCGCGATGGCGAGGCCCGGATTGGCGACTCCGCCCAGTGCCCAGAAGGCCGGGAAGATCGTCAGCAGGATGAGCGCATTGCCCCAGATGATCGGCTTCTTGCGCCCAACTCTGTCGGACCATTTCCCTACCAGCAGGTAGAAGCCCATCATCACCGGCCCGGCGATCAGCACCAGCGTTTCCGTGGTCGTCGCATCCACCCGCATCGGTCCCTTGAGGAAGGACAGGCTGGAGAAATAGGCGGCGTAGAAAATCGTGGTGAGACTGCCGGTCACGCCGAACAGGGCCACGAAAATGCGCTTCTTGTTGCCGGGATAGGTGAAGCTTTCCTTGAATGGATTGGCCGACGTGCGATTGGCTGCCTTCATCGCGCGGAACACCGGACTCTCGTTCAGCTTGAGGCGCATCCACAGCGAGATCGCCAGCAGCAGCAGCGAGAGGAGGAACGGCACGCGCCAGCCCCAGGCCGCGAAATCCTCTGCCGGAATCAGCAGGCGGCAGGCCAGAACCACGCCCACGCTCAACACAAAGCCGCCAACCACGGCGGCCTGAATGAAGCTGGTGTAGAAGCCCCGCTTTTCGGGCGGGCAATGTTCGGCAACATAAACAGTTGCCCCGCCATATTCGCCGCCAAGGGCAAGGCCCTGAAGGATGCGGAACAGCAACACGATCAGGGGCGCGGCGATGCCGATGGTTTCGGCCGTCGGGATCAGGCCCACGCCAGCGGTTGCGATCCCCATCAGGGTTACGGTGACGAGGAAGGTGTATTTGCGGCCCAGCCTGTCGCCCAGAAAGCCGAACAGCACCGCACCCAGGGGGCGGAAGCCAAAGCCTACTGCAAAGCCTGCCCACACGAGCAGCAACTGCAGCGTCTCATTGTCGGACGGGAAGAAGGCCTTGCCGACCAACGCGGCAAGCGTGCCGTAGATGAAGAAATCGTACCATTCGAACACCGTCCCGGCGCTCGAAGCGGCGATCACCATGCGAATTTCCTTCGCGCTGGGTTCGCCAGCCACTGCTGCAGTGTTTTCCGCCATTGCCCCTATCCCCTGTACCGGCTGCCCCGCCGGATTCCGCCGCTGCCCTAAACGCTCGGCTGCGCGGAGGAAAGGGCCGCCAACGCAGCCTGCCACGGCAGCAGCATTGCGCCGTGCCGACCCGGAAAGCTGTGTGCGGGTTCTATCGCCGAAATGCCGGGCCAATCGGGCAGAGCGCCCTCGCCTGCAAGCCAGCGGAGCATATCCTCATGCGCCTGCCTTATATCCCCTTGCGTCTTGCCCTTCGCAGCATCCGCGAAAATCGCGGCGCTTGCCTGACCGACAGCACAGGCCCGGGCGCGCAGGCCAATCCGCTCGATCCGCCCTGCAGCATCGAGCGCGAGCCCCATCGTCAGAGTGCTGCCGCAGCTCTTGGAGCGAGCATCCCCCATAAGCGGCAGGCTCTCGTCCCACGGATAGGCGGCAAGGCGCAGAGTCAACGCCAGAAGTTCCGGCGTATACAGCCGTTCGGCAGTGCTCATATCACTCGCCAACGATCGTGTTATCGGAAGTCTCGATCTCTCGGCGGCGGCTGTCGATCATCTGGACCAGCGCGTCGGCTCCGGCATTCACTGCGGGATAGGTGCGCGCCTGCGTGATCCATGTCGGGCGGCCCTGGATGCCCCAGACAGTGTCGTAACCCAGTACCAGAACGGAAAATGCCATCACCACGATGATCCCGCCTTTCACTGCGCCGAAACCGAAGCCCAGCACGCGGTCCACCGGGCCGAGGATCGAATTGCGCGACGCCTCCCCCAGTCGCCCGGCGATCAGCTTCATCGCGGCATAGGGGATCAGCAGCAGGAAGGCGAAGGCCAGCACCGCCGCGCCCGAAGTCGTATCGACATAACGGAACAGCCAGCTGGCAAGATCGGTGTGCAGATAATGGATCGCGAACAGCGCCAGAATCCACGATGCCAGAGACAATACTTCCTGCACGAAACCACGCAGGAACCCGCCTATGGCGGCCACGCCGATTATAATCAGGACGATGATGTCGAAGCCCGTCATTCACCGCAGGATTATGCGCTACCCATGACACGGTCAACGAGATTGGAAACCCGTCTCAGCGGCTCATAGCGCAGGGCCTTCGGACTGTCGCACCCATCGGGGCCAAAACCGCGGTCGAAGCCGAGCTTCAGGGATTCGCGCAGGCGCAGGCCGCCATGGGCGACGGGCCGGACTTCGCCAGCCAGCGAAATCTCCCCGAACCAGGCACTACGGGCGGGCAAAGGCCTGTCCGCCAGCGCGGAAACCAGCGCGGCGGCCACCGCCATGTCAGCCGCCGGATCGGCGAGGCGATAGCCGCCAGCTACGTTGAGATAGACTTCGCAGGACGAGAAACTCAGCCCGCAGCGCGCCTCCAGCACTGCCAGCAGCATGGCAAGGCGGCTCGAATCCCAGCCCACCACCGCACGACGCGGGGTGGCGCCCGATTGCAACCGCACGATCAGGGCCTGAACCTCCACCAGCACCGGCCGCGTACCCTCAAGAGCGGGGAAGACCGCGCTGCCGGCAAGCGGCTCTTCATTGCCGGAAAGGAACAGCAGCGAAGGGTTGGACACTTCCTCCAGCCCCTGCCCGGCCATGGCGAACACGCCGATCTCGTCCACCGCGCCAAAGCGGTTCTTGAGTGCGCGCAGGATGCGGTACTGGTGGCTGCGCTCCCCCTCGAAGCTCATCACCACATCCACCATGTGTTCCAGCACCCGCGGGCCGGCAATGGTGCCGTCCTTGGTGACATGGCCCACCAGCACCATCGCCACGCCATTCTCCTTGGCATAGCGGATCAGTTCGAAGGCGCAGCCGCGCACCTGGCTTACCGTGCCCGGCGCCCCTTCGATCTGGTCGGAATGCATGGTCTGGATCGAATCGATCACCAGCAGCGCAGGCGGCGGCATCCCGCCCAGCGTGGTGAGAATGTCGCGCACCGAGGTTACAGAAGCGAGCCGGATCGGCGCGTCGCCCAGACCAAGGCGATGCGCGCGCATCCGCACCTGGCCAGCCGCTTCTTCCCCGCTGACATACACAGCATCGCCCCCACTGCGCGCGATCTGCGCGGCAGCCTGCAGCAGCAGAGTGGATTTGCCGATGCCGGGATCGCCGCCCATCAGGATTGCGGAACCCGGAACCAGCCCCCCGCCCAGCGCCCTGTCGAATTCGGCAAGACCGGTTGCCCGCCGCACGGGCATCTCTGCCGGAACGTCCAGCGCGACGAAATCGACTTTCCGCCCGCCGCTGGACAGATCGTGTTTCTGCGAAAAGACCGTCGCCGGAGCCTCTTCGACAAGCGAATTCCACTCGCCGCAATCGGCGCATTGCCCTTGCCAGCGGTGCGTCACGCTCCCGCAAGCCTGGCAGACATATCGACGTTTGGCTTTGGCCATGCGACTCCGATATACAGAACATAAGTGGAACGCAATTGCCTTCCGCAGCGCTAGCGGTCAAACAGCATCCATGCGCCACAAAGAACTTCGCATCGCGCTCATCTGCTACGGCGGCGTCAGCCTGGCCGTCTACATGCATGGCGTGACCAAGGAACTGTGGAAGCTCACCCGGGCGAGCCGCGCGCTCCATGCTGGGGACACGCAGCTGAGCGGCAGCGAGTCGGTCTATCTGGAAATGTTGCAGCATCTGCGCAGCAAAGAGAACGTGCTGCTGCGCGTCATGCCCGACATCCTGACCGGGGCGAGCGCGGGCGGCATCAATGCGGTGTTCCTGGCGCAGGCGATCCATTCCGGCCAGTCGCTGGAGCCGCTGACCGAATTGTGGCTGGAACATGCCGATGTCGACAAGCTGCTCGATCCCGAGGCGCGGCTGTGGACCTGGGTGGCCAAGTTCTGGGCACCGCCGGTAGTCGAATTTCTGCTCAGCCGCCCGGGCAGCGCGGTGAACGAAAGCGTCGCCCCCGAAACGCGGCGACAGGTGCGCAAGAAACTGGGCCGCTTCGTTCGTTCGCGCTGGTTCGCCCCACCTTTCTCCGGAATCGGCTTTTCGGGCCTGATCGCCGATGCGCTGGAAGCGATGAAGCAGGCCCCGGCCGGTCGGCCCCTGCTGCCCCCGGGGCACCCGCTGGACCTGTTCGTGACTGCGACCGACTTTGGCGGTTATGTGGAATTGCTGCGCCTCAATTCTCCGCCGGTGGTGCAGGAAAGCGAGCACCGCCTGCCGATCGGCTTCAGTGCGAGAACGCCGCTTGAGGCTGGCCACCAGCTGGCCGATCCGCTGGAACTGACGCTGGCGGCGCGCGCCACCGCCAGCTTCCCCGGCGCTTTCCCCCCGCTCAAGCTGGCCGAAATCGACGAGCTTGCCCGTCGCAAGGGGCGGGACTGGCCGGGGCGGCAGCATTTCATCGATCGGGCAATGCCCGGCCATTCGCGCCAGCAGGATACCGACAAGGTCTCGCTGATCGACGGATCGGTGCTGGTCAATGCGCCTTTCTCGGAAGCGATGAAGGCGCTGGAGGGTCGGCCGGCTCAGCGCGAGGTGGACCGTCGTTTCGTCTATATCGATCCCCGGCCCGACAAGATTGGTCGAGCCGCCCGGGAACGGGGCGAGGAAGTGGATTTCTTCCGCGCCATCCTGGGGTCGGTCTCGTCGATCCCGCGCGAGCAGCCGATCCGCGACAATCTGGAGCAGATCCAGGCGCTTTCGCGTGAGGCTGAACAACGCCAGCAGATCAGCAGAGCCCTGCGCCCGGAAGTGGAGCGCACGGTCAGCAAACTGTTCGGCCGCACGCTGTTCATGAACCGGCCGACTCCCCGCCGGCTTGCGCATTGGCGTGCCAAGGCGCAGCAGGCCGCGGCCGAGCAGGCGGGATATGCGTTCCATTCCTATGCGCAGACCAAGCTGGCGGGGATTGTGGACCGACTGGCCCAGCTGGTCTTCGCGAGTGCACCCGGGCTCATGCTGCACGATGCTGCACCCATAGCCGAACGCTTCCGCGCGGAATTGCGCGCACGCGACCTGGCCAGCCTGATCGACCCGGCGGGCGGAGCGAGCGAAGAGGCGATCCTCTTCTTCCGCCAGCACGATATCGGATTCCGCGTCCGCCGCCTGCGGCTGCTCGCGCGCCGCCTGAGCCATGATTGGGAAGACGATCCGGAGGTTACCGAGGCGGACCGGGATGCGGGCCGCGATGTGATCTACCGCGCGCTGGCACTCTATTTCGATCGCGAAGGTACGGGCTTTCTGGGGGAAGATTTTGCCGCGACGGCGGATCGGGCCCTGACCGAGCCTGGCGCGGTGCTGGACGAAATCGCGCGCCTGCGCGATCTCGAAGCGGTGGATGTGGAGGTGGAGGCCATGCTGGCCGGGGCGCTGGAGGCCATGCCCAAACCCCTGCGGCGCGGCGTCCTGCTCGCCTATCTGGGCTTCCCTTTCTTCGATGTCGCGACGCTGCCCCTGCTGCGCAACGAAGGCTTCACCGAATTCGACCCGATCAAGGTGGACCGCATCTCGCCCGACGATGCCGTCTCCATTCGGGCGGGCGGAACCTTCGCAACCTTGCGGGGCGTGGAATTCTACAATTTCGGGGCCTTCTTCAGCCGGGCCTATCGCGAGAACGATTATCTGTGGGGCCGGCTGCACGGGGCGGAACGGATGGTGGACCTTGCCTGGTCCGCCGTGGAAGGAGAGATCGACGCGCAGGACATGGCCGCCTGCAAGCGCAAAATTTTCCTGGCGATCCTGGATGAGGAAGAAAGCCGGCTCACTGCTGACAAATTGCTGATTCCCGCTATCCGGGCAGAGGTCCTGGAGCGCCTTACCGACGGCTGAAGCGTTGGACGAGGGCCGCCGCCGCTGCGGCAACATCGGCCCAGGTGATGTCGAAGGCTTCCTGATCGCTGAAATATGGATCAGCCACCGAATCCCCTGCCCGTCCGGGCACATTGTCCAGCAGCAATTCCAGGCTTGCGGTTGCGCCCGTGGGGACAATCTGGCGCAGCGTGGCGAGGTTGCCCTTGTCGAGCGCGAAGATGTGCGTGAAGCGCATGAAATCCTCCACGGTCACCTGCCGCGCGCGATGGTGCGAAAGATCGATCCCATGTTTGCGCGCCACGATCAGCGATCGTTCATCGATCGGCTTGCCGAGGTGATAGGACAGCGCCGCAGCGGATTCGACATAGACATCCAGTCCCGCCCCCTCCGCCGCCTGCCGCATAGCGGCCTCGGCAAGAGGGGAACGGCAGATGTTTCCCAGACAGACGAAAAGCAGAGCGGGGCGATCGGACATCTTCACTGCAATGCGGGCAATCTACCTAAAATAATATCACTCCGTCAGATCATTCCACGCATGTTTGATCCGGGCGAAAAAACCGGCGCTTTCCGGACACTCCTCGCCCGTCTCGGTTTCCTGGAATTCGCGCAGCAATTCCTTCTGCCGCGCCGAGAGCCGGGTTGGCGTCTCGACCTGGATCTCAACCACCAGATCGCCGCGCCCGCGCCCTTGCAGCACGGGCATGCCCGCGCCGCGTTTGCGCAGCTGTTTGCCCGACTGGATGCCGGCGGGAATGTCGATCGTGTTTTCTTCGCCATCCAGCCCGGGGATCACCACGCAGCCGCCTAGCGCGGCAGTGGTGAAACTGATCGGCATGCGCGTGAACAGGGTGGTCCCCTCACGCTCGAACACCGAATGGCGGGTGACATGCACGAAGATGTAGAGATCGCCCGCCGGAGCGCCCTGCGGCCCGGCTTCGCCCTTGCCTGAAAGGCGGATGCGGGTGCCATTATCCACGCCCGGCGGAATGACAACTTCGAGGCGCTGAATCTGGTCCACCCGGCCTTCGCCCCGGCAATGCTTGCAGGGGCTTTCGATCACCTGACCATGACCGTGGCACGTGGGGCACGGGCGTTCGATCACGAACAGTCCCTGCTGCGCGCGCACCTTGCCGCGCCCGCCACACAGATTGCAGGTGCGTTTCCCGGTGCCCGGTTCCGCGCCCGACCCGTCGCAGGGTTCGCAGGCGATCGAAACCTCCACTTCGATTTCGGTTTCCTTGCCGTGGAAGGCCTCTTCCAGGCTCACCTGCAGATCATAGCGGAGATCGGCGCCCCGACGCGGGCGCTGTCGTGCGCCGCCGCCGCCAAAGGCGCTGCCGAAGATGGTTTCGAAAATATCGCCCAGATCGCCGAAATCCGCGCCAGCACCGCCGCCGAAGCCGCCGCCATTGCCCATGCCCTGCTGGAAGGCGGCATGGCCATAGCGGTCATATGCCGCGCGCTTCTGCTGGTCCTTCAGGCAATCATAGGCTTCGCTGATGGCCTTGAAGCGAGCTTCGGCCTCTGCATCGCCGGGGTTGCGATCGGGGTGATATTGCATGGCGAGCTTGCGATAGGCGGCCTTGAGCACCTTCTCATCCGCCGTGCGCTCCACCTGGAGCAGCTCGTAATAATCGATCTCGGTCGACATAGCTTTGTCCCGATAAACCCGGCCGCCTCCGACGCTTTGCGCAGCGGAAGCGGCCGGTCATTCCATCAGGCGATCAGCCCTTGTTGTTGTCTTCGTCGACTTCCGAGAATTCGGCGTCCACTACTTCTTCGCCGGCCGGTGAGCCATCGGCGGCACCTTCGGCAGAACCGGCCGAGGCCTGTTCCTTCTCGTAGATTGCCTGGCCCATCTTCATGGCCACTTCGGTGAGCGCCTGGGTCTTGGTGTTGATCGCGTCCACTTCGCCGCTTTCGATGGCGGTCTTGGCTTCCGCAATCGCGGCTTCGATCTGGCCCTTGAGATCGGCGTCGATCTTGTCGCCATTCTCGGCAAGCTGCTTCTCGGTGGCATGGACGAGGCTGTCGGCATTGTTCCGCGCCTCGGCCACTTCGCGCCGCTTCTTGTCCTCTTCGGCGAACTTCTCGGCATCCTTGACCATCTGGTCGATATCGGAGTCCGAAAGGCCGCCGGAGGCCTGGATGCGAATCTGCTGTTCCTTGCCGGTGCCCTTGTCCTTCGCGCTGACATTCACGATGCCGTTTGCGTCGATGTCGAAGGTCACTTCGATCTGCGGCACCCCGCGCGGAGCGGAGGGAATGCCAACGAGGTCGAACTGGCCGAGCAGCTTGTTGTCCGCCGCCATTTCACGCTCGCCCTGGAAGACGCGGATCGTCACAGCCTGCTGATTGTCCTCGGCAGTCGAATAGACCTGGGTCTTCTTGGTCGGGATCGTCGTGTTGCGGTCGATCATGCGGGTGAATACGCCGCCCAGCGTCTCGATGCCCAGCGAAAGCGGGGTCACGTCGAGCAGCAGCACGTCCTTCACGTCACCCTGCAGAACGCCAGCCTGAATGGCGGCGCCCATGGCCACGACTTCGTCCGGGTTCACGCCGGTGTGGGGCTTTTTGCCGAAGAACTTCTCCACGACTTCGCGCACCTTGGGCATGCGGGTCATGCCGCCGACCAGCACGACTTCGTCGATCTCGCTGGCAGAGACGCCAGCATCGGCCAACGCCTTCTTGCAAGGTTCCAGCGTGCGCTGAATCAGCTTGTCGACCAGCTTTTCCAGATCGGCGCGAGTGATGGTTTCCACCAGGTGCAGCGGCGTGGTGTTGCCGCCTTCCATGCGCGCGGTGATGAAGGGCTGGTTGATTTCGGTGGTCTGGGCGCTCGACAGCTCGATCTTGGCCTTTTCGGCGGCTTCCTTGAGCCGCTGCAGGGCCAGTTTGTCGCTGCGAAGGTCGATGCCTTCCTTGTCCTTGAACTTGTCGGCCAGATATTCGACGATCGCGCCGTCGAAGTCTTCGCCGCCAAGGAAGGTGTCGCCATTGGTGGACTTCACCTCGAACACGCCGTCACCGATTTCCAGGACCGAGACGTCGAAGGTGCCGCCGCCAAGGTCATAAACAGCGATGGTCTTGCCGTCTTCCTTGTCGAGGCCATAGGCGAGCGCGGCCGCGGTCGGCTCGTTGATGATACGCAGCACTTCAAGGCCCGCGATCTGGCCGGCGTCCTTGGTCGCCTGGCGCTGCGCGTCGTTGAAGTAGGCCGGAACCGTGATGACTGCCTGAGTGACGGTTTCGCCGAGATAGCTCTCGGCCGTTTCCTTCATCTTCTGCAGAATGAAGGCGGAAATCTGCGAAGGCGAATAGTCCTCGCCGCCGGCATTGACCCATGCGTCGCCATTCTTGCCCTTCACGATGGTGTAGGGGACGAGTTCGGTGTCCTTGCGGGTCACCGGATCGTCAAAGCGGCGGCCGATAAGGCGCTTCACCGCGAAAACGGTGTTTTCCGGATTGGTCACCGCCTGGCGCTTGGCCGGCTGACCGATCAGTCGTTCGCCATCCTTGGTGAAAGCGACGATCGAGGGCGTGGTGCGCGCCCCTTCGGAGTTCTCGATAACTTTGGGTTTGCCCCCATCCATAACCGCAACGCAGCTATTGGTCGTGCCGAGGTCGATCCCGATAACTTTGGCCATGTATTTCCCATCCTGTGCTTCAAGTTGGACACCGCGCTGTTCGCTTCCCCCGTAAGGCAAAGCGTTTCGGCGGCTCGTCTACAGGCGCGATATAGGTGCGGTTTTCCTTGGCACAAGAGTTGGCTGCGACTAGAAATTTGACGAAAGACCGGGAGGAACCAGATGAAATCCGTCCATTTTGCCGCCGCTGCACTCGCCATGGCCGGGCTGGGCCTTGCCGCCTGCCAGCAGGAAGCGGCCCAACCCTCCGGTCAGGCAAGCCCGGAAGGTGGTGAAGCGGCACCTGAAGCACCCGCCGGTATCGCGCTTGCCAACGGCAGGCTCGTGCTTCCAGCGGTCAAAGGCAATCCCGGCGCGCTCTATTTCGACATTGCGAACAAGAGCGAGAACGACCTTGTCATCGTGGGCGTGCATGTGGACGGCGCAGGCAGCGCGATGATGCACCAGACCATGAAGGCGGAAGGTATGAGTTCGATGAAGGACCTGTCCGAAATGGCCGTGCCCAAGGGCGGAAGCGCCGGTTTCAAGCCCGGCGGCAATCACGTAATGGCAATGGAACTGTCCGATACGCTCACTCCCGGTACCTCCACCGAAGTGACACTGACTTTCGCCAGCGGCGACAAGGCCAGCTTCCCGGCCGAAGTCCTCGCCTCAGGGGACGCGCGCTGACGGATGGCACCCATACTTGTCCGGCGGGCGGCGAAAGGCCGCTTACGCCGGGCGAGATCGCCCTTGCCCGGACAATCTTCGGCAATGCGATAAATTACAGCTCGGTCCGCATCCGGCGGCGCAAGTGGTTCCCCTTCCAGCCTCGCACAGTGGTGATGGCCCCGCGAGGCCACTTGCATTTCCATCCTCGCGGGCAATCCTATTGCGACGATTTCGCCGCCGCGCCGCTCGCCCGGCAGGGGCTGTTCATTCACGAACTGGCCCATGTCTGGCAGCACCAGCGAGGCATTTTCCTGCCGCTCCGGCGCCATCCTTTCTGTCGGTATGGCTACAGCCTCATGCCGGGAAAGCGGCTTGAGGATTACGGGCTGGAGCAACAGGCAGAGATCATCCGCCACGCCTTCCTGTTGCGCAAAGGGGAGAGACTGCCCGGCGTGGCGGATGCGAGTGCCTATCGGGCGCTCGTCGATTTTCCCGGATTCTAGCGGCGGTAATCGCGACAGCGCACTTCATATTCGCGGCCGCGATCGTCTCGGCGATAGCATCTTCCGTCCTTCTCGATCAGCGCCCCGCCGACCGCACCCACCCCGGCGCCGATGGCAGCGGATTCGGCCACGTCGCCGCCTCGCAAGGCCCCCACGCCTGCACCCACCGCTGCCCCGGCGAGAGCGCCCTCGCCCGCGTAATTGCTAGCGCAGCCGCCGATAGCGAGCGCCGCCGCGAACAGAAGGGGCGATATTGCCAATGTCTTCGTCATATCACTGACTCCTCATCCAGCCCCCATTTTGCCCTGTAAGATCAACGCATGAACTGAGGCCAAGGCCTCACGCCCTACCGCGTTTTCGCGCTGTCTCACCCCGCTAACATCCTTCACGGCGGTTGCGGCGCACGCCACGATGCGGCCATAAGCTGCGCAAAACAGAACTGCTGGAGAGAGCGCCCCATGCCGCATAACGTCGATCACGCCGCGATCCTCGATCGTCTGGCCGCCACCCGCGGCGGTGTCCGCAACAGCTTCATGG
Organism: uncultured Caenibius sp.; assembly: GCA_963662855.2. Classification (GTDB taxonomy): domain Bacteria; phylum Pseudomonadota; class Alphaproteobacteria; order Sphingomonadales; family Sphingomonadaceae; genus Andeanibacterium. The sequence goes on from CAXXWL010000005.1 coordinate 1,030,358, forward strand.
ACATCGATCCCTCCCGCACGGCTCATCTGATCATCGACATGCAGAACGGCTTCATGGAAGAAGGCGCACCGGTGGAAGTGCCGATGGCACGCGATATCGTGGAGAATATAAACCGCATTTCCGCCGCCATGCGCGAAGCGGGCGGGCACAATGTGTTCGTGCGCTTCACCACCCCGCCCGAAGGATCGCCCAGCTGGTCGAACTTCCATGTCCGCATGGGGCCGGGCGCGGAAGCACATCGAGAAGCCTTCACCCCCGGCGCGCATTACTGGCAGATCTGGCCTGGCCTCGACGTGCTTGAGGAGGATCTCATCATCGAGAAACAGCGCTTCAGCGCCTTCACGCCCGGCACCAGCGATCTCAACGCCACACTGCGCGAGCGAGGGATCGATACGGTTCTGATTACCGGCACACTGACCAATTGCTGCTGCGAAAGCACCGCGCGCGATGCAATGCAGCACAATTACCGGGTGCTGGTGGCCGCCGATGCCAACGCCGCGTTGAGCGACGAGGAACATGCGGCCACCCTGCACAATATGGCATTTGTGTTCGCGGACCTCTATTCGACCGAGGAGATCGAGGAGTTGCTCGCGGCGGGCTGAAACCTCAGTCCGGCTTCTTCGCCACCGCCACCATCGCAGGCCGCAGCAGGCGATCCTTGATCATGTAGCCGGCCTGCATTTCCTGCACCACGATGCCCGGCTCCACATCGGCGCTGGGCACTTCGATCATGGCCTGATGCTGGTTGGGGTCGAGCGGAAGGCCGACCGAGGCGATGCGACTGATGCCGTGGGCGGAAAATGCCTTTTCCACCTCGCGCTGGGTGGCCTCGATGCCGGTGAGGAAGTTCTTGAACTTCTCATCCTCGCGCATTTCCGCCGAGACAGCGTCCAGCGCTCGGGAGAGATTGTCCGCAATGCTCAAGATGTCGCGCGCAAAGCCGGTGACGGCATAGGCCCGCGCATCGGCGATGTCCTTTTCCAACCGCCGGCGGACGTTCTGGGTTTCCGCCTGGGCGTAAAGCACGCCCTGCTGGGCGGAAGTCAATTCCTCCTGCAGCTTCGCCAGTTCGTCGAGGATGCTTTCGCCCGCTCCGTCATCGAGCAATCCTGCCGGAACTCCTGCCAGTTCCGCTGCTGCCGCATCGTCCAACGGCTGCTTCTTGTCATCGTTCATCGTCATTATCTATCTGTTCTAGCCGATCAATTTGCCCAGCGACTGGGCCGTGAAATCCACCATGGGGACGACGCGCGCGTAATTCAACCGCGTCGGGCCGATCACCCCCACAACACCGACCACCCTGCCATCGCGATCGCGATAGGGCGAAGCGATCACCGTCGAGCCCGATAGCGCGAAGAGGCGGTTTTCCGAACCGATGAAGATGCGGGTCGATTCCGCCTCCCGTGCGCTTTCAAGCAATTCGGCGATCGACTGCTTGTTTTCAAGATCGTCCAGCAATTGCCTGATCCGCTCGATATCGCCCAGCGCGGTTTCATCGAGCAGTTTGGCCTGCCCGCGCACGATCAGCACCGGACGGCGAGCGGCATCCTCGCTCCACACGGCAAGGCCGCGTTCCACAAGATCGCGACTCGCTTCGTCCAGCGCGGATTCTCCGGAGGAAATTTCCGCTCGCATGGCGCGCGCGGCTTCTGCCAGAGTGCGTCCGGCAAGGCGTGCGGTGATATAATTGGTCGCCTGCTCCAGCGCGGCGGCGGGCATGGTGGCCGGCAGATCCAGCAGGCGATTCTCGATCTGGCCATCTTCCCCAACCAGCACCGCAAGGCCATTGCCGGGTGAAAGCGGCACGATGCTCATCTGCGAAAGACGCGGCTCGCGACTGGGCACCATCACCACGCCGGCTGCGGCGGAAAGATCGGACAGGAGCGAACTCGTCGCTTCCAGCGCATGCTCGATCGGGCCAGGGCGGGTCAGCCGCCGCTCGATCGCCGCGCGTTCTTCCGCGCTTGGTTCGGCCACCTGCATCATCCCGTCTACGAACAGGCGCAGGCCCAGATCGGTGGGCATCCGTCCGGCACTGGTATGCGGCGCGGCGAGCAGGCCCAGCGTTTCAAGCTCCGCCAGCACGGAGCGGATCGAGGCCGGCGAAAGGCTCACCCCTCCCTCCCCCGCCAGCGCCTTGGATCCGACGGGATTGCCGCTGGAGAGATAGCCTTCCACCACCAGGCGGAATATTTCCCGGGCGCGTGTGGTCAGTTCTGTGACGGGCGGTGTTGCCATGGTGCCGCAACATCTAGGGTGAGTCGGCCCCGCAATCCAGTGAGCGGCTTAAACTTGCTAACCGTCCTGTGGTTCGTATTCGAAGCGGTTTTCTTTCGTGCCCACCAGATCGTCCAGCGGCAGGAGCTTCCAAGCGCCATAGAGATCAGGCCTGATCTTCTCCACCTTCGGTTCCGCGCAGCCCAGATACCAGCTCAGCCCGTCCGCGCCGCCATCGGCTTCCCAGGTCACGCGCACGCTGGGGCTGTCGGTACGGACCGGTACGGAACAATTGTTATAGCCATATTCCACAACGCCGCGCGAGCGGAACGGCTCGATCCGGGCAAGGAAGGCCTTCACCTGCTGGTGAGTGGCGGTGAATTTATGTTCGCCCTTCGCCGCCACAAAGCGGGTTCCGGTGAAGGTGCCGCTGCCATCGGCGTGGAGAGTGATGGAGAAGATCGGGCAGGAACCGAAGCAGGCGGTTTCCTCGAAAGTCACGGTTTTCGGCGCGATCCGGCCCTCCGTCGGCACAGTGGCGCAGCCCGCGAGCAGCACGGCGGCGAGAGGCATCGAATATTTCAGCACGTCAGGTCGATCCTTTCCGGCGCGAAATCGCGCCACGCCCCGAAATGCCGGTGGCATCGTGAACACTTGCTGGCTAGGGGACGGCAGACTTCTAAGCGGAGAGATTTATGCGACCTTCCGGCCGCGCGACTGATGAAATGCGCGCAATCGAAATCCAGACCGGCTTCACCAAACATGCGGAAGGATCGTGCCTGATCTCCTTCGGTGACACCAAGGTGCTCGTCACCGCTAGCGTGGAAGAGCGCCTGCCGCCATGGCTCAAGGGCAAGGGTGAAGGCTGGGTGACGGGCGAATATTCCATGCTGCCCCGCGCCACTCACACGCGCGGCCAGCGCGAGGCGGCAAAGGGCAAGCAGTCCGGTCGTACGCAGGAAATTCAGCGCCTGATTGGCCGCTCGCTGCGCGCGGTCGTCGATCTCAAGAAGCTGGGCGAACGCCAGATCACTGTCGATTGCGACGTGATCCAGGCCGATGGCGGCACTCGCACCGCCTCGATCACCGGCGCCTGGGTGGCGCTGCGCCTGGCGGTCAACAAGCTGATGGAACAGGGCCTGATCAAGGAAGACCCGATCATCGCCAAGGTCGCGGCAGTGAGCTGCGGCATCTTCAAGAACACCCCGGTTCTGGACCTCGACTATATCGAAGACAGCTCGGCCGATGCCGATGCCAATTTCGTGCTGATCGAAGGCGGCCAGATTGCCGAGGTTCAGGCCACGGCCGAAGGCGCGACCTATGACGAGGAAGGGCTGCTGCGCCTGTTGCGCCTCGCCCGTATCGGCTGCGACCAGCTCTACGCCGCGCAGGAAAAGGCTGTGAAGTGACGCGCAAGCTCGCCTCCGGAAAGCTCGTCATCGCCACCCATAATGCGGGCAAGCTGCGGGAGATTTCCGCGCTGCTTGCCCCCTATGGGCTGGAGTGCATCTCGGCCGGGGCGCTCGGCCTGCCCGAGCCGCCCGAGACGGGCACGAGCTTTGTCGAAAACGCGCTGATCAAGGCGCGGGCGGCGGCGGAGGCGAGCGGCATCGTCGCATTGGCTGACGATAGCGGCCTTTCGGTGGACGCATTGGGCGGCCGCCCGGGCGTCTACACCGCCGACTGGGCCGAGCGGCAGTGGTTCGAAGGCGAACCAGGGCGCGACTGGTATATGGCCATGGGCAAGGTCGAGGGCATGCTGGCCGAAAAAGGCCCGGAAACCCCGCGCGATGCGGCGTTCCACTGCGTACTCGCCCTCGCCTGGCCCGATGGCGACAGCGAGATTTATGAAGGCCGCGCGGCAGGAACCCTTACCTGGCCGCCGCGCGGAACCATGGGTTTCGGCTACGATCCGGTATTCATCCCCACAGGTTTCAGCCAGACTTTCGCCGAGATCGCGCCCGAGGAAAAACACCGCATCAGCCACCGCGCCGATGCTTTTGCGAAACTGGTGGCGGATCAGTTCGCCTGATCCGTCAGCCCACCTTGCTGCCGAACCAGTTTCCTGCCGGCCAATAGCGGCAAACCAGCACATCCCGCCCCTTTGCGGTGGCCAGAGCGCAGCCGACCTTGCGCGTGTCGGGCCAGATGATCTGGGTGTAATGCGCAACGTCCTGCCAGTGCCCAGTGGCGGAAACCTCGGGGAAAGTTCCGGGCCAGAAATCCCGCTTTTCTCCCGTAAAGGCGCCCATCATATGGGCTGGGCTGAAGAAACCGGCGGTTCCCATCCAGAGGTTTTCGCCTGTCCCTTCGCGTTCGGCCCATGGGGAATGGCGTAGTTTTCCATCACTTGCGAGCTGCCGCGCCCATTCGTCCGCCTGCTCCGAAAGCTCGGCGCTCCATTCCAGGCGGGGCAGGCGTTCGGCATCGCGGGCGGCGTTGTGGAGGGCGAGAAATTCGGCCGCCCCGCTGCCTGCCAGCGGGCTAGACTGCGCCGGGGTTGCCAGGGCAAGGGCTGCAAGAATCGCGAGAATGCGGGGTTTTTGCATGGGTGGAGCTTGACAGGTCCCGCTTAATGCTTGCTGAAAAGCAGCATGGCGCGCGCGCTCTATATCCATTGGCCCTTCTGCCTCGCCAAGTGCCCCTATTGCGATTTCAATTCGCATGTGAGGGACCGGGTCGACGTGGAAATTTGGCGCAAATCCTTGCTTTCCGACCTTCGCCACGAAGCAGAGCTGGCGGGTGGGGAGAGGCTGGAGAGCATCTTCTTCGGCGGCGGGACACCCTCGCTCATGCCGCCGGAACTGGTCGCAACCCTGCTGGAGGAGGCCGAGCGCCTGTGGGGCTTCGCGCCCGGTATCGAGATCACGCTGGAGGCCAATCCAAGCTCAGTCGAAGCCAGCAAATTCAAGGACTTGGCCGCAGCCGGGGTCAACCGCGTCTCGCTCGGCCTGCAGTCCCTGGACGACGATGCGCTGAAATTCCTCGGCCGGCTACACGATAGCTCAGAAGGACTGAACGCGCTGTCAACGGCACAGAGCGTGTTTTCAAGGGTCACTTTCGACCTGATTTACGCCCTCCCCGGCCAGACGCCGGATGAATGGCAAAGGATGCTGGAAAAGGCCCTCTCATTCGGCACCACCCACCTCTCGCTCTACCAGCTCACCATCGAACCGGGCACGCGCTTTGCCACCATGGTGCGGCAGGGCAATTTCACTCCGCTGGACGACGATGCCGCGGCGGATCTCTTCGCGCTCACCCGCGAAATCACCACGGCGGCCGGGCTACCGGCCTATGAGATTTCCAACCACGCCCGCCCGGGCGAGGAGAGCCGGCATAACCTCACCTATTGGCGCTATGGCGATTACGCCGGGATCGGCCCGGGCGCCCATGGCAGGCGGAATGGCGCGGCGACAGTGCGGCACAAGAAGCCGGAAAACTGGCTCTCCGCCATAGAGGCACATGGCCAGGGCATTGCCGAAGAGCACAGGCTCGGCGTGAAGGAACAGGCGAGCGAGGCGCTGCTGATGGGGCTGCGTCTGGCCGAAGGGATCGACCTTGCCGCGCTATCCGCCCGCTTCGGCATTGCGCCCGATGCGCTGGTAGATCAGGCGCGACTGGCCTTCTATTCCGCGCAGGGCCTCGTCATGCGCGAGGGCGACCGGGTGACTGTTACCGAGGCGGGTATGCCCCTGCTCGATGCCCTGCTGGGCGAACTGGTGCCTGCGGAACTGGTGGGGGCAGAGTAATGCCCCACCCCGCCCCTGCCGCCCGTCCTGAGCCTGTCGAAGGACGGGCGGGTTCCTGAGTATGGCGAAAGCCGACATCCTTGAGGCCTGGCACACCCACCTCAGCGAGGCCCGCCGCCGCTCTCCCCACACGGTGCGGGCCTATGTTGCCAGTGCGGCGCGGTTGCTGGACAATCTGGGCGATATGGACTGGACCGCCCTCGCCCGCCTCGAAGGCCCGGCCCTGCGCCAGCAACTCGCCGCGCGAAGGGCGGAAGGGATCGGCAATGCCTCCGCCGCGCGGGAGCTGTCCGCGCTCAAGGCCTTCATCGCCTTCGCGCGGAACAAGGCCGGGCTGACGGACATCGCCGCCCCGCGCCTGCGCGGCCCGCGGATCAAGAAGGGCCTGCCTCGCCCCGTCACGCCCGACGAAGCCCTGAACCTTGCCGAGACGGTGGACGAGAACGCCACCCAGGGCTGGATCGGTACGCGCGACCGGGCCGTTCTGCTGTTGCTCTATGGCGCGGGCCTGCGCATTGCCGAGGCGCTGTCTCTGAAAGGCGGGGACCTTCCGCTGGGCGAGACGCTGACCGTCACCGGCAAGGGCGGCAAGCAGCGCGTGGTGCCGATCCTGCCCATCGTGAGCGAGGCGGTTTCGGCCTATGCCAGGGAATGCCCATGGCCGCTCGGCAAAGGCGATCCGCTGTTCCGGGGTGCAAAGGGCGGCCAGCTTTCACAAGGCATGGTGCAAAAGGCCATGGCCCGCGCGCGGCAGGAACTGGGCCTGCCCGCCACTGCCACGCCCCACGCCCTGCGCCACAGCTTCGCCACCCATCTGCTGGGCGCGGGGGCGGATTTGCGTAGCCTGCAGGAATTGCTGGGCCATGCGAGCCTTGGTTCGACCCAGATCTACACCAAGGTCGATGCCGCGACTTTGCTGGATACCTATCGCAAGGCGCATCCGCGCGAGCGGGGGTAGCTGACGGGAGCGAAAGTTGCACCCCGCGATCGCCCCATCCAGTGCGAAACCGAACAACCGATAAACAACCCATTGCAGACATTCGTCAAACCGATCAGATTGCCCGGATCGAGTGGAATGGGGCCACTGGATGGGTCGGAGCAAACAGATGAATTCGAAGATCACCGGCGTGGGCTTGTCCTTCGCGATGCTTGTCATGGCGGCTAGCCCGGCCTTCGCGGAGGAAGTCGCAGCACCTGCGCCCGCTGCCATTCCGGCATCCGCCGAGAAAGCGCCCTTTGTCCCGGCGGATTTCCACGTTCCGACATCGGTTGAAACAGCGGGTTTCAAGCTCGTGCCGCTGGGCCCCGATTTGGTCAAAGTGGATTTTGACGCCTATATGTCGTCCATCGAGCATTTGCAGGCGACCTTCAGCCGCAGCAAGGATTGGCCTCACAAGGATATCTCCTCCGCCGATGCCATGCGGGACATGGAAACGGAGCAGGCCAGATTCTCTGGCCGCAAATCCTTTGCCTATGGGGTCCTCACGCCGGACGGCAGCCGCGAACGTGGCAGTGTCTATGTCTCTCCCAGTCCCGTTCCGGGTTACGATGCAGTGGTCAGACTATGGGTGACCAAGGCCGAGTATGACGCCGGCTTCGATGCCGAGCTGTATCAGTGGGTAAAGGACTGGGTGCGGAAGGATTGGCCGTTCGAGAAAGTCGCTTTTCCCGGCCGTGCCATCGAATGGGGCGCCTGGGATGCTGAGGTTGCCGCGGCAAAGGCTGGCGCAGCGCACTGAGGCGTTCGGCGGCATTGCCAGTGCTGCCTAGCGATCCTTGCGCGGCTTCCACGTGACTACCCGCCAGATATAGCCCGCAAGGCCCAGCGCCAGCCCGCCGATCACGATCCAGTCGAGCCATTGCTGCGATTGCTCGAAATAGCGGCCCAGCCAGTGCCCGCCGCCGATCAGCAGCACGTTCCACACGGCGGTTCCGGCGAAAGTATAGGCCAGGAATCGGCTATGCCGCATGTGGGAAAGCCCCGCCGGCAGCGAGATCATCGTGCGAAGCAGCGGCGAAAAACGCAGCAGGAACACCACCCATTGGCCGTGGCGCCGGAAGAAGTGGGTGGCGGCCTCCACATCTTCCCACTCCACCGTCAGCCAGCGGCCCCAACGGTCGATCAGCGGCTGCAACCGGCGATAGCCCCATTTGTCCCCGGCCAGGAACCAGACGTAATTGCCAAGGGTGGAACCAATCGTTCCCGCCGCCAGCAGCGGCCAGAATTCCATCGTCCCGCGCGCCACGGCAACGCCGCCCAGCCCCATGATCAGTTCCGACGGGATCGGCGGAAACACATTCTCGATCACCATCAGGAAGGCGATGCCCAGATAGCCGCCCTGTTCGATCACATGCAGGATGAATTCATTCATGGCGGGGATAGTGCTCGGGCGGAGGCGGGGTTCATTCCTGGTCCTTTGCGGCAGGCGGCCAAAAGCTTGTCCGGCCTTCCGGCGCTGGTGACGCGGCGTGCCGCCCGTCCTAGCGATGGAGAATGAACAGGCAAGGAATGCAATTGATCATGACACAACAGGGCCGCCTTTCGGGCAAGATCGCATTGGTAACCGGCGGATCGCGCGGGATTGGCGCGGGGATCGTCAGGCGTTTCGCGGCGGAAGGGGCGAAGGTCGCCTTCACTTATCGCGCCTCGTCCGATGTGGCCCGGCAGATCGTTAGCGAGATCGTTGCGGATGGCGGGGATGCCCTTGCGATTGAGGCCGACAGTGCCGATCCGGCAGCGGTGGAGCGTGCAATTGGCGACACTGCCAGCCATTTCGGGGGCCTCGACATTCTCGTCAACAATGCAGGCGGCGGAACGCCCGAACTGATCGGTGAAGCCACGCTGGCGAATTACGAGCATATCTTCGCCGTCCATGTCCGCGCGGCCTTCGTGGCGATGAATGCGGCGGCAAAGCTGATGCAGCCGGGCGGGCGGATCATCACGATCGGCAGCATCAATGCCCAGCGCCTGCCCTTCACTTACGGCGCGCTCTATTCGGCGACCAAGGCGGCGCTGGTAGGCCTGACCAAGGGTGCTGCGCGCGATCTGGGGCCGAAGGGGATCACCGTGAACGTGATCGAACCGGGGCCGATCGACACCGATCTCAACCCGGCGGACGGGCCCTGGGCCGCCCCCGCCCTCGCCGCCCTCGCCACCGGACATTTCGGCGAAGCGAGCGACGTGGCGGGCCTTGCGGCATTTCTGGCGAGCGAGGAAGGCCGCTTCATCACCGGCGCGGCACTGGCGATAGACGGCGGCTATTCGATCTGATGCGGTAAATCCGATCCGGGGGCGGCTCAGTTGCGGCCGAGCCTGCCCTCGATCGCATCCCAGATCAGGCCGGGCGTATCGGTGCCATTGAACTTGTCGATGGCGACGATGCCGGTGGGCGAAGTGACGTTGATCTCGGTCAGCCATTTGCCGCCAATCACGTCGATGCCGACGAAGATCAGCCCCAGTTCCTTCAGGCGCGGGCCGAGCGCGGCGCAGATTTCCTCCTCACGCGCGGTAAGCCCGGTCGCCTCGGCAGAACCACCGCGCGCCAGGTTGGAACGGAACTCGCCCTCGCCCGGCAGGCGGTTGATCGCGCCCGCGACCTCGCCGTCCACCAGCACGATGCGCTTGTCGCCTTCGGCCACTTCGGGGAGGAAGGGCTGGACCATATGCGGTTCCGGCCAGGTCTGATTGAACACTTCGATCAGCGCGGAAAGATTATCGCCGCTTTCGGGAACGCGGAAGATCGCCTTGCCGCCATTGCCGTGGATCGGCTTCACCACCACCGCGCCGTATTTCTTCTGGAAGGCGCGCACTTCCTCGACCGAGCGGGTGACCAGCGTGGGCGGCATGAACTGCCGGAAATCCAGCACGAAGACCTTTTCGGGCGCATTGCGCACGCTGGCGGGGTTGTTCACCACCAGCGTTTCGTTCTCGATCCGCTCCAGCAGATGGGTCGCGGTGATATAGCCCATGTCGAAAGGCGGGTCCTGCCGCATCAGGATGACGTCGATATCCTTGCCCAGATCCACCCGCCGGGCCTCGCCAGCACTGTAATGATCGCCTTCCACGCGCTGCACGGTGACGGGGCGCAGCATGGCGTGCAGCCGGTCATCCTCGTCCAGCGTCAGCGATCCGACATCGTAATGGAACAGCTCATGCCCGCGCGCCTGCGCGCTCAGCATCAGGGCGAAGCTGGAATCGCCGGCGATATTGATGCTTTCGATTGGGTCCATCTGGACCGCGACGCGCAAACTCATTCCCACAACCCCGTTCGCCCTGAGCTTGTCGAAGGGCCGCTTTTCCTCTCCTGGGGCGTGCAGGAAGAAGGACTGTGCTTCGACAGGCTCAGCACGGACGGACCCGAGATAATGACAACCCTAGGGCTGCCAAGCGTTGACGATGTGGCGTGGGAAACGCCCCGGCGCAAGGAGCAGCACGTCGATCCTGATCGAATCCTTCGCACGCGCATAGCGATGGGCCACGGCTTCCACGGCGGCGGCCACCCGGCGCAGGCGATATTCATCGATCGCCTCGCCCAGATCCTCACCGCGCTTGCGCCATTTCACTTCGATGAAGGCGACAGTCCGCCCGCGCCGGGCGATCAGGTCGATCTCGCCGCGCGGGGTTTTTACTCGCCGGTCGAGCACCCACCAGCCATGGAGATTGAGCCAAAGCGCGGCTCTCACCTCAGCCATGCGGCCGAGCTTTTCGGCTTTTGCGCGGTTCATTGCGCCTTGAGCTCCATCGCCCGGGCATAGAGCATCTTACGGTCCAGCCCGGTGGCCTTGGCGACCTGTGAGGCAGCCTGCGACGGCTTGTCGTGCTCCAGCGCGGCGATCAGCAGCGCATCGGCATCCACGTCCCCGCCCGCTTCCTCTCCTGGCGGGGCGACCAGCAGCACGATCTCCCCCCTTGGCGGATGGGCTTCGTAATGGGCGATGAGGTCCGCCGGAGTGCCGGTGCGGCATTCCTCATGCAGCTTGGTCAGCTCGCGGGCCACGGCCACATCGCGCCCCGGCAATACGGTAGCAATAGCCTCCAGCGATTTGGCGAGGCGCGGCGCGGTCTCGTAGAAGATCAGCGTGGCGGGAACCTTAGCCAGCCCGGCCAGAGTATCCCCGCGCGCCTTTTCCTTCACGGGCAGGAAGCCCGCGAACAGGAACCGGTCGTTCGGCAGGCCCGACAGGGTCAGCCCCACCACCACCGCGCAGGGGCCGGGCAGGCTCGTCACCGTAATCCCCTGCTCGCGCGCATCGCGGACCAGGCGATAGCCGGGATCGGAAATCAGCGGAGTGCCCGCATCGCTTACCAGCGCGATTGCCTGGCTGCGCATAAGTTCCAGCAGGCGCGCGCGGTCCTTTTCCCCGCTATGGTCGTCATAGCGCCACAGCGGCTTCCTGATCTCCAGATGTTTCAGCAGCTTGGCGGTGACGCGCGTATCCTCGCAGGCGATAGCATCGCACCGCGCCAGCACCTCGGCTGCCCGCATCGTGATGTCGCCGAGATTGCCAATAGGCGTGGCGACAATATAGAGCCCCGGTATCAGGGAAGGTTCGCGTTCTGCGCTGGACATTCGGGCCTTGTGGACAGGATTTCTGGGAGCAGCAAGATGTTGGGTGGATCTGTCAATCGTCGCAGGGTGCTGGCCATAGCCGCTATGGTGCTGCTCGCAGGCTGTAAAGTGATCCCCAAGGTGGAGCCGGGCCCCGTCCCCACCCCGAAGCCCACCGAAGGCGCGCTGCCCACCGATACGGACCGGCACCGCGTGGCCCTGCTGGTTCCGCTTTCCGGCGCCAATGGCGATGTCGGCCAGTCGATCGCCAATGCGGCGACCATGGCCCTGCTCGATACCAATGCCGAAAACCTTCGTATTACCACTTATGACACCGCCACCGGGGCCGACAGCGCCGCCGCTCGTGCTCTGGCGGATGGCAACAAGCTGATCCTCGGCCCGCTTTTGTCGGAAGACGTGATGCCGGTGCTGGCCCGCGCCCGCCCGGCCAGCGTGCCGCTGATCGCCTTCTCCAACGACACTTCGGTGGCCGCCAACGACGTATTCGTGATGGGCGTGAGCCCCGAACAGTCGATCGTCCGCTCGATCGATTTCGCCAAGTCGCTCGGCTCGAAGAAAGTCGCCATCCTCGTTCCCAATGGCGAATATGGCGCAAGGGCGGAAAGCGCGTTCAAATATGCCCTGGCGCAGAGCGGGCTGACTCTGGGCGGCCGTGCGACCTATGACCGTGGGAATACCTCCATCGTCAGCGCGGCCCAGCGCCTGCGCGAAAAGGGCGGGTTCGACACGTTGCTGATCGCCGAAGGCCCCCGCCTTTCGATCCAGGCGGCCGGCGCCGTCCGGCCTGCTAATGCCACCTCGCCCCTGCTTCTGGGCACCGAATTGTGGAGTGGCGACGCCAGCGTTCCTGCTTCCGCCGCCTTGCGCGGGGCGCTCTATTCCACCATTTCCGACGGCCGCTTCGGCCAGTATTCGGAAAGCTATCAGAAGCGTTTCGGCGCGACCCCGCACCGCATCTCCACCCTTGGCTATGACGCTGTTCTGCTCACCCTGCGCGTCGCGCGGGACTGGAAGCCCGGCAAGACCTTTCCCCTTGCAAAAATGCGCGACAGCGGCGGCTTCCTGGGTCTGGACGGGCCATTTCGCTTCCGCGCCGATGGCGTCGTGGAACGTTCGATGGAAGTGCGACAGGTCGCCAAGGGGCGGGTCGACATCGTGTCTGTCGCGCCCGACCGCTTCGAGGACTGACGATAACCCGCGCATCCCGCTTGTGAAGGCGCGATTCCGCGCCTTATAGGCCATAGCGATGTCCGATGATCTGTTCGAAAACGCGCCCGCCGCGAGCGGCGACTACAACGCCTCCTCGATCGAGGTTCTCGAAGGGCTCGAACCTGTCCGTCGGCGCCCCGGCATGTATATCGGCGGCACGGACGAGCGTGCCCTGCACCATCTCGCCGCCGAAGTGCTGGACAATGCGATGGACGAAGCGGTGGCAGGCTATGCCAACCGCATCGAGGTCACGCTGGAGGAAGGCCCGCCGGGAACCGCCGGGCGGCTGACCATCACCGACAATGGCCGCGGCATCCCGGTGGACGAACATCCCAAATTCCCGGGCAAGTCCTCGCTCGAAGTGATCCTGTCCACGCTCCACTCGGGCGGCAAGTTCTCCGGCAAGGCCTATGCCACGTCCGGCGGTCTGCACGGCGTTGGCGTGAGCGTGGTGAATGCGCTTTCGAGCCACACCCGCGTGGAAGTGGCGCGCGAGAAGCAGCTTTATGCGCAGGAATTCGCGCGTGGCGTAACGCTCGGCCCGCTGCAGAAGCTCGGCCCCACGCCCAACCGGCGCGGCACCAGCGTGAGCTTCGTGCCGGACAATGAGATATTCGGCGATCAGAAGTTCAAGCCGCTGCGCCTGTTCAAGCTGGTCCGTTCCAAGGCCTATCTCTTCGCCGGGGTGGAAATCCGCTGGAAATGCGCGGCATCCCTCACCAGCGAGGAAGTGCCTGCGGAAGCCGTATTCCAGTTCCCCGGCGGCCTTTCGGACCATCTGGCCGAACAGATCGGCACCCGCGAATGCGTGACCAGCCAGTTCTTCAGCGGCAGCCAGGATTTTCCGGCCGGGCCGGAGGGCGAGCAGATGGGCCGCGTGGAATGGGCCATCGCCTGGCCCCTATGGTCCGACGGTTCCTACAGCTGGTATTGCAACACCGTGCCCACGCCCGACGGCGGCACCCATGAACAGGGCCTGCGCGGCGCGCTGACCAAGGGTATCCGCGCCTTTGGCGAGCTGACCGGGCAGAAGAAGGCCAAGGACATCACGGCCGACGATATCGTCACCGGCAGCGAAGTGATGCTCTCGCTCTTCATCCGCGATCCCCAGTTCCAGAGTCAGACGAAGGACCGGCTGACCAGCCCGGAAGCCGCGCGCATGGTCGAAAACGCGGTGCGCGACCATTTCGACCATTTCCTCAGCGACAATATGGAGCGCGGCCGCGCGCTGCTGGGCGCGGTGATGGAGCGGATGGACGAGCGGCTGAAGCGCAAGGCCGAACGCGAGATCAAGCGCAAGACCGCCACCAACGCCCGCAAGCTGCGCCTGCCCGGCAAGCTGACCGATTGCTCTGGCGAAGGCGATGGCGAGACGGAGCTGTTCATCGTCGAAGGCGATTCCGCAGGCGGCAGTGCCAAGCAGGCGCGCGATCGCAAGACGCAGGCGATCCTGCCGATCCGCGGCAAGATCCTCAACGTCGCCAGCGCCACGGCCGACAAGATCCGCGCCAATCAGGAAATCGCCGACCTGCTGCTCGCGCTGGGCTGCGGCGCGCGCAAGGACTGCAATCCCGACAATCTGCGTTACGATCGCGTAATCATCATGACCGACGCCGATGTCGACGGCGCCCATATCGCCACGCTGCTGATGACATTCTTCTTCCAGGAGATGTCGGAAATCGTCAAACGCGGGCACCTCTTCCTTGCCCAGCCGCCGCTCTACAAGCTGACGGCCGGCAAGGAGAGCACCTATGCCCGCGACGAGGCCCACCGTGCCGAACTGGAGGCGACCCAGTTCAAGGGCAGGAAGGTGGAAGTCAGCCGCTTCAAGGGCCTTGGCGAAATGAACCCGCAGCAATTGCGCGAAACCACCATGAGCCCCGCCACTCGCGGCCTGATCCGCATCACCCTGCCCACCGAGCACGAACAGCGCTTCGCGGTGAAGGAACTGGTCGACCAGCTGATGGGCCGCAACCCGGAACACCGCTTCAATTTCATCCAGAACAGAGCAGGTGAGCTGGACCGGGATCTGATCGACGCCTGAGCGCTCGATCCGTCCCGGCCCATCTCGTCAGGCTGCCGCTTCGCTCTCCTCTTTCCGCGTCTTCCAGAGCGACCACAGCACACCGCCCAGGATCAGGGCGAAGGTCACGCCAAGGCTGATCGCCGGAGGCACCTTGCCGCCCTCCACCAGAAAATCACCGATGAAGATCTTGGCGCCGATGAATACCAGCACCAGAGCCAGCGCATATTTCAGGTAGTGGAAGCGGTGGACCATCGCCGCGAGCGCGAAATAGAGCGCGCGCAGGCCGAGGATGGCCATGATGTTGCTGGTGTAGACGATGAACGTATCGGTCGTGATCGCGAAGATCGCCGGCACGGAATCCACCGCGAAGACCAGATCGGCAAGGTTGATCACCACCAGCGCCAGGAACAAAGGCGTTGCCGCCAGCGCCAGCTTGCCGGTCTTCCCGTCCGGCTCGCGCACGAAGAAGCGCGGGCCGTGGAGCTGCTTGGTGATCCGCATATGGCCGGAGAGCCATTTCACCAGCGGATTGCGGGAAATGTCCGGCTCGTGATCCGCGACCCACAACATCCTGATACCGGTGAAGATCAGGAAGGCGGCGAAGATGTAGAGCGTCCAGTAAAATTCCTGCACCAAGGCGGCACCTGCCGCGATCATGAGGCCGCGCAACACGATCACCGCCAGAATGCCCCACAGCAGCGCCCGATATTGATAGCGCCGGGGAATGGCGAAGAAGCTGAAGATCAGCGAGATGACGAAGACATTGTCGATCGACAGCGCCTTCTCGATGAAGAAGCCGGTGTAATATTTCATCCCCAGATCGGGGCCGCGTTCGAACCAGACCCACAGGCCAAATGCCAGGGCGACGCTGATGTAGAATACCGAGAGCTTGAGCGATTCCGCCACGCCCATTTCCTTGTCCTCCTTATGGAGGATGCCAAGGTCGAAGGCGGTGAGCGCGATCACTATGCCGGCGAAGGACAGCCAGAACCACACAGGGGTTCCCAGCCAGTCAGAAAACAGGAATTCCATGGGTTTCGCCCCTCAATCAAGTAGCAGCGCACAGGTCTGTCGCCCGCGGCCGTGTTGCCCCGGGCGACATGCGTGAAGTTCGCTGCGTCAGTGGAGGACGGGTGCAGGCGGCCTGCGCAGCAGGCGGGCGATGCGATCCTTTACCGATAGCTTGAGCTTCTTGAGCCGCACGATCTCGAACGGGTTGCGGCCCTTGCGAAGCTCCGCAAGGCGCAGGGCCTCGTCCAGCTTCTGATGTTTCTCCATCAGGCTGAAAAGGCGATTGGACATGTCGATGCTCCCTTCAAAACGTCGTTTGCGTTTGATCGGATGCACCGTGCCCGGTCCGAGATCCGGGGATGGGTTGGGGGGATATGGAACCCGGACCCAGGCATCGGTGCTATCCGATGCGGTCCGACATCACGTTGTTCCAACCTTGAAGGGGGTGAACAACGCCAGAGGGGCCCGGCCCGCAACTGAAGTATGGGCATCCATCGCGGGCGGTTCAAGAGGGTATTGGAGAAATTCCATCGGCGGGCACGGCGTTGCAACTTGCAGGCGATCCGCTAGCCTTGCGGCATGAGATATCTGCTCTGTGCCGCCGCGCTTGCCCTTGCCCTGCCCGCCCCTTCATGGGCGAATGAGCAGGATACTTATGCACTGGAAGACGCCAGCCTGAGCCGGCCTGACGACATCAAAAGCGTGCTGGAAGGACATATTCCCGCTGACCGTGTCTTCGCGCCGAGCTTCCTTGCCGCCGTCGCCCCCGCGCAGCTCAAGGCCATTACCGACCAGCTCATCGTCGCGAACGGCCCGCTGAAAGCTGTGGACGACGTGTCCTACACCGGCAATGGAGCCGCCAGTTTCGACCTTGTGTTCGAAAAGGCGCGTGCTTCGGCCACTCTCCAGCTGGATGGGCAGGCGCCCTATCTCGTCACCGGTTTTCGTATTGGCGCAGTCACCCCCGTCGACGATGCGCCCGCAAAGCTGCTGGCGGATTTTGCCGCCCTGCCCGGCCATGCCGATTTCGGAGTCTATCTGCTGGGCAGCGATGGCCCGCAGCCGATCCTGACCAGCTCCCCGACCGGGCAGATGGCCATCGGATCGACCTTCAAGCTCTATGTCCTCTCGGCGCTGGTACAGGACATCAAGGTCGGCAAGCGCCATTGGGACGATTTGGTGAAGCTCGATGTCCGATCCATCCCCAGCGGGCAGATGCAGAACTGGCCGGCAGGCTCGCCAGTGACGCTTCACACGCTGGCGACCATGATGATCTCGATCAGCGACAATACCGCCACCGACATGCTGATGCGCGTCCTCGGGCGGGAATCTGTCGAGGCGGAATTGATCGCATCGGGCCATTCGGAACCCTCACGTATCCTGCCGATGTTCAGCACCGTAGAATTCTTCGCGCTCAAGAACGACCCGGCGCGGATCGCTGCCTGGCAGGCCGCCGATGACGCAAGGCAGCGCGCGCTGCTGAAGGAATGGGCGCCCACGCTGACGGCGGCGAATGTCGATGTCGGAAAGCTCGCGATATCCGGCCCCACCGCCATAGACAGCATCGAATGGTTCGCCTCGGCAGAAGATATCGCCCGCATCCTCATGCGCCTGCGCGACAGCGGCGATAAAGCGGCTCTGGACATTCTGGCAGTCAACCCGATGGTATCGCCGGAGCAGGCCGCCCATTGGGACTATGCCGGCTACAAAGGCGGCTCGGAAACCGGGGTGCTCAACCTTTCATGGCTGCTGAAGGACAGGCAGGGCCGCTGGTTTACGATTGCCGCAAGCTGGAACGATCCTGCCGCCAAACTTGACGATACGAAGCTGATCATGCTCGCACAGCGCCTCGCAGGGATGCTCCAGAAATGAATATGCGTTTTGAAGGTACCGCCAATTACATCGCTACGGACGATCTCAAGGTCGCGGTCAACGCCGCGGTGCTGCTCCGCCGCCCGCTGTTGATCAAGGGCGAGCCGGGAACGGGAAAGACGGTGCTTGCCCATGAGATCGCCCGGGCGATCGATGCGCCGCTGATCGAATGGAACGTCAAATCCACCACCAAGGCGCATCAAGGCCTCTACGAATATGACGCCGTCGCCCGCCTGCGCGACGGGCAATTGGGCGACCCACGCGTTCACGACATTTCCAACTACATCAGAAAGGGCAAACTGTGGGAGGCATTCACCAGCCCCACCCTGCCCGTGCTGCTGATCGACGAGATCGACAAGGCCGACATCGAATTCCCGAACGACCTGTTGCAGGAACTCGATCGCATGGGCTTCGACGTCTACGAAACGCAGGAGCGGATCGAGGCGCAGGAACGCCCAATCGTGGTCATCACCTCCAATAACGAAAAGGAACTGCCCGACGCCTTCCTGCGCCGCTGTTTCTTCCACTACATCGCCTTTCCCGACCGGGAGACGATGCAGGCCATCGTGGACGTACACTTCCCCGGCATCCAGCAGCGGCTGGTGAAGGAGGCGCTGGACATGTTCTACGATATCCGCGCGGTTCCGGGGATGAAGAAGAAGCCTTCCACCAGTGAACTGCTCGACTGGCTCAAGCTGCTGCTGAACGAGGATATGCCGCTGGAAGTCCTCCAGAACCGCGATCCCGCCAAGGCCATCCCTCCGCTGCACGGGGCGCTGCTGAAGAACGAGCAGGACGTGATGCTGTTCGAACGGCTGGCCTTCATGCATCGGCGGGGAGGCTAACGCAGCGCCAGCACTCCCCGGAATATTCGGCAGGTCAGGCGCTTACTTCTTGGCGTCCTCATGCCGGATTTCACGCGGCACGTCGGCGAACATTTTCTTCGCTGCCGGGCGTTCGTTGATCTGTTCGATCCAGCGCAGCAGGCCGGGCGTGTCGTCCTTGTTCACCAGTTCCGGATAGCCGTGCTGCATGCCGTTCGCGATGGCGAAGTTGCAGATATCGGCCAGCGTATACATGCCCGGCACCAGCCATTCATTGTCGCGCAGGTGATCGTCCAGCTTGCGCACCGAATATTCGATCTTGCGCATTTCCTCGTCGAGCATGTCCTGCGGGAAACCTTCGCGCGCGCGGCGCCATTTCACCTGCTGTTCGACCACGGGAATGTTCCTCACCTTCTCCTCGAATTCCTCGTCGGAAAGGCCCCTGACCATGGTGCCGACATAGCGGTGCCAACCGATGGTGGAGACGCACCAGCAGAAATATTCGTCCACCCATTTGGTCCAGATGCGCATCAGCGCGCGCTCATAGGAACTGGCGGGGCGCAGTTTCACTTCGGTGGGCCATTCGTCTTCGAGATATTCGCAGATCACCGTGCTTTCGGTGATGATGTGGCCGCGATCCTCCAGCGCCGGCACCTGGCCGCGCGGATTGAGCTTCTTGAACCATTCCGAATGGTGTTCGAACTTGCGCGGATCGAGCAGCACCTGCTCATAGTCCAGACCCTTCTCATGCAGGGTCAGCATCGGCTTCAGCGAATTGGCACCAGGGCCAAAGCTGTAGAGTTTGAGCATTTGCGGCAATCCTCCTCTTGACCCATCCGGCTTAGACCCGCCGTGCAGGCAAGGGCAAGCATCAAGACGGATAAAGTCAACCAGGGGCAACTCCATTCCCCGCGCCTGCTCGCCTCGCGGAATGCACCAAGTCCACCGGCATTCACAAAACCGACGCGAAGCTGGGGCATGTGGCCTGCTCCGCAATGTCCGACAGGCGGCCATGTCCGGCTTGCCCAGGAAGGGAAATGCAGTGCCTCACCCCGTTCTTCATCGACTTGTCGAAGCGGTCAGCCTTGCCGCCGCTGCCCTCGTGGGCGCTGGGCCGGTGCTGGCGGAGGCTTTGCCGCCCTCTCCTCCCCCCGCCCCCGTCGAACTGACGATCGACGCGCCGGAGGCGGATCAGGGTGTCGCCTCTGACGGTACCCATGTCTATGCCATCGATAATGACCGCATCGGCAAATACGAGATCGCCACGGGCAGGAAGCTCGGCGACTGGGCCGGCGATCCGGCCCTGTTTCCGCATATGAACAGCTGCACGATTGCCGATGGCCAGCTTGTCTGCGCCGCCTCGAACTATCCCCGGGTGCCGCAGACCAGTGCCATCGAGTTCTTCTCTCTTGATCCGGTCGAGCATGTCCGCACGGTCAGCCTCGGTTTCATGCCGGGCTCGCTGACCGTGCTCGACCGGCACGATGGGGCGTGGTGGGCGGTTTTCGCTAATTATGACGGCAAGGGCGGAACGCCTGGGCGCGGCCATGAATATACGATCCTTGCCCGGCTGGACGATCAGTTCCGCATGACGCAAAGCTGGGCCTTTCCGCCGGAAGTCCTTGCAAGAATGGCGCCCTATAGCTGTTCGGGCATGAGCTGGGGCGATGACGGACTGATCTACGCCAGCGGGCACGACCGGCCGGAGGTCTATGCGCTGGCCCTGCCCGAGGCGGGCAGCACCCTGCGGCTCGTCGCGGTGCATGGCACGGCGAATGAAGGCCAGGCGATCGACTGGGACCCGAAGGTCCCGCGCCGCCTGTGGTCGGTCTCGCGCGAAGGCGGAAAGGTGATTGCCAGCACGATCCGGCAATGACGCTGCCCCGCTTGCGCTTCGCCCGTATTCGGGCATGTTCGGCGCCATGTTCATGGGTTTCATCGAGGAATTGCGGGCGGCGGGAATCCCCGCTTCGGCCAAGGAGCACCTCGTGCTGCTGGAGGCGCTGGACCGGCATGTAATCGGCCGCAGCCCAGAGGAATTCTATTACCTCGCCCGCGCGACATTCGTGAAAGACGAAGCCCTGCTCGACAGGTTCGATCAGGTGTTCGCCAAGGTGTTCAAGGGTGTGCTCGCCGATTTCGGGCAACGGGAGGTCGAGCTTCCGGAAGACTGGCTGAAGGCGGTCGCCCAGCGCTTCCTATCCGAAGAGGATATGGCGAAGATCGCCGCGCTGGGATCGTGGGAGGCAATCATGGCCGCGCTCAAGGAGCGGCTTGAAGAACAGCAAGGCCGCCATGAAGGCGGATCGAAATGGATCGGCACGGGCGGCACCAGCCCATTCGGCAATTCCGGCTACAACCCCGAAGGCGTGCGGATCGGCGGCGAGAGCACGCATGGCAAGGCGATCAAGGTGTGGGAGCAGCGCCGCTTCCGCAATCTGGACAACACGCGCGAGCTGGGCACGCGCAACATCAAGATCGCCCTGCGCCGCCTGCGCCGCTTTGCCCGCGAAGGCGCGGCGGACGAGCTTGATCTTGAAGCGACCATCGACGGCACCGCCCGCCAGGGCTGGCTCGACATCCAGATGCGGCCGGAACGGCACAATGCGGTGAAGCTGCTGCTGTTCCTCGATGTCGGCGGATCGATGGACCCGCATATCCGCGTCTGCGAGGAATTGTTCAGCGCGGCCACCAGCGAGTTCAAGAATCTCGAATTCTTCTACTTCCACAATTGCCCCTACGAAGCCGTATGGAAGGACAATCGCCGCCGCTGGGACGAGCGGATGGATATGTGGGATATCCTCCACAAATATGGCCATGATTATAAGGTCGTGCTGGTGGGCGATGCCGCGATGAGCCCTTATGAAATCTCCCATCCGGGCGGATCGGTGGAACACCACAATCCTGAGGCAGGCGCCACGTGGCTGGAGCGGATCACGACCACCTATCCCGCAGCGGTGTGGCTCAATCCGGTGAATGAGGAATATTGGGACTATTCCCAATCTACCCGCATGATCCGCGATCTGATGGGCGGCCGGATGTACGCCCTCACCCTTGAAGGACTGGACGAGGCGATGCGGGAATTGAGCCGGAAGCGGGGCTAGGCGGAAAGCACGTCATCCCAGCGAAAGCTGGGATCGCTGGCGGCGTCGCGCTCTGTTGGAAAAGATCCTCCCAAGCGAGATTGCGCCTTCGATTAGTTTAATCGTCCAGTCACTCATCAAGCGGCCATGCATGGCTACGATAGCGATCCCAGCTTTCGCTGGGATGACGATAGGGGGGACTGAAGTCGTTTCCCCTCGCCCACAAAACACTTTCCTACAGGTCCCCAAATGGCGTTTATGCTCCGCGATGAGCAGCCCCGCCCCCGCCACATCTGACACCCGCCTCTGCCCGGCGAGCCAAGGTGCCCTGGGCCTGCACGAAAACCCGAAACGGAAGGTGACACTCCGCACCGGTCACAGGTGCGAAAAACGGCTCAAATCCGCGCAGAAGAGGGGTGACACGCCTCGAACAAAACAGGGCATTTTGCTGCCGGAAAAGGTTACACATGCCCCCCGCCAGCCCGGCCTAGTAAAGCAGCAGGCGTGCCGTCTCTTCCCGCCACGCGGCTTCGTCCGGCAGGGCCACTGCATCCAGATCGTCAGGCCCGGCGGAGGGATTGTCCACCCATTCGCGCAGCGCGGGGCCGCCGTTGATCACGTCGATCGCCAACCGATCGAACTCATATTCATAGGGGAAGTCCCGCCAGATCGGGTAGTTCGGATGGAACCAGCGAATTGCCTTCAGCGCCAGCGCCTGCAACCGCCAGGGGCGGAATTTGGCATGATCGTAAAACGGCCCTTCGGCGTGGACCATCAGCGCGTTGCACAGCTCGCCCTGATGCTTGTGGAAGGTCGGCGTGAACCAGCATTCGCGCAAGGCGCAGCCTTCCAGCCAGTGGGGAGCAATCCGCTCCATGCAGATGCGCACGGCCGCGGCATCGACATCGGGCGCGCCGAACAGCACTTCGAGCGGGCGGGTCGTGCCCCTGCCCTCGCTCAGCGTCGTGCCTTCCAGCATCACCGTGCCGGCATAGGCGCGGGCCATGTTGAGATTGGCGGCATTGGGGCTGGGATTGATCCAGATACGTTCAGGCGGCCAGCCGAAGCCGGGGCCGTCATCCGGGCGCCAGCCTTCCATGGCGATCACCCGATAATCCACATCCAGCCTGAAGTGGTCCACGAACCAGCGGCCCATCTCGCCCAGCGTCAGCCCGTGGCGCATAGGCATGGCCCCCGCACCCACGAAGCTTTCCTCGCCCGGACGAAGCAGAGTGCCCTCCACGGGCCTTCCCGCGGGATTGGGCCGGTCGAGCACCCACACCTGCTTGCCGGTGCCGCTGGCGGCCTCCAGCAGGTAAAGCAGCGTGGTCACGAAAGTGTAGATGCGGCAGCCCAGATCCTGCAGGTCGAACAGGAAGATGTCCGCGCTGGCCATCATCTCGGGCGTCGGACGGCGCACTTCGCCATAAAGACTGTAGATCGGGATGCCGTATTGGCCGTCCACCTCATCGGCGGTTTCGACCATATTATCCTGCTTGTCGCCCTTCAGCCCGTGCTGGGGTCCGAAGGCCGACGTAAGCGTGATGTCATCGCAGGCCCCCAGCGCGTCGAGCGAATGGACCAGCCCCTCTGTTACCGAGGCCGGGTGAGCGATGAGTGCGACGCGCTTTCCCGCCAGCGGCTTGCGCAGTTCCGGGTCCGCAATCAGGCGGTCGATACCGAATTTCATGTGCTTTTGGGTGGCTCAAGCGTGGCGGCAAAGCAAGTGGCATGGTGAAAATCCGGCTGCCCTTGCGGATGAGCGAGCGCCCAATAGGAAATGTGGCCGCCCTCTTCCTCGATCACAGCGCAGAGGCCAAGCGCGGCGGGAAGCTGCGGCAGGCCGCCTGCGGGGATCGCCGCGTCGAAGATCGCCAGTTCCTCGCCCTTGCGCATGGTGCATTCCGGTTCACGCGGGAAAGGCCGTTCGGCCATGCCTTCCCGATAGGCGGAAAAATCATAGGCGGCCCAGCGTTCGGAAGGGGAAAGATTCAGTTCGACATAGGCTTCCGCCCCATCGGGCTTCAGGAATGCTTCGAAGCAGGTCGTCTTCCACAATCCATCGCCCCTGCCCTTGCCGCCGAAGGCCGGGACCACGATCTGCCCCGCCCCCTCGATCCGCCAGCGAAGGCGCAGCCAATTGGCATCGATCCCGATCACGCGCGCCTCGATGCTGCGGACAGCATAGGGCGGATGGTCGGGATGGGGGGCGAGCGGGAGTGGCGCGCTGATCATTCCTGGGGCGCTAGATTAAGCAGCCAGCTTCGGCAAGCAGGGTGGATCGGGTTTGTTTGACGGGAAATCGCGTGCTAGGCGCGCCACCCGTAAGAAGAGGGCACCATGAGCACGTATAAATCCGAATTGCTGCGCCTGCTCGACGAGCGCGGCTATATCCACCAGCTCACCGATGCCGGGGCGCTCGACGCGCTGGCGCTGAAGCAGGTTGTGCCCGGATATATCGGTTTCGACCCCACTGCGCCCTCGCTCCATGTCGGCAGCATGGTGCAGATCATGCTGCTGCGCCGCCTGCAGCAGGCCGGCCACAAGCCCATCGTGTTGATGGGCGGCGGCACGGGCAAGATTGGCGACCCCAGCTTCAAGGACGAGGCACGCAAGCTGATGACCAATGATGTCATCGCTCAGAACGTCGCTTCGATCCGCAAGATCTTCGACCGCTTCCTGACTTTCGGGGACGGGCCCAGCGATGCGATTATGGTCGACAACGCCGAATGGCTCGACAAGCTGGAATATATCCCCTTCCTGCGCGAAGTTGGGCAGCATTTCTCGGTCAACCGGATGCTCAGCTTCGATTCCGTAAAGCAGCGGCTCGACCGCGAACAGTCGCTCAGCTTCCTCGAATTCAATTACATGATTCTGCAGGCCTACGATTTCCGCGAGCTGTCGCAGCGCTGTGGCTGCCGCCTGCAGATGGGCGGTTCGGACCAGTGGGGCAATATCGTCAATGGGATAGAACTGACCCGCCGGATGGACGGTGTGGAAGTGTTCGGCGTGACCACTCCGCTGCTGACCACCGCCGATGGATCGAAGATGGGCAAGACCGCTTCAGGCGCCGTCTGGCTGAACGAGGAATCTCTGCCGGCCTATGATTTCTGGCAGTACTGGCGCAATTCGGACGACCGCGACGTCGGGCGTTTCCTCCGCCTGTTCACCGATTTGCCGCTGGACGAGATCGTCCGGCTCGAAGCGCTGGAAGGCAGTGAGATCAACGCCGCGAAGGTGGTTCTGGCCAATGAGGTGACGAAGCTGGTGCGCGGTGAGGAGGCTGCCCGTGCCGCCGAAGCCACCGCAGCAGCGACATTTGCCGGCGGCGGTCTTGGCGAGGATCTTCCCACGCTGGATATCCCGGCCGAAGGCATGGCGCTCACGGCGGCTTGCACAGCGATCGGCTTCACGGCATCGAATGGTGAGGCGAAGCGCAAGATCGCCGAAGGCGCGGTGCGGATCGATGATGAGCCGGTGAAGGACCCGGCTTACATGGTCCAGCTTGCATCCGGTTCCGAACATAAGCTCAGCCTCGGGAAAAAGCGGCACGGAATCCTGCGCGGGGCTTAAATCCCTGATGCGTCGAACCGTTCTCCTTGTGAGGTGAAGCTTTTCGCCTAACCGCGCCTTTACGATTTGGCAGAGTTTTGCTGCCACAACGACCTCCCTATTGGTTCGAATGGAGGAAGTTGCACCGTGGCTGGAGCACAACTTTCGGTGCCGGAAATGCGCCGCGCAACGCGTCACCCCGTCGATCACCCGGTGATCGCGGAGCACCGTGATCGCGGTGATCTGTCGATGCACATCGCAAATCTGTCTGCCCATGGCTTCATGATCGACAATGCCCCGCAATTGCAGCGGGGCGAACGCGTCATCATCCGCCTGCCGGTGATCGGGCGGATCGAAGCCTATGTCATCTGGGTGGCGGACGAACGGGCTGGTTTCCAGTTCGAACGCATCGTCCGGCTGGACGATTTCATGAAGATGATGGACGTCCTGCAGCCCAATCCGAGATTGAGAAACCGTCGCTGAACAGCGCGCGCTGCGCACCCCGGATTGACCTGTTAGCCCAGCTTTGGATGCCCCAACAATCTGATTGCTTGGCAAGCGCTGCCTCGCCTGCCATTCGCGCTGCGTGATCGAACCTTCCTCACCGCTCAAGATTCCCGATTACCGTCGCTTCTGGGTCGCGCGGTTCCTCACTGTGGCATCCACCCTCTCCATGGTGGTGCTGATCGGTTACCAGACCTACGATATCGCCCGCGCCGATTATGCCATGAGCCGGCCGGAAGCCGCGTTCCAGCTTGGCCTTCTGGGCCTTGTGCAGTTCATTCCGCTGTTCTTCCTGACTCCCGTCGCGGGGCTTGCGGCGGACAGGTTCGACCGGCGCTTTGTCGCCTGCGCCTCACTGGCGCTGGATTTCACTATCGCCATTACCATCGCCCTGCTCACCTGGGCTGACGCGCTTACCCTGCCGCTATGTTTCATACTCGCCGCCGCTCATGGCGCCGCGCGCGTGTTCAGTGGCCCGGCGATGAGTTCCATCGCGCCCAATATCGTACCGCCCAGCCTCCTCCCGCGCGCAGTGGCGCTTGGTTCGATCGGCTTCACCGGTGGACAGGTGGCTGGGCCGGCCTTTGGCGGACTGATGTTTGCCGCCCATCCCGCCCTGCCCTATTTCGTTTCGGCCGGACTGCTGGCGCTTGCTGCCGTGCTGATCATTTCCATCCGTCCGATCAAGGCGGCGCAGCACAGCGACCTGCATCCGGTCCGGCAGATGCTGGAAGGGCTGCAATTCGCCTGGCGCGATCGGTTCCTGCTGGGCTGCATCACACTGGACCTTTTCGCGGTGCTTTTCGCCGGGGCAACCGCAATGCTGCCGGTATTCGCGCGCGACATATTGCAGGTCGGCTCCGAAGGGCTGGGCCTGATGCGCGCCGCGCCAGCAATGGGTGCAGGCCTCGTCGCGCTTTACCTTTCGTTCCGCCCGCTGGCCCATAACGTCGGCTCAAAGATGCTGTGGGCCGTGGCCGTGTTCGGTGCGGCGACGATCATATTCGGCATTTCCCGCAGCTTCCCACTGTCGATGGCCATGCTTGGCGTGCTGGGCGCGGCGGACATGGTTTCCGTCTTCGTGCGAAACACGCTGGTGCAACTGAACACACCCGACACCATGCGCGGCCGCGTATCCTCGATTTCCGGCCTCGCCATCTCTGCTTCCAACGAATTGGGCGAAATGCAGTCCGGCCTCGCCGCCGCGCTGCTCGGTGCCACTGGAGCAGTTGTATTCGGCGGGGTGGGTGCGATAGTCATTACCGCAATCTGGGCATATATCTTTCCCGAGCTGCGCTGGGCGAAGACATTCGCTCCGCAATATCGCCCGGGCAATCCCAAGGAGAGGGACACAGCGCAATGAAAGCTGACAACGTTCTCGCCACTATCGGCAATACCCCGCATATCCGCCTTTCGCGGCTGTTTCCCGACCATGATGTGTGGGTGAAGTCCGAAAGGTCCAACCCGGGTGGTTCGATCAAGGATCGCATCGCCCTCGCCATGGTCGAAGCGGCCGAGAAGTCGGGCGATCTCAAGCCGGGTGGCACTATCGTGGAGCCGACTTCCGGCAACACCGGGATCGGCCTTGCCATGGTTGCCGCAGTGAAAGGCTACAAGCTGATCCTCGTCATGCCCGAAAGCATGAGCATCGAGCGTCGCCGCCTGATGCTGGCCTACGGCGCCAGCTTCGACCTAACGCCGCGTGAGAAGGGTATGAAGGGCGCGCTGGAGCGCGCAACCCAGATCCTGAGCGAAATTCCGGGCGCGTGGATGCCCCAGCAGTTCGAAAACCCGGCCAATGTTGCCATCCACGCCCGAACCACGGCGCAGGAAATCCTGGCCGATTTCAAGGACAGCCCGCCCGACGTGCTGATCACCGGTGTCGGCACCGGCGGCCACCTGACGGGCTGCGCGGAAGAGCTGAAGAAGACCTGGCCCTCGCTCAAGGCCTTCGCCGTGGAGCCTGCGCTTTCTCCCGTAATTTCCGGCGGCCAGCCCGGTCCGCACCCGATCCAGGGCATTGGCGCCGGTTTCATCCCGGGCAACCTCCACACCCAGGCGATCGACGGCGCGATCCAGGTGGATGCCGAGAACGCCAAGGAAATGGCTCGCCAATGCGCCCGCACCGAAGGCCTGCTGGTAGGCATCTCCTCCGGCGCGACTCTGGCTGCCATCGCGCAGAAACTGCCGGAGCTGACTCCCGGATCGCGCGTGATCGGCTTCAATTACGACACGGGCGAGCGTTACCTCTCCGTGCCGGAATTCCTGCCGGAGTGACCATGCTCGAAGAGCTGGCCTATTCTGACGGCGATGTTGCGCTGACGGGGCTGCTTGCCCGCCCGGCAGGCACCCCGCGCGCTGCGATCGCCGTCTATCCCACGATCATGAACTCCACCCGTGCGGTGGAGGACAAGGCTGCGGCGCTGGCCGAGGCCGGCTATCTGGCGCTGATTGCGGATTTCTACGGCAAGGCGCCGTCCAGCTTCGATGAAGCCCGCATCTTCGCAGCCGAAATCAGAAGCGATGTGAGCGAATATCGCCAACGCCTGCGCGCGGCGATCAGGGCGATCGTTTCGCTGGACGAAGCGAATGGCTTGCCGATAGCCGCGATCGGGTTTTGCATGGGCGGCGGAGCCGTGCTGGAACTGGCGCGCGAAGGCGCACCGCTAGCCGCCGTGGTCAGCTTCCACGGATTGCTCGGCACGGAAATGCCCGCCGAACCTGGCGCAGTCCATGCGCGAATTCTAGTATGCCATGGCGATGCAGACCCGATGGTTCCGCGTAGCCAGGTCATGCAATTTTGGGAAGAGATGGACGCCGCCGGAGGCGATTGGCATTTCCATTCCTACGCGGGCGTGAAGCATGGCTTCACCAATCCCTATCCTGTGCCGGGTAATCCGGCCGTCGCTTATGATGCCAGTGCGGACCGCCAGAGTTGGGCAGCCATGCATTCTCTGTTCGATGAGATATTCGGGGCGTAGCGGTTAAAGTAGGAGCCGGCGACCGTGATACGGCTCGCCGGCTCCCTTCCCTGGCAGGCGACCGTCAGGGCTGACTGTTGGGCAAATCGGGCGCGCCGTCGCCGTCCTTGTCCTGAGTGTCGGGTGCACCGTCGCCGTCATTGTCCCATGCATCGGGAGTGCCGTTGGCATCGGTGTCCCATTTGTCGGCCAGCTTGTTGCCATCGCTGTCCCAGGCATCGGGCTTTCCATCGCCATTGAGATCCCACGCATCCGGCTTGCCGTCGCCGTCGCTATCGGCTGTGGGCTCTGTCGCCGCTGAGCTGGCACCTTCATCCTGCGCGGCAACCGGCCAGGCCGGTGCGCCGAGAGTAAAGATGAGTGCCAGGGCTGCGCCGTTCAGGCTATGCTTGCTGCGGTTTGACATTGGTTGCTCCTCTTCGGCCAACCCCCTGTCTTTACCGAATATCCCTGCCACGCGTGCTGACCGCCATCGCCTTGCGACGGCTCGAACTCCTTGCCCGGCAAGGTGAAAATGCCGCGCATTTGGGCGCAGCCAGCATCCGTTTCATGGAAATTGCCCCCGCCCCGACTCTCCGGGCCGGGGGCGAATCAAAGCCGTCAGGCAGCCGTCTCGAACTGTTCCGGGCTCAGCATCATCATCATATCCGCACCGGCTTCTATCTTGCGACGCAGGGCGCCGGCGTCGGGGGTGAAACGGTCCG
This sequence comes from uncultured Caenibius sp., assembly GCA_963662855.2. Classification (GTDB taxonomy): domain Bacteria; phylum Pseudomonadota; class Alphaproteobacteria; order Sphingomonadales; family Sphingomonadaceae; genus Andeanibacterium. The sequence continues at coordinate 1,059,660 of CAXXWL010000005.1, forward strand.
CGAAATAGCGGGCGGTGACCAGTTTCGCCTCGTAGAATGCCTTGTCCTCGGAACCGGCATCCAGCTTTGCAGCGGCGACCTTCGCCATGCGCAGCCACATCAGCCCCAGCGCGACAATGCCCATGATATGCATGTAATGATGGGCACCCGCGCCAAGCTGGTTCGGGTTGCTCATGGCGTTCTGCATGAACCACATGGTTGCGGCCTTCTGCTCGCCCATTGCCTTTTCGAGACGTGTGGCGATGGGTTCGAGCCTCGGATCGGCCTTGGCGGCAGCAACTTCGTCATCCACCAGCTTGAAGAAGGCCTGAATCGCGCGGCCACCATTGGCGGCCAGCTTGCGCCCACAAAGGTCCATCGCCTGCACACCGTTGGTGCCTTCATAGATCATGGCAATGCGGGAATCGCGGACGAACTGCTCCATCCCCCATTCCTTGATGTAGCCATGGCCGCCAAAGACCTGCTGCATGTTGACCGCGACCTCGAAGCCCTTGTCCGTGCCATAGCCCTTGATGACTGGGGTAAGCAGGCTGATCATGTCGTCTGCGGCCACACGCTGCGTCTCGTCGGGGGCCTTGTGGCTCAGGTCCACCTGAAGGGCGCCCCACATGATCAGCGCGCGCATCGCCTCATTATAGGCCTTGGCGTCCATAAGCATGCGGCGCACATCGGGGTGGACGATAATCGGGTCCGCACTGGCGGAAGGATCGGCCCGGCCAGCGATGGCACGGCCCTGACGGCGATCCTGGGCATATTGCACCGCATTTTGATAAGCGACCTCCGCCTGAGCGAGTCCCTGCGTGCCGACGCCGAGGCGGGCAGCGTTCATCATGATGAACATGGCGGCGAGGCCCTTGTTCTCCTCGCCCACGATCCAGCCCTTCGCGCCGTCGTAATTCATCACACAGGTGGCATTGCCATGAATGCCCATCTTGTGCTCGATCGAGCCGCAGGAAACAGCGTTGCGCTCACCCAGCGAGCCGTCCTCGTTCACAAGGAACTTGGGCACGACGAAGAGAGAGATACCCTTTGAGCCTTCGGGCGCGCCGGGCAGCTTTGCCAGCACGAGATGGATGATATTCTCGGTCAGGTCATTTTCGCCCGCCGAGATGAAAATCTTGGTTCCGGTAATCACGAAGCTGCCATCGGCTTGCGGTTCGGCCTTGGTCTTGATCAGCCCAAGATCGGTGCCGGCATGCGGCTCGGTGAGGTTCATCGTGCCGAGCCATTCGCCCGACACCATCTTGTGGACGTATTTCTGCTTGATCTCTTCCGAGCCTGTGGCGAGCAGCGCCGAAACCGCGCCATTGGTAAGCCCGGGATACATGGCGAAAGCGTGATTTGCGGTCGCCATATATTCCTCGAGCACGAAGCCGAGCACATGCGGCAGCCCCTGCCCGCCATATTCAACCGGCAGCGACAGAGTGCCCCATCCTGCTTCGCAATATTGGCGATAGGCATCCTTGAAGCCGGTCGGCGTCGTCACAGAGCCGTCTTCGTGACGGGTGCAACCCTCATGGTCGCCCACCTGATTGAGTGGTTGAATCACTTCGGAAGCAAACTTGCCGACGCCGTCCACGATCGCATCAACCATGTCCGGGGTCGCGTCTTCGAAGCCCGGGAGATTGCCGTAGCTGGCGAGATCTAGCAGCTCATTGATGATGAAGCGCGTATCGCGCGTGGGCGCCTTATAAATCGGCATTCGTCTCTCCTAAGGTAAATCCTGCGAGCCGCTCAGTTCGCCGAAGCGGCCTTCCGTTCAAGCTCAAGCGCTTCGATATGGGTGACGAATTCGCTCAGTTCCTTGATGGAACTCTCGATATCCGCCTTCTGCTTCTTCAATTTGGCGATCTTCTCGCGGCAACGCTGCACCGTCACGCGGCGCTGTTCCGCCCTGCCGTCGTTCAGATCGTAGAGGTCGATCATCTCGCGAATCTCGACCAGACTGAAACCGACATTCTTCGCCCGCATGATCCACGCAAGCCGCGCCCTGTCGCGCTTCGAATATATGCGTGACAGGCCGGAACGCGAGGGGGCGATCAGCCCCTCATCCTCGTAGAACCTCAGTGCGCGGGCCGTGACGCCGAATTCGCGCGTAAGTTCGCTGATGGTGAAATGTTCCCTCTGCTCGGCATCGGGGCGATCGAGATGGGCGCCGGAATGTTCCCTGGCGGGCGTGTCGAATCCGGGTTTGCGGGCAGCAGCGGTTGGCATACCGCCCTTGCTAAATTCCCTTTACGTAAACGTCAATCTCTGACGCGAACGAGATGATCCCCGTCCAGTTCACGATAGAAACACGTCACGGCACCGGTATGGCAGGCTGGTCCGGCCGGCGTGGCGCGGATCACCAGGGCATCCTGATCGCAATCCACCAATATTTCCACCACCTTCAATGTGTGGCCGCTGGTTTCGCCCTTCATCCACAGCCGCCCCCGGCTGCGCGAGTGGAAATGCGCGAGGCCGGTTTCGCGAGTCTTCGCCAGTGCCTCCGCATCCATGAAGGCCACCATCAGCACCTCACGGGTCGCCGCATCGGTGACGACCGCCGTCAGCAGCCCGGCAGAATCGAACTTGGGAAGAAAGGCGGAGCCGCTCTCGCGCTCTGCCGCATCTGATCCATTCGCGGAAATAGTCTGGTTCCCTTCATTACTTGCGCGCCATGCAACTTTCTGGCGCGATCTTGTTGCACGATAACCACAGATCGCGGCCAAAATCCATGCATCCGCGCCTTGGCACTTTCGAATGGAGGCTTTCAATGGGATGAACGCCTCGCGGTTCAATGAGGCCGCCCGCCAGATCGGCGGCGTCACAGCAGGCGCCAAGGAATAGGGGGTTTCGGCAAGGCCTTGGACGAAGGGCCTGTCGGTAAAATGAGGGATTGGGCCTTTGCCCTGGTGCCGCCACTGGCACAGGAATTTGGCCCTTGATTATCGTCACGTGGACGCCCGGAGGAAACTCCGGGCGTCTTGCGTTTGGGGCCTCAGTTCACCGCATCCAGCGCCTCGTCCAGCACGCGCGCGAAGCAGGCGATCACCACCCGTTCCGCCCCCGCCCGCTTGAGCGCGCTGACGCAGGCTTCGCTGGTCGCACCGCTGGTCAGCACATCGTCCACCAACAGAACTTTCGCGCCCTTCAGCGGGGCCTTGTAGGCTGGATTGACCGCAATCGCACCCTGCAGCACCCTCGCCCGTGCCTTTCGGCCCAGCCCGCCGAGCTTTGGTGTACGCTTGCGGCGGCGGAGAGCATCAACCATCACCCTGGCGCCACGCGCCCTCGCCAATTCCCGACCAAGCAATGCCGCCTGATTGAAGCCCCGCTGCCACAGACGCAGACGGTGCAGCGGCACAGGAACGATCAGCCATTCATCATCGATCTCGGGTAACCGCGCTGCGATCAGGCGAGCCAGCATCGGTGCCAGCGCAATCCGGCGGCCATGCTTGAAGGCCAGCACCAGACGCCGCGAGGCATCGTTGTAGAGCGTACCCGCCGCGATCCCGTCGTGCCGGGGCGGCGATGCAAGGCAGGGCGCGCAGATTGCGCCATGGCCTACGCTATCCTCGCCAAACGGGCGGCTGCAACTGGCACAGGCTGGCTCGCCGGGAATTGCCAACTCGCTCCAGCAAGTGGCGCACAGGCCAGTTTGCGCGGCCAGCCCCTCGCCGCACAGCGGACAACGCGGGGGGAAAATGAAATCGACCAGCGGAGCGACGGCGGAGGAAAACTGGCGGAGGAGTGTCACGCCCACGATGGTGCCTCGCTTGCGCGACGCGGGCAAGCAGGGCAGTGGGATGGACGATGAGTTCTTCCCCGCCCACCATCTTTTCGCCCCGCCGCCGCCTCGCCCTGCGCCGCCGGATGCGCTCGCTTCAGCTCCGCCCAGACGCCCCACGCTATCTGATCGCAGACATGGTGGAGGATGTGGTGGAGCGGATTGGCTTCCTGCGCCACGAGCCGCAAAATGCGCTGGTGATCGGTGACTGGACCGGCGATCTGGCGCACCAGCTTGCGGAGATGGGCTGCGCGGTCACGTCTGTCTCGCCGGAGGATGGCTTTGACGACGAGGCGCCCTTCCCCACGCGCGGCTTCGGCCTGATCGCCACCGTCGGTACGCTCGACTGTGTGAACGACCTGCCCGGTGCCCTGATCCATATTCGCGAGGCACTGGCGCCCGGCGGGTTGATGATCGCCAGCTTCATGGGCGCCGGTAGCCTGCCACGCCTGCGTGCAGCGATGCTGGCCGCCGATGGGGATCGCCCTGCCGCGCGGATGCATCCAATGGTGGACGTGCGCGCGGGTGGGCAGTTGCTGCAACGCTGCGGCTTTGCCCGGCCGGTAGTGGACAGCCGGGGCCTCGATGCGCGCTTCGGCTCGCTCGGCACTCTGCTGGCGGACATCAGGGCGCAAGGGCTTGGCAAGGCGCTCGCCTCGCCTGCCCCGGCCCTCACCCGCTCCGGACTGCGCCGGGCAGAAGAGGCCTTCATGGGCGGCGAGGACCGCGCGACCGAACATTTCGAGATCCTCACCCTCAGCGGGTGGCGGATCTAGCCACGCCTCAGCGCAACGCCGCCTGAGCCGCCGCCAGCCTTGCAATCGGCACGCGATAGGGCGAGGCGCTGACGTAATCGAGGCCCACTTCCTCGCAGAAGGCGATGCTGGCCGGATCGCCGCCATGCTCGCCGCAGATGCCCAGCTTGATATCGGGACGGGTCGCACGGCCACGCTCTGCGCCGAGGCGCACCAGTTGGCCCACACCGTCGATATCGAGGCTGACGAAGGGGTCGCGCGGGAAGATGCCCTTATCGACATAGGTCGGCAGGAAGCGCCCAGCATCGTCACGGCTGAGGCCCAGCGTCGTCTGCGTCAGGTCATTGGTGCCGAAGCTGAAGAACTCCGCCGTCTGGGCCAGCTCATTGGCCATCAGCGCGGCGCGCGGCAGTTCGATCATGGTACCCACCGAATAATCCAGCACCATGCCCTTCTCGGCGAACACTTCAGACGCGGTCCGGTCAATCAGTTCCTTGAGGATATCCAGCTCGCGCTTGGTGGCGGCCAGCGGGATCATCACTTCGGGCACGATGGCCTGCCCATTGGCAGCAGCCACGTCGCAGGCAGCCTCAAAGATGGCGCGGGCCTGCATTTCGTAGATTTCGGGATAGGTGATCCCCAGGCGGCAGCCGCGATGGCCCAGCATGGGGTTGAACTCCTGCAGTTCCTCCGCACGGCGCTTCAGCCGGTCGAGCCCGATGCCGGTGGCATCAGCTAGTTCATGAAAGTCATGCTCTGCATGGGGCAGGAACTCGTGCAGCGGCGGGTCGAGCAGGCGGATCGTCACCGGCAGGCCGAGCATCACTTCGAAGATTTCGACGAAGTCCTTGCGCTGTTCGGGCAGCAGCTTGGCCAGGGCCGCGCGGCGGCCGGCTTCGGTATCGGCCATGATCATGTGGCGCACATTTGTGATGCGCGCATCGTCGAAGAACATATGCTCGGTGCGGCAAAGGCCAATGCCCTCCGCGCCGAACTGGCGCGCCATGCGGCAGTCCGTGGGGGTTTCCGCATTGGTGCGCACTTTCATGCGGCGATGGCTGTCGGCCCAGGCCATCAGCGTGGCGAAATCGCCCACCAGTTCCGGCTCGATCGTGGGCACTTCGCCCGCGATCACCTGGCCGGTCGAACCGTCCAGCGTGATGTGATCGCCTTCCTTCAACTGGCGTTCCCCGATCTTGAGGGTGCGCGCCGCAAGGTCGATCTGCACCGACGACGCGCCGGAAACGCAGGGGCGGCCCATGCCTCGCGCCACCACGGCCGCGTGGCTGGTCATGCCGCCGCGCGCGGTCAGCACGCCCTTGGCCGCATGCATGCCGTGGATATCCTCGGGCGAGGTTTCCACCCGCACCAGCACCACAGCATCGCCGCGGGCGGCGCGGTGTTCGGCCGTATCGGCATCGAGCACGATCGCGCCCGAAGCCGCACCGGGCGAGGCCGGCAGGCCCGTGGCGAGGATATCGCGCGGGGCATCGGGATCGAGCATGGGGTGAAGCAACTGGTCCAGCGCCATGGGATCGACGCGCAGGATCGCGGTCCGCTCGTCGATCAGCCCTTCGGCCACCATGTCGACCGCCATCTTGAGCGCGGCCTTGGCGGTGCGCTTGCCGCTGCGGGTCTGGAGCATCCACAGCTTGCCGCGTTCCACGGTAAATTCGATATCCTGCATGTCGCGATAATGCTGTTCCAGCAGTTCGAACACGCGGGCCAGCTCGTTATAGGCTGCGGGCATGGCCTCTTCCATGGAGAGCGGCTTGGCCCCGGCGGCCTCGCGCGCCTTCAGGGTGAGATATTGCGGCGTGCGGATGCCCGCCACCACGTCCTCGCCCTGGGCATTGACCAGCCATTCGCCATAATAGGCCTTCTCGCCCGTGGCGGGATCGCGGGTGAAGGCGACGCCAGTGGCGGAAGTATCGCCCATATTGCCGAACACCATGGCCTGCACATTGACGGCAGTGCCCCAGTCGCCTGGAATATCGTTCAGCCGGCGATAGACCTTGGCCCGGTCCGCATCCCAGCTGTCGAACACGGCGGCGATGGCGCCCCACAATTGTTCGTGCACATCCTGCGGAAACGGCTTGCCCAGCTCGCGCTCGACAATGCCTTCATACTCCCGAACCAGCGCTTTCCAGTCTTCCGCGCCCATTTCGACATCGGCGTAATAGCCATTGTCTTCCTTGGCGATTTCCAGCGCTTCCTCGAACAATCCATGGTCGAGGCCCAGCACCACGTCGGAATACATCTGGATGAAGCGGCGGTAGCTATCCCAGGCGAAACGCTCGTCGCCAGAAACAGTGGCGAGGCCCTGCACCGTCTTGTCATTGAGGCCCAGGTTCAGCACCGTGTCCATCATGCCGGGCATGGAGACGCGGGCGCCGGAGCGGACCGAGACGAGAAGCGGATCGGCGGCATCGCCGAACTTTTTGCCCACGCTCTGTTCGATATGGCCCAGCGCCGTGTCAACTTCGGCGCGCAGCTCGGCGGAAAAGTCCGAACCGCCGGCCAGATAGCGCACGCATTCCTCGGTCGTGATCGTAAAGCCCGGCGGAACCGGCAGGCCGATATCGGCCATTTCGGCAAGGTTCGCGCCCTTGCCGCCAACGATCGTCTTGTCCTTCGCGCGGGGATCATCGCTGACCACGCCGCCGCCGAATGTATAGACCGATTTGTTCATTTAACTCCGCCGTTGCTTGTCGAAGTTGACAATGTTGACACTGTCGCGAGGAATAAACTCCTACCCCTCGATCTTCGAGAAATCCGCCACTTTGTGCACCGCAGCGCGGAAGCGGGCAAGCAGGTCCAGCCTGCTGCTGCGCTTTTCGGGCTGCTCGTCATTCACCGTCACCTCTTCGAAGAAGCGGTCGATCGGCGCGCGCAGGGAAGCAAGCGCGGCCATGGCGCTCGCAAAGTCCTCGCCCTCGATGGCGGAGACAGCGCGCGGCTCGGCCGCGTCGAGCGCGTCAATCAGCGCCTTTTCCGCAGTTTCGGGCGTGTAAGAGAGCACTTTCGCCGCGGCGTAGATTTCCCGCATATCCGGGTCGTCCACGTTATCGAGCGGGTCTTCGTTCCCGGTGCGGGCGATCCGGACACTCTGCCAATCCTCCTTCTTGAGGATATTGGCCGCGCGCTTGTACCCCGCGAGGAGATTGATGCCGTCTTCCGTGCCGATGAAGGACTGGAGCGCATGGACGCGGGCGAGCAGGCGAACGAGATCGTCCTCGCCGCCAAGCGCGAACACGGCGTCGATCAGATCGTGACGAACGCCAGCCTCGCGCTGCTGGACCTTGAGGCGGTCTGCGAAGAAGGCCAACAACTCCACCTCCGTCTGGGCTGAGCTTGTCGAAGCCCCGCTCTCCCCTTCCGACGAGAAAGACTGCCCTTCGACAGGCTCAGGGCGAACGGAAGAGAGGTTCATCCGAAGGCTATTGGCTTGAAGGAGCCTGATCACCGCCAGCGCAGCACGACGCAATGCAAACGGGTCCTTCGATCCGGTGGGCTTCTCATCAATGGAGAAGAAGCTGCGAAGCGTATCCAGCTTATCCGCCAGACTCACCGTCACCGTCACCGGAGCAGTCGGAACCTCATCCCCCTGCCCAACTGGCTTATAGTGATCGCGGATCGCGTCCGCCACGGCATCTGGCAGTCCTTCCTCGCGGGCGTAATAACCACCCATAAGCCCTTGTAATTCAGGGAATTCCCCAACCATTTCTGTGACGAGGTCCGCCTTGCACAGCTCGGCTGCCTGCCGGGCCAGCGCCGGGTCGCAATTCGGCACGATCCCTTCGCTCGCCAACCACCGCGCCAGCTTGGCAACCCGGCCCACCTTGTCGGCCACAGTGCCGAGCTTCTCATGGAACGTAATCCGCGCCAGCTTCTCTGCCTGCTTGGCCAGCGAAACCTTCTTGTCCTGCTGCCAGAAGAACCGCGCATCGGAGAGGCGCGCGGCCAGCACCTTGCGGTTGCCGTCCACGATCGCCAGCCCGCCATCCGCCGGCACCACATTGGCGGTGCAGATGAAGGCGTTGGCCAGCTTGCCGTCTTTCGTGCGGCAGATGAAATATTTCTGATTGGTGCGCGCAGTGAGCTGGATCACTTCGGGCGGCACTTCCAGAAATGCCTCGTCAAAGCGGCCGAGCAGCGGCACGGGCCATTCGGTCAGGCCCGCATTTTCGACCACCAGCCCTTCGTCTTCCACCAGCACGAGGCCAGCCTCATGCGCGACATGCTTCGCGCCGCGGCGGACGATATCCTCGCGCTCGCTCTGGTCCACGATCACATGATGGATGCGCAGATGCTGGGCATAATCGTCCGCCCCGGTAATCTCGATCTCGCCATGGGAGTGGAAGCGGTGGCCCCTTGTCTTGCGACCGGAAACCACGCCGCCCACTTCGCAATCCACCACTTCGCCATCGAACAGGGCGATAATGCCCGAGAGCGGGCGCACCCAGCGCAGGCTCTCGGTGGAGAGCGAGGCGGCGCCCCAGCGCATGGACTTGGGCCAGGGGAAGGCGCGGATAATCGCTGGGATGGCGTCGGCCAGCACATCCTTCACCGCGCGGCCGGGGATGTTGCGCACGGCGAACCAGGTCGCCCGGCCCTTTACGTCGCGCAGTTCCAGCTGGTCGCGCGTTACGCCGTTCTTGCGGCAGAAGCCGTCAATCGCCTGATCGGGCGCGCCTTCGGGCGGGCCCTTTTCTTCTTCGCTGACGGCCTCGGTCGCCTGCGGCAGACCGCGCGCGATCAGCGCGAGGCGGCGCGGCGTGGACCAGACGGAGACTTCGCCAAGCGCAACGCCCGCAGCCGACATTTCGGCGCGGAACAGCTTTTCCAGATCGGCGCGCGCGCCGGCCTGCATGCGGGCGGGAATTTCCTCGCAGCGCAGTTCGAGCAGGAATTGGCTCATGCCGACCACCCCGGGAACTTCGCTTCCCACCGCTCGGTTTCCTTGGCCATATAGGCTTCGCAGCTCCCGCGGGCGAGGTCGCGGACCTGGCCCATATAGCTTGCCCGTTCCTGCACGCTGATCACGCCGCGCGCCTGGAGGAGGTTGAACACGTGGCTCGCCTCGATCGCCTGCTCATAGGCGGCGATGGGCACATCGTTGGCGAGGCAGTTCTTGCACTCGGCCACGGCCTTGCGGAACAGGTCGAACAAAGCCTCCGTATCGGCGACTTCGAAGTTCCACTTGGACATCTGCTTCTCGTTTTCGAGAAATACGTCGCCATAGGTAACGCCGCGACCGTTGAACTGCAGGTCGTACACATTGTCCACGCCCTGAATATACATGGCGAGGCGTTCCAGCCCGTAGGTCAGCTCACCCGCCACCGGCTTGCAATCGAACCCGCCCATCTGCTGGAAATAGGTGAACTGGGTGACTTCCATCCCGTCGCACCACACTTCCCAGCCAAGGCCCCAGGCGCCCAGTGTGGGGCTTTCCCAGTCGTCTTCCACAAAGCGGATATCGTGCTTCAGCGGATCGATTCCGATCACCTCAAGGCTCTTGAGATAAAGCTCCTGCAAATCCGGCGGGCTCGGCTTCAGGATCACCTGATATTGGTAATAATGCTGCAACCGGTTCGGGTTTTCGCCATAGCGCCCGTCGGTCGGGCGGCGCGAAGGCTGCACGAAGGCGGCGTTCCACGGCTCCGGACCCAGCGCGCGCAGGGTGGTGGCGGGGTGGAAGGTGCCTGCGCCCATGCGCATGTCATAGGGCTGAAGGATAATGCAGCCTTGTTCGCTCCAGTAATTATGGAGGGCAAGGATCATGTCCTGGAAGCTCAGAACTTCCCCGGGAGAAGTGGTGCTGCTCATGTCGCGGCCCATGGCGGATGGCACAAACGCGGTCAATGGTGCGCTGCACCTATCCGCGAGTGTGCGCTGCACCGGCGCAACACGCATGCGACAATCCTCAGCTTACCTTCAGGGTAACTTGTCCTTCACACGGCTTGCCGCAACAACGCGGCCATGATCACGGGGACAAGGCGAATCATTGCGTTTGCAGCCGCGCTTCTGGCGCTGCACCTGCCTGCCGTCGCCGCTGCGGAGCATCCGCATGCGCTTGCTCCGCAGAGTTCAAAGGCCGATTTACCCGGGCCTGCCATGTGGAAAGTATCAGACAGGGACACCACGATCTATCTGTTCGGCACAATTCACTTCCTTCCCGCCGATGTGGACTGGTTTTCCGGCCCGATCGAAAAAGCTCTCAAATCTTCGGGCGAAGTGGTCACCGAGCTCGATTCCCGCGATGCGGAACGCCTGCCCGGACTGATGCAGCAGACCGCATTCCTGCCCGAAGGGCACAAATTGCGCGAAATGCTATCGCCCGACGATCGCAAGGCGTTCGAGGAACTGCTGATCACGCTGGGCATCCCGATCGAACAGTTCGACCGTTACAAGCCCTGGTCCGCCGGACTTACCCTGTCGGTACTGATGACCAAGCGCGCCGGCTTCGATCCCGAAAAGGGCGTTGAGGAAGTGGTTGAGCAATCCCGCCCCGCCTCCGCCCGCCGTTCCGCGCTGGAATCGGTGGACTTCCAGGTCGATCTCTTCGCCGGCCTGCCCGAAGCGCAGCAGATCGCCTATCTCAACCAGGTGGTGGAAACCGCGCCTACGCTGAAGGCGGATCTTACCGCGATGTTGCAGGACTGGCTGGAGGGCGATGCGGATTCGCTGGCCGATCTGATCAATTCCTCCGAAGGCGATCCCGCGCTGTACCGGCGGATGCTGACCGACCGGAACGTGACCTGGGCAGGCTGGATCAAGGACCGGATGCGCAGGCCCGGCACCGTGTTCATTGCCGTCGGCGCGGGCCATCTGGCCGGCGTGGGCAGCGTGCAGGACCAGCTGAAGAAGCGGGGCATCCGCAGCAAGCGCGTCCATTGATGTCGCTGCGCACTTCCCTTGGCCGCCGCCTTGCGGGGCTGGCGGCGCCGCTGCTGCTGCTTGCGGCCTGCAACACGGCTCCGGAGCAACCCGAACCGGCCCCCGCCCTGTGGGAAATCACCGGGCCGCAGGGCCAGCATGGATTTCTGTTCGGAACGGTGCATTCGCTGCCCGAAGGCTATCGCTGGCGCACGGAGAGGCTGGACAAGGCCTTCGCCGCTTCCGATCGACTGGTGGTGGAAGTGGACCTTGCCGCGCAGGGCAAAGCGATTGCGCAGATATTCGCCCGCCTCTCCCGCTCGCCGGGATTGCCGCCGGTCAGCAGCCGCCTCTCCGGCCCTCGCCGAGCCGAGTTGCTGCAGGCGATGAAGGCCAGGGGACTGACCGACAAGGATTTCGCCGGGCTGGAAAGCTGGGCCGCCGCCCTCGCCCTCGCCCAGGCCTATGATGATGACGACAAGGGCGAAGGCGCGGATCTCTCGCTCATCAAGCGGGCGGGCAAGCGCAGGATCATCGAACTCGAAGGCGCCGAACCGCAATTGCGCCTTTTCGACGCCCTGCCCGAGGATGACCAGCGCGATCTGCTGGCCAGCGTCGCGCAGGAGGCGCTGGCGGGCGAACAGGCAAGCGACGAGCGGCTGAACCACTGGCTCACCGGCAATGCCGCCGCGCTGGAGAAGGAAACCCGCGAAGGAATGCTGGCCGACCCCGGCCTGCGCGAGGCGCTGCTGCTGTCGCGCAATCGCGCATGGTCCGAAAAGGCAGCGCGCGAACTCGACAAGGGCGGGACCGTGTTCATCGCCACCGGCGCCGCGCATATGGTCGGGCGCGAAGGGCTGGCCGCGCTGCTGGCCGAGCGGGGGTATAGCGTGAAGCGGGTGCAGTAAGGCGCGCTTCTGCAAGACAATCCCTCAACCCCACGCAAAGCTTGCAAATGCGCGGCTTTTCCCATAGGGGCCCGCGCTTCCCCGTCATGGTCATCCCTGGAGGCGTGGCGGGAGAAGCATATCAACCAGTAATTCGAAAGGCACGTACCATGAGCGACGCTCTGACCCTGCCGGCCGAAGCACGCGAACGGGCAGGCAAGGGAGCCTCCCGTGCCCTGCGTCGCGAAGGCCGAGTTCCCGCCGTTATCTATGGCGGCAAGGAAGAACCCCTGTCGATCCACCTCGAGGAGAAGGAACTGCGTCGCCAGCTTGGCACCGGTCACTTCATGAACTCGATCGTCACTGTCGAGATCGGCGGCCAGTCGCTGCGCACCCTGCCCAAGGACGTTGCCTTCCACCCGGTTTCCGACCGTCCGCTGCATGTGGACTTCCTGCGCCTTGGCAAGGATTCCAAGGTCGAAGTGCTCGTGCCCGTAGTCTTCACCAATGAAGAAGCCTCGCCCGGCCTGAAGCGCGGCGGCGTGCTGAACGTCGTCCGCCACGAGCTGGACCTGATCTGCGATCCTGAACTGATCCCCTCGGAGATCGAGATCGACGTGACCGGCCGCGAAGTGGGCGATTCGATCCACATCAGCTCCGTGAAGCTGCCCGTGGGTTCGGTCAGCGCGATCACCGATCGCGACTTCACCATCGCCACCATCGTTGCCCCTTCGGCAATGAAGTCGAGCGAAGGCGAAGCGGAAGCAGCCGAAGGCGAATAATCGCCCGGTATTGCCGCCAAAGCAGGCGCCGGCTGTGCACAGGCACCGCCGGCGCTTTGCTTTTGTGCCCCCTGCAAGTCTAGGAAAGCGTCATGCAACTCTGGGTCGGCCTTGGAAATCCCGGACCGCAATATGCGATGAACCGGCACAATATCGGCTTCATGGCGGTGGACGTGATTGCCGACATGCACGGCTTCGGCGCAGTGCAGAAGAAGTTCCAGGGCTGGGTGCAGGAAGGGCGGCTGGGCAGCGAGAAGATCGTGCTGCTGAAACCTGCCACCTATATGAACGAAAGCGGCCGCTCCGTGGGCGAGGCGATGCGCTTCTACAAGCTGGATATCTCCGCCCTCACCGTCTTCCATGACGAGCTGGACCTCGCGCCCTTCAAGGTGAAGGTGAAGACGGGCGGCGGTACGGCGGGGCATAATGGCCTGCGCTCCATCGACCAGCATCTTGGCGCCGATTTCCGCCGCGTGCGCATCGGCATCGGCCATCCGGGGCACAAGGACCGGGTCACCGGCTATGTGCTAGGCAATTACGCCAAGGCCGAGGAAGACGATCTGGCCGCCATGCTGGGCGCCATCGGCGCTGAGGCGGACTGGCTGGCCAAAGGCGACGATGTCCGCTTCATGAGCGACGTGGCGCTGCGCCAGCAGGACTAGGTTGGAGGCTCTATGACAAACTCGCCGCCAACTTCCTCGCGATGGTCCTGCTTGCATTGATGCGACTATGGCTCCGCGCCAATGAAACTGCGGGCTAATTGCATTCCGTCCGAAACCTGCCTGGAAACCGATTGCCCCCAAGGGTCAAGATGATCGAGTTAGATGGCTTCGGACCCGACATGCCCCGCTAACCGACATCCGGACATCATCAATCTTTCCGGATGAAGGGTCTTCCTGTGGCCGAAACGTCGCCGGGTGGCTGTCTCATGGCGGATTTCGCGCCAAGACGGGGCCAGCAGCGATTTACGTTACGGAAATCTGCACTAAAACCCCGTTCTTAGCGGGCTAAGTGTAACCATCCTGACACAGTCCTGAACTTCCTCCGGACGGGTGGTTTGTCGACTAGACAAGGTCAACTTGCGCAAATAAAGTCACAAAGCTGATCGAGAGCGCCGGAATCGAACACGGGCCTCGGTGTGGGAGAGAATGAATGGGGCAAATGCAGCATATTGCTGCCTGTGATGGTTTTAATGCGGGCGCCCAGCGCGCCGCTTCTGTTGATTCCAACCATCACATTTCCGAACCTTCTCAACCCACAGCAGGCGTAGTGCACGTTTCGACCGCTTTCGCGGGCGGGACGTTTTCGGCGCAGTAGGCGCCGTTCTCTGAGAAGTTCCTACCTGACGGCTCCCAGCCGTCTCAAAGATTGTCAAAAAAGGGAGGGTAAATAGTGAGTACTTCTTTCACCACCGCACGGGGTTTCAAGGCCCTGATGCTCGCCGGTGGCGCCAGCGCGATTGCGCTGTCGTTCTCGGCGCCTGCCTATGCGCAGGACGAAGGCGCGTCGGAAGACGATAGCGCTCCGATCATCGTCACCGGCTCGCGCATTCAGCGCAAGGATTTCGAATCCAACAGCCCCACCGTGACTGTCGATCAGGGCCTGATCCAGAATTCGGCTACTGCCGCTCTGGAAACGAACCTGAACAAGCTGCCGCAGTTCACTCCGGCCCAGACGCCGAGCGCGGGTGCGGATATTCAGCCGACCGCCACCAACACCCCGGGCGCAGCCACCATCTCGCTGCGCGGTATCGGTACCAACCGTAACCTCGTGCTGCTTGACGGCCGTCGCGGCACGCCGGGTAACGCTTCCGGCGTTATCGACATCTCGACGATCCCGTCGGCCGCCATCCAGCGCGTCGAAGTGATCTCGGGCGGTGCTTCGGCAACCTACGGCGCCGACGCCGTGGCCGGTGTGACGAACTTCATCCTCAAGAAGGACTTCCAGGGTCTCGAACTTGATGCTCAGATGGGCATCACCGAACATGGCGACGGCTTCGAATACCAGATTTCGGGCATCATGGGCGCCGACTTCGACGATGGTCGCGGTAACGTCAGCATCGCGATGTCGATGAACGATCGCCAGTCCAGCCTGCGCAGCAGCCGCGACTGGTACAAGGATCTGTATGCCGACACGAGCACGACCGGTGGGTCGCAGTTCTTCATCAACAACCCGGGTATCCTGCTCGACGGCACCGCTGGCAATTACGCTGCCGGCCTTGAGGCGCTGTTCCCGAATGGGCATTTCAGCCCCAACGTTCAGGGTACGACCGTCTATCTCGACAGCAAGGGCAATCCCTTCGTCAACGGTTCGTTCTTCGATGCCAAGGGCATCTACGGGGCTCCGTTCACGCGCTATATCAACTACTTCGGCAACACCGATCCGATCGATGGTTACAACACCAAGGTAACCGATGCCGGCACCATGGTGCAGAACAACACCGATCTGATGCTCGTCCTGCCGCTGACGCGCTACAATTTCCTGGCGCGCGGCAATTACGAGATCAACGATTGGATCAGCGCGTTCGGCCAGGCCATGTTCAGCCATGTCCACACCGAAACCCGCAACGAGCCGGGTCCGATCACGGGCGGCTGGGGCGTTGCCATCGATCCGACCAAGCTTGACGCAGATCAGCTTCCGGACGAACTGTGGACGCTGCTCAATAGCCGTGACAACCCGAATGCGGCGTTCAACATCACCACTTTGATGCCGGACGATCGCGAAACCTTTACTGACGTGATCACCTACAACATCGTAGCTGGCCTCGAAGGTTACATTCCCGGCACTGACTGGACCTGGGATCTTTCCGTCAACCACGGTGTGTCGCAGACTCATGCCAAGCAGACCGGGATTTACTCGCTGGAACGCCTGCGTGCAGTCATTACTGCGCCAAACTTCGGTGAGGGTTTCTCGTCCACCGGTAATGCGGCCTTTGGCGGCTTTGGTGCTTCGACCGCGACTTGTACCAGTGGTCTGAACTTCTTCGTTCGTCCGGCCGGCGGTTTCTCGGAAGATTGCCTTGAAGCCATCCGTGCAGACCTGAAGAACCGGACCTACACTCGCCAGACGATCGTGGAAGCGAACCTGCAGGGTAAGGTCGTTGATCTTCCTGCCGGCGAACTGCGTGCGGCCATCGGCGCCAGCTATCGTGAACTCGATTTCGAATTCACCAACGATACGCTGACCACCCAGGGCCGTTCGTTCCTCGACCAGGCTCTCGGCATCTATCCGAGCGGCAACTCGGCCGGCTATTTCGACGTCAAGGAAGCTTACGGCGAATTGCTGATCCCGGTTCTCGCGGATATTCCGGGCATCAAGAGCCTGAACCTGGAAATCGGCGGCCGTATTTCGGACTACAGCACCACCGGCACCAGCTACACCTACAAGTTGCTGGGTGACTGGGAAGTGACCGACTGGCTGCGCCTGCGCGGTGGTTACAACCGTGCAGAACGTGCCCCGAACATCGCCGAACTTTATCTGGCCAAGCAGCAGACCTTCGGTGCCAACACCGTGGGCGACCTCTGTTCGCGTGCGAACCCGGGGCCGTATTCGGCTAACCCGGCTAACGCGAATGGCGAAGCTGTCTACCAGACCTGTCTGGCGATGATGCCGAACAATCAGGCTTCGCAGGCTTATTACAATGGCGGTCCGGGCCTGACCGATAACTCGACCTTCGGTTTTGCCTGGCCGAGCGCCGTCGGCAACCCCGACCTGACGCCTGAAAAGGCTGATACCTGGACTGCCGGTATCGTCCTCAGCTCGCCGTTCGAGAGCCCGCTGCTCTCGCGTCTGCGTCTGACTGTCGACTACTACAACATCGCAGTGAACGACGCGATCGGTCAGCAGTCGGTGGGCATCGTGCTGCGCACCTGCTTCGATCCCAACCTGAACCCGCTGGTGACGAGCGACCCGGCTGCCGCTGCTCAGTCCGCAGCGTGTAAGGCGATCACTCGCAATGCGGTGACCGGCGGTCTCGACAACGTCAACCTGACCTACAAGAACAACGGTCGCTTCAAGGTTGAAGGTATCGACGCTCAGCTTGACTGGGGTGCCGATGTTGGTCCGGGTACCCTGAGCATCAATTCGCAGTTCACCTACCTGCTCCACTTCATGTCGGCCGAACTTCCGGTTGACCCGATGGTGGATTACGCTGGTACGCAGGGCCCGACGGCCAATGGCGTGAACGGCGGCAACTATCGCTGGCGCTTGTTCACCTCGGTGAACTACAGCATCGGCGACTTCATGCTCGGCATGCAGTGGCAGCACCTGCCCTCGATCGAAGATGCTTCGGAACCGCTGTTCCCGAACGGTACCGCTACCGTCGGCGCTCCGGCATACGACATCTTCTATCTGAACGGCAGCTACGCCCTGACGGACAATGTCAACATCCGCTTCGGTGTCGACAATCTGTTCAACAAGGCTCCGCCGCTGACCATCTACAACCCCACCAACACCAATCCGGCTGGCACCGGCAACCTGATCGGCGGGAACCTGGGTACCGGGTTCTACGACGACAACGGCCGCCGCTTCTACCTGGGTGCGAACGTCAAGTTCTGATCCGGGCAGCAGCCAAGAGAATCAGGGTCCTTCCTTCGGGAAGGGCCCTTTTTCTTTGCCCTTGCCGATACTGGACACAGTCATCTTTCCCGCCCTATCCACCGATCAAGGCAATGATGATTGATGGGCAGGAACCAGACGCGCCACGAAGGATATCATTCATACCGGCGGCGCTGGCGCTCCCGTGCTCAACAACTCGATCTACAATGAGCGGCAGAACCGCGGCGAGTTGTCGCTCGATCGGAAATAATCAGGAGAGAGAAATGCCCAAAGTGATCCGCCTCCATCGCCACGGCGGCCCGGAAGTCCTTGAATTTGAAGATATCGCCATGCCCGCACCCGGTGCAGGCGAAGTCCATATCAAGGTGGAAGCCATCGGCCTGAACCGATCCGAAGCGATGTATCGCGCGGGGCGCTATCCCATTCCAGTCACACTTCCCTGCCTGATGGGCTATGAAGCGGCCGGCACCGTGCTGGCATTGGGAGACGGAGTCGAAGGCTTTGCCGTGGGCGACAAAGTATGCGTCGTCCCCAAATATCGCCTTGGCACCTATGGCGTGTGGGGCGAGGAGGCAATCGTGCCGGCACACTCTCTGCTGCCAGCCCCTCCGGGCCTCAGCATGGCGGAGGCTGCATCCGTGTGGATGCAATATTTCACCGCCTTTGCCCTGATCGAAGTCGCCAATATCGGCATTGGGGATGCGGCGATCATTCGCGCGGCCTCGTCCAGCGTCGGCATTGCAGCGATCCAACTGGCCAATTGGGCCGGGGCCACCTCCATCGCCTGCACCCGCACCAGTGCCAAGGCCGATGCGTTGAAGGCCCTCGGCGCTGCCCATGTGGTCGCCACCGAAGAGGAAGATCTGGTGGAACGGGTGATGGAGATCACCGGCGGCAAGGGCGCACGCTGCGCTTTCGATCCGGTGGGCGGCCCCTATGTGTTCACCCTCGCCTCATCGCTCGCGGAACGCGGGATACTCTTCATCTATGGCGGCCTGAGCGAAACCGAGACGCCCTATGCCCATTGGCCATGCGCCATGAAGGGAGCCTCCATGCGCGGCTGGGTCGCCAGCGAGATCTGGAACAATCCGGAACGCTACAAGCGCGCGCAGCAAGCGATCTATCAGGGTCTGGCGGAAGGCCATCTCAAGCCTGTGATTTCAAAGTCTTTTCCGCTCGACCAGATCGCCGAGGCGAATAGCTATCTGGAATCCAACCAGCAGATCGGCAAGGTAGTGGTGACTGTCTAATGCTACGGCGACTGGGTGTGCTCAGTGCCCCCAGTCGTCGGATTTGGGCGATACGGCACGCCCACTGCCTTCGGCCCAATGAGTGATGTATTGCTTCACCGACTGCACATCATTGCCGGAAGCCCACATGATGGCGAACAGGCCCACGACCAGGATCGATATAATGCGGATCATGGAGATGGGATAAGCACTCCCTGCCTACCACCACCCTTCCCCTTTGGGTTAGCGGTATCCGCATCCAGATCATGGGGTGCCGATTATTCGACAATATGAGCAATGCTTTGCAGGCACTTCGATAGTTAATATTCTTTCGTCAAAGTCCATGCAAACCACGTAGAAGACACCGAAATTTCGTGTCAGACTTTGTCGATCGCGACTCTGCCCGGCGTAGCGGAAAAGCTGGCAAGGGTGGAAATTCGTCCTCCGGGAGTGCTGACCCTGTCCATCACCTTCACATCAGTCCGCCAGCTGTCCGGCGTGATGTCGAACAGCTGATAGCCCCGCTGGTCCGTCATCAACTCGATATGCGGATTGTTCGAAAGCTGGAAGGCAGCTTCGCCAATCGGCATCCCATCACCACCCGAAGAGATCGACGTGGCAAGGAACTCGATTGCAGCCATTTCGCCATCCAGCGCTTCTTCATCCGACGGCACGGTCCCGGCAAAATGCCTGTGGTAGTCGCCGGAGGCGATCACCGCCCTCCCCGGACTGCGGCGCGCGATGCTGTCCAGCAGGCGTTTGCGCGCCGGTCGGTATCCGTCCCAGGTGTCAAAGGCGAAGTCGGGGGCGGCATCGCCGGATGGTCTGCGATCATAGGGCATCACCAGCACCTGCTGCGCCAGCAGGTTCCAGCTTGCCTCATTGGCGAGACCCGTATCGAGCCAGCCTTCCTGTAACTGCCCCAACATGGCAGGCGATGAATGTGCTGCGGGCGGGCACGGCAATGCCTTTCCATCCTCGCAAGGCTGGTCCGCCCGGAAACTGCGCGTGTCGAGCACATGCATCGCCAGCAAGCGCCCGAAATCGAGTCTCCTGTAAGCCAGCACTCCGCACGACCCAGGCATCTGGGCACGGCGGACCGGCATGTGTTCGTACCACGCCTGCATCGCCGCCATCCGCCGCAGGGCAAAGATCTCCGGCGGTGTTCCGTCCCGGTCGAAATCTCCCGCCCAATTATTGTCAATCTCGTGATCGTCGAACGAGACGGCAAAGGCACAGGCCGCATGAGCGGCCTGCAGATGCGGGTCGGCCTTGTACTGGGCGTAACGGCGGCGATAATCGTCGAGGCTGTAGATCTCGTCGCCCAGATGCTGACGCGGAATATAAAGGCCCAACGGCGTGGGCGCGCCCTCATAGATGTAATCGCCATAGTGGAAGACGAGATCGAGTTCCGGCTCGGCCGCGAGCTGCCCCCATGCGTCGAAATAACCATGTTCCCACTTCTGGCACCCGGCAATCGCGATCCGCAGCCTATCAGGCGAAGAATCGGCGGCAGGAGCAGTGCGTGCGGTTCCCGCCGGACTCGTATCGCTGCCCCCGGCCATGAAGCGATACCAATAGGGCCTGCCCGGCCGAAGCCCCTGCACTTCGACATGAACCGAATGGGCCAGTTCGGGCCTCGCCAGCGCATCGCCGCTCTTCACCACACGGGCGAAGGCATGATCTTCCGCCACTTCCCATCGCACCACAACGGAGGCCATCGGCATGCCGCCATGTTCCCCCAGTGGGTCGGGCGCGAGGCGGGTCCAGATCACGAAACCATCGGGCCAGGGATCGCCCGCCGCCACGCCAAGGGTAAAGGGCCAGGCCCCCGGCATGGCGGCGAGCGCGCGCACGGGCGCGACACTGCCGAGGATAGCCAATTGCCCCGCGCCCCTGATCAGCGAACGGCGGTCGAAACGCATGGCCATATCCCCGTTCTCATCTGCAGGGCCCCACCGGCCTTGAGGGTACCGGTGGGGTTTCCGTTTAACTTGTTCAGAAGCGGGCCTTGGCGCCAACGAAATACTCGGCGCCCAACGCGTCATAGGTCGACGGATAAGTATTCGCCTGCTGCTGCGAAGTGCCGACAACCTGCGGCTGGGTGTCGAACAGATTATTCACACCGCCATAGAGCGTGAACTTCCCGTCGGCGATCTCGTAGCTCGCCGAGAGGTCGAAGTAGTTGCGCGAGTCGAGTACGGGCACGGCGTAATCGGCCGCGTTGCCGCCACCCGCCGCGATGCGATCGTCCGTCACCGGCCCGATATAGCGATGCTGCAGCGTGGCGGTGAATGCGCCGGAGTTCCATCCGAGACGGGTCACGGTCTTGAACTTGGGCCGGACTTCATAACCACACAGAGCGCCAAAGGTGCCCGCACAGTGGTTCACTTCCTCCGGCAAATCCTGCAGCGGGGTCACGTCATAGCTGTTGAGCCAGGTTCCTCGCAGGTCCAGGCTCACTTCGCCGCCTGCCAGATCATGCGCCCAGCCCAGCTGGAAATCGATGCCCGACGTAGCGATCTTGCCGATATTGGTGTTGAATGCCTCCACGCTGTAGGGCGAACCGATGCTGCCATCTTCCGGGTCGCGGCGGATGGCCTGGCACGCTGCACTCGTGGCATCCTGCAAGACGTTGTAGCAGAGGTCGAAAATGCCGGCGACCGATGAGCCCAACGGCGCAATCGCATCCTTCACCTCGATGTTGAAGTAATCCACCTTCAAGGTGAACTCCGGCAGCGCAGCAGGCTGCAGGGTCACGCCGAAGCTCAGCGTGTTCGAGCTTTCCGGCTTCAGATCAGGGTTGGAGCCATAGAGAACATCCAGGCGCGAGGTGGGTTGCAGCGCGGCCTTGCCCACCATGTTCTCGGGCACGCCCGTGGCGATGCACAGGTCGCGCACAACGGGATTGGTAGCCGCCGAAGCCAGGGCGCAAGTGTCCTGCGCGGACGGGCTGTCGGAATATTGGCCGCTGAACAGTTCTCCAATGTTGGGAGCGCGCACCGCGTGCTGCAACTGGCCGCGCAGTTCCAGACCGGGCACCGGAGACCATTCCAACCCGCCGAGCCAGGTCCACACATTGGCGGCACCGGTGAGATTGTAGTGCGAATAGCGCAAGGCGCCATTAGCCGTGACCCGGCCAATGGCCGAATCTTGCGAAAACAGCGGCAGGCGCGTTTCGCCAAACAGTTCGAACACCTCGATCCCACCCGACGTGGGATAGAATGGGTCCTGACCGATGGCATCGCCGCTCTGCTGCGCCGGATCGGGGTTGGATTCGTCATAGGCCTTGCGCCATTCCGTACCCAGCGCCACGCTCAGCGGCCCGGCCGGCAGGGGCACGACGTCGGACGATAACGTGCCCATCGCAGTGTGCAGGCTGCTGAAATTCTCATTATGCGTGTTGATGGTCAGCGCCTGGACGGCGGCATCCGACATGCCATAGCCGAAGGGATTTACCAGCGGCGCTGCGCCGTTAACGCTGCGCAGACCAGCCGTGTAGGCAGAGCGAGACACCATCCCGGTGAGGTCGGACGATCCCTTGGCCTCGCCATAGAAATAGGAAATGTCGAACCGGTTGTTGCGCAGGAAGCCGTCGCCGGCATCCGGCAGGGAGCCCTTCATGCCGCCGCCGATGCGCAGCGTATCGGTGTTGATGAACACGTTGCGCGGGCCGATTTCCTCAAAGCGGCGCGCGAAGCGAACACTCACCAGCCCATTATTCGCATTGGCTCCGGTTTCCAGAAGGTCCAGCTGGTGGAACACTTCCTGCATTTCCGACGAGACATAGGGGTTATCCACGTCGATCAGATAGGCTGTCACACCGTGGGTAGCGGGGGCAAGCTGCATGGTCACCTGAGTACGATACCAGGAGCCCTCGCCGTAAAGCGTGATATTGTCGCTCACGTCGAAATGGGCGAAGCCCGACAAGCCTTTCCGCTCTTCAGGAATTTGAAGATAATTATAGCTCGCGAAATTGTAACGGTCTTCCGGATCGCGAAAGAGACGGGCGTCGGAGCCGGCGCCATCGAAGGTGAAGCCGAGCGAATTGAGGCCTGAAAGGCCGGCGGCATTCAAGGCAGCCGCGAGGTTGGCATAGGCCGGTGTATTCGACTGCAGCTTCGCCAGCTGTGCCGAGGTCAACATCGGGAAGCTGCCGTCCGGAGTGGAGGTTGCCGCGCGGCTGATCAGCCCCGGAGCACCATCCACGGTGCCATCGGTCATGGGAACGCTCGAATAAGCGCGATCGGCCTGTGTCACCGCGCCACGCTTGAAGTAATTTCCGCTGAGTACGATGTTGCCACGGCCACCTGCGAAATTGGTGCCGGCAGTCAGATCCAGGCTGTAGCTGGTGGCATCGCCCGCCACG
Organism: uncultured Caenibius sp.; assembly: GCA_963662855.2. GTDB lineage: Bacteria > Pseudomonadota > Alphaproteobacteria > Sphingomonadales > Sphingomonadaceae > Andeanibacterium. Next base: position 1,082,887 of record CAXXWL010000005.1, read on the forward strand.
TCGCCGCCATATTGCGCCTTGGCTTCCACACCGTCGAAGTCCGTGCGCAGGATGAAGTTGGTCACCCCCGCAATGGCGTCGGAACCATAGACGGCAGAGGACCCGCCGGTGACTACGTCCACGCGCTCCACCAGCGCGGCGGGAATGGTGTTGATATCGGTCGTCTGGTAGGAGCCGGAGAACACGTAACGCCGGCCATTCACCAGCACCAGATTACGCCCCGTACCAAGGCTGCGCAGATCGATCTCAGCCTTGCCTGTGCCCGGATTGTTCGAACGACTGGTGCGGCCGCCCGCGAATTGCGGCTGACGGGTGAGGAAATCTTCCAGCGCCAGAGCGCCGCTGCTCTCGATCTCCTCCCGCCCGACGGACGAGACCGGAGTGGAGCTTTCCTCCGCCGCACGGGCGATGCGCGAGCCGGTCACCACGATCGGCGCGGCTTCCACCACTGGCGCTTCGCTCACTTTCGTGGGTGCGGCCGTGGAAGCAGGGGCAGACGTCGCCCCCCGGGCCGCGCGCAACATTACCGTACCGGACGTGCTCCTGGTCAGTTCCAGCCCGCTCCCGGCGATCAGCATGCGCAGCGCCTCGCTGGCCTTCATCTCACCTTTGATCGGTGTGGAACGGATTGCGCTGATCTTCTCGCTGGGAAAGAATATCTGCACGCCAGCCTGCCTTGCATAGCTATTCAAAGCATCAGGCAGAGACTGTGCGGGAATATTGAAATAAACGGCCTTCTCTTCCTTGGCTTCCGCCGCATATGGCGCAATCACGACGGGAATAAAGCAAGCGTATTTCAGCGCGGAAACCAGCGACCTGTTCGACATGAATTTCTCCGTTGCCCCGGTGATGGACAAATTTGGGCTTCATCCATCAAGACGATTGGAGCAGGCGCCGCCGCCAAATCGGGAAACTATTTTTTTCCCGTGAGGATGTATCCATCGCCTGAAGGCCGGGTCTCGATGTCCAGCGTCGCGTCGAGTGCCTCGAAGAAGACAGTCGGATCGGTGGAGGTGAAGCGCCCGCCGACACGAATAGCGCCAAGCCCGGCCTCGCCGATCACGATCTTGCGATCGAGATAGCGGTTATATTCCTCGACCGCGGCGGAAAGAGCCTCGTCCTGAAACAGGATTTCGCCGCTTTGCCAGGCAAGGGTTGCGGCAACCTGCAATTCGGAGGCCGGACGGACACGCGGCCCCGCCGCCGAAAGGCTCAGCATGCGATAGGCCCCCGCCGCTGCGTGACTGGCACCCTCGCCTCCGTCGGGCCCCGCGCTGTGCGCTTCGCCCCGCAGGATCATGACATCCATCGTGCCCGGTTTGAGGCGGGCATTGAACAGCCCGCCGGACAGGCTGACGCGGAGATCGCCGCCTTCGAGCACCAGCGGCTCACCGCGAGGCGAGACTTCCAGCGCCATTTCCCCACGTTCAAGCCGGATACGGCGCTTGCCGCCACTCACCCGCCAGGCGACCGAACTGTCGGTATTCAGGGCCAGCAGACTGCCATCCGCCAAGCGCAGCTTGCGCGTTTCGCCGATTCCGGTCTCGATCCGGTCCCAGGCATAGGCCCGCGATGCCATCAGCCCGCCGCCGGTAACCGCGATGATGCCGGCAGCCAAGGCCGCCCGCATCATCGCCCTGCGCGAATGGGGTAAAGGCGCGCTACGTTCGGCTTCCAGCCCGACGCCGGGGCTGACACGTTCCCAATTGGCATAGGCGCGCGCAAAAGCCAGCGCGTGAGCAGGGCTGCGAGCACGCCACTCTTCGAATGCCGCCATATCGGCCGTGCCCAGATCATGGCGCGCCACCCATTCGGCGGCTTCCGCTGCATGAATTTCGGGCTCGGATCGGCGAAGCAAGTCTATGTTTCCGCTCCCATTCAGGACGGCTCGCGCGAGCCCTTATATGGACAGACGAACGGGAGGCTGAATACCGCCAAGTGACGGAACAATAAAATTTCAGCCGTTGGCCGCTTCGTCGTGCGGCGCCTGCGCTTCGGATTTCGGCTCTTGCCAATCCCTGGTGCCGCCGAAGTCCAGCGCCCGGCCCAGCAGGACCACTGCCCGCGCGAGCCGCTTTTCCATGGTCGACAGGCTGATGCCCAGTTCACTGGCAATTTCGCGAGGCGCCTGCTCGTCGAACCGGCGGCGGATGAATACCGTCCTGCACCTTTCGGGCATGGCGTTCAGCGCCGCATTGACCCGTGCAACCATTTCCCGGCCGGAAAGGATGCGGAACTGGTCCGGCGCATCATCTTCCACATCGAAATCGTCGATCTCGGAAATGCGCTGGAATTCAACGATTCGTGCCCGGCGCAAGCGTTCGATCGCGATATTTCGGAGCATACGCAGCACATAATGGCGCGGATTGCCGATCGATGCCCAGCCCTCCATGGCGAACAGCCTGAGGAAAGCCTCCTGCACCAGATCGTTTGCCGCTTCGGGATCGCGCTCCAACCGCCGGGCGGCATCGAGGAAAGCGGTCTCGTGAGGCAGGACCTCATCGATAAACCAGCGATCAATTGGGCGAAGGGCGGACATCTGGCCTGAGAGAACGAGGGGAGATACCCGGCCGCTAGGGGCCGAATATTGCCGCGCGGTGACAGGCCGCCAGATCCGCCCCGGTGTGCAACTCTACATCACAAAGCGGGAGATGCGCTCAATGCCTCGTGGAATGTCTTCAGCCACCAAAAGACGTTCTCATCACGGAGCTGATCCATCATCGCCCGCCAACGGGCCCGTCGTTCGGCCAGCGGCATATCCAGCGCGCGTTTGAGTGCATCGGCCATCTCTTCTGCGCTATATGGATTGATCAGGATCGCGTCCTTCATCTGCTCGGCCGCTCCTGCGAACCGTGAGAGGATCAGAACGCCGGGATCGTCCGGATCCTGCGCCGCGACATATTCCTTGGCCACCAGATTCATCCCGTCGCGCAGTGGCGTCACCAGGCAAACGCGGCTGGCGCGATAAACGCCGGCCAGCGTGTCATGCCCGTAGCCCTGATTCACATAACGGATCGGCACCCAGTCGAGCGCAGCATAGGCGCCGTTAATATGGCCCGCCTGTTGTTCAAGACTGGCCCTGATGCGCTGATAGCTTCCAACGCCGGCCCGGGAAGGGGGAGCTATCTGGAGCAGTACTACCTGGCTACGAACCTCAGGATGGTCGGCAAGCAGCCGCTCATAACCCAGGAAGCGCTCTTCCAGACCCTTGGAATAATCGAGCCGGTCCACCCCCACGATCAGAGCCCGCCCTACCAGGCTGGTGCGGATTTTCTCCAAAGCCGCCAACGCCGTCTTTCCACGCGCGATCTCGGCGAAGGCATCCGCGTCGATCCCGACTGGGCAAACCAGCAGGCGGACTGCCTTGCCTTCCCATCGCAGAGTATCCTGCTCAATCCAGGCTCCCATCTGCGACACCGCATATTCGCAAAAGGATTCCAGCCATTCCTGGGTCTGGAAACCAATGACGTCATATTCGAACAGGTTTTCGACCAGTTGCATCGCCTCGGGCAACGCGGCCAGAAGGCGGCGGGGCGGCCACGGCGTGTGGAGATAGAAGCCGATCCGGTTTTCAACCCCCGCCTCACGCAACCGCCAGCCGAGCGGGATCAGATGGAAATCCTGTATCCAGACGAGATCGTCCGGCTCGATCAGCGGAACCACCGTCTGGGCGAAACGCTCGTTCACCCGGTGGTAGCCATCCGCGAAGCTGCGCTCATACTCGGCGAGGTCGATCCGGTAATGCAGCAACGGCCACAGCGTCCTGTTGGCGTAGCCGTTGTAATATTCCTCGATATCCTGCTCTTCCAGATCGACCGTAGCCGTCGTCAGGCCGTCTTCCCGGCAGAGGTTCACTTGCCCTGTGAACTTCTCGATCACTTCACCGGACCAGCCGAACCAGATACCGCCATAAGCGTTCAGCGCGGCGGTCAGAGCCACCGCCAAACCTCCATGCGAACCGCCCCCGGCACTGACGCGGTTGGATATTGCGATTAGTCGGCTCATCGGATGGTACTCCAGGAGCGGCTCAGCAACATCGCGCAATTGATGATACCGACCAGTGAATAGGTCTGCGGGAAATTGCCCCAGAGCTCACCCGTGAACGGATCAATGTCCTCGGAGAGCAGGCCGGACGGGGTCCGCTGCGCCAAAATGCTCTCGAACAGGCCCCGCGCCTCTTCCGAGCGGCCGGTGAGATGCAGCGCCTCGATCAGCCAAAAGGTACAGACGTTGAATGCCGTCTGGGGCAGGCCGAAATCGTCCTCAGAGGCATAGCGGAGCATGTGCGATCCTCGCCGCAATTCCTTCTCCATGGTGGCAAGGGTGGCGAGGAAACGGTCGTCATCGGGATGGATGAAGCGAAGATCCAGCAATTGCAGCATGCTGGCGTCGATCTGGTTCCCCTCGAACGAGGCGGAGAACATCCCGCTCTCCGGGCGCCATGTCGCCTTCTCGATGACTGCGCGAATGCGGTTGGCTCGTTGCTGCCAGAATCTCGCCCGGGTCGGCTTGCCGAGCGCCGCAGCGACATTGGCCAACCGGTCACAGGCCGCCCAGCACATCACCGAGGAATAGGTGTGCACCGTCTGGCTGTTACGCAGTTCCCACAGGCCCGAATCCGGCTGATCGTAATTCTCCCAGGCGCGCTGGCCCACTTTCTCGAGCGCCAGGAAGTCCTCCTCCCCAGCGGGGCGAAACAGGCGTTCGTCGAAGAAAGCCTGGGCGCTGGAGAGTACTATCTGGCCATAGGCATCGTGCTGGATCTGCCGGGCCGCCTGGTTGCCGATCCGCACCGGACCTATTCCGCGATAGCCCTTCAGGCCGGACACGATACGCTCTTCGAGGTGCGCTTCGCCCAGAACTCCGTAGAGCGGCTGAATATGCCCACCCCGCGCCGCATCGACGATGTTGCGAAGGAAAGCCAGATAGGATTCCAATACGTCGAGTGCACCCAGGCGGTTGAGTGCCTGAACCGTGTAATAGGCGTCGCGTATCCAGCAGAAGCGGTAATCCCAATTGCGCTCCGATCCGGGATGTTCCGGGATCGAAGTCGTAAGGGCGGCAACGATCGCGCCGGTTTCGGCATGTTGGCACAGCTTGAGTGTGATCGCGGACCGGATCACCGCATTTTGCCATTCGAGCGGGATCGCCAGGCCGCGCACCCAGCTTTGCCAGGAGAACACGGTCTTCTCCAGCATCCCGTCCAGCGCGTTGCCGAAGTCTTGCATGACGGGCTCGTCCGGCCCGAGGAAGAAATGAGCCGGGCGTTCCAGGCGGAATACCGTCTCTTCCTGAAGGAGGCCCACGGGTACCGAAGTAGTCAGCCTCAATTCGGTATTGCCTGTGCGAAACCGGAGATAATTGCCACTGCCCCGGAGCGGCTGCGCAGGCGCGCCCCAGCCACCCATCGGCCGGAGGCGCACACGGATGCGTGGAGAGCCGTGAACCGGGCGCACGATCCGGGCAAAGGCGACTGGCCGGTAATGCCCCTCGCCTCGCTGATAATCCGGGCAAAAATCGACTACCTCAATCGCATTGCCCGCCTCGTCCCGATGGCGGGTGACCAGTACCGGCGTGTTGCGAACATAGGATATGTTCGTCTCGACGGCGCCTTCCAGCTTGATGTCCCAAAAGCCTGCCTGCGGATCGTCACCGTCCAGCAAGGCGGAAAACAGCGGTTCGCCATCGACTCTCGGTACACACGCCCAGACGAACCGACCCTCGGCGTCGATCAATGCCGACACCTGGCAATTGCCGATGGGCCAGAGATTCAGGTCCGGTCGATCGGGTTGCATATGCCCGCCAGCCAGTCACGCACCTGTGAGACATCGCCCAGCCGAAAGCGGGCAGCACTGGGGCGCGGTTTTCCCACCAGCACCCCGAAGCCGCCCAGCTCTGCAGCCACGGTGAAGGCGGCCTCGTCCGTATCGTCGTCGCCGACGAACACCGGCCATGTCGCGGGCCCGGCGACCCGCGCCATTACCGCGCGCACGGCTGTGCCCTTGTCGGCATCGCCCGCACGCAATTCGATCACCGATTTGCCTGTCTGGAGCCGGAGGCCATATTCCTCCGCAATAGCTCGCGCCATTTCGACACAGGCCGCTTCCGCCCCCGGCGCCTGGCGGAAATGGAGTGCAATGCCGAAACGTTTTTCCTCCACCAGCACACCGGGATGAGTCGCCACAAAAGCAAGCAATTGGCACGATACATCCTCCAGCGAGGCTGGCCGGGGCTGTGGATCATCAAGGAAGTCCGCCCCGTGATTGCCGACCAGAATCGCGCCGGTCTGGCCCAGGTGCCGCTCCAGCCAGCTCGCGTCCCGCCCGCTGACCACTGCGATCCGCCCCTCGAGCAGGTCGGCCAATTGCTGGACCAGAGCCACAAGCTGCGGGTCAATCAGAACGCTTTCCGGAGAGTCGGCGATCGGAACCAGCGTGCCGTCGAAATCGAGCAACAGGCTGATTTCGTCAAATCGGGGGATGAACGGGACGAGCGCGGGTATTGTCGGCGCACGCAAGACCGGCGAGGCAACTGGTTCACCGTCCATAGTGAGACTTATGGCCGTTTCCTGGCAAAGGTGAGGCTTCTGGCCTCTGGCCCGAATGTCCTCGTAAATGCATCATCTTTCCTGCTCCGGTATAGGAATCCTGCTCCGGTATAGGGATTGGCGATAGCCTGACAGTTACAGACTGCCTGAACCAGACAATTGTTCCAGATCGCAAACCGCAGCACGGTGGGCCGCCCCCCTTCCGGGATCAACAGCAATTTCAGAAGTTTGGTTGCAGCTGCGCGAGGCCTGGCTGCCGACCACGATCCTGCCATTGGGATACAGGACCTGCTCACTCATGTAACCGGAAACCTCACAGGCCAGAAAAGGGAAGCTGGGCGCGACCTCATTGGGCTGGCCAAGTCTGCCCATGGTCACGCCTTTCCCGAATTGCTGCTTCTCGGTAATCTGGGCGAATGTCCTAGTCCGGGTGCTTCTCGGCGAGGCCCGCCCGGATGACCGGCAAATCCGCATCAGCGGCTCCAGGGCCGTGCTGGCCCCGAGTGCTGCAGGGGAACGGAGCCAAGACCGCGCCCGCAGTTCTCTCTTTTGTTCGAGAATGGTGCGCCCGACAGGATTCGAACCTGTGGCCCCCAGATTAGGAATCTGGTGCTCTATCCTGCTGAGCTACGGGCGCACGCATCCGAGCCTTTAAGGGCGGAGCAGCCCGCTGGCAATCAGTTGAGTTCGTCGGGTGGCGCGACCGGGAACAGAAGCGGGGCGACGGCGATCCCCTCCTCCAGCAATTCCTTCGCCTGGCTCGCGGTGGCCTTGCCGTGAACGACTTCCACCTCACGCTCCCCGTAATGCATGGCACGGGAGATATCGGCGAAGTCCCCACCCACCCATTTCGATTGCTTGAGCACCTCAGCCTGCATTTCAGCCAGTTTTTCCAAAGCTTGTGCGACTTCCGGAGGCACTCCGCCAGCCACGGGCATGGTTTCCCCCTCCCCCGGCGCAGGAAGGGCCAGCTGGTTCCCCTTGCGCGGCACGGCAGGCGCCATGGGGGCCTTGGCGATCTCCGCCGACCCGCAATGGGGGCACGACACGAGCCCGCGTGCCTGCTGGCCCGTGTAATCCTCCGAGGAGGAAAACCAGCCTTCGAAACGATGGCCCTGACTGCAAGAAAGATCGAAGACGATCATGGTTATTTTGACTTAGGTATTTCCCGCCGATTGGCAAGGCTTGGCAGCTGGGAACGCACATCGGCGATGCGTGTCGGCTCAAGCTCCGCAAAGCCCAACCCCGGCGCCGTTCCGCCCATGTCGAGCAGGACTTCGCCCCAGGGATCGACCACCAGCGAGTGGCCATAGGTGCGCCGCCCATCCTCATGCTCGCCCACTTGCGCGGCGGCGATCACATAGGCGCTGGCCTCCACCGCGCGGGTGCGCAGCAACAGGTGCCAATGCGCCTGCCCGGTGGGCACCGTGAAGGCCGCAGGAATTGAGATAGCATCGCAACTACGCTGACCAAGCTCTTCAAACAAAGCAGGAAAACGCATGTCATAGCAGATCGCCAGGCCTAGCCTGCCAAGCGGCGTTTCGGCCGTCACTACCGCTTCGCCCGGAGCATAGGCGGCGCTTTCGCGCCACTGCTCTCCGGTCGAAAGCTGCACGTCGAACATGTGTATCTTGTCATATCGGGCGGCGATGGAGCCATCGGGCGCGATCAGGAAAGTGCGGTTGGCCCAACGTGTTTCCGCCGGATCGCCACTTTCACGCGCCACCGCCAGCGAGCCGAGCGAGACCCAGATACCCGCATCATGGGCAGCCACACGTGCGGCGGATAGCACGGGATTCTCGGCCTCCGGCACGATATGCGGCGCGGCACGCTGCCGATCCCGGTCAAGCAGGCCGGACATTTCGGGCGTGAACAGCATCGCCGCCCCGCCCTTTGCAGCGTCTGCTATGCCGGCCTCGATCACGCGGGCATTGGCCTGCGGATCGATGCCGGACGTCATCTGAAGGGTGGCGATACGAGTCATGCGCGGTCGCTCGGCGCGGGCTTAGAGGCCAAGCAGGGCGTCGAGCTTGCCCTCGCGATCGAGCGCGGCCAGATCGTCCGACCCGCCGACGTGATAATCGCCGATGAAAATCTGCGGCACCGTGCGCGCTTCAGGCGCGCGGCGAGCCATTTCCTCCCGCTTGTCCCCGCCGAAGGTCACGTCGAACTCTTCGAACTCCACGCCCTTGCTGGTGAGCAGCGCCTTGGCGCGCACGCAATAAGGGCAGGCGAATTTCGTATAGATATCAACCTTGGGCGCGCTCACATTAAGGTCCTTTCGCTGGTGCATTTTGCATTTTCGCTGACCCCTTGAAGCACGGGATCGAGGTCATATCTAGGCATTGGAACGGCGTGCCGGAAGGGCGCAGTGTTCCGAATACATGGAAGCGCCGGTTACCGGGCTTCCGCAAGGCCAAATTGCTCAACAGAGGATTTGTGAAGACATGAATCGTTTCGACCTTTCCCCCTATCGCCGCAGCACTGTGGGCTTCGATCGCCTGTTCGACCTTCTCGAAGGTCAGGCTCGCCTCAACAGCGGCGACAATTACCCCCCCTTCAATATCGAGCGTCGCGGGCAGGATGCCTATCGCATCACCCTCGCCGTGGCCGGTTTCCGCCCGGAAGATCTCGACATTACCGCCCAGCAGAACCTGCTGGTGGTCCATGGCCGCAAGAAGGACGATGCGCCGGAAGGCGAATATCTCCACGTCGGCATCGCCAATCGCGGCTTCGAACGCCGCTTCGAACTGGCCGATTATGTCCGCGTGGAAAATGCCAAGCTGGCTGACGGCCTTCTGGCGATCGATCTGGTGCGCGAAGTGCCCGAAGCGATGAAGCCCAAGAAGATCCCCGTAAACGGGCAGAAGGCGCTCGAAGTAGTGCGCGACGAGGACGATCAGGCAGACGCTGCCTGAGCCGATCGCGCAACGCTGAAAAACGAAGGGCGGGCCCGATGGGTCCGCCCTTTTTTGTATCCGCGCGTTGCGAGCAATCCGTCAGACCAGGCGGGACTGGTGGACCGCCGCTTCGATGAAGCTGGCGAACAGCGGGTGTGGATCGAACGGCTTGCTCTTGAGTTCGGGGTGGAACTGCACGCCGATGAACCACGGATGGTCGGGCCGTTCGACGATCTCGGGCAGCAGGCCGTCGGGCGACATGCCGGAGAAGATCAGTCCGCCGTTTTCAAGCCGTTCCTTATAGGCCGCGTTCACTTCGTAGCGATGGCGGTGCCGTTCGGAAATGGCGGTAGATCCGCTGTAGACCGTGGAGACATGGCTGTTGGCCGCAAGCCGCGCCTCATAGGCGCCCAGGCGCATGGTTCCGCCCAGATCGGTATCGGCGCCGCGCTTTTGCAGGCCTTCCTTGCTCATCCATTCGGTGATGATGCCCACCACCGGTTCTTTCGTCTCGCCGAATTCGGTCGAGCTGGCGCCGGCGATACCAACGGCACGCGCGCCTTCCACGCAGGCCATCTGCATGCCCAGGCAGATGCCGAAGAACGGCACCTTGCGTTCGCGAGCGAAGCGGACCGAGGCGATCTTGCCTTCCGATCCGCGCACGCCGAAGCCGCCGGGCACCAGAATGCCGTGCATCGGTTCTAGCTGGGCGGCGATATCCGAATCGTCCTGCTCGAAAATCTCGGCGTCGATCCAGCGGATGTTGACCTTCACCCGATTGGCCATGCCGCCATGGACCAGTGCCTCGTTAAGAGACTTATAGGCATCGGGCAGTCCAACATATTTGCCCACCACGCCGATCGTCACTTCCCCTTCCGGGTTCTGGTAACGATCGATGATGTCTTCCCAGCGGCCCAGTTCCGGAGCGGGTGCTTCGAGCCCGAAATGGCGCAGCACTTCGGCGTCCAGACCTTCGCGGTGATATTGCAGCGGCACGGCATAGATAGAACTGGCGTCCAGTGCCGGGATGACCGCTTCGGGCCGCACATTGCAGAACAGCGCGATCTTGCGCCGTTCGCCTTCCGGCAGCGGATGCTCGCAGCGGCACAGCAGCACATCGGGCTGCACGCCAAGGCTGGTGAGTTCGCGTACGGAGTGCTGCGTGGGCTTGGTCTTCAATTCGCCCGCCGCCGAGACATAGGGCACCAGCGTGACATGGATCGCGCAGGTCTGATCCCGGCCCATTTCGTTGCGGAGCTGGCGGATCGCCTCGATGAAGGGCAGGCCTTCGATGTCCCCCACCGTGCCGCCGAATTCGCATAGGATGAAATCCAGATCGTCGGTATCCGCCAGGGCGAATTCCTTGATCGCGTCGGTCACATGCGGGATCACCTGCACTGTAGCGCCCAGATAATCGCCGCGGCGTTCCTTGGCGATGATGTCGCGATAGACGCGGCCGGACGTGATATTGTCGCCCTGATGGGCGGAAACGCCGGTGAAGCGCTCGTAATGGCCAAGATCGAGGTCGGTCTCGGCCCCGTCATCGGTCACATAGACTTCGCCATGCTGATAGGGGCTCATCGTCCCCGGATCGACATTCAGATAGGGGTCGAACTTGCGGATACGTACCTTGTATCCGCGTGCCTGAAGCAAAGCGGCAAGGCTTGCCGCCATGAGACCTTTTCCGAGCGAGGAGACCACGCCGCCGGTGATAAAAATGTACCGCGCCATGGGAGACGAGCCTTAAGACGAGTTTCGGATTCGGCGCAAGCAAATGCGTGCGCCCGATTGCGGCAATCCACAGTCATGTGGGCCACATTGCGATGGAATGCACGCCCCGCAGGCGTGCAGGCGCTGACTTATTGAGCCGCGCCCTGCAGCGGATCGCCGCTGGAGGGCTGCGCGGAGCCGCTGGCCGCCGCCGCAGGAGCCGCGCCAGACGGCGCAGCCGCCCCGCCGATCAGATCGGTCTGGGGGTTGTTCGCAGGCGTAACCGCACGATCGAGCGTTGCATCGACTTCGCGGTTGGACGTTCCGCCCACAGCAAGCGCGGCCAGCACGATGCTGAGCACCACGAACAGGGTTGCGAGGATAGCGGTCGCCCGGGTCAGGAAGTCCGCAGCGCCGCGCGCCGACATCAGGCCGGCAGGGCTGCCGCCGCCGCCAAGACCGAGGCCGCCGCCTTCCGAGCGCTGCATCAGCACTACAGCGACGAGGGCCGCAGCCACGAGGGCCTGGACGACCGTGAGAAACTGGAAAAGCGGCATCTGTCGGGCTGGCCTTCTTGATATTCTCTATCGTTGGAGCCGCAGATAGCGATGGTGGGGCGGAACCGCAAGGGAGCGGCCCCATTCCCACCTGTTCGCCATCGTGCGGTCAGACGTCGGTGCGTTCAGCCGCAGCGACGATAATGCCGAGGAAGCTCTCGGCCGTCAGGCTCGCCCCGCCGACCAATGCGCCGCCGACTTCGTCCACATGGAGGATTTCGGCGGCATTGTCCGCCTTCACCGAACCGCCATAGAGAATGCGCACATCCGCGCCGGCCGATCCGAAGATCGAGACAAGCTGCTTGCGGATCGAAGCGTGCATCTGGCCGATATCGTCGAGCGAAGGCGTGCGGCCGGTGCCGATGGCCCAGACGGGCTCATAGGCGATGGTCAGCTTTTCGGCATATTCGGTGCCTTCTGGCAGCGAAGCGGCGATCTGGGCGGAAACGACCGCTTCGGCCTTGCCCGCATCACGATCGGCCTCGCTCTCGCCAACGCACAGGATCACCTGCAGGCCGGAATGAAGCGCTGAGGCGGCCTTCGCCTTCACGATCTCGTTCGTCTCGCCATGGTCGGAACGGCGTTCGCTATGGCCGACGATCACGAAGCCCGCGCCTGCATCCTTCAGCATGGCGGCGGAAATGTCGCCCGTATGGGCGCCGCCGTCGGCCTGATGGCAATCCTGAGCGCCCACGCCGATCAGCGAGGCCTCCTTGCGAATGGCGTGAATCAGCGTGAAAGGCGGCGCAATCGCCACTTCGGCCTTGATGAGACGTTCTGCCGCGCGGTCGATCGCGCGGGCCTCGGCCAGCATGGCGCGAGTGCCATGCATCTTCCAATTGCCGACAATATAGGGGCGCTGGGCCATCAATTGTCCTTAACCTGTTCGTCGCGCGCCGTGAATCCGGCGCCTTCTGGGGTGATGCCCGCTAGTCCCGGCTGCCCGGCTTGTCAAAACCGCTTTTCCACATAGGTCCAATGCCGGTGGACTGTTGCCCCTTGGCCTCAGCGGGGATAAAGCGCCTGCCGACCGGGCCAGAAGAGCCCAATTTCATTCCTGACCAGGCGGCGCCTACCCATGCTTCAGCTGTTCCGCAGTTTCATGAATTCAAAGATCGGCGTGATCGTCACGCTGGCGGCATTGGCGTTGATTGCGCTGGCCTTCGCGGTGGGGGATATCGCGAATACCGGCACTTTCGGCGGGGTCGCCGGGGGAGACCGGGTGGCGATCGTCGGCGATCGCAAGATCAGCACGTCCGAACTGGACGCCGCCGTGCGCAATGAGTTCGAGAATCAGCGGCGCAGCAACCCCACGCTGACGATGGAGGCCTTCGTCGCGCAGGGCGGTGTTGAAAGCGTGCTTGATCGCCTGATCGACCGCACCGTTCTGTCGGAATTCGCCAAGGAGAACGGCCTTGCCGCCGGCGACCGGCTGGTTGGCAGCGAAATTGCGCGGATTCCCGCGTTCACCGGGCCTGACGGCAAGTTCAGCCAGGATGCCTATCGCGCCGCCATCGCGCAGCAGGGGCTGACCGACCAGCAGGTGCGCGAGGATCTGCAATCCGGCCTGCTGCTGCGCCAGGTGATCTCGCCGGTGCTGGCCAATGGCGCCCTGCCCCCGTCACTGGTGAAGCATTACGCCGCGCTGCTGCGCGAAAAGCGCCATGGCTCCATCGCCCTGCTCACGAGCGATGCCTTCGCCCCCACCGCCGGCCCGACCGATGCCCAGCTCAATGCCTTCTACAGCGAGAACAAGGCCCGCTACATGCGACCGGAACGCCGCGTGATCCGCTATGCAATGTTCGATGCGAGCGCGGTGAAGAACGTGGCCGAGCCGACCGAGGCGGAAATCGCCGCCCGCTACAAGCGGGACGCCGCGCAATATGCCGCTTCGGAAAAGCGCCGACTGACCCAGCTCGTTGTTCCGACTGACGCTGCCGCAAAGGCGATCCGCGACGAAGTGGCCAAGGGCAAGTCGCTCGATGCCGCCGCTCGGGAAAAGGGCCTGCAGGTCACTCAGATCGGCCCGGTGAGCAAGGATGAATATACCGCGCAATCCGCTTCCGCCGTGGCGCAGGCTGCCTTCGGCGCCCAGCGCGGCCAGCTTGCCCCGATCACCCGCGGCGGGCTGGGCTTCTACATCGTCCGCGTGGATGCCGTGGAGACCACGCAGGGTCGCACGATCGATCAGGCCCGCTCGGAAATCCGCACCGCGCTGATGGGTGAAAAGCATCGCCAGGCCATCGCCGACCTTGGCGCCAACGTGGAAGAGGAATTCGACAGCGGCTCCAGCCTCGCCGAAGTTGCCAAGAACCTTGGCGTGAGCGTGCAGACCACGCCTGAGCTGATCGGCAATGGATCCGTCTATATGAAGCCGGGCGAGACCGCACCTGTCGTGCTGGGCCGCGTGCTTTCGACCGCGTTCCAGATGGAAGAAGGCCAGCCCCAACTCGCGGAGATCGAGCCGGGCAAGACCTTCCTGATTTTCGACGTGAGCAATGTGGTTCCTGCCGCTGCAGCGCCGCTCGCGGATATCCGCGAAATGGCCACCTCCGCATGGCGCCGCGCCGAAGGCGACAAGAAGGCCAAGGAAGCAGCCGACCGTGTGATGAAGGCGGTTGCCAAGGGTGAAGCCATCGCCTCCGCCCTTGCCAAGGAAAAGGTCAAGCTGCCCGCGCCCGACCCGGTCAACATGAGCCGCGAGGATCTGGCCAAGCTGGGCGGCCGCGTGCCGCCGGTGCTGGCGCTGATGTTCAGCATGGCCGAAGGCACGGTGAAACGCCTCGAAGCGCCGAACGACAATGGCTGGTTCGTGGTCAAGCTCGACGATATCGAACCGGGCAAGATCGAAGCCAACGATCCGCTGCTGGCGCAGGCGGCAACGCAGCTCGGCCAGTCGCTGGCTGACGAATATGCCGTCCAGTTCACACTCGCCGCGAGCAAGCAGCTGGGAGTGGAGCGCAACAAGGCGGCCATCGAAGCCGTGAAGAAGCAGCTGGTGGGCCGCAATTGAGGACGATGATTCTGTCGGGAGCCCTGCCAGAGAACGCCGATTCGGCCCGCGCCGCGCTTGCCGCAGGGCAGCCTGCGCTCGTCTGGCGCAAACTCGTCGCCGACACGGAAACGCCGGTTGGCGCCGCGCTGAAGCTGATCGTACCCGGCCGGGGCGATTTCCTGCTGGAATCGGTCGAAGGCGGCGACACACGCGGGCGCTACAGCCTGCTGGGACTGGATCCCGATCTCGTCTTTCGCGCCACCGGCGCTGCCTGCGAAGTCAATCGCCAATGGCAACATGACCGGGAGGCATTCGAGCCTCTCCCTGGCGAGAGTTTCGAGGAATTGCGTGCCCTTTCGGCCGCATGCCGGATCGACATGCCCAAGGACCTGCCGCAGGCCCTCGCCTGTCTGGTGGGCTATTTCGCCTATGAGACCATCGGCCTCGTAGAGGAACTGCCCCGCGCTCCGCAGAGCGAGCTGGCCGTGCCGGATATCCTCATCTCCCGTCCGACCGTGACCCTAGTGTTCGACCGGCTGAGCGACGAGCTGTTCTGCATCTCGCCGATCTGGTCATCCGAGGACCCGGACCGCGCGATCGAGGCTGCTGGCGAGAAGATCGACGAGACGCTGCGCCGCCTTGCCGGGCCGATTCCTGCCCCGGTGAAGGATGCCAATCTGCCCGACATGGAACTCAAGTCTGTGATGCCGGAAGGGCTCTATGAAAGCATGGTGGCCCGCGCGAAGGACTATATCGAAGCGGGCGACATCTTTCAGGTGGTGCTGGCCCAGCGCTTCACTTGCCCCTTCCCGCTCCCCCCGCTGGCGCTCTATCGCGCATTGCGCCGGGTGAACCCCTCGCCCTTCCTCTATTTCCTCGACCTGCCGGGCTTTGCCGTGGTGGGATCGAGCCCGGAAATCCTGGTGCGTGTGCGCAATGGCGAAGTTACCATTCGCCCCATCGCCGGCACCCGCCCGCGCGGCAAGACCGATGAGGAAGACCGGGCGAACGAGGAAAGCCTGCTGGCCGACGCCAAGGAACGGGCCGAGCATCTGATGCTGCTCGACCTTGGCCGCAACGATGTGGGCCGCGTTGCCAGCAAGGGCAGCGTGAAGGTGACGGCCAGCTTCACCATCGAACGCTACAGCCATGTGATGCACATCGTCAGCAATGTGGTGGGCAAGCTCTCGCCCGATCACGATGCGCTCGATGCCCTGTTCGCGGGCTTCCCGGCTGGCACCGTTTCCGGCGCGCCCAAGATCCGCGCCTGCGAGATCATTGCCGAACTGGAGCCCGAATCGCGCGGGCCTTACGCGGGCGGCGTGGGTTATTTCGGGCCTGACGGTTCGATCGACAGCTGCATCGTGCTGCGCACCGCCATGGTCAAGGACGGCGTGATGCACGTCCAGGCAGGCGCGGGTATCGTGGCGGATAGCGATCCAGCCTATGAACAGGCGGAATGCCGGCACAAGGCGGGCGCGCTGATCGCAGCCGCCCGCGAAGCCGCGCGCGTGGCGGGCGAGCCGGACTTCGGGCAGTGAAACGGGCGCTGGTGGCGCCTTTCCTCGCAGGGGCGACGCTTGTGCTTTCCTCCTGCGGCGGGGCGATGCCCGGCGGCGATTCCACGCCCGAGATGACCGCCGGCTGCCATGAGACCCGTTTCGAAGAAGTGCCGCTGACGCTCTGCGTGGCCGATCCCGAACTGCACACGGTCCGCACCGCCCTTGCCCCCGGAACCGAGGCAGGCGGCGGCCCGCCCTGGCGTAGCCTTGCGGCCTATGCGGCCAATCGCTCGCCGGAAGCGCCGCCAGTGGTGTTCGCCTTCAATGCGGGCATGTTCGACGACGATGGCCAGCCCATCGGTTATTATGTCGAGGATGGCGAAAAGCTCCACGGGCTCAGCCGCAAGGCCGGACCGGGCAATTTCCATATGCTGCCCAATGGCGTGTTCTTCGGGCGCGGCGGGAAGTGGGAAGTGCGCAGCGCGGAGGATTTCTTCACCAATGTCACCAACCGCCCCGATTTCGGCACCCAGTCCGGCCCGATGCTGGTGGTGGACGGCGAATTGCATCCCGCTATCACCGACGATGGCGCATCCCTGCGTATCCGCAACGCCGTCGGAGTGGACGATACCGGCCGCGCGATCTTCGTGATTTCGGACCAGCCCATCAGCTTCGGCAAGCTCGCCCGCTATTACCGCGATGTACTGAAAGTCAGGAACGCACTGTTCCTTGACGGGACGGTTTCCCAGCTGTGGGACCCGGAAAGCAAGCGGCTGGACAATAGCTACCCCATCGGCCCCTTGATCGTGGTCGAGAAACGGGCAAAGGCGGCACCATGATCCTGGTTATCGACAATTATGACAGCTTCACCTGGAACCTCGTCCATTATGTGATGGAACTGGGCGCCGAAGTGAAAGTCGTCCGCAACGATGCACTGACCGCTGCCGAAGCGCTGGCCACCGGCGCGCAGGGCTTCCTGCTTTCGCCCGGCCCCTGCACGCCCAACGAGGCAGGCATCAGCCTCGATCTGGTCGCCGCCTGTGCCGAAGCGAAGAAACCCCTGCTGGGGGTGTGCCTGGGCCACCAGTCCATCGGCCAGTATTTCGGCGGCAAGGTGGTGCGCGGCGGGCTGATGCACGGCAAGACCTCGCCCGTCCGGCATGACAATAGCGGCGTGTTCGAAGGCCTGCCCAGCCCCTTCATCGCCACGCGCTATCACTCGCTGATCGTCACCGACATTCCCGACGAGCTGGTGGTGAACGCCACGGCCGACGATGAATTCGTGATGGGCTTCCGCCACCGCGAGCTGCCGATCCACGGCGTGCAATTCCACCCGGAAAGCATCGCCACGGAACATGGCCACGATCTGCTGGCCAATTTCCTCAGGATCTGCGGCATCAACGCCACCGCCTTGGCATGATGCAGCTTCCCGCCGTACTCGACGTTCCGCTGGAGGAAGCCGAGGCCGAAGAAGCCTTCGGTGCGATTCTGGATGGCGCGGTGCCCGATGAGGACATCGCCCAGTTTCTTATCGCCCTGTCCGACCGGGGCGAGACTGCCAGCGAGATTGCCGGCGCGGCCCGCGCTATGCGCGCCCGCCTGATCCCGATCCGCGCACCCGAAAACGCCATCGACGTGTGCGGCACCGGGGGTGACGGGCACCATACGCTCAACGTCTCGACCGCGGTGTCGCTGGTGGTCGCCGCCTGCGGGGTACCGGTCGCCAAGCACGGCAACCGCGCCGCCAGCAGCAAGGCAGGCGCTGCCGACACGCTGGAAGCGCTGGGCCTCGACCTCGACCGGGCGATGGCCACAGCGGAAGAAACGCTGGCCGATATCGGCATCTGCTTCCTCTTCGCCGGGCGGCACCATCCCTCGATGGGCAGGATCATGCCCATCCGCAAGGCAATCGGCCGCCGCACGATCTTCAATCTGATGGGGCCGCTGGCCAATCCGGCCAATGTGAAGCGCCAGCTGGTCGGCATTGCCCGCCCCGCTTACGTCCCGATCTATGCCGAGGCCCTGCTGCGTCTGGGCACCGAGCATTCGATGGTCATCTCCGGTGACGAAGGGCTGGACGAACTCAGCCTGGCCGGCGGCAGCGAAATCGCCGAAGTGCGCGACGGGCGCATCCTGATGAAGCGGGTCGAACCCGCCGATGCCGGGCTTCCCTCCGCGCCGCTCGCCGCGATCAAGGGGGGCGATCCGGTTCACAATGCCGCCGAACTGCGCAAGCTCCTGCAGGGCGAGCCCGGCCCCTATCGCGATGCCGTGCTGCTCAACGCCGCCGGTGCGCTGATCGTGGCAGGCGAAGTGCAGGATTGGGTGGAAGGCGTTGAAGAGGCCGCCGAGGCAATCGACAAGGGGCTCGCCAAGGGCATCCTCGATTGCTGGATCGAGGCCGTGAAGCAAGCATAGGGCTCAGCCATGGATAAACTCGCCGAAATCTGCGCCACCAAGCGCGACGAAGTCGCCGCGCGCAAGCCGCTCGCCACGCTGGCCGATCTCGACGCCCGCGCCGCCGGACAGAGCGCCCCGCGCGGCTTCCGCAAGGCGCTGGAAGCGAAGATTGCCGACGGATATGGCCTGATCGCGGAGATCAAGAAGGCCAGCCCCTCCAAGGGCCTCATCCGCCCCGATTTCCACCCGGCCGACCATGCCCGGGCCTATGAGGCCGGCGGCGCGGCCTGCCTCTCCGTCCTTACCGACGCGCCCTATTTCCAGGGGCATGAGGATTTCCTGATCGAAGCCCGCGCCGCCTGCGCGCTGCCGGTGCTGCGCAAGGATTTCATGGTCGATCCCTGGCAGGTGGCCGAAGCGCGCTCCATCGGGGCCGATGCTATCCTGATCATCGTCGCCGCGCTGGACGATGCCCAGATGGCCGAGATCGAGGCTGCCGCCATCGAACGCAGCATGGATGTGCTGGTGGAAGTCCATAATGAGGAAGAGATGGAGCGCGCCGCCGCGCTGAAGTCCCGCCTCATCGGGGTCAACAATCGCGATCTCAAGCGCTTCGTCACCGATCTGGGCACTACCGAACGCCTCGCTCCGCTGGCCCCGGAAGGCACGCTGCTGGTGGGCGAAAGCGGAATCAACTCCCATGCGGACATCCTGCGCCTCGCCAGTGCCGGCGTGCGCTGCTTCCTGGTGGGCGAAAGCCTGATGCGCCAGAGCGATGTGACGGCAGCGACCAAGGCGCTGCTGGGCGGCTGAAGCGCCCCCTGTCCTACAAGCCCCCGATCTGGCATGGGTGGCTGATGGCCGCACACTTGCTCAGGGATCGCAACCATCTTCCCCGCCTTGCAGACGGCGCTGGAATTGAACCCCGCGCACCGTGTCAACTGTGTCAACTTCGACGGAAAAGCGTAGCCGGATGAACCAACTCACCCATCTCGACGAATCCGGCGCGGCCCGGATGGTGGATGTCGGCGCGAAGGCGGAAACTGCCCGCAAGGCCATCGCCACCGGGCGCATCCGCATGTCGGCAGAGGCTCTGGCGGCGATCCGCGACGGCGACGTGCCCAAGGGCGACGTGTTCGCCGCCGCCCGCATTGCCGGGATCATGGCCGCGAAGAAGACGGGCGAACTGATCCCGCTCTGCCATCCGCTTTCGCTGGACGCGGTGACTGTCAACTTCACTTTCGAAGACGATGCCGTGCGCGCCACCGCCACGGCGAGCCTCACGGGCAAGACCGGGATCGAAATGGAAGCCATGACGGCCATTTCCATCGCGCTGCTGACGATTTACGACATGGCCAAGGCGATCGACAAAGGCATGGTGATCGAAGGCATCCGCCTGCTGGCCAAGAGCGGGGGCAAGTCCGGCGAATGGCGCGCCCCGGAATAGGCAGATGCAGCCGCCCATTCCCCTGAACGAAGCGCAGGCGCGCCTGCTGGCGTCGGTTTCGGCGCTTCCCGCCGAGGATTTACCGGTGGAGGCTGCGCTCGGCCGCTGCCTTGCCGCTCCGCTCGCTGCGCGCCGCACCCAGCCTTCGGCCGATCTTTCCGCCATGGACGGCTATGCCCTGCGCCTGGGCGAAAGCGGCCCCTGGCGCGTGGTGGGCGAAAGCGCCGCCGGCCATCCCTTCCCCGGCACGATCGGGCCGGGCGAGGCAATTCGCATTTCCACCGGCGCACTGATGCCCGCAGGCGCTGACGCCGTGCTGCTACAGGAAAACGCCGCGCGCGATGGCGACACGCTCAACCTGAATGGCGAAGGCGAACAGCGCTCGCGCCATATCCGTCGCGCGGGTTTCGATTTTCGCGCCGGCGACGAATTGCTGCCCGCCGGAACCCGCATCGGCCCCGCGCAGATCGCATTGGCGCTGTCAGCCGGAAACGCCACGCTTCCCGTCCACCGCCTGCCGCGCCTCGCCATTCTCGACAGCGGGGATGAACTGGCCGCCGATCCCGCGGATTGCGCGCCGCACCAGATCCCGGCGAGCAATGGCGCGATGCTGGCGGCGATGGCGCAGAACCTTGCCGGGGATATGCGCCGGATCGGCCCGGTGCCCGATAATCTCGACGCGCTGGCGGCCGCGCTCGATGCGGCGGGCGATACCGATGTGATCGTCACCAGCGGCGGAGCCTCGGTGGGCGATCATGATCTGATCCGCCCGGCACTGGAAGCCTGGGGTGCGCAAATCGACTTCTGGCGCGTGGCGATGAAGCCGGGCAAGCCGCTGCTGGTGGCACGCAAGGACGGCACTATCGTGCTCGGACTGCCGGGCAATCCGGTTTCGAGCTTCGTCACGGGCTTCTTCTTCCTGCTGCCGCTTCTGCGCACGCTGGCGGGAAATCGCGAGCCATTGCCCGTGCCAGTGCCCCTGCCGCTTGGCGCCGATCTGCCTGCTGGCGGGCCGAGGATGGAGTTCCTGCGCGCCTCGCTGACCGGCGGCACCGCGATGCCGGTGACCGAGCAGGATTCGAGCGCCTTGCGCGCCATGGCCGCTGCTGGGCTGCTTATCGAACGGCCCGCCGGCGCCCCTGCGGCAACGCGCGGAGCCACCGTTCCGGCCTATTGGATCGGAAATGGCGGTGTTGCTTGACTTGATGGAAGAAGTTGCCTAGTTGTTCCGCATTCGTTCCCTAAATGGAACAAGTGAGGAGGCCGCTTCCATGCTCACCGCCAAGCAACATGAGCTTCTGCTGTTCATCCAGAACCGTCTGGAGGAATCAGGCGTTTCCCCGAGTTTCGAGGAAATGAAGGAAGCGCTGGACCTCAAGTCCAAGTCCGGCGTCCATCGGTTGATCTCGGCGCTGGAAGAACGCGGGTTCATCCGCCGCCTGCCCAACCGGGCGCGCGCGCTGGAAGTGCTCAAGAATCCCGAAGATGTGAACGCCAGGGGCGCCAAGCCTGCTGCGCCCGCCAATGATCAGCTAGGCCGCATCACCGCCCCGCCGCGCGCTCCGGCCTTTGCCGCCAATGACGTGATCGAGATTCCGCTGCACGGCAAGATCGCCGCCGGCGTTCCGATCGAGGCGCTGGAGAGCGACCGGATGCTGCCCGTTCCCGCCGCCCTGCTGGGCGCCGGGGATCATTACGCGCTCGAAGTGTCGGGCGATTCGATGATCGAGGCAGGCATTCTCGATGGCGATTTCGCGCTGGTGAAGCGCACCGACAGCGCCCGCGATGGCGAAATCGTGGTGGCGCTGGTCCGCAATGAGGAAGCGACTCTCAAATATCTGCGCCGCGAAGGTGGCCGCATCCGGCTCGATCCGGCCAATTCGGCTTACGACCCGCAATATTACGAACCGCATGAAGTGATCGTACAGGGCAAACTTGCGGGCCTGCTGCGCCAATATCACTGAGGGGATTGGGTGGCCTGAGGCATCGGGCTTGACGGAGGCGACGGGGTGGTTCGGCCATTTGGCAGATCGCGCTTCGCTTCCCCACCTCTCCACCAGCCATGCTCGCCCTGCCCTTCGGCAACGGTCCTGAATTCGTGCCGGTCGAGATAGATCGCCAGGCCTCCGGTTTCGTCGAGCGTTGTCCGATCCGCCTTGATCCAGCGCGGCTGGCATGATCGGGGCAAATAACGGTCGGCCACCACGATGTCCGAAAGGTCGCAGGCGGCGGCGAGCTGGCGCTCGGCAATGCGTTCCCGGCTCAGCGCCAGCAGCAGCTGCCAGTCCCGCCCGCCGCGCCTCAGAGTGACCACGCAGAAATCCGGGCTGCAGCGTGCTCCGCGCCAGTCCGAGAGGACGAGCACATCGCCCTCCATGCCTGCCATTTCCTGCAAGGTCTCGCGAGTAAAGCCGCTCTTCGATTCGCGCAGTACCAGCAGCCGCTCGCCCTCGCCCGATATGCCCACCTGTCGTCCGTCGCCGGATATCAGCACGTCGGGCACCGGGGTCAGGGCCAGCATCGCGGTTGCCAGTGCGAGTGGAGCCGCGGCCAGAAGCCGCACTCTCCCCCGCCACAGGCCGAGCCACAGTCCGCCCGCTGCGAACAGAGCGAAAGTCGCCTGCCCCATCTGCGGCATCAGCGTGACCGCCCCGGGCTGGCCGGCCGTGAAATGCGCCAGCCAGATCAGCAGTTCAAGCGATTTGCCCGCCAGCCACCAGGCTGGCGCGCCAAGGCCTGCCAGATCCAGCAGCAGGCCAAGCGCGATCAGCGGCATCGAAACGAAAGTCGTCAACGGGATGGCGATCACATTGGCGAAGGCGCCATAGGCTCCCATGCGGTGGAAGTGGAACAGCACCACCGGCATCAGCGCCACTTCGATCACCAGACCCGTACCCAGCAGCATTGCGCCTTGCCGGCCCACGCGGACGATCCACGCCTCGTCGCGCGGCGCAAGGAAGGCTCGCACCGGCGCAGCCCCGTGCAGCGCGACAATCGCGATCACGGCCGCGAAGCTCATCTGGAAGCTCGGCCCCACCAGCGATTCGGGCCACAGCAGCAGCACGAAGCCCGCTGCCACTGCCACGAGCCGCAGCGAGAGCGGCTCGCGCCCCAGCGCAAGCGCCAGCAGCACCAGCACCGCACCTACGCAGCTGCGCACGGTCGGCACTTCAGCCCCGGTCAGCAGGGTGTAGCCAATGCCAGCAGCAGCCGCGACGCCCGCAGCAACCACCGGCAGGCGCACGCGCAAGGCGAGCCAGGGCCACAGCGCGAGCAGCCGGATGGCGAGGAAATAGACCGCCGCGATCACCGCGCTGACATGCAGCCCACTGATCGAAAGGAGGTGAGAAAGCCCCGCATCGCGCATCGCCGCCTCGTCCTCCGGCGCGATGGCGCCCCGGTCCCCGCTCGCCAGCGCCGCCGCGATCGTGCCGGGCGAACCGTCGAGGCGGGACCGGATGTGATCGGCCAGCCCGCGCTGAACCTGCGCCAGTCCGCCGCCCGGCCCGGCAGGCTCCACCAGTTCGGGTGCGGACAGTGCATTGCCCGTCGCGGCCAGTCCTCCAAACCACGCCGCCCGCGCAAAATCGTAGCTTCCCGGCAGCATCGGCGGCGCAGGCGGCATCAGCCGCGCCTTCAGCCTGATCCGCGCTCCTTCGCCCAGCCCCGCGATGTCATTTTCGAGCGGGACATTGACCCGCACCTTGATCGCCCGCCCGCTGCCCGGCTCGCGCGTTGCCAGCACAAGCCGCACTCGCCCTTCGGCAGGCTGCTCGATCCGCTGCAGCACTCGCGCGTCGAACTGGCCGGTCAGCGGGCGCGCAATCGGCTCAGCTCCGACCAGAGCGGACTTGGCCCAGACGATCGCGACTCCGGCCGCGAAAGCGAGTCCCACCGCCGCAATTGCCATGCGCAAATGCGCCCTGCGCCCTTCCTCTGGCCATATCGTGAGCGCCGCTGCAGTGCTCGCCATGGCCACCACTGCCACAAGCACCCATTGCCAGGGCCCGCCAAGCGCGAACCAGGCCGCGATTCCGGCCGAAAATGCCACCGCAAGCCACGGCCCGCGGTCGAATCCGGCAGCGTCCAAAAATGCGTCGACCCTGTCTCCCACGCTGGACAAGAGGCGTTCCATTCGCCAATGCGTCTGCTGCATCGCAGCATCCTGTGGCATGTCCTCCGGAGGGACTGAAACGGTCGGGCTGTCTGCCATAAGAGCAATGGAAAGGATCAAGTGGGTCATGGCAAGCGTTAGCGGCAGTGCAACGACAACCGGCAGGCCGGTGGTCACCCGCTTTGCGCCCTCGCCCACCGGCTTCCTTCACATCGGCAATGCCCGCACCGGCCTGTTCTCGTGGCTCTATGCGCGCCATCATGGCGGCAGGACCCTGCTGCGGATCGAGGATACGGACAAGGTCCGCTCCACCAAGGAAGCGATCGACGTCATTCTCGACGGGCTGGCTTGGCTCGGCCTCGATTTTGACGGGCATACTTACTACCAGTCGCAATTCGAAGCGCGCCATGCCGAAGTGGCGCATGATCTGATCGCCCGGGGCGCCGGCTATCGCTGCTACCTCACGCAGGAAGAACTGGCAGCCCGCCGCGAAAAGGCGCGTGAGGAAAAGAAGCCCTTCCGGATCGAGAGCGAATGGCGCGATGCCGATCCCTCGACCTGGCCCGAAGGGCAGGATTACGTCGTACGGATCAAGGCCCCGCGCGATGGCGAGACAGTGATCGAGGATCTCGTTCAGGGCAAGGTGACGGTGAAGAATTCGGAGCTGGACGATTTCGTCCTTCTCCGCTCCGACGGCACGCCCACCTATATGCTCGCCGTGGTGGTGGACGACCATGACATGGGCGTAACCCACATCATCCGCGGCGATGACCATCTGAACAACGCCTTTCGCCAGCTGACCATCATCAAGGCAATGGGCTGGCCGGAACCGCATTACGCCCATATTCCCCTGATCCACGGGCAGGACGGTGCGAAGCTTTCCAAGCGCCACGGCGCCATGGGCGTGAGCGATTATCGCGACGAGCTGGGCATCCTTCCCGAAGCTCTGCTCAATTACCTGCTGCGCCTTGGCTGGGGCCATGGCGACCGCGAGGAATTCAGCAAGGAAGAAGCGATCAAGCTGTTCGACATCAGCGGTGTCGGCAAAAGCCCCTCCCGCTTCGACATGAAGAAGCTTCTGAGCCTCAACGGGCACTATATCCGTGAGGCGGACAATGCGCGCCTGGCCGCGCTGATCGCCCCGCGCATTGGCCCCAAGGCGGACATCGACACTCTGGTTGCGGCCATGCCCGTGCTCAAGACCCGCGCCCGCGATGTGAACGAACTGGCCGATGGCGCGGCCTTCCTGTTCAAGTCCCGGCCGCTGGAACTGACCGAGCAGGCGAAGGCCCTGCTGGACAGCGATGCGCAGCTGCTTTTGTGGCGGATTTCTGCTCGTTTAGCCGGTGAAAATGACTGGACATCCGGGTCACTGGAGGCCAGTTTGAAAGCCATGGCAGAAGAGCTGGGGCTGGGCCTTGGCAAACTCGCACAGCCGCTGCGCGCGGCACTGACGGGGCAAACCACCTCGCCGGGTATTTTCGACGTCCTGATCCTGCTCGGAAAGGAAGAGAGCCTTGCGCGTATCGATGCGCAGGCGGTTCCGGGCGACCAGACTGCAGAGCTTTGAGGAGTACGACACTTGGCTGACAAGCACGCGAAGCTGACCGTTGGAGACAAGAGCTACGATTTCCCGGTGCTGGAAGGCAGCGTAGGGCCGGATGTCGTCGACATCCGCAAGCTCTATGGCCAATCGCACCTGTTCACTTACGATCCCGGTTTCACCTCCACCGCGTCGTGCGAAAGCGCGCTGACCTATATCGATGGCGAAGAGGGCGTCCTGCTCCATCGCGGCTATCCGATCGGGCAACTGGCCGAAGATTCCTCCTTCATGGAAGTGGCCTATCTGCTGCTGAACGGCGAACTGCCCAGCGCCAGCGAATATGACAATTTTACCCGCACCATCACGCGCCACACCATGCTGCATGAACAGCTGGCCACCTTCTACCGCGGCTTCCGCCGCGATGCGCACCCGATGGCGATCATGTGCGGCGTGGTGGGCGCCCTGTCGGCCTTCTATCACGACAGCACCGACATTTCCGATCCCGAGCATCGCCGGATCAGCTCGCACCGGCTGATCGCGAAGATGCCGACGATCGCGGCGATGGCCTACAAATATTCGGTCGGCCAGCCCTTCATGTATCCGGACAACAAGCTGTCCTACACCGGCAATTTCCTGCGCATGACTTTCGGTGTGCCGGCCGAAGAATATGAAGTAATCCCGGCTGTTGAACGCGCGATGGACCGGATTTTCATCCTCCATGCGGACCATGAACAGAACGCTTCGACCTCGACCGTGCGCCTCGCCGGTTCCTCGGGCGCCAATCCCTTCGCCTGCATCGCAGCGGGCATCGCCTGCCTTTGGGGTCCGGCTCACGGCGGCGCCAACGAAGCTGCGCTCAACATGCTGCGCGAGATTGGCACGCCCGACAAGATCCCGCATTATATCGAGCGCGCGAAGGACAAGAACGATCCGTTCCGCCTGATGGGCTTCGGCCACCGCGTCTACAAGAACTACGATCCGCGCGCAGCCGTGATGCAGAAGACCGTGCGTGAAGTGTTCGAGGCGCTGAAGGTGGACGATCCGCTGTTCGAGACCGCGCTGCGGCTTGAAGAGCTTGCCCTGCATGACGAATATTTTGCCGAGAAGAAGCTGTTCCCGAATGTGGACTTCTATTCGGGCATCATCCTGTCGGCGATCGGCTTCCCGACCACCATGTTCACCGCCCTTTTCGCCCTCGCCCGCACCGTCGGCTGGGTGGCGCAATGGAACGAGATGATCAGCGATCCCGGCCAGAAGATCGGCCGTCCCCGCCAGCTCTACACCGGCCCCACGCAGCGCGATTACGTTCCGGTGGAGAAGCGCTGAATTCCGGAAAGTGAATGATCGGCCTCGCCCTGATGATCGTTGGCTTTCTGGCGATGGTCTCGGGCAGGTTCCGGTGGTGATATTTGAATGACTGAACGGCGCGCTGACCATGATAATGGACGGCGCGCCTTCCTTTTTGGGCAAGCGGCAGCCTTGAGGATCAGTCGTTCGCGGGCAGGCTTAGTATAAAACGCGCGCCCTCACCGGGCGAGCTCTCCACGGTCAGATCGCCGCCCATCGCCCTGGCCAGCCTGCGTGAGATGTAGAGGCCCAGTCCCGAGCCGCCATCGCCGCTTCGCCCAAGACGCTCGAACTTTTCGAACACTTTGGCCTGCTGTTCCTCACTCAACCCTTGCCCCTGATCCACCACGGTGACGCTCGCGGTGCCTTTGCCCCGGCTGAGCACCAGCGCAACGCGCGATCCTTCTGGCGTATAGCGAATCGCATTGCCAATCAGGTTGAGCAGCACCTGCAGAACACGGCGAAACTCTCCAATGGCAGGAAGCGTCTCCTCAGGTGACGGCAAGTCGAGGGCAATTCCCCGCTCCTGCGCCCTCACTCCCAATATGCCCACCGCGCGGCGGGCAACATCGGCCAGATCGATCCGGTCGGGTGCGGTGCTGAACTCGTCCGCCTCCACCACTTCAAGGTCCGAGAGATCGTCGATCAGGGCCAGCAGATGCTGCCCTGCCGCAGCGATATCCGCAGCGTAATTGCTGTATTCCTCTGCCAGAGGCCCCGCCAGACGTGTACGTATGGTCTCAGCATTGGCAATGATCCGGGCGATAGGCTGACGCAGCACCGGCGCGACATCGCGCCCGATGGCAGTTCCAGCAGACGCACGTGCGGCCTCCACCGGCTGCAAAGCCGTCTGCCGTGCGGGAGGTTCCTCCGCGACAAAATACAGCTCGAAGCCATTAGCGCCTGCCTCCGGACCGCCCAACGGGACGAGACAGGCCCGCCATTTGCGCGCGGAGCCCGGCAGGACCACCGATGCCCCATCAAGCAGGCGCCAATGCAACGGCTGCCGGTGATGACTGCCCTCCACCTCCACAAAGTCGGTCCATGGCCTGCCCGCGCCCCGGCGCATGGCGTCGGCCAGCGGGCGCAACTCGGCAGAGGCCGTGTCGGCGGAAAGAATGCCCTGCTGCGGGTCGAGCCGCGCCGTGAATTCGGCAAGGTCGCGATCGATCTCCACCCGGCGTTGTTCCGCCGCGGCCGGGTCTTCCGGCACCGACGGAGCCGATTGCCAATTGGCCAGGCCGATCACACAGCCATTGGTATCGGGAACGACCTCCACCCATGCGGTGATAGTCTCATGATCGTCCTGCGCATGAATTGGCCGGGCGAGCTTGAGGCCATAGCGCCGTGCCTTGCGCACCAGTTCCAGCAGGGCCGGAGTGGCGATCCTGCCGGGAATCTCGCCACCGCTGCGAAGCTGCAGCCCGGCAAGCGGCTCATCGGCCTCGATCAGCCGGTCTGCCTGATCGCTGCGCGCCCTGGCGAGATAGGTGCTCGGCCGCATTGCTTACCCCGCCACGAAGGGCGCTGAGGCCGCAAGAAGTGCCGCCGCGCGCTCGGCCCGCAACTGGTCGAACCCGTCGGGCAGGGCGATGTCGGGATGGAGGAAAATAAGCTGCTCTTCCACTGCCGTCGATTTGAGGCCTGCTGCCCGCAACGCCAGCGCAAGCCGCGCCAGCTGGCGATCATGAGTGGAAAACACCGCCAGATCGCGGGCCTGACCCGATCCGATCGCCAGAGCGGTAAGGAAGATCGCCATACCAGCATGGCTGATCGACAGCGCCGCGATCGCTCCGCCGCCCATGCCTGTCACGAGGCGGGCCAGCAGGCCGAGGCGGCTGCGGCTCTCGTCGAATTCGGCCCGCAAGGCGCATTCGGCCAGATTGGCAGCCTGCTCGGCATCCTCGCCGGCAAGAGTGCGCATAGTGACAAGGGCGGAATGAAACAGATCGCCCGGCAATTCGGCCAGCGCCAGTTCCATACGCCGCAATCCCTGCACGAAGCGCGCCTGTGCTGCGAGCGTTGCCATGGCATTCGCAGCGGTATCCGAATCGCTGGAGGCGATCAGCGCCTGCTGCAACGGGGACAGAACCGGATCGAGCCCGTTGCGGCCATGAAGCCGCTCGGCAATCTGCCATTCGTGAGCAAGGGCATGAAGGTGCCCTAGCAGCGCCGCATTGCCCAGCAGGGCGTCGGAGAGAGGCTCGAAGCGAAGTTCGACATAATCCTCCGGTTCCTCCACCTCTGCCGCGTCGGCCTGTGCATGGAGCAACTGGAGGGCGATGCTGGCAACCATGCCGCGCACCCGGGCCACGGTCTCGTCACTGAACAGAGAATGATCGTCATTGGCCAGCAGATGGCGCAGAATCGGGCCGAGCGTGCCGATCATGGCATCGCCCTCGGCCAGTTCGAGGCGCATCGCGTCTTCAACGCTCTGATCGGTGTAGTGGTTCATGCCGGCCATTTTTCCTTGTCCCGCCATAGCGGTCCTTGGTTAAGCCCGCGTTATCTGCGCAAAGCCGCGTGAAAAGCCAAGCAGCGCCGCGATCAGGGCCAGAGAAAATAGCTGGATCGCAGGCAAGAGCGCCGCGGCGGAACTGGCAAGCACCAGCAGCAGGGCAAGCGCCACCCGGTCCTGCACCAATTGCGCCCACTTCCCGCCGATCAGCGCCCCGGCAACCCGCGTGAGGCCGAGCAGTACCAGCGGGGCAAACAGCCTCTCCGCCCGCGTACCGGGCAAGGCCAGCGCAAGCACGGCGACAAATGCGAGGTCGATTGCGATCGCGGCCAGAGGCAGCGCACGGCTTTCTTTGCGCTGGCCGTCGAGGCCCGTCCGGCCGAGCGAGGCAAGCGCATCGCCAGCCTCCACCGTCAGCCAACCCAGTCCACACAGGGCAATGCCTGACGCGCCCTGTTCGAACCAGGCGGCAACCACGCCGAAACCCGCCAGAAGCGCCCCGCCAGCGGCCAGAAATCCGGGCTTCCAGCCTTTGGCCAGCAATTTGGCGCCGCCTGCCCGTATCCCAATGCGGGCAATCGCCCTGCCCGGCGCAAAGGGGGACGGCGGCGCGATCTGCCGGCGCAACCATTCGGGTTCCAGCTCTTCAAGCTGCGCGGCCGACGTCACCAATGCCCAGCGCCGCTCCGCCAGCACCGCCTCGGGCAAGGCGCGCTCGGGCACGCGGCCCTGAAGAGCGATGCGCAGCAACGCCGAGATGGCGTCGCAATCGGGAGGAAGCTGGCTCAAACGCTCCACGAGAGTACCGGGCATGGCCAGAACGCCCGCCCATGCGTGATTGAGATCGATCCGTTCGAATCCGGCGGCGATACCGGCCTCGACCGGAAGCACAAGCACGCCCGCTCCGCCCGCCAGTGCGGACTTCGCTTCGCCTGCGGCAGGCAGAAGGCCGCCAGCGACAACAACGAGTTCGTCCGCACTGTTGACCATGCCCGCCAATTGGCGCGGCCCTGCGATAAGGTTGAATTTGGCGCCTGATGCCTCTGCCTGATGCTGGAGCGCGATAATATCCCGCCCAAGCCCGTTCGACAGGCAGACGATGCGTTCGCAGCCCAGGCCCAGCACAAGCTCCAGCTGGCGCTCGGCAAGGCTACGGCCCGCCAGCGAAAGAGCGGCAAGCGACGTCTCCGGGGCATCCCCGGCGCGTTCGATCAGAGAGATGAGAGCTACGCGCACTGCCCCGATCTAGGACAGCGGCAAGTGCCTGCCAAGCACCGAACCGTGCCGAATCAACCGGCCGGGCGTTCGAATTCGTTCAGGAAGCGTTCGAGCTTGCGGATTACCACCGGTTCGCCCGGAGCGGAATCCAGCGCCTCTTCGGCCAGGCCGATCAGTCCCTCGGCGTGAAAGCTCGCCGCAAGGCCTTTCAGGCGCATGGCAGCCACGTTCCAATTACCATCGCAGCGCGCCCTGCGCAGCAGGTCTACCTGATGGGCAAGGCTCTCGGTAAAGGCGTTGCGCAGCTCCGCCAGCAGCGCAGGATCGTCCCCGGCCGCTGCTGCAAAAGTCGCGTCGAGAGCACCGTTTTCATAGGCCATGACGGCAGCTTAGCCGGATAAGGTTAAGCCGGGGTTTATTGTGATGCGTTCCGTGATATCCTGTGCCTATGTCCGGGGGTTCACACATCGTCGCATTCGGCTCTGGGGATGCCCCGTCCGAATCGCAGGCAGAAAGCAACATGGAAGCCTTCGAGCTGACCGTGGAGGCTGAAGACATTTATGTGGCCGAGGAAGAGCAAGCGCCCGCTTCCCGCCGCTCAGGTTGGGTTATGCCCACCCTCGCCCTGCTTGCCATTGCCGGTTGGACCGGCTTTTTCGCCTGGGCCCATCAGGCGGACATGCTCGCCGGGGCCTCGCCCGAGGCCTGGAGCGGCTGGATCGCGCAATGGGCTGTGCCTGCAGTGCTGATCGTCGGCCTTTGGCTGCTGGCCATGCGATCGAGCCGGCGCGAGGCCGCACGCTTCGGCGATACGGCCCGGTTGCTGGCAGAAGAGAGTGCTCGGCTCGAAGGACGTCTAATAACGGTCAATCGCGAACTCAGCCTGGCGCGGGAGTTCCTTGCCGCACAATCGCGCGACCTTGAATCGCTGGGACGGGTCGCGGGAGATCGCCTGTCCGAAAATGCGGAGCGCATGTCGGCGCTGGTGCATAAGAATGCCGCACAGATCGAATCCATCGCCAGCGTCAGCACCACCGCACTGGCCAATATGGACAAGTTGCGCGACGAACTGCCCGTGATCGCCACTTCCGCGCGCGATGTCACCAGCCAGATCGGTAATGCCGGACGGACCGCCAAGGTGCAGCTCGATGAGATGATCGGCGGCATGCAGCGCATGAACACTTTCGGCGAAGCAGGCATCAAGCTCACCGAAGGCCTCAAGGGTAAGGTGAGCGAAGCGCTCGACCAGTTCGAAGGTCATGCCCGCAGGATCGGCGAAAGCACATCTTCGGTGATCATCGCGCTGGGCCAGCGCATCAATAGTTTGCAGGCCGACTGCAACGCCTTCGCCCAATCGATACAGGCCGGACAGGCAGATACGGTTCAGAAATGGGAGGACGCGATCGCCCGGATGCGGCAGGGGCTAGCCGAAGCCCTGCGCGAGATCGGGGAGATCGACGCCGCCGCGCTGGAACGTACTCGCAAGCGCCTCGATTCCGTGAGCGAATGGGCAAAACAGGTTGATGCCTCGATCGAGCAGCGCCTTGTCACCTTTGCCGAAGCGATCGAAACCCGGCGCCAGCAGCATGCCGCACGCGAAGCGGAAGAAACATACTCATTCGAACAGCGGATCGCCGCGCTGGATACGGCGATTGCCGGCCATCAGCAGAACCATCTTTCCCATGTCACCGCCTTGGCGGAACGAGGCGAGAATCTGGCCGGGAAAATGAGCCTTATTGCCACGCAGATGGAAGAAACCGCAGCGCGCGGCGGGAAGATCGGAACCGAACTGGCGCAGGCGATCGAATTGCTGTCGGCACGCCTCAAGGCCAATAAGGACGTTCTCGACGCCACTGACGCGGCCGTTGTGGAGCTTACGGAATCCAGCGTGCGCCTGCTCGAACTCATCCAGGCCGGCGCCGAACACAGCCGCGAACATCTGCCTTCCGCTCTCGCCCTTGCCGAGCAGCGGCTGGGCAATTTCGAGAACCGCACCCGCGAGCTTGGGCTCATCCTCGACGATGCGGGCACCAAGGGGCAGGCCCTGTCCGATTACATCATCTCCGCGCGCGACAATGGCAAGGCGGTGATCGATGAACTAGAAACCCTCCACGGCACCCTTGCCGAACATGAGGATGCCCATACGGACCGGATCGAGAAACTCCGCGGCGCGGTCTCGGCCCTGGGCGACGAAAGCGAAGGTGTCTCACTCAAGCTGCGAGGGGAAATGTCCGAAGCGGTCGAGCGCCTGCAGGGTGCCCTGCGGGCCACTCTCGACGAGCTGGGCAGCGGCCACAATGACGCTATCGGCGATCTGGCCGAAAGGATCGGCAGCCAGAGCGCAGAGGCCATCGAACGCACTATCCGGCTGCGTGCGGCCGAGGCCATCGGCGAACTGGAACAGGCTGCCGCCCATGCGAGCGGCGTCGGGCGTGAAGCCGCAAGGCAGCTGCGCGATCAGCTTTCGAAGGTGGATGAACTGACCGGCAATCTGGAAAACCGCGTCGCCCGCGCCCGCGAACGCGCCGAAGAACAGGTAGACAATGATTTCGCCCGCCGCGTTGCGCTGATCACCGAAAGCCTCAATTCCAATTCGATCGACATTGCCAAGGCCCTGTCGAACGATGTCACCGAAACGGCGTGGGCAGCCTATCTACGCGGGGATCGTGGCATCTTCACCCGCCGCGCCGTGCGCTTGCTGGATAATTCGGAAGCGCGAGAGATTGCCGAGATCTATGATCGCGATCCGGATTTTCGCGAGCACGTCAGCCGCTACATCCACGATTTCGAAGCGATGCTGCGCACCCTGCTTTCGACCCGCGATGGCAATGCGCTGGGCGTGACGCTGCTCTCCTCCGACATGGGCAAGCTCTACGTTGCGCTCGCCCAGGCAATCGAGAGGCTGCGCGACTGACCCTTTCTGGTCAGTTCTTCATATGCTCTTCGAAATTCGGCGGTTCGCCAAAGATGTTGAGATCCTGCGGAACGATCCAACCATAGATGTAATTGGCGACGAAAGCCCCGCACAGGATTGCCGAAAGGATCGTCGCGCGAATGGCGATCTTTCCAGGCTGGAAATGTGCCGGGGCGCTTTCAGCCTGCCCCGGGATCTTCTCCAAGCCCGCTTCATCGTGCGTCTTCACCCCGAACGGCAGCAGCACGAAGGCGCTGACCACCCAGAACAGGGCATAGATCGCCAGGACCGAAGTCCACTTCATTGCCTTACTCTCCGACCATGATCACGCGGGTCTGGGGCTTCTTCCCGCACCAGCGCTGCGCAGCACGCCGAGCCGCCAGTCGGGCAGCCTCGGCCACAGCCTCCCGGTCCTTGCGCGCTCCGCCCTTCAGGCGCTTGAGCGCATCCGCGATATCGCTCACCGCTTCCACGACAAATTCATCGTAATCCTCGTCCAGTGGCAAGCCAATGCCATGGACCTGCGCCTTGCCCTGCGTGTCGAGCGTGACGATCACCACGCCATCTCGGGCCATCCGGCGGCGCATGGTGATGGCCTCGCCATCGGCGGGCACGATGATGTCGCCGTCCAGTATGAGCCTGCCCGAATGCACCTGCGCCAGCTTGCCAGGCTTGCCCGGAGCGAGCCGGACGATATCGCCATTCTTCTGGAGAATTTGCTGCGGAATGCCACTCTTCGCACCAAGCCGGGTTTGTTCGGCCATGTGTCGCAATTCGCCATGGACCGGGACGAGAATCTCGGGTCGAAGCCAGGAATAGAGTGCTTCCAGTTCCGGCCTGCCGGGATGGCCCGAAACATGGATATGACTCTGCCTGTCGGTGACCATCACCACCCCGCGCTCGGCAAGGCGGTTCATCACCGCGCCGACGGCCAGCTCATTACCGGGAATCTGGCGGCTGGAGAAGATCACCACGTCACCTGCCACAAGGCCAACATGATGCGTGTCTTCTGCAATCCGGGCCAGCGCAGCGCGCGGCTCGCCCTGGCCGCCGGTAGCAATCACCAGCACTTCGCCGCGCGGCAGGCTCATCGCCTTGTCGAAATCGATCGTGGGCGGGAAGTCTGCGAGATAGCCGCTTTCCTTCGACACCTCGATGATCCGCTCGAGCGAACGCCCGGCTACGCATAGCTGGCGGCCGGAAGCCCGGGCGATCTCGCCAAGGCTGTGCAGCCGCGCAACGTTGGAGGCGAAGGTGGTGACCAGCACCCGCTTGCCCTCATGCTTGCGCACTTCCTCAAGCAGGCTGCGCCCCACTTCGCCCTCGGAACCCGAAGGGCTGGGATTGAAGACATTGGTGGAATCGCACACCAGCGCGAGGATGCCCTCGTCGCCAAACTGCGTAAGCTCTTCCTGTGTCGCCGGCTCGCCAATCAGGGGCTCATCATCCAGCTTCCAGTCACCGGTGTGGAACACCCGGCCATAAGGCGTCTCGATCAGCAGCGCGTTACCCTCGGCAATCGAGTGGGCGAGCGGGATATAGGAGATATCGAACGGCCCCAGCGCGAAGCTATCCGTCCCTTCGATAACATTCAGTTCGACCTGACCGGCAATGCCCGCCTCTTCCAGCTTGCGTGTCACCAGTCCTGCCGTGAATGGCGTGGCATAGAGCGGAACGCCGAAATCCGCTGCGAAATAGGGAACCGCGCCGATATGGTCTTCATGCCCATGGGTCAGCACGATACCGACCAGATCCTTCAGCCGTTCCTCGATGAAGGCGGGATCGGCAAAAACCAGCTCTGTTCCGGGATATTCATTCGCGCCGAAAGTCATTCCCAGATCGACCATCAGCCATTTGCCATCGCAACCATAGAGGTTGACGTTCATGCCGATTTCGCCCGATCCGCCGAGCGCGAGGAAAAGCAGTTCCTTCTCCGGAGTATAGTCCTTCTTCAATTTACATTTGCCCTTCCGGCCAGCAGGGCAAGGCCCTCCAGCGTGAGATCCGGATCAACCGCATCGAAAATCTGTGTGTGCTGATCGAACAGGATCGCCAGGCCGCCAGTGGCGATCACCTTGGCCGGACGGCCGATCTCCGCTCGCAAGCGAGCGATCAGCCCTTCCATCATCGCCACATAGCCCCAAAACACGCCGATCAGCATCTGATCCTGCGTGTTGCGCCCGATTACCGAACCGGAACGCGGGCTTTCAATAGCGATACGCGGAAGCTTGGCGGTGTTGTTCACCAATGCGTCGAGCGACAGGTTGATACCCGCCGCAATGATCCCGCCCTTATAGGCACCCGTGAAGTCTACCACGTCGAAGGTGGTCGCAGTACCGAAATCGACGACAATCAGATCGCCCGGATATTTGGCATGAGCAGCAATGGCGTTAACGGCCCGGTCCGCCCCGAGAGAGCCGGGTTCGTCCACGTCGATGGCAATACCCCATTCGACCGCGCCCTGCCCCGCCACCAGCGCCTCGACGCCGAAATATTTATTGGAGAGCACCTGCAGATTGTGCAGCGCACGCGGCACCACGGTGGAAATGATCACCTGCGTGACATCTTCGCGCGAGAAGCCCTCAATCGCCAGAAGCTGCACCAGCCATACCGCATATTCATCGCCCGTGCGGCGCGGATCGGTGGCGATGCGCCAGCGAGCACGGATTGCGGACACACCGCTCTCATCCCGGTCAAACAGGGCGAACACGACATTGGTGTTCCCGACATCGACTGCGAGCAACATCAGCCCTGCCCTCCAATCAGCGAAACATCGCCCGCGTGTATCACCCGCAGGTTTCCATCATCCAGACGGAGCCGCAAACCGCCATCCGCCGCGAGCCCTTCGAATGCGCCTTCGATACGCCCCTCGCTACCCGCATTCACGCGAAGCCGCGTGCCCTCAGGATGGGCCACGGCAGTCCAGCGCGCCAGCAGCTGAGGCAGACCTGCGCTGCGCCAGCGATCTACCTCTGCCGCGAAAGCTGACGCGAGATCGCGGGCAAAACTGTCCCGATCAGGCGCTAGGCCGAACTGGCTGATCGACACGGTTAGCTGTTCGGGAACCACCGGCGCTTGGGTGAGGTTCACTCCGATGCCGACGACGACCGCACTGCCAATCCTTTCAAGCAAGATTCCGACTAGCTTTCCGCCCGCCAGAACCACATCGTTCGGCCATTTCAGCTCGAGCCTTGCGGGCACCAGTAGATAGCTGAGCACTACATCGTAAAGGGCAACACCCGCAACGAGCGCCAGCGTATGCGCCGCCGGTTCCCGCCCGTCCAGATGGACGACGGTGGAGCCCATGAAATTGCCTTCGCCATTGGACCATGCACGGCCTTGACGGCCCCGCCCCGCGATCTGCCTGTCAGCCAGCAACCAATGACCTTCAGGCACCCCCTGCCCGGCGCGCAGACGCGCGGCAAGGTCGGCGTTGGTGGATCCGGTTTCCGCTACGGTTTCGATCGAGCCTGCCAACTAGACGCCAGCGAACAGCACCGCAGCCGCCTTGTCGGCAAGACCGCCAAGCCACGGCGTGAGGAGATAGCCGAAGGGCGAGATCGCGAGGGCAGAGATCGCAAGCAGTGCCCAATGGGCCCAGTCGCTCTCGCCCTTCACCACATCGGCCGGCTCGTCAAAATACATCACCTTCACGACCTTGATGTAATAGAAGGCACCGATCACGCTGGCGGCGATACCGATGGCTGCGAGCGGCACGAATCCCGCGTTTACAGCCGCCTGGAATACCACGAACTTGCCCCAGAAGCCGAACAGCGGAGGAATACCCGCGAGGCTGAACATCACCAGCATCAGGCAAAAAGCCAATGCCGGGCGAGTGCGGGAAAGGCCGGCGAGATCGCCAATCGCTTCCAGCTGGTCGCCATTTTCGTCCTTGAGCATCAGCACGGCAACGAAGCCGCCCACCGTCATCGCAACATAGATCGCAAGATAGACAAGCATGGCCGAAGCACCGGCTACTGTTCCGGCAGCAAGGCCGATCAGAATGAAGCCGACATTGTTTATCGAAGAATAGGCCAGCAGCCGCTTCAGATTCGACTGGCCGATCGCGCCCAGTGCGCCGACCACGATAGAGGCCAGCGCGGCGAAGATCACGATCTGACGCCATGCATCGTCCTGCGCGCCGAAGGCTTCGAGGGTGACGCGCATGGTAAGCGCCAGCGCAGCGACCTTGGGGGCCGAAGCGAAGAAGGCTGTAACCGGCGTCGGTGCGCCTTCATAAACGTCGGGCGTCCACATGTGGAACGGCACCGCGCTGATCTTGAAGGCAAGGCCCGCCAGCATGAAGATCAGGCCGAACAACGCCCCCATCGCCATCTCGCCGCCGAGCGCGACGCGAATACCTTCAAAGCTGGTGGTTCCGGCAAAGCCATAAGTCAGGCTCATGCCGAACAACAGGATGCCCGAAGCCAGCGCGCCGAGCACAAAGTACTTCAGGCCCGCTTCGGCCGAACGGTCATCCGTGCGCAGGAAGGCCGCAAGGACATAGGCCGCAAGGCTGTTGAGCTCGAGACCGATGTACAACG
This sequence comes from uncultured Caenibius sp., assembly GCA_963662855.2. Classification (GTDB taxonomy): domain Bacteria; phylum Pseudomonadota; class Alphaproteobacteria; order Sphingomonadales; family Sphingomonadaceae; genus Andeanibacterium. Next base: position 1,121,083 of record CAXXWL010000005.1, read on the forward strand.
TGATCAGATCACGCGCCGAGACCATGATAGACATGCCCAGCACGGCGAAGAGGATCAGCACCGGATATTCCGCGCGCATCGCGCCCTGCCGTTCGAAGAAGGCAGGAGCGATCACCAGCGCGGCACCGCCGGCAGCAAAGATCATCAACTTTGCTAGGCCCGCAAAGGCATCGGCCGAAAACTGCCCGCCAAAGGCCATCGTATCGGGCCCACTCGCGCCTGCACAGACCGAGGGCGCGACGAGGAAGAAACACGCGCCCAGCACAACTGCTGCCGCCACGCTGATCGCACGCGATGCCTTATCGCCCGCCCAGGCAGACGCGAGCAGAAGGACGAGACCCGAAACCGACATCAGCAGTTCGGGCGCTATGAGCTTAAGGGAAGCCGCGAAATCCATCAGTGCGCTCCCCCATGCGCTTCTTGTTCTTCAACAGGTTTGGGTTTGCCAATCTTGAGATGCGCGTCGCTCTGGGGCGCCGCACGGGCAATACGGGCGTCGAGAGCCGCGATATCCTTGCGCATCGGGGCAAGGAAGCTCTCGGGGTAAACACCCATCCACAGCACGGCTGCGGCAAGCGAACCGAGCATGAGCCATTCGCGCAGGTCGATGTCCGGCATTGCCGCGGCATCGGCGTTCTTCTGCTCACCAAAGGCAACCCGGCGATAGAGGTAGAGCATGTAGGCCGCCCCCAGGATGATGCCGGAGGTGCAAACCAGGGCAACCCAGCTCGAAATCTGGTACACGCCCGCAAGGCTAAGGAACTCGCCGACGAAGCCGCTCGTCCCCGGAAGACCGATGCTGGCCATGGTAAACAGCAGGAAGAACATCGCGTATTTCGGCATATTGATCGCAATGCCGCCATAGCGGCTGATCTCACGCGTATGGAGACGATCGTAGATCACGCCCACGCAAAGGAACAGCGCACCGGCCACCAGGCCGTGGCTGAGCATGACGATCATGGAGCCTTCGAGGCCCTGCGTATTGAAGGCGAACAGGCCGATGGTGACCACGCCCATATGCGCGACCGACGAATAGGCGATCAGCTTCTTCATGTCGTGCTGGACCAGCGCGATCAGGCTGGTGATCACCACCGCCGCCATCGACAGCGCATAGATCAGCCATGCGAACTCGGCGCTCGCTTCCGGGAACATCGGTAGCGAGAAGCGGATGAAGCCATAGCCACCCATCTTCAGCAGCACGCCCGCCAGGATCACCGAACCGGCAGTGGGCGCCTGCACGTGGGCATCGGGAAGCCAAGTGTGGACCGGCCACATCGGCATCTTCACTGCGAAGCTGGCGAAGAAGGCCAGGAACAACCAGGTCTGCGCGTGAACCGGGAAATCATAGGCCATCAGCGTCGGGATATCGGTCGTGCCGGCCTCGTTCACCATCCACAGCATCGCGATCAGCATCAGGACCGAGCCGAGCAACGTATAGAGAAAGAACTTGTAGCTGGCGTAAATCCGGTTGTCCCCGCCCCAGATGCCGATGATCAGATACATCGGGATCAGACCGGCTTCGAAGAAGATGTAGAACAAATAGATGTCCTGCGCGGCGAACACGCCGATCATCAGCACTTCCATGAACAGGAAGGCAGCGAAATATTCGCCGACGCGCTTGGTGATCGAGTTCCAGCTGGCCCCGATGCAGATCGGCATCAGGAACACCGAGAGGACAATCAGCAGCAGCGCGATGCCGTCGATACCCAACGCATAGCTGAAGCCTGCGAACAGCGGCACCTTCTCGACGAATTGCCACTGCGCCCCGCCGATATCGAAATTGAGCCACAGCACGATGCCGAGCGCAAAATCGACCAGAGTCGCAGCCAACGCGATCAGGCGCGCCGTCTTCGCCTCGGCGAACAGGCAGGCGACGGCACCGACCAGCGGTACCAGCAGCATGAGCGAAAGGATTGGAAAGCCCCCCATCACCGCACCATCATCCAGCTGATCGCGGCAACAAGACCGAGCAGCATGATCAGCGCGTAACTATAAAGATAACCCGACTGCACCTTCTTGGCGACGACGGCACCCTTCTCGACCACCCATGCGGCCCCGTTCGGGCCGAAACGGTCGATCAGGCCCACGTCGCCCTTCAGCCAGAGCTGACGACCAAGCCAGAAAGCGGGCTTCACGAAGAGCAGATTGTAAAGCTCGTCGAAATACCACTTGTTGTAGAGGAAGGCATGCAGGTTGCGGAACTGTTCCACAAACTTGCGCGGGATCGACGTGTCCTTGATGTAAGCGAACCAGGCGACAACGAAGCCGGCCAGCATCACTGCCGTGGCGGTGAGCTTCACCCACAGCGGCACGCCATGCATCGCATGGATCAGGTGCTCGTTATAATAGATCGAACCCTGCCAGAAGCTCTCGCTGTCGATGAAATAGGGGCTGAAGACAAAGCCTGCCAGCACCGCGCCCACCGAGAGAAGCACCAGCGGCGTGAGCATGACCCATGGGCTTTCGTGCGGGTGATAGCCCGCCGTGCCATCGTCATGTTCGCCATGGCCGTGATGATCGTCATGGGCATGATCGCCATGGCCATGCTCGTCATGCATAGCGTGCTGGATATGCTCGGACTGGGCCCAGCGCGGCTTGCCCCAGAAAGTCAGGAACATCAGGCGCCAGCTGTAGAAGCTGGTCAGCAGCGCGGCGAAAGCGCCGAGCCAGAAGGCCGTGCGGCCCATCTCGGTTCCGCTGGCGAAGGCCGCTTCAAGGATCGAGTCCTTCGAATAGAAGCCGGCGAAGCCGAACACGCCCAGGATACCCACGCCGGTGATTGCCAGAGTGCCGGCCATCATCGCCCAGAAGGTGATCGGGATGTGCTTACGCAGATTGCCGTAATACCGCATGTCCTGTTCGTGATGCATCGCGTGGATCACGCTGCCTGCACCGAGGAACAGCAGCGCCTTGAAGAAGGCGTGCGTGAACAGGTGGAACATCGCCGCGCCATAAGCGCCGACGCCCGCCGCGAAGAACATATAACCCAGCTGCGAACAGGTCGAATAAGCGATCACCCGCTTGATGTCCCACTGGGTGGTGCCCACCGTGGCGGCAAAGAAGCAGGTCGCGGCGCCGACGAAGGTCACGACAGTCAGCGCATCGGGCGCGGCCTGGAACATCGGCGACAGGCGGCACACCATGAACACGCCCGCCGTCACCATGGTGGCGGCGTGGATCAGCGCCGAAACCGGGGTCGGGCCTTCCATCGCGTCCGGAAGCCAGGTGTGGAGGCCCAACTGCGCCGACTTGCCCATCGCTCCGATGAACAGCAGCAGGCACAGGATCGTCAGCGTATCGAAGCGCATGCCGAGGAAGCCGATGCTGGAAGCACCCTTCAGCGCCGGAGCGGCAGCCAGGATTTCGGGGATCGAGGTCGTCTGGAACACCAGATAGGTGCCGAAGATGCCCAGCATGAAGCCAAGGTCGCCCACGCGGTTGACCACGAAGGCCTTGATCGCGGCGGCACCTGCCGAAGGCTTCTTGAACCAGAAACCGATCAGCAGATAGGACGCCAGGCCCACGCCTTCCCAACCGAAGAACATCTGAACGAGGTTATCGGCCGTCACCAGCATCAGCATGGCGAAGGTGAAGAGCGAGAGGTAGGAGAAGAAGCGTGGCTGGTCGGGATCATCCGACATGTAGCCCCAGCTGTAGAGGTGAACGAGCGCCGAAACGCTGGTGATCACCACCAGCATGATCGCAGTGAGCGTATCCACCCGCAGCGCCCAGTCGAAACTCATATTGCCGGAATGGACCCACTGCAGCACCGGAACCACGCTCGGCTCCGCAGCCCCAGCAAGGAAGTTGACGAAGATCGGCCAGGAAAGCCCGCAGGAAATGAACAGGCCGGCGGTCGTAATCGACTTGGCAACAGTGTTGCCCAGCGCACGGTTGCCCAGCCCCGTAATCACGGAAGCCAGCAGCGGCAGGAAAACGATGATCAGGATGAAGGACACAGCGATTTATCCCTTCATCCGATTGACATCGTCGACCGCGATCGTGCCGCGTCCACGGAAGTAGATCACCAGGATCGCAAGGCCGATGGCCGCTTCGCCCGCCGCAACGGTGAGCACGAACATGGCGAATATCTGGCCGGTCAGATCGCCCAGGAAGGCGCTGAAAGCCACGAGGTTGATGTTCACCGCCAGCAGGATCAGTTCGATCGCCATCAGGATCACGATCACATTCTTGCGGTTGAGGAAGATGCCGAGCACGCCGAGCACGAACAGAATCGAGCTGACGACGACATAATGTTCGATACCAATCATGTGCGCAGCACTCCGCTGTCCCGCTCACCCAGAGCTTGTCGAAGGGTCACAGCTGCACCCCCTTGCCGACTTCCGGCTTCACATTGACGGTCGCCTCATCCGGGCGGCGGCGGACCTGCTTCGAAATGATCTGCGGGCGCGTGCCCTTGCGTTCACGATGAGTCAGCACGATCGCACCGATCATGGCGACCAACAGGATGATGCCAGCACTTTCGAACAGGAACAGATATTTGGTGTAGAGCAGCGCACCGATGCTCTCGATGTTGCTCTTGCCCAGCAGTGGGGCGGCGGAGCCATCGGGCGTGCCGAGTTCGAGCGAACCAGCGCGATAAGCACCAATGCCCAGCACCAGTTCCGCAGCGAGAATCACTGCGATCAGCATGCCGAGCGGAAAATTCTTCACGAATCCCGCCCGCAGTTCGGCAAAGTCGATATCGAGCATCATCACGACGAACAGGAACAGAACCGCGACTGCGCCAACATAAACGATGACCAGCAGCATCGCGATGAATTCGGCTCCGACGAGCACCATCAGCCCCGCAGCGTTGAAGAACGCTACAATGAGCCACAGCACGGAATGCACCGGGTTGCGGGCCATGATCACCAGCGTCGCGCTGGCGATCGTGAGGGCCGCGAAAAGGTAGAAGGCAAGGACCTGGATCATGGGTTCGCGCGCCCCCTAGCGATAGGGCGCATCGGCTTCAAGGTTCGCGGCAATAGCCCGCTCCCACTTGTCCCCGTTCGCCAGCAGTTTAGCCTTGTCATAGAGCAGTTCTTCGCGCGTTTCGGTCGCATATTCGAAGTTCGGCCCCTCGACGATCGCATCTACCGGACAGGCTTCCTGACAGAAGCCGCAATAGATGCACTTGGTCATGTCGATATCGTAACGCGTGGTGCGGCGGCTGCCGTCATCGCGCGGTTCCGCCTCGATCGTGATTGCCTGCGCCGGGCAGATCGCCTCGCACAGCTTGCAAGCGATGCAGCGTTCTTCCCCGTTGGGATAGCGGCGCAGCGCATGTTCGCCGCGGAAACGCGGGCTCAGCGGGTTCTTCTCGAACGGATAGTTGATCGTTGCCTTGGGCTTGAAGAAGTACTTCAGCGTGAGGGTATGAGCCTTCACGAACTCCCACAGGGTGAACGATTTGACGAGGTGCGCGACGCTCATGCGCCTTCCTTTCCGTCGTCGGGCATGACCATGCAGCTTCCTTCAAGCCCGATCATCGTGCGCTGTGCTGCCTCTGGAGTGATATCCTCCATGATCGAGGCGCGCGCAGTGCCCGCATTCGGGTCGATTTCGAAAATTGTAACGTCGATGGGCGAGTTGCTGCCATCGTCGAGCTGGAGATAGAGATTGTCGGGCAAGCCGTCGAACACCTGAGACACTTTCACCGCACTCTCGCCAAAGGCTCCGGCCTCCGCCTCGAACTTGTAGAGCGTCAGCACATTGCCATTGTAATTCGCGGTAACCTCTGCGGCGGGTGCGAAGACCGAGAATTTGCGCGTCACCACCTCGCAGTCGAAGGCAGTGCCGGACACAGCAGCAGCAGTCAAGGCGAGCAGCAGGCTCATGCCCCATACCTCGTGACCATCAGCCAGCCCGAGACGAGCACGACGAACAACAGGCTCATCGGCAGGAAAATCTTCCAGCCCAGGCGCATCAGCTGGTCATAGCGATAGCGGGGCACGGTGGCCTTCACCCAGCTGAACACGAAGAAGAAGAAGAAGATCTTGGCAAACAGCCACAGCCAGCCCGGGATCAGGTAGAGCACGGGAATGTCGAGCGGCGGGAGCCAGCCACCGAAGAACAGCACCGCGTTGAGCGTGCACATCAACAGCACATTGGCATATTCGCCGAGCCAGAACAGGGCGAAGCTCATCGAGGAATATTCGGTCTGGTAACCGGCGACGAGTTCCGATTCCGCCTCGGTAAGGTCGAAGGGCGCGCGCGCCGTTTCAGCCATGCCGGAGATCAGGAACAGCACCCACATCGGGAACAGCAAGACGTTGAAGAAATAACCATTCACGATGCCAAGGCCATGGCCCTGCTGCGCCTCGACGATGCCGTTGAGGTTGAATGTACCGGCCCAGAGCACCACGCAGATCAGGATGAAGCCGATCGAGACTTCATAGGAAATCATCTGCGCGGCGGCGCGCATGGCACTGAAAAACGGGTATTTCGAGTTGGATGCCCAACCCGACACGACCACGCCGTAAACCCCCAGGGAGCTGACCGCGAGAATGTAGAGCAGGCCGACATTGATGTCCGCCAGCACCGCGCCCGAATTGAACGGGATCACCGCCCAGGCCATCAGCGCCACGGTGAAGGTGATGATCGGCGCGATCAGGAACAGGCCCTTGTTCGCGGCCGAGGGAATGATGGTTTCCTGCAGGAACACCTTCAAACCGTCGGCAAAGCTCTGCAAAAGGCCGAAGGGGCCGACCACGTTGGGACCCTTGCGGAGCGCCATGGCGGCCCAGATCTTGCGGTCGACATAGATGATCATGGCCACCGCCAGCATCAGCGGCAGGGCGATCAGCAGGATACCCGCGATGGTCGCGATGAACCACGACCATTCATAGGTCAGGCCGAGGGACTGGAAATAGCTGGTCATTCCGCCGCCTCCGCGATCTCTTCGCCATGGATCAATTCGGACGAGCAGGTCTGCATCGTCACGCTCGCACGGGCGATCGGGTTAGTGAGATAGAAGTCCTTGATCGGATAGCGAATTTCGCCTTCGAGCTTGGCCTTCGCATCGCCCTTGGCCAGGTCGCTGCCGTAATCGGCCAGCCCTTCCACGCCCAGTGCGGGAACCTCCGCGATCATCGCCGCTTGCAGTTCCTCGAAGCTGTCGAAGCCCACGGTGACGCCCAGAGCGTCGGCAAGGGCGCGCAAAATGGTCCAGTCTTCACGCGCATCGCCCGGAGCGAAAACGGCCTTGTCAGCGAACTGCACCCGGCCTTCGGTGTTGACGTAAGTCCCTGCTTTCTCGGTGAAAGCCGAGGCCGGCAGCACGATATCGGCAGCATGGGCGCCCTTATCGCCATGATGGCCGATGTACACTTTGAGCGTGTGCTCAAAGGCACTGAAATCGACTTCATCGGCACCAAGCGCGAGGACAACTGCCGGTTTCGCGGCGACAATATCCCTGATCCCGCCCTGCTGCGCAAAGCCCAGCATCAGCGCGCCCATCCGGGCGGCAGCCATGTGGAGCAGGTTGAAACCGTTCCACTCCGGCGTGACCATCTTGAACTTGGCGGCGAGCGCCAGGGCCGCATCATGCGCCCCTGCGGCGAGGCCCGCCCCGCCCAGAATGATCGCCGGACGCTGCGCGGCCTTGAGCGCGTCGGCAACGTCCTTGGGCAGCTTCGAGAGCACCGAGACATCGGCGCCGAGGAAGGTGGCCGGATAGGTCGTTTCCCATTCGGGGCCGACGATGAAAATCTTCGCGCCGTTCTTCGCTGCCTTGCGCAGGCGGACATTCACCAGCGGCGCTTCCCAGCGGACATGGCTGCCGACGATCAGCACCGCATCGGCGGTTTCGATCCCGGCGAAGGTGCTGTTGAAATTGACGGCTGCGAGGCTGGACACGTCATAGTCCATGCCGGTCTGGCGGCTTTCGATCAGCGAGGAGCCGCTGGCCTTGAGCAGCGCCTTCGCGGCGAACATCGTCTCGCAATCGAGCATGTCTCCCGCAATCGCGGCGATGCTGCTGCCCGGCTTGACCTTGGCGATGGCAGCAAAGGCTTCGTCCCAGCTCGCCTGCTGGAGCTTGCCCTGCTTGCGGATCCACACGCGGTCGAGGCGGCGGCGCGTGAGACCATCCACCTGGAAGCGCGCCTTGTCGCTCAGCCATTCCTCATTCACGTCGTCATTCACGCGCGGCAGGATGCGCAGCGCCTCGCGCCCGCGGCTGTCGATGCGGATGTTGGAGCCGACCGCGTCCGAAACGTCGATCGAAAGCGTCTTCTTCAGCTCCCAGGGACGCGCCTCGAAGGCGTAGGGCCGCGAGGTGAGCGCGCCCACCGGGCACAGATCGATCACATTGGCCGAAAGCTCATGCTTGGCGGCGCGTTCCAGATAAGTCGTGATCTGCATGTTCTCGCCGCGATAGAGCGCGCCGATTTCGTCCACGCCGGCGATCTCTTCCGAGAAACGCACGCAGCGGGTGCAGTGGATGCAGCGGGTCATCACCGTCTTGATCAGCGGGCCCATGTGCTTTTCGGTGACGGCGCGCTTGTTCTCGTCATAGCGCGAGCCCCCGCGGCCATAGGCCACCGACTGATCCTGCAGATCGCATTCGCCGCCCTGATCGCAGATCGGGCAATCGAGCGGGTGGTTGATGAGGAGGAACTCCATCACCCCTTCCCGCGCCTTCTTGACCATTTCGCTATCGGTACGGATTTCCTGGCCCTCGCCCGCCGGCAGCGCACAGCTGGCCTGCGGCTTGGGCGGCCCGGGCTTCACCTCGACAAGGCACATGCGGCAATTGCCGGCAATCGAGAGCCGTTCGTGATAGCAGAAACGCGGAATTTCCTTGCCCGCGGCCTCACAGGCCTGGAGCACGGTCGCCCCTGCGGGGACTTCCACTTCGATGCCGTCTACGGTGAGCTTGGGCATTACTGAGTAACCTCGGAACTGTCGGCCTCGGCGGGCGCACTATTATTGGCAGCATGCCACAGGGCTTCGCCCAGCCACACGCGTAGCAAAGGTGGATCGATCTGCATCTGCCGCCCTTCGGGAATGCACTCACCCAGCGACGGCATCAGCTCTTGTATCGCCTGCTTCTCGTCATTCGAACCTGCGGCGGTCCGGAAATAGAAGTCGGCGTTGTAGGGGTCTGCGCCCACCACGCAATCGGCAAGGTCCAGCGCCGCATTCACGTACTGGTCCTTGGCAGACAGCGGGAATTCGCGATCGCCGATGACATTGCCGGGCATCACCCAGGTCGGCTCATCGGGGTAACGGTCGAAATAGGCTTCCTGCAACAGCCATTGGCGCATGCCGCCAGCATAGAAGCGCAGCACTACGCCACTATTGTTCGTGCTTGCGACGCGGCGCAGGCAATCGTTGAATCCGAAGACGCGGGTAGCCTTGTCTGTCGTGGTGCCGATCTGCTCGAAGCTGACGAAACCGAGGTCGGTCTTGGCCAGCAGATCGAGCGATTTCTCGTTCGAGCGATTATAGAGGCAGCGCGTGAACTGGCCCAGCATCGCCTTGCTACGCGCCTTGTTGACCTCTGACATCTTCTTGAAGTCGAAGGTCTTGCGCGGCTCCAGCGGGAACTGGTTCTTGCGTTTGATCCGCGAGTTGAGCGGCGTGTAGTCGTCATTGTTCGACTGCGCGAAAACCGGCGCTGAAAGCACCGTCGCGATACAGCCAAGCAAGAGAACCTGCCGTTTCACTCGGCAGCCTCCTGCATCGAACCCGCACGCTCGGCAATCCGGCGTTCGATCTCGGGGCGGAAATGCTTGATCAGGCCCTGGATCGGCCATGCGGCCGCATCCCCAAGGGCGCAGATGGTGTGGCCTTCGACCTGCTTGGTCACCTGCTGCAGCATGTCGATTTCCTCGACTTCCGCATCGCCGGTGCGCAGGCGTTCCATCACGCGGTACATCCAGCCCGTGCCTTCGCGGCAGGGCGTGCACTGGCCGCAGCTCTCATGCATGTAGAAATGGCTGAGGCGGCTGATGGCGCGCACGATGTCGGTGGACTTGTCCATCACGATCAGCGCCGCAGTGCCGAGGCCCGAGCCGACTTCCTTGCAGCCGTCAAAGTCCATCGGCACGTCCATCATCATGTGGCCGGGGACGAGCGGAACGGAGGAGCCGCCGGGGATCACTGCGAGGAGATTGTCCCACCCGCCGCGAATGCCGCCGCAATGCTTCTCGATCAGTTCGCGGAAGGGGATGCTCATCGCTTCCTCGACCACGCAGGGCTTTTCGACATGGCCGCTGATCTGGAAGAGCTTGGTGCCCTTGTTGTTGTCGCGCCCGAAGCTGGAGAACCAGCTCGCGCCGCGCCGCATGATGGTGGGCGCAACCGCGATCGATTCCACATTGTTCACCGTGGTGGGGCAGCCATAGAGGCCGGCCCCGGCCGGGAACGGAGGCTTAAGGCGCGGCTGGCCCTTCTTGCCTTCCAGGCTTTCGATCATCGCGGTTTCTTCGCCGCAGATATAGGCGCCCGCGCCGCGATGGACGAAGACGTCGAAATCATAGCCGGACTTGCAGGCATTCTTGCCCAGCAGGCCCGCGTCATAGGCTTCGCGCACGGCGGCAAACAGAGTCTCCGCCTCGCGGATATATTCGCCGCGAATGTAGATATAGGCCGCCCGCGCCCGCATGGCGAAACCGGCCACCAGCGCGCCTTCGATCAGCTTGTGCGGATCGTGACGGATGATCTCGCGATCCTTGCACGAACCCGGTTCGGATTCGTCGGCATTGATCACCAGGAAACTGGGCTTGGGGTTGCCGTTCTGATCCTTGGGCGGTTCCTTGGGCATGAAGCTCCACTTCATGCCGGTGGGGAAGCCCGCACCGCCGCGCCCGCGCAGACCCGAGGCCTTGATTTCCTCGATGATCGCTTCGGGACCCTTGGCGAGGATGTCCTTCGTATTGTCCCAATCGCCGCGCGCCTGCGCAGCCTTCAGGTTCCACGGCTGGAACCCATAGAGATTGGTGAAGATGCGGTCCTTGTCAGCCAGCATCAGATATACCCCTGCCAGAACAGCACGCCCGCAACCGCCACCAGAGTGACGAAGGAAGCGATCTTGATAAGCCCGGTGAACGCCTTCCAGGCCACGAAGCCCAGCAGAAGCGCGCCGCCGATGGTGACTGCCGTGCCCATCACCACTCACCCCGATAGTCGTGGTTTTCCTTGACCATGGCGGCAAGCGAAGTCGGTTCGCCCACAGGCTCCACCGTGTGGCGGCCGGGAAGCTGCGTGCCGGTCTTGGGCTGTTCGCCCTTCGCCAGCGCGTCCAGCACCTTGTCGAAGCTCTCGACCGTCAGATCCTCGTAATTGTCGTCATTGATCTGGACCATGGGAGCAGAGGCGCAATTGCCCATGCATTCCACTTCGGTGAGGGTCCAGAGGCCATCGTCGGTCGTGTGGCCCTTATGCATTCCGCGCTTCTTGCAGGCCGCCATGATATCGTCGCTGCCGCGCAGCATGCAGGGCGTCGTGCCGCAGACCTGCACGTGATAGCGGCCTACCGGCACCAGATTATACATGGTGTAGAAGCTGGCGACCTCGACCACGCGGATGATCGGCATGTCGAGATAGGCCGCGACATATTCCATCACCGGGATCGGCAGCCAGCCCTGCGTGTTCGTTTCCGCACCGACCTGACGCTGGGCGAGATCGAGCAGCGGCATCACGGCCGAACGCTGGCGCCCTGCCGGATAGCGGGCAACCACTTCCTTCGCCTTTTCGGCGTTCTCCGCAGTCCACGCAAAGGTGCCCCAGCGGGCGCGCAGTTCCGGGCTATCGGGTTCGAGATGACGGGCAGCCATTAGCGAATGAACTCCACGCGAGAGCATTTGTCGCCCTCGAACGAATAGACGGCGATCACGTCGAAGGGTTCGACCAGCGGCGAGCCATCGGTAGCCGGGCCGCGCGTGACGTGCTCGCGAAAGATGACATAGCTGCCGATCGCCTGTTTCTCGACGATTTCGGCATGGTTTTCCGGCCAGCGGGCAAAGGCCGCGGCAAGGCCGGAACGCGTGCCTTCCTTGCCTTCGCGCACCACATCGCCGCGATAATTCGCCTCGCAGGCGTCGTCGGTCATGTAGGAAACGTAGAGGTCCACGTCCTGTGCGTTATAGGCCGCGATCATGGCTTCGGCGGTTGAGAGATTGCTCACCGGTCACACTCCCCGAACACCACGTCGATCGCGCCGAGAATGGCGGTCGCGTCGGGCAGCATGTGGCCCTTGCACATGAAATCCATCGCCTGAAGATGGCTGAAAGCAGTCGGGCGGATCTTGCAGCGATAGGGCTTGTTGCTGCCATCGCTCACCAGATAGACGCCGAATTCGCCCTTGGGGCTTTCGGTCGCCACGTAAACCTCGCCCGCCGGGACATGGAAACCCTCGGTATAGAGCTTGAAGTGGTGGATCAGCGATTCCATCGACTGCTTCATCTCGCCGCGCTTCGGAGGCGAAACCTTGCGGTCGAGCGAGGCAATCGGGCCTTCCGGCATTTCGGCCAGGCACTGCTTCATGATCCGGGCCGACTGGCGCACTTCCTCCACGCGGACCATGAAGCGGTCGTAGCAGTCGGAATTGGTGCCGACGGGGATCTCGAAATCCATCCGGTCATAGACGTCGTAAGGCTGGCTCTTGCGCAGATCCCACGGAATGCCCGCCGCGCGGATCATCGGGCCGGAGAAGCCCCAAGCCAGCGCGTCTTCCTTACTGACCAGCGCGATATCAACATTGCGCTGCTTGAAGATGCGGTTGTCGACCACGAGCGACATGGCATCCTCGAACAGTTCCGGCAGGCGCGTGTCGAGCCAGTCGGCAATGTCGGTCAGCAGCTTGAGCGGCACATCCTGATGCACGCCGCCGGGGCGGAACCAGGCGCTGTGCATGCGGGCGCCCGAAGCGCGTTCGAAGAAGTTGAGGCAATCCTCGCGGATTTCGAACAGCCAGAGGTTCGGCGTCATCGCGCCCACGTCCATCACATGGGAGCCCATGTTCAGCATGTGGTTGCAGATGCGGGTCAGCTCCGCGAACAGCACGCGCAGATATTGGGCGCGCAGCGGAACTTCGAGATTCAGCAGCTTCTCGATCGCCAGAACATAGCTGTGCTCCATCGCGAGCGGCGAACAATAGTCGAGCCGGTCGAAATAGGGCAGCGCCTGGAGATAGGTCTTGTGCTCGATCAGCTTTTCGGTGCCGCGGTGCAGCAGGCCGACATGCGGATCGATCCGTTCGATGATCTCGCCGTCCAGTTCCATCACCATGCGCAGCACGCCGTGCGCCGCCGGGTGCTGGGGCCCGAAATTGATCGTGTAATTGGTGATGGTCTCGTCGCCGGTGGTCGGCGACTGTTCCAAGGTCAAACCGCTCATGCGCAGATCCACATCCCCGGCGAATAGAGCCGTTGCTTGCCGCTGGCGTCGGTCACGCCCAGATTGGCCGGATAACGGGTCACCCCGCCGGACGGCCCGCCCTTGGAGCCGCGCGCGACTTCGACAGTGACAGTGCCATTGCTGTATTTGCCTCCGGCCTTGATGCCATTCAGCCCGATATCGCCGACGGTCGGCAGATAGACGATCACGCCATCCATCCGCACGGCAGCCTTGCCCGCAACGCCCTGATCGGCCGAGGCACCCGTGATCATCAGATCGCGCCCGTCATTATGCTGGAAGGTGCAGCCGCCCTTGCGCTGCCCCAGATCGACGCCTTCAAGGCTGCCGAGAGCCTGCAGGACCGGGCCCTCGCCCTTGTCCACCGGCTGGCCGGCCGCATCCTTGGGCAGGTCGCGCTGGACATCGGGCTGGACGATAGTGGTGCCGGCCGGAGCCTCCACCTGCTGATCGTCCTGGCTCTTCATCAGATTGCAGCCTGCAAGACCGGTGGCGGCGAGCGCCAGCGGCAGGGCAGCGCGGAACGCGAAAGACGCCCTCACTTGCTCTCTCCTTCGGCCTTTTCATCACCCGGAAGCACGTATTTCGCACCTTCCCACGGGCTCATGAAATCGAATTGCCGCAAATCCTGCGCCAGTTCCACCGGCTCGTAGACCACGCGCTTTTCCTCTTCGGAATAGCGCAGTTCCTGATAGCCGGTGAGCGGGAAGTCCTTGCGGAAGGGATGCCCTTCGAAGCCGTAATCGGTGAGGATGCGGCGAAGGTCGGTATTCCCTTCGAACAGCACGCCATACATGTCGAACACTTCGCGTTCGAGCCACCCGGCGTTGGGCCACAGAGTGGTCGCCGTCGGCACCGGAGTATTCTCAGCCGCGCGGCACTTCACCATGATGCGGTGGTTCTTCGTCACCGACAGCAGCATATAGACCACATCGAACCGTTCCTCGCGGCTCGGATAGTCTGCGCCGGCGATTTCCATCAGCTGCTGATATTCATGCTCGTCACGCAACAGGCGGAGGGCATCCTCCACCTTCTCGCGCACCACGGACAGCACGATCTCGCCATGCTCTTCCTTGGCGTGGATCAGCATGTCGCCCAGCGCGCCGGCGAGCGTGTCGGCAATCCCGTCGATCAGGGCGATCTTCGGGGCGGAATGCAGGACCTTGGCCATCCTTACCTCTCGATCGTGCCAACGCGGCGGATCTTCCGCTGCAATTGCATCACGCCGTACAGCAGCGCCTCGGCAGTCGGCGGGCAACCGGGGATGTAAATGTCCACCGGCACGATGCGGTCGCAGCCGCGAACCACCGAATAGGAATAATGATAGTAACCACCGCCATTGGCGCAGCTGCCCATCGAGATCACATATTTGGGATCCGACATCTGGTCATAGACCTTGCGCAGCGCCGGGGCCATCTTGTTGCACAGCGTGCCGGCCACGATCATCACGTCGCTCTGGCGCGGCGAGGCGCGCGGGGCGGCGCCGAAACGCTCCATATCGTAACGCGGCATATTCACATGGATCATCTCAACCGCGCAGCAGGCGAGGCCGAAGGTCATCCACCACAGCGAGCCGGTGCGGGCCCACTGGAATAATTCTTCGGTCGAGGTGACGAGGAAGCCCTTGTCACTCACCTCGGCATTGAGGCTGTCGAAGAAGGCCTGATCAGGCGCGGTCATCGCGCCCGGAACTGCCAGCCCGGCCTTCTGGGGTTCGATCACTCCCATTCCAGGGCTCCCTTCTTCCACGCATAGGCGAAACCGATCACCAGCTCGCCCAGGAATATCATCATCGTGATCCAGCCCGGCCAGCCCGTGACATCCAGGCTCACAGCCCAGGGGAACAGGAACGCGGCTTCAAGATCGAAGATGATGAACAGGATCGCCACCAGATAGAAGCGCACGTCAAACTGGCTGCGCGGATCTTCGAAGGCGGGAAAGCCGCATTCATATTCGCTGAGCTTCTCCGCATCCGGATTATGCGCACCGGTAAGCCGCGCGACCCCCATGGGGAGGAACACGAACGCAGCCGACAAACCCAGCGCAATGACCAGGAAGATCAGGATCGGTAAATATTGTGACAGATCGACCACGGACGATTCCCGTAAAGCGGAGACAGTTAGAGTCGGCCCGCCTCTAGGCCTTGCCCAAGCAGGGTGCAAGGCCGGAACAGGGCAAAACGGGCGTGAAATTAGCCATCAATCCCCAGCCTTGGGCGCATCGCGAGGCTCTCCATGCGCTCATTTGCGCAACAGCATCCTGAGCGCCCTTGCCGTCGCCGCGCCATAGGGCGGCTTCAACCCGGAAAGCCCCGCCACGTCCCAGCGCGGCTGGCGATAGATCCCCCGGGCATGGCTGAATGTCCGGAAGCCCTCCGGCCCATGATAGCTGCCCATGCCGGAGGGGCCGATGCCGCCGAACGGCAGATCGTCCTGCGCGATATGCAGGATCACGTCGTTAACCGTCACCCCGCCGGAAATGGTCCGGCTGAGCACCTGCTCGCGTTCGCCCGTGTCTTCCCCGAAAAAATAGAGCCCCAGCGGCCGGTCATGCGCGTTGACGTAGTCGATTGCCTGGCTCGCGGACGCATAAGTCATCACTGGCAGGATCGGGCCGAAGATCTCCTGCTGCATCACCTCCATCGTGTCGTCGACATTGCGCAGGATGGTGAGCGGCAGCTTGCGGGTATTGCTGGAGGCGAAGTCCTCGCCCGCCGGATTGACCTCGATCGCATAGGCGCCCTTTGCCTTCGCATCGTCGATCAGGCCCTTGAGCCGCGCGAAATGGCGATCGTTGACGATGGAAGTATAGTCGTCATTCGCCAGCACGGATGGATACATAGCGCTCGCCTTGTCCACCAGGGCGCTCACGATGGCGTCCTCCTGCTCCTCCGGCACCAGCAGATAGTCGGGCGCGAGGCACACCTGGCCCGCATTCATCAGTTTGCCGATTGCGATCCGTTCAGCCGCCCGGCCGAGGTTCGCGCTGCGCCCCACGATCACCGGCGACTTACCGCCGAGTTCCAGCGTGACGGGCACCAGATTGCGCGCCGCCGCTTCCATCACCTTGCGCCCGGTGGCGGTTGAGCCGGTGAAAACCAGATGATCGAAAGGCAGCCCGGTGAAGGCTGCGGCCACTTCTGCCCCACCCGTCACCACAGCCACCTCCTCCGGCGCGAAGGTGCTCGCGACAAGCCGGGCCATCAGGGCAGAAGTCCGCTCGGTAAATTCACTCGGCTTCACCAGCACCCGGTTGCCTGCGGCAAAGGCCTGGATCATCGGCGCGAAGCTCAGGCCCACGGGGAAGTTCCAGGGAGAAATGACACCGATCACGCCCTTGGGCTCGTGCCGGACCTCTGCCCTGCCCCCGATCAGCCCCAGCGGAAAGGTGGCGGAGCGCCACTCCAGCCTTGCCCAGCGTTTGATGTGCTTCAGACAATATTTGCCAAGGCTCACTGCCGGGAGCATGTCGGTCAACATGGAAAGCTTTTGGCTGCGATTGCCGAAATCCGCGCTCATCGCCGCGGCCAGTTCGTCCCCATGGTCCACCAGCAGGGCGATGGCGCGGCGGATGCGATCTTCGCGCGCGGAAAGCGGCTCAGGCCGGGCCGCTTCGAAGGCCGCGCGCTGGAGCGCCAGCAGTTCCGCCGCTTCGCTCGCCAAAGGCTGGTTCATCCTGCCATATCCTTCGCGCCCTCGAACATTCAGGCCGCCAGATTAATTGATTCTGCCGCACCGCAACATTACATCCGCCACTACCCGTTTCCTTAAGCGAAAGGCCGACGTCCCGCCATGTCCGAGTTCTCTGCCAACGATCCGATCGTCATCCTCTCCTATGCGCGCACCCCCATGGGCGGGATGCAGGGCGCCCTCGCCGAAGTTTCGGCCACCGATCTCGGCGCTACTGCGGTGAAGGCCGCCGTGGAACGCGCGGGCGTAGCGGGCGAAGATATCGAACGGCTCTATATGGGCTGCGTGCTTCCCGCCGGGCTGGGCCAGGCGCCTGCCCGCCAGGCCGCGATCAAGGCCGGCCTGCCCAAATCGGTGCAGGCAACCACAGTGAACAAGGTCTGCGGCTCGGGCATGCAGACGGTGATCATGGGCTCCGAAGCGCTTGCCGCCGGTAGTGTGGACGTAATCGTTGCGGGCGGGATGGAGAGCATGACGAATGCCCCCTATCTTCTCAAGAAGCACCGCTCCGGCGCGCGGCTCGGCCATGATACCGCTTATGACCACATGTTCCTCGACGGTCTGGAAGACGCCTATGAAGCAGGCGCCGCCATGGGCAGCTTCGCGCAGGAAACTGCGAATGATTACCAACTCACCCGCCAGGCGATGGACGATTATTCGATCGAAAGCCTGCGCCGCGCCAATGCCGCCATCGCCAGCGGCGCCTTCGCCGATGAAGTGGTGCCGGTGACTTACTCCACCCGCGCGGGCGATGTGACTGTCGCTACGGACGAACAGCCAGGCAAGGGCCGGCCGGAAAAGATTCCGCAGCTGCGCCCGGCCTTCGCCAAGGACGGCACGATCACCGCTGCCACTTCCAGCTCGATCTCGGATGGTGCCGCCGCCGTTGTGCTCACTCGCGAAAGCGTGGCCAGCGCCAAGGGCCTCACCCCCGTGGCGAAGATCGTTTCCATGGCCGCCCATGCGCATGACCCGCGCCTGTTCACCACCGCCCCGGTCGGCGCGATCCAGAAGGCGCTGGCCAAGGCCGGCTGGACGATCGACGATGTCGATCTGTTCGAAGTGAACGAGGCCTTTGCCTGTGTCGCCATGTTCGCGATGCACGATCTGGGCATCCCGCATGACAAGATCAATGTGAATGGCGGCGCCACCGCGCTGGGCCACCCGATCGGCGCCAGCGGCACCCGCATCATCGTGACCCTGCTCAATGCGCTGAAAACGCAAGGGAAGAAGCGCGGCGTCGCCTCGCTCTGCATCGGCGGCGGTGAAGGCACTGCCGTGGCAGTAGAATTGCTCTGACCCAAACGGGGGAGAACTGAAACCAGAGCCGCGCCAGCAACCGTAATCCATGATAATTTGCCGCCCTCTTTAAAAAAGGGAGAGGCAATAATGAGAAAAATCACGTTGCTATGCGCGGCCCTGGTCTTGGCCGCATGTTCTGGTTCCGGGAGCGAAAGCCAAACGGCGGCTCCCGAAACTCCGAAGACACCTGAAGAAGCGGCCCTCGGGACTTACGAAGTCACTCAGCCCGACGGAACGAAGATGACCTCGGTTGTAGCTGCAGACCGCAGCTACACGGATGCCATTCGCGGCGAAGTCGTCGAATGGGGCACTTGGGAAATCAAGGACGGCAAGACTTGCTACACCCCGCAGATCGAAGGCAAGAAGCCGGTCTGCTATTCAAGCGGCGAACCCGCCGAAGACGGGACGTTCACCGCAACGCCCGATGAAGGCGATCCCGTAAAAGTGCGCAAGCTCAGCTAGCGCTGTCTGCCTGAAGGATCAGGGTTCGCCGGCACCCCAAAGGCGCTGCTGGCGGACCCACCCCTTGCGGCCTTCCACTTCGAATTCGCACCAGCCACTGTCGCAATCGTCCAGCTTGCCGACCACGCCCGGTTCGAGATTCCACAACAAGGCGTCGCTTTCGCTCGGCCCGCCACGCATGGGGGCCAGGCCCTTGCCCACTACCAGCGCCGTGCGTTCCGGGCTCAGCAGGCGGGCGACCACCCAGCCCTGCGCGCCGTCGGGATCGCGGATCAGGCGCCAGCCTTCCTTCACGCGCATCACCTTCACCGGAAGATGCACACGGCGATACACCCATTCGATGCGGTATTCCTCGCTCGGCCCGACCCGCATGTTGACCTCTTCCGACCGCATGGATGCCCAATAAGGCACCTCCCGATCCTGCGCGGCGGCGGGAACGGCAAACAATGCAAGGATGGCAAACAGGAATGATTGGGCGAGGAATCGCATTCCTTCCCCATAACCCCCGGCACCGTGGCGCTTCAAGGGCGCATCGGGCGCTTGACCGTCCCATTGCGGGCGCATAGCGCGCTAAGCATGACTGACAGCACGCTCTCCGCCGCCTCACCAGATTCCCCTCGCCGCGTTGACGGCAAGCCGCGCGTGATCGTCACGCGTCATTTGCCGGGGGTTGAACCGCGCATGGCCGAATTGTTCGACACCGTGCTCAACACGCAGGACCGGCAGTTGACGCGCGACGAACTGGTCGCTGCGATGCAGGATTGCGACGTTCTGGTCCCCTGCGTTACCGACAAGATCGATGCTGCGATGATCAAGGCTGCCGGCAACCGCATGGGCCTGATCGCCAATTTCGGTGCCGGGGTGGATCATCTCGACCTTCAGGCCTGCCAGGCACGCAAGATCATGGTCACCAACACGCCGGGCGTCTTCACCGAAGATACGGCCGACATCACCATGGCGCTGATCCTGTGCGCGTCGCGCCGCCTTTCAGAAGGCGTGCGCATGGTGGCGGCGGGCGAATGGCCGGGCTGGTCCCCGTCGCACATGCTTGGCCGCACCCTGCGCGGCAAGGTGCTGGGCATCGTCGGCATGGGCCGCATCGGGCAGGCACTGGCCCACCGGGCCCGCGCCTTCGGCATGCAAGTAGTCTACAACAATCGCCGCCGCCTTCCGGACGCGCTGGAGACGATCCTTGGCGCGGAGTTCGAGCCCGATCTCGACCGGGTGATCGCGATCTCGGACTATCTCTCGCTCAATTGCCCCGCCACGGCTCAGACCAAGGGCATGCTCAATGCCCAGCGCATCGCAACGATGAAGCCGGGCTCCTTCGTGATCAACAGCGGCCGCGGCGACCTGATCGACGAGGATGCGCTGATCGACGCATTGAGGAGCGGCCATCTAGGCGGCGCAGGGCTGGACGTTTTCCTGAACGAGCCGAACATCGATCCGCGCTTCGTGGACCTGCCAAACGTCGTTGCCCTGCCCCATCTGGGCAGCGCCACGCTGGAAGGCCGCACCGCCGCTGGCGAGAAGATCATCCGCAACATCCAGAGCTGGGCGGACGGTCATTCCCCGCCTGACCGGGTCGTAGTGGGGCTGGCCTGACCCATCCAGCAGGGATGTTGCCCACAAGCGGCACACATCCGCAGTTTTGTTACCCGCTCCGCTTGTCTGGCAGACCCGATCTGTCCTAGACGGCGCCGCGTCAGAAAGGCCCGTAACAGCGGGCGCAGGGGGAGAACCTTGAGGATGATCCGCAAACTCGTTGCGTGGATGGCGCTGGCCGCCGTCCCGGCCACCGCCTTCGCCCAGAATCCTTACGCAGCCGCAGGCGACAGCGGCGATACGGCCTGGATCCTCATTTCCTCCGCCCTCGTGCTGCTGATGTGCCTTCCCGGCCTCAGCCTGTTCTATGGCGGCCTCGTCAGGGCGAAGAATTTCCTTTCGGTGGCGCTGCAATGCGGCGCGATCGCGGCCGTCGCCTCGCTGCTGTGGGTGATGGTGGGCTACACTCTCGCCTTCGGCAATGTCACCAATGGCTGGCTGGGCGCGGGCAACGCCTGGATGCTGATCGATCTCGGCAATGTGCGCGAAGGCCTTACCATTCCCGAGAGCACCTTCGCCCTGTTCCAGATGACTTTCGCGGCCATTACGCCCGCGCTGATGGTCGGCGCCTGGGTCGATCGTGCGCGGTTCGGCTGGGTAGTCGGCTTCACTGCGCTGTGGAGCGTGATGGTCTATGCGCCCGTTGCTCATTGGGTTTGGGGCGGCGGCTGGCTCGCCTCCACCATGGGCACGCTGGACTTCGCGGGCGGGATCGTGGTTCACACCACCGCCGGTATTTCCGGCCTCGTCATCGCACTGCTGCTGGGCAGGCGTCAGGGCTTTCCGGGCACCGCCATGCTGCCCCACGCACCCGGCCTGACCATGATCGGCGCCATGCTGCTGTGGGTGGGCTGGTTCGGCTTCAACGGCGGCTCGGCGCTGACCGCGACCGACGATGCCTCCACCGCGATCATCAACACCCATGTCGCCGCCGCCATGGCCGCGCTCGTGTGGGTACTGATCGAACGCTACACTTTCGGCAAGCCGACCAGCGTGGGCTTTGCCACCGGCGCGATCGCAGGCCTCGCCACGATCACTCCGGCCGCCGGCTTCGTCTCGCCCGGCGCGGCGATCCTGTTCGGCGCTGCCGCCGCACTGGTCTGCTACGGCGCGATCCATCTGATCAAGCTGAAGCTGAAAATCGACGATTCGCTCGATGTCTTCGCCGTTCACGGCGTGGGCGGGATGCTGGGATCGCTGCTGCTGGGCGTGTTCATCGCGCCCGCGCTGGGCGGCACCGGCTTCCCGGAGGGGCTCAACATGATCACCATGGTTTCCGCTCAGGTGGTGGGTGTGGTCGCCGTGGCGATCTGGTCGGCCATTGCATCGGTCGTACTGGCGCTGGGTGTGTCGTTCCTCATCCCCATGCGGGTAAGCACGGAGGAAGAGACCGAAGGCCTGGACATCACCAGCCATGGCGAGCGGGGCTGGGAACTGGACTGACAATTGGCGGCGGGCTGTCCTGAACAAGGCAGCCCGCCGCCAGGTCAATGCAAATACGGCGATTGGGCTCAGGCGGCCGGGAGATGTTCCGCCAACAGTTCCACCACCTGCCGCACACCGTCTTCCGTGCCACCATAGCCGAAATGGGTAACGTCCAGCTCAAGGCGAAGGTCGGATTCGTCCGCCGATCCGCGGGCGGCATCGACGGCAACGATCCCGTCTCGGGCTGACCATACGGCGATGGTCGGCACAGGCGGTTTCGACACGAAATCCACGCCCGGAGGAATATCCTCCACCGTGTGGTCATTCACGAAATCGTAGAGCCTCCAGGCCCGGTTACGATGCCTGTTGCCGGAAAACGGGCTGCCCAGCGTGACCACCTGCGCGACAAGATTGGGCGCACGATGGGCAAGAGCGCGGGCAAAAATGCCGCCAAGGCTCCATCCCAGCAGGATCACCTTGCGGCCCTCCTTCACGGAGATGGCGCGGATGCGATCTTCCAGCGTTTCCAGCAGCCCCGGGCGAAAACCCAGATTATGGCCCTGCTCCCATCCGTAGGAATGAAAACCCGCCCGATCGAGCGAACGGCGCAGCAGCGAAGTGGAAAGATCGTCCGTCGTGAAGCCGGGCAGCACCATTACCGGCCAGCCCCCACCGTCACCGGCACAGTCCACCGCGCCAAACAGCGGACTGAGGCCCATGGGCACAACAGTCGCCGCTTCGGTCAGCAAGCGCCAGAACGGCGGGAGTTGCGCGTCATCCGCGCTTCCGGCCACGTCGCAGCCCCTTTCGGCCTCAGTCCCCGGCCAGAATCCGGTCGACCAGTTCCTTCACCGTCGGGGTGAAATTGTTGGAATAGAAAGGGTCCTGCTTGAAGCGATAGGCCGCATGGCCCGCAAACATCAGATTGCGGTTCACATCGCCGCCATGGGCGATGTCCTGCAGGGTCTTCTGGATGCAGAAGCTGCGCGGATCGGCCAGACGCCCGGTGGTGTAATCGTCATGGTCCTTCCACGACGAGAAACCGCAATGCGAAAGGCAGCCCATGCAATCGGTCTGGTCCTTGCGGATTTCGTTGCGATCTTCCGGCGTGACGAACACCACCGTATCGTCCGGCGTCTTCAGCGCTTCGGTGAAGCCCTGCGACGCCCACACGCGGGCGCGTTCGAGATCCTTGGGCGCGACCCAGAAGTTCTTGCCCTTCACGCCGACGTCCAACTGCACGGTGTGCTCGCCCGCTTCGACGCGCGAATAGGGAATCTGGCGTTCCGAACGCGCCTGAAGGTCCAGCAGGAAGGGGGTCTTCACCGCCGAACTGTAAAAGCCGGTGGGCGAGAACTTGTGCAACAACACATCGCCCGGCTCGATCGTGCGCAGGGCATCCTTCCACTGCTGCGGGATCGGGCTTTCATGCGTGAGCAGCGGCCGCGTGCCATATTGAAAGGCAATGCTGCCCAGTTCGGGATTATCGATCCAGTCGTTCCATTCGCGCAGGAACCACACACCGCCGGCCATGATGATCGGCACATCGTCCGACACGCCTTCAGCGCGCATGGTTTCGCGCAGCAGCTTTACCCGGGGATAGGGATCTTCCGGCTTCAGCGGGTCTTCCGCATTGGAAAGGCCATTATGCCCGCCGGCCAGCCAGGGGTCTTCATAGACCACGGCGGCCATCAGATCGCTCACCTTGCTGTAGGAGCGTTTCCACAGCGCGCGGAATGCACGGGCGGAACTGATGATCGGCAGGTAATTGACGTTAAAGCGAGCTGCGATGTCGGCCAGCTTATAGGGCATGCCTGCACCACAGGTGACGCCCGTCACCAGCCCGCGCGTCTTTTCCAGCACGCCTTCCAGCACGGCCTGCGCGCCGCCCATTTCCCACAATACGTTGATGTTGATCGCCCCGCGCCCGCTGGCGATGTCATAGGCACGCCTCACCTGTTCCACTGCGCCATCGATGGCATAGCGGACGAGTTGTTCGTGCCGTTCCACGCGCGTGCGCTGCGGATAGAGTTGCGGAATCACATTACCGTCTGCGTCATAGGAATCGGCATTCACCGCGCTGACCGTGCCAATACCGCCGGCAGCCGCCCATGCGCCGGAAGAGGCGTGGTTCGTGGCTGCAACGCCCTTGCCGCCTTCGATCAACGGCCAGACTTCCCGGCCGCCATACTGGATCGGCCGCAACCCTTTGAAACTCATGTACGTTCCTAACTAGACGCGCCAACTCACGAGGGCTTATTCTTGTCCTTCTGCCCTGGCTGGCCGCAGGGTTCTATATCATTGGGCTCGGGCCTGACGCCCACCGCTTCGAATTGCGCGTAGTAACCAGCGAGTTCGGGTTTACGAACAAATTCGACGAGACGAAAGCCCACATGGTCGAATTCACAGAATAACAGCTTCGGCTCGATGCCGTGCTGATCGGCCGGCCGGTCCCTGTCCACCACGATCACCTGCGCCCCCGGGCGCAGTGCCGGGCGCAGCCGCCAAAGGAAGGCGTAAGGCTCTGAAACTTCGTGATACATATGGATCAGGAATACGCGGTCGAAGCTCTTTTCGGGTAGGCGCGGGTCGTCCTCCGCGCCGAGCTTGATCGAGATATTGTCGAGCCGCTCGCGCTCGACACGGGTGCCGAGGCGCTTGAGCGCGGCCTCGTCGATATCCTGCGCCAGTACACGCCCGCGCCGCCCGACCTTCGCCGCCAGACGCACCGTGTAATAGCCTTCGCCCGCGCCGATATCGGCGACGGTCATGCCCGGTTTGATATTGGCCAGATCCATCACGGTCTGCGCCTCGCGCCGGTCATCGCGGGCCTGTTCGGATGAAACGCTGTTGCCGCCCAGAGCCGAGACAGGGCGATAGGCACGCGGAAATTCGCGCGCCGTCTCAGCCCGGCCATCGTCCTCCTGCTTGATCAGGTTGCAGCCGCCCGCGAGCAGCAACATCCCGGCACAGAAGGCGGCGCGCAATCTCACTCGACATCCTCCACTTCGACAGCCTCGCCGGTCACGCGCTGAGCCAGCGCGGCGGAGATGAAATCGTCGATATCGCCATCCAGCACATCGTCGGGCGAAGTCGATGTGGCGCCGGTGCGCAGGTCCTTCACCAATTGGTACGGCTGCAGCACATAGGAACGGATCTGGTGCCCCCATCCGATATCGGATTTGGAGGCGTGTTCATTGCTCGCCGCCTCCTCGCGCTTGCGCATCTCTTCCTCGAACAGGCGGGCGCGGAGCATGTTCATCGCGATTTCGCGGTTCTTGTGCTGTGAACGGTCCACCTGGCTGGCTACGATGACGCCCGAGGGAACGTGGGTAATGCGCACGGCCGAATCCGTGGTGTTCACGTGCTGGCCGCCCGCGCCTGATGCGCGATAGGTGTCGATCCGCAGATCCGCCGGATTGATCTCGATCTCGATATTGTCATCGATCACCGGATAGACCCACACCGAACTGAAGCTGGTGTGGCGGCGCGCGGAACTGTCGTAAGGGCTGATGCGGACCAGGCGGTGCACGCCGCTTTCGGTCTTGGCATAGCCATAGGCGTTCTCGCCCTTGATCAGCAGCGTCGCGCTCTTGATCCCGGCCTGCTCGCCTGCGTGATAATCCACCAGATCCACCTTGTAGCCATGGCGTTCCGCCCAGCGCGTATACATGCGCTGAAGCATTTCCGCCCAATCCTGGCTTTCGGTGCCGCCGGCGCCGGCATGGATTTCCAGATAGGTGTCATTGGCGTCGGCCTCGCCCGAAAGCAGGGCCTGCACCTTGTCCGCATCCGCCCGGTTGGCCAGCTGCTTCAGAGCATCGAGCCCCTCGCGCACGACATCCTCGTCGCCTTCCATTTCGCCCAGTTCGACGAATTCGACGGCATTGGCCATTTCGGCCGAAATCTCGTTCACCGTACCGATGGAACTTTCCAGGCGGCGGCGTTCGCGCATCACGCTTTCGGCCACCTTTGGATCGTCCCACAGGGTGGGATCCTCGACGCGCGCATTCAGCTCATCGAGCCGCCGCACAGCGCGATCCCAGTCGAGCGAACGGCGCACAAGCGCCAAAGCTGCTTCGATCCGGTCAATTTGGGCCTGCCCTTCGGCACGCATGGCAATCTTACTCCGCTAATCCAGCGGTCCGCTTAGCGGAAGACTGCCGATTGTAAAGCAGGGCTGCCCTAACAGGCCTGTGCCCGGCCCCAATGCCCGTTCAGCGGCGCTTGAGTTCCTTGACCTTTGCAAGGGTGCGGTTGACATGCTCGCGCCAGTCCAGATCGGAATGCGCCAGTTTCACCTTGCCGTCCATGCCGATAACATAGCTGGTACGGTTGGAAAGGCCGGTATCCTGCCCATTCATGACGAAGGCCACGTCATAGGCCTTGATCACCCCCTTGCTGGCGCTGGCGACAGGGAATTTGTTGCGGCATTCTTCCGTGGAAAAACGCTTCAGCGTAGGCAGATCGTCAGCCGACATGCCGACCACGGTAGCCCCGGCTTTCTTGAAATCGTCCATCGCCTCCGCAAAGGCGTTGGCTTCCAGCGTGCAGCCCTGAGTAAAGGCCTTGGGGAAGAAATAGAGCACGACCGGGCCCTTCTTCAGCGCCTTGGCGAGATCGAAGGTGAACCCCTTGCCCGCAAGCGCACCCTGCGTGGTGAAAGCCGGCGCCTTCACGCCCGTATTCAGCTGCGCGGAAGCCGCGCCGGGAAGCAGGGCCATGGCCGCGAGTACAGCTGCGGCGGCCAGTTTGCGTGCGATCTTCATGTGTTCTCCCCTGTGCAACACGGCGAAGCTTTCCGGATCAATAAAGGCCGCCCTGCTCCTCAGCGAAGTTCTTGGGCTGGCCAGCTTCGGAACTGCCATCTGTAACGCCCTGCCGGGCGCCTTGTTCCCGCCGCCGGAGCTGGGCGATGATCATGTCACGCATCGCGTCGATCTCGTCCTGCAGGGCGGCACGGCGCGGTTCGGTGTCAGGCTTGAAGGCTTCCCATATCACGCTGGCCTTCGGATCGTCGGTCGGCCAGGCGCCGAAGATGCGGCGGCCGCTGGCACGATCGATCCGCACCATGCGGATTCCCGCCGGCGCCACGAAGGGCCGCCCGCTCCAGCGATCGCGGCTTTCCTTCACGAATTGCTTGAAGATCGGCGCCGCGATGGTGCCGCCCTGCGCATAGCCGCCCATATTGCGCGGCTTGTCGAAGCCCATGTAGACGCCCGCGACAATATCGGGCGAACCGCCCACGAACCAAACATTGGTGGGGCCGTTGGTGGTGCCGGTCTTGCCGAAAAGCGGCATGTTGAGATCGCGAAGCACCACCGCAGTGCCGCGCTGGACCACGCCTTCCAGCATATGCACCACCTGGAATGCCGTGCGCGGATCGAGCACCTGCTTGCCCAAAGGCTTGAAGCGCGGCATCGCCTTGCCATCCCACTGATCCATGTTGCAGCCGGTGCATTCGCGCTTGTCCGCCCGCCAGATCACCTTGCCGCGACGGTCCTGCACGAAATCGATCGTCGTCTGGTTGAACTGCATCCCGTGATTGACCAGGGCGGAATAGGCGTTGACCATCTTCGAGACGGTCGTGTCGCCAGCGCCCAGCGCGAAGGCGGGATAGGGATCATATTTGCCGATCCCCATGCGGTCGATCGTCTTGACCACGTTCGGCATGCCCGCATCCATTGCGATATGCATCGTCATGAGGTTGCGCGACTGCTCGAGGCCCCAGCGCATCGTATGTTCGCCGCCGCCGCGTGCGCCGCCGAAATTGCGGAAGCATTTTTCGCCCAGCGCGGCCCCCTGATAATAGCAATACTCGGCATCCGGCACCATTGTCGCCGGGGTCATCCCCTGATCGAGGCCGGTGGCGTAGACGAAGGGCTTGATGGTCGAGCCCGGCTGGCGCAGCGCCTGCGTGGCGCGATTGAAGCTGTCGAGCCGGGGATCGAAACCGCCCTGCATCGCCAGCACGCGGCCGGTGTTGGGATTTTCTGCCAGGAAGCCGCCCGAAATCTCGGGCACACTGCGCACCCGCCAGCCATTGCCTTCGGGTGAAGCGGCGATCACATCCCCTTCTTTCAGCTTGTCGGGCAGGCCGACGAGCGGCGCTTCCTTGCCGTCGGTAAAACCGATCCGGCCGGAAGTGCCCGAACGCCGCGTCACCACACCTACCCGCCAGTTCTGGTATTTGAGCGAGAGGAACGAGCTCTGGAGCTGGCCGCGCCAGTCACCCTTGTCCATGTCGATCGTGGCGATCGGGCCGCTCCAGCCCTTGGCGGACTGATAGCGCAGCAGCCCGGCGCGCAACGCATCGCTGCCAGCCTTCTGCAGTTCCGGATCGAGCGAAGTACGCACCCACAGCCCGCCCGCATAGACGCTGTTCGGCCCGTCCTTCGCCTGTTCCCCGAACTGGTCGATCAGCTGGCGGCGGACGTCTTCCATAAAATAGCCCGCATCCACCGTGGTATATTCCGGTCGCTGCGTCACCAGCCCCAGCGGCTGGAGCTTGGCGGCATCGGCCTGAGCGCGGGTAATGAATTCATTCTCCACCATCTCGTCGAGCACCCAATTGCGGCGTTCGATCGCGGTGGCCTGATATTGCGGGCGGCCATAGCGTTCCGGCGCCTTGGGCAGGATCGCCAGGAATGCGGATTCGTGCAGCTGCAATTCGCCCACGTCCTTGCCGAAATAGGCGCGCGATGCGGCCTGCACGCCAAAGCTGCGGCGGCCGAGCGGGATTTCGTTGAGATAGAGTTCGAGGATCTGCTGCTTGGTCAGCACGCTCTCGATCCGGCGGGCGAGCAGCATTTCCTTCAATTTGCGGGTGATCGAATATTCGTCGCCCACAAGGATGTTCTTGGCCACCTGCTGGGTAATGGTGGAACCGCCCTTGGCGCGCTGGCCACTGCCGATCTTGCTGACGTAATCGAGCACGGCGCCGGCAAAGCCGGTGATGTCCACGCCGCCATGGGTCCAGAAGGTCTTGTCCTCGGCCGCGAGATAGGCGTTGATCAGGGGGCGCGGAAAATCGCGGAACTGCAATTGCACGCGCCGCTCGCGCGCATAGGAATCGACGATCTCGCCATCGATTCCGCGCACCATGGTGGGCAGCGGCGGCTCATATTCCAGCAGCATTTCCGCATCGGGCAAGGTCCGCGCCAGCAGCACCCAGACAAGGAACCACAGCACGATTAACCCGCCCAAGCCGATGGAGCCCCAGCGGAACCAGCGGCTATTGCGCCAGTTCTCGCGGAACCAGGTGACGGCGCTCTGCGCTTCGCGGCGGATCCGGTAGTGGATCGAATGCGGGGCGGATTGGTCGGTCTCGCTCATGGTTGCGGGCGCCTTAGCACGGCGTGTTCGCAGGATGCCAGAAGGAAGCGAGCTATTGTGCGGCGCTGACCGAATTGCGCGCGAAGAAGATGCGGATTGCCCGCGCCATGGCGTCGGCAAAGCGCTCCTTGCCGCCAGGGGAAGTCAGCCGCTCCGCATCCTGAGGGTTGGTCACGAAGCCGGCCTCGAACAATACGGAAGGTACATCGGGCGCGCGCAGCACGGCCAGAGCCGCCGACCGGCGCGGCTCGGGATGGAAGGCGATGCTGCCCTCCCCTTCGCGAATGACGAGCTGCGCGAATTCGCCCGATTCCTCCCGTGCGCGGCGTTGCGCCAGATCGACCAGGATCGCGCTTACCGCATCGCTCTGGCCTGAAAGGGAAATGTCGTTCAGCCTGTCGGCATTGTTTTCCCGCGCGGCAAAGCGGGCGGCGGCCTCGTCGGAAGCCTTGTCCGAGAGAGTATAGACGCTTGCACCCTGCACGCCGGACTCGTCACCGGCGGAATCCGCGTGGATTGAGACGAACAGCCGGGCACCCAGCCTGCGGGCGATCTCCGCCCGTTCCTGAAGCACGAGGAAGCGATCGTCGCTGCGGGTGAGCGCCACGCGAATGCCGCCCTGCTCCAGCAGCCGGTCCCGCAATGCGAGGGCGAGGCCCAGGACAAGGCGCTTTTCCTCCAGCCCTTCGCCCGACGCCCCCGGATCGTGCCCGCCATGGCCCGCATCGATCACCACCAACGGCCGGGTTGCATCCTGCGGGCCTTCCACCTTTGGAAGGCCAACCTGCCTGCCCGCCTCGGGCAATGCGATCCGGATCACATAGGCACGCCCCAGCGCGGGGACCGGCAGCGTCAGCCCGAACGCATACAGGCCTGCAATGAGGGCAAGCGGGGCGAGGAACAGAAGCCAGAGCTGGACACGAAGTGCCATTGAAAGGACGGATTAGGTGCGCAAGGCGCAAAGGGACAAGCGAAAATTCCATGACACCCGCGCAATTTTCGTGCGCAAAGCGGTTGCCCCCCAAAAAAGCCGGTGCTAGCAAGCACAACACCGGGCAGTCCTGCCTTCGGGAAACCCTACCAGCGCTGCTGCAGCCAATGGCGCAGTCATCGCCGCGGAGGGCCCCTTGCAGACGCTTCGGTCAATATACCGGTGAATTCCTTGGGGAACGCATTTTCCTGGGAAAAGATTCGGACCGCATACAGGTTGATGCCGAAATGAGAAGCTTTTGCCCCGTCCGATCGCCGCAGCCAGTTGGCTGTGATGCGATGTCGCGGCGGGCAACGGCGCAGCATACCCGCAAGGGGCCGCGCACTCTGATTTCCGCAGACACGTTCCGCTTCGCCGGCTGCACACTGCAGACCGGCGAATTTTCCATTTCCGGCCGCTATTTCGGGCACCGCTCTCCGGCGGCCGGTTTCAACGCACATTTGCGCGCCGCTTCCACCAAAACCGAAAAGGTCGCTGGAACAGAGCGCGCACGGAGAATTCATAATGGCCACGCGCATGCTGATCGATGCGCGCCACCCGGAAGAAACGCGGGTGGCGGTGCTCAAGGGCAACCGTATTGAAGAGTTCGACTTTGAATCTGCCGAACACAAGCAGATCAAGGGCAATATCTACCTCGCAAAGGTAACCCGCGTAGAACCATCGCTGCAGGCGGCATTCGTCGATTTTGGCGGCAACCGTCACGGGTTCCTCGCCTTCAGCGAAATTCACCCCGATTATTACCAGATCCCCCGGGAGGATCGCGAAGCCCTGCTGGCCGAAGAAGCCGAAGCCGCCGCCGAGGAAGCCGCCCTGCGCGCTGCCGAGGAGGAAGAGGACGACGCTTTCGCCGATGAGAACGAGGGTGACGCCTTCGCCGACGAAATGGTGGGCGAAGACGGGGTCGAGGAAATCGACACCTCTGAAAAGGACGACGTCGCCACGATCGAAGGCGGCGAGATCGCCGATGGCGACGATGATGGCGATTCTTCCTCCGACGAGGAAGATGGCGAAGGCTCGGGCGAAGAAAACGCCGAAGGTGGCGAGCGCAATCGCCGTGGCCGCGGCCGCCGCCAGGGGCGCGGCGGCAATCGCGCCCGCGCCAAGGAAGTGGACGAAGTGCGCGCCAAGCGCATGGCGCTGCGCCGCCGCTACAAAATTCAGGACGTGATCCACAGGCGCCAGGTGCTGCTGGTTCAGGTCGTGAAGGAAGAACGCGGCAACAAGGGCGCTGCCCTGACCAGCTATCTCAGCCTTGCCGGCCGTTATTGCGTGCTGATGCCCAACTCCACCCATGGCGGCGGCATTTCGCGCAAGATTTCCAACGCATCGGACCGCAAGCGCCTGAAGCAGATCGTGGCCGAAATGAAGCTGCCCAAGACCATGGGCTGCATCATCCGCACCGCGGGTCTCCAGCGCACCAAGCCCGAGATCAAGCGCGACTTCGACTATCTCGCCCGCCTGTGGGACGAGATCCGCGAAAAGACGCTGGGCAGTTCCGCCCCCACGCTGATCCATTCGGACAGCGATCTGGTGAAGCGCGCCATTCGCGACATCTACAATCGCGATATCGAGGAAGTGGTCGTCGAGGGCGAGGATGGCTACAAGGCCGCGCGCGACTTCATGAAGCTGCTGATGCCCAGCCATGCGCGGCGGGTTAAGGCCTATTCCGATCCTGTGCCGCTGTTCCAGCGCTATGGCGCGGAAGACCAGCTGACTGCGATGTACGATCCGGTCGTGCAACTGCGTTCCGGCGGCTATATCGTGATCAACCCGACCGAGGCGCTCGTCTCGATCGACATCAACTCCGGCCGTTCGACCAAGGAACACGGGATCGAACAGACCGCGCTGGCCACCAATCTGGAAGCCGCGCATGAAATCGCCCGCCAGCTGCGCCTGCGCGACATGGCGGGCCTGGTCGTGATCGACTTCATCGACATGGAGTACAATTCCAACATCCGCAAAGTCGAACGCGCGATGAAGGATGCGTTGAAGCACGATCGCGCGCGCATTCAAGTGGGCCGCATCTCCGGCTTCGGCCTGATGGAAATGAGCCGCCAGCGCCTGCGCACCGGCGTGCTCGAAGCCACCACCCGTTCCTGCCCGCATTGCGACGGCACCGGCCTGGTGCGGACCGCCTCCAGCGCGGGCCTTTCCGCCCTGCGCCTGATCGAGGACGAAGCCGCCAAGGGCAAGGGCACGATCATCACGCTCTATGCCAGCACGGAAGCGGCGATCTATCTGCTCAACGCCAAGCGCGGCGATCTGCACGAGATCGAGGATCGCTATGGCGTGACCGTCCAGGTGATCCCGGAAGGCGAGAACGAAGGCGCAAAGATGCGCGTGACTTCGGGTGGCCCGCGCCCGACCACGATCCCCAGGTTCGAACCGATCGTCCATGAGATCGAAGAAGAGGACGAGGAAGAACTCGAAGCCTTCTCCGACGAGGAAGAGGACGAGGAGAACGAAGAGCGCGAAGGCGAAACCCGCGAGGAACGCGACGAGCGCAACAAGAAGCGCCGCCGTCGCCGCCGTGGAGGCCGTGGCCGCAAGCGCCGCGACGAATTCGGCGAAGGCTCCGACGAGGATCGCGGTTCCGATGAGGAACGCGGCGAGGATGACGAGTCCGACGGCGAATCCGAAAGCGACGAGAGCGAAGGCGAAGCCGAGACCGAATCCTCATATGAGGACGACGGCGAAGGCGCGCCGCGCAAGAAGCGTCGCCGTCGCGGTGGCCGCAACCGCCGCAAGAAGCGGACGGATGGCGAAGCTGAGGGTGAAAACCTGGCCGAAGGCAACGATGGCGAGGCAGGCGACGAAGCGGTAGAGGCCGAAACAGCCGAACCGGTTGCCGAGGAAGCCCCTGCCGAGGCACCGGCCGAAGAGCCGAAGCCCAAGACCCGTCGCAGCCGCGCGAAGAAGGTCAAGGAAGAGCCTGCAACCGAAGCTCCCGCCCAGGAAGCTCCGGCTGAGGAAGCCCCGGCCGCCGAAGCGCCTGCAAAGCCCAAGCGCACACGCCGCAAAAAGGCCGATGTGGAAGCCGAAGCCGCTGTAGCCGCTGTGGCTGAGGCACCCGCGGAGGAAGCCCCCGCTGCCGAAGCTCCCGCCAAGCCCAAGCGCACCCGCCGCAAGAAGGCCGATGTGGAAGCCGAGGCAGTGGCAGAGCCGGTGGTCCCCGCTGAGGCCCCCGCCGCTGAAACGCCCGCATCTGAACCCGAACCGGCAACCGCCGGGGAAACCCAGGCCGAAGAACCGGCTGGCCCTCCCCGTCGTGGCTGGTGGCAGCGCACTTTCGGAGAATAAGTTCATGAAGATCATCCCGGCCATCCGCAATCTCGCCATCACTACCGCCCTTGCGGCGACACTGGCGGGGCCCGCGATGGCCGGGACGGTCTATGTAAAGGCGGCAAGGCTGCTTGACGTGGAGAGCGGCAAATATGTCGCCGACCCGCTGCTCAAGATCACCGACGGCAAGGTGGAAACCGTCACGCCGGGCGCCACAGCTCCTTCAGGGGCAGAAGTGGTGGACCTTGCAGGACTGACCATTCTTCCGGGCCTGATCGACATGCATGTCCATCTGGATGGCCGCCCTGAATATGGCGGCTACAATTCGCTGCAATTCACTGACCGCTTCTGGACGGTGCTGGGCGTGATGAACGCCCAACGCATGCTCAAGGCCGGCTTCACGACCGTCCGCAATGTGGGCGATACGGACTATAACGTATCCGGTGTCGATCAGGCGATCGAGGCGGGCTGGATCACCGGCCCGCGCATCGTCAATGCGAATTACTCGCTGGGCGCAACCGGTGGCCATTGCGATGAAACCTATCTTCCGCCCAGCTTCGAAGCGAAAAGCCCCGCCGTGGGCGACAGTGTGGACGAGTTGCGCAAGCGCGTGCGCGAACAGCGCAAATATGGCGCGGAAGTAATCAAGGTCTGCGCCACCGGCGGCGTCTTCTCCCGCAATACGGAGCCCGGCCAACAGCAGCTGACCGAGGCGGAACTGCGCGCGATTGCCGATGAGGCCCATCTGTGGGGCCTGAAAGTCGCTGCCCATGCCCATGGGGCAAACGGCATCAGGGCCGCCATCCGCGCCGGAATCGACACGATCGAACATGCCAGCCTGATCGACGACGAAGGCATCCGCCTCGCCAGGGAACATGGCACCTTTCTGGTGATGGATATCTTCAATACCGAATATACTCAGGCAACCGGCGCCGCGAATGGCGTCCTGGAAGACAATCTGCGCAAGGACCGCGAAGTCGCACAGATCCAGCGGGACAATTTCCGCAAGGCCTACAAGGCTGGCGTAAAAATGGCTTTCGGCACCGATGCGGGCGTGATGCCGCATGAAACCGCCGCCGGGCAGTTCAGGATCATGGTCGAATATGGCATGCCCCCGCTCGATGCGATCCGCGCCGCGACGGTCAATGCCGCCGATGCGCTGGGGCAGAACGGTCAGGTCGGCACGCTGAAGCCCGGCGCATGGGCGGACATCGTGGCCGTCAAAGGCGATCCGCTGGCCGACGTCACCGTGCTGGAGCACCCGGCCAGCGTGCTGAAGGCCGGGGCAATAGTAGACTAGCCCCCTTCCCTACCAGATCGAAACAATCCGGGCATGGCGCAGCAGCAATTGCTGGACGGCAATACGCTGCGCGCCATCCGGCATGGCGCGTTCCGCGCTGGTCAATCAAACCATCGGATTCTGCTAAACCGGGCCACTCACTGACCCGCTTTTACGGCAACGCCCCATTCCATGAATCCGGCCCAGCGAGGCATCTTGTCCATATAGAGATGGGCCGTATCCGTTACCTCGAAGCCGCTGCGCTTCACGGCAGCGGTCACTTCGCGGGTGAGGTGGCAATTGCCCATCATACGCTTCCACACCGGCTCGATCAGGCGCTGGGTGCGATAGACTCCGGCCTCCGGCGCGCGGCCATGTTCGAGAAACAGCAATTTGCCGCCCGGTTTCAGGATGCGGCGCATTTCCTTCAGCGCCAGTGCCTGATTGGTGACCGAACACATGGTGTAGGTGCACACCACCGTATCGAAGCTCTCATCCTCGAAGGGGATCGCCTCGCCCTTGCCTTCGCGGATATCGGCCTGCCAGCCTTTCTCCCGCGCGGCCTTCAAGGCATCTTCCAGCATGGCGGGCGAAGGATCGATCGCGGCAAAGCTCGTCACCCGGGCGGCATCGTAGAGCTTCTGGTTCAGACCGCCGCCGCATCCCAGCTCGAACACACGCCCTTCGGCCAGTGGAACCACATGGCTGCGCATCTCCTCGATCCGCTCGTCATTGCAGGCGCATTTGATGATCCTGGGGAGGATCGCCTCCTCATACCAGTGGCGCAGGCCCATGCATTTCCCTCTCACCTGGCCGTGCCTCCAGCGGGACGGCTTTTTCTTCTGTCCTACACGGTAATGGGCTGGCAAAAGGCCATGATGCAATGGTCTTTTGCCCTCCCTCTCCCGGCCCTGCCCCATTCGCCGGAACAAGGGAGGAAAAGGGCCGCGATTTTCGCCCTAAAGGACAGTGTAACAGGTGTAACATTCCCTCAAATGCAAGGCTCACCTTGCCCCGCGCCGCACAATCGCTAGAGAGGGCCAGACTCAGCAGGATCGCACCCGATGGCTACCTTCACACTCCCCGCGAACAGCAAGATCACCGGCAAGAGCCGCGCCCACACAGCGCCCGGCGCAGCCCGCCCCAAGAAGTTCAAGGTCTATCGCTATGACCCGGAGAGCGGCGAGAATCCGCGCTTCGATACGTTCGAGCTGGATCTGGACCAGACCGGCCCGATGGTGCTGGACGCCCTGCTGAAGATCAAGAACGAGGTGGACCCCACCCTCACCTTCCGCCGTTCCTGCCGTGAAGGTATCTGCGGATCCTGCGCGATGAACATGAATGGCAAGAACGGCCTCGCCTGCACCACCGCGATCGAGGATCTTTCCGGCGAAATCCGCATCACGCCGCTGCCGCATATGGAAGTGGTGAAGGATCTGGTGCCCGATTTCACCCATTTCTACGCGCAATATGCCTCGATCCGCCCCTGGCTGCAGACCGTCAGCCCCACGCCGTCGGGCAAGGAACGGCTGCAGAGCCCCGAGCAGCGCGAGAAGCTGGACGGGCTTTACGAGTGCATCCTGTGCGCTTGCTGCTCCACCTCCTGCCCAAGCTATTGGTGGAATTCGGACAAGTTCCTCGGCCCGGCGATCCTGCTGCAGGCCTATCGCTGGCTGGCCGACAGTCGCGACGAGATGACCGGCGAACGGCTGGACGAGCTGGAAGACCCCTTCCGCCTCTATCGCTGCCACACGATCATGAACTGCGCCAATGCCTGCCCCAAGGGCCTCAGCCCGGCGCGTGCGATCGCCGATATCAAGAAGATGCAGGCGGAAAGGCACGCCTGATCGCCATGGTCGACGCTGGCGTAGTTCTGGATGGTGGCTGCCTGTGCGGAGCGATCCGCTACAGGCTGAGCGGGCCAAGCCTGTTTGTCTCGCAATGCTGCTGCAAGGATTGCCAGAAGGCCACCGGCACCGGCCACACGACTATCGTTGGCATTCACAAGAGCCAACTGGAGCTTGAAGGAACGCCAGCCACCTACACCAATGTGGGTGAGACGGGCGGCAGCGTCACCCGCCATTTCTGCGGCACCTGCGCCGGGCGGCTTTTCACGTCGGGCGATCTGCCGGGTGATCACATCATGGTGCAGGCCGGATCGCTGGACAATCCCAGCGCGGTTGAGCCGCAAAGCGTGATCTATCTGAAAGACGCGCCTTCCTGGGACCGTTTCGATCCCGATCTCCCCAAGTTCGAGGCGATGCAGCCGCGCGAAAACCACGCCCGCTGATGTCCGGAATGCTGGCGCGCTACGAGGCTCTGCTGGCCGCAGGCGAATTGCGCCCCGATCCGGAGCAGCGCGCGGCCGCCGCGCGGCTCTACGCATTGCAGCGGGAACTGGAACAGGGCAGCGAAAAGCCCGGCCTGTTCGGCAGATTGCTGGGCAGAAAGGCACATAAGCCGCGCGGGGTTTACCTGTGGGGCGGCGTTGGGCGCGGCAAGTCCATGCTGATGGATTTGTTCCACCAGACGCTTTCCATCCCCGAAAAGCGGCGTGTACATTTCCACGCCTTCATGCTGGAAGTCCACGCCCTGCTACGGGATGCGCGCAAGAGCGAGAGCGGCGATCCGATCCCTCCGGTCGCGGCAAAACTGGCCGACGGCCTGCGCGTCCTCGCCTTTGACGAGATGGTGGTGAACAATTCCGCCGACGCCATGATCATGAGCCGCCTGTTCCGCGCGCTGATCGTGGACGAAGGCGTGACAGTGGTCGCCACCTCCAACCGCGCGCCTTCCGAACTTTACAAGGACGGGCTCAATCGCGAACATTTCCTGCCCTTCATCGCCCTGATCCAGAGCGAGATGGATGTGCTGGCGCTCAATGGCCCGGTCGATTACCGGCTCCAGCGGCTGGGCGGGATGGACACCTGGCACACGCCGCTTGGCCCCGAAGCCACAGCCCAGGTGCGCGAGGCCTTCTTCCGCCTGACCGACTATGCGCCCGAAGATGCTGCCAATGTCCCTAGCGGAGAGCTGGGCGTGGGCGGCGGGCGCAAGCTGTTCGTGCCCAAGAGTCTCAAGGGCGTGGCCGTGTTCAGCTTCAAACGCCTGTGCGGTGAGGCGCGAGGCGCGGCCGATTACCTGGCCATCGCCCAGACCTATCACACGGTGATCCTGGTCGGCATTCCGGTGATGGGCCCTGACCAGCGCAATGAAGCCGCGCGTTTCGTGACGCTGATCGATGCGCTGTATGAGCACAATGTGATCCTCCTCGCCGCAGCCGATGCCGAACCGGAGAACCTCTACAAGGCAGGCGACGGCCGCTTCGAGTTCGAACGCACCGTTAGCCGCCTGATGGAAATGCAAAGCGCGGATTACATGGCCAAAGGCCACGGTACGGCCGATTGATTGGCGCGGGGACCGGGTCGCGTAACGGCCTTGCCATCACCGGACTTGGTAGCTTCAGAAAAGGATCGGGCCGGGACTTCCCGGCCCGACCTTCAAGCCGCTCTAGTCAGCCGCGTCTGCGCCGAAGCGAGGCGGCTCATCACCTTGAGGTCCTGCTCACGCAATTGCAGCGCCGCGTCGGCCCACAAATCCACGATGCGCTTCAATTCCTCGAGCCGAATCGGCTGGGCCACCTTCATCGCCTTGCGCGAATTGACCAGCCCGCCATGCCGCCGTTCCGACTTGTCGATGAACTCGCGGCAGGCGTTCAGCCCTTCGCCCGGCTCGGCCAGCTTGTGGACGATGCCCAGCTCATACATCTGCTCGGCGCTGTAGGTCTCGTTGGAGACGATCAGCCGGTCGGCCATGGCCGTGCCGAGCTTGCGCGAGAGATAGGCATGGGCGCCCATGCCGGGGAACAGGCCGAACATCACTTCGGGCAGGCCAAAGGTCGCCCCCCGTTCGGCGATGATGTAATCGAACGACAGAAGCGCCTCGAACCCGCCGCCCAGGGCAGCACCTTCAACAAGGCCCACGGTAATCATCGGAAGGTCCAGGCACTGGGTGTTGCGCTGGAGAATCTCCACGCATTTATAGCCATATTGGGCAAGTCCGGCGCGGTCCCGTTCACGGATCAGGCGCTGGAACAATTCCAGATCGCCGCCGAAGCAGAACACGCCCGGCGAGCGGCTGGCCAACACAAGGAAGCGCAGCGGCACCTTGCCCGGGCCGAAATTATCGCCGATCAGCCGCTGCCAATTGACGAAATCGCCCAGCATCGCCGGAGAAAAGCTCGGCCGGCCGGCCGGGCGCATGTAAGTCCATAAGGTCTGGCGGGAATCCTCGTAGAAAACGTCCAACTCGTTGAGCTGGAACAATTCCTCCGGAATAGCCAGATGGCGGGCGCCGGCTGTGACGAGATGCTCTTCGCCCTCGCCAAGCACCATCACGGGGCGATCCGCCCCGTCTGAGCCCGCTTCACTCCTGTCGAGACTGCTCGCCAGTCGATCCATAGATCCCTCTTTTCACGACCCCTGTTGACCTGCGGATTTGTTATGTTCTCCCCGGAAGTCATTGAAGAATCTACGTCAAGGCGGACTCTCTTGGCAAACGTTTTGTTTACCATCTGCATTTGCAATATCCCGTATCGGATCAAAGTGTCGGAATTTGCCTGCCAGATTCGAGACTTGCACCGAATTGAGACGGAGATATTTCAGGCCGAAATGCCCAGCTGACGCACTGAGCGATCCAGCATGAGCAGCTGCCACAGCAGCCGCGAATGGTCCGATCGGCCGGAAATATGGTCTTCCGCGATGCGCGAAATCCGTCCGCTGTCGAGCCAGCCGGTGCGCGCCAATGCGGCCGAGGAGGCGATCGCCCGAGCCTCTCCCGCCAGCGGACCGCGCAGCCATTGGGCAATTGGCGTCACGAAGCCCTGCTTGGGCCGATAAAGAATCGAATCCGGCAGATAGCGGCGCATAGTGTGCTTGATCAGCCACTTGCCTTGCTTGCCACGTATCCGCATCCGTTCCGGCAGGGAGGCGGCGAATTCCACCAGCCGGTGATCGAGCAATGGCTCGCGCGCCTCGAGACTGACGGCCATGCTCGTGCGGTCCACCTTGGTCAGGATATCGCCCGGCAGCCAGAATTTGAGATCGGCATATTGCGCCCGGTCCAGCCCCGACCGGGCGGGAGCGGCGCGCATCATATCCACGAAAGGCTGTTCAGCGCGATAGCCCGACAGCTCCCGCCGCAGCCCATCACCATAGAGCCCGGCGCGCAGTTCCGGGCGATTGATCGCAAGGGCGGAAGCATAGGCCTCCTCCCCATTCACGGAAAGCGCCTGGAATGTCGCCTTGGCCCTCAGCCCGCGCGGCGCCCAATCGGCCTTGGGATAGAGCGCCCCCAGCGCGCCGAACACCGGGCCGCGCAGGGCCGCCGGCAGGACCGAACGCACACGTTCTTCGTGGGATTGGAATATCTGGCGGCGATAGCCCGCGAAGGCCTCGTCCGCCCCGTCGCCCGACAAGGCAACCGTCACATGCTCCCGCGCAAGCTGGCACACCCGCCAGGTCGGCAGGGCGGAAGCATCGGCGAAGGGCTCGTCGAACATGGCCGCCAGCCGGTCCATCTCCGCGAAATCGTCGGAGGCGACGATGCGGCTTCGGTGATCCGTGGCGAACAGGCGCGCGACTTCTCCGGCGTAGGACGTCTCATCCTCCGAGGCGACATCGAAGCCGATCGAGCAGGTCCGCACCGGCTCCCGGCTGGCCTCTGCCATCAGGGCGACCACGCTGGAGCTGTCCACCCCGCCCGAAAGGAACGCGCCCAGCGGCACATCGGCCACCATGCGCGACGTCACGGCTTCGCGCAGGTGGTGGAGCAATTCGGCACCCAGATCCGCCTCGGACCCGCGCCGACGCTCGGCAAAGCTCACGTCCCACCATTTCACCGGCGCAGGCGGCGTGGCATCGTGGCGCAGCAGGCGGTAATGGCCGGCGGGCAGCTTCTCCACGCCCTTCAGGATCGAGCGATGATCGGGGACATAGCCCCAGGTGAGGTAATCCTCGATCGCCAGCGGATCAGCCTCGCGCCGCAACATCGGATGGGCAAGCAGGCCTTTCAGCTCCGATGCGAAGGCCAGGCTGCCATCGCTGAGCTGCGCCATGAACAGCGGCTTCACCCCCAGGCGATCGCGCGCGAGGAACAGGGTGCGGTCGGCCAGATCGTAAAGCGCGAAGGCGAACATGCCGTGCAGGCGCTCAAGGCAGTCCACGCCCCATTTGCGCCATGCCGCCAGAATCACTTCCGTATCGCCATGGGTGCGGAATTCCGCCCCGCCAGCTTCCAGTTCGCGGCGCAATTCGCGGAAATTGTAGATCTCGCCATTGAACACGATCACCGCGCGCCCATCGCCGGACTGCATCGGCTGGGGCGATCCGGCCAGATCGATGATCGACAGGCGACGGTGGCCCAGGCCCACGCCCTGCGCGGTCCACACCCCTGCCCCGTCAGGCCCGCGATGGACGAGCGCGTCGCACATCCGCTCGACCCGCGCGGGGTCGACCGGCTTGGGCGTCTGGCAATGAAATATCCCGGCAATTCCGCACATAATTCTGCCAGTTAGGGAAGTTGCGCAATGCCGTCCATCCACTCACCGGTTGGCCCGGCGGCACGGAGGAAGGCTGCGATGCTCTGCTGGGCAGGATGGCCGGGGCGATCCTCTGCGGAAAGGATCAACGTCATGGTCGGCTCGGCGCGCATCAGCAGACGGTCGCGCATATTGGCGAGCTTGAGGCGCGAATTGCTGCCGGTCAGCAGATCGCCGGTGCGATAGAAGGTCGCGGCCATGCGGGTCACCCGGCCCTGTGCCAGCAGCAGGTCCGACTGGGCGGCCGGTACGGACGGGCCGGGCTTGAGCCATCGCCAGTCGCTATCCGGCACCAATGCGCCCTGCCCGAAAGCGCCAGCCTCCCGCCCTTCGTCCTGTGCGGCGTATAATGCATAGAACACATCGACCTCATGCCCCTTGCCATCAACATAGCGGCCCAGCAGCCGGTGATCCGCGCCATTGGCTCGCGGTTCCCACCATATCTGCGGCCTGTAGTCCGCTATCTGCCAGCCCGGCACCACGGGCAAAGCGATCTGCGGAGGAACCGGCGCGGCGAGCCGTTCCGCGCGGGCGGCCCATGCGCCCGCAAGCAGGGCGAGCGCGGCAATGGCACCCAGCACCGCCCACCCATTCATGCGCTGGCCTTCGAGCCCGGCAAGCAAGGGCGAGCGGGAGATGGCCGCCGCGTCGATCAGCGGATCGTCCGGCGCCCGGTCGAAGAAGCGCCAGC
The DNA here is from genome assembly GCA_963662855.2 of uncultured Caenibius sp. Lineage (GTDB taxonomy): Bacteria > Pseudomonadota > Alphaproteobacteria > Sphingomonadales > Sphingomonadaceae > Andeanibacterium. The sequence goes on from CAXXWL010000005.1 coordinate 1,163,107, forward strand.
CCAGCGCCAGCAGCACTGCCATCACGATGGCGAAGAACACCCAGCCATAGAATATGTGATCGAAGCCCTTGGCAAACTCCACGCCCTGAAACTGGGCGATGTAGATCGTGCCCCATGCCCGCACGCCATTGGCGAGGATCGGCAACACCACCGCGATGACAATGAAGGCGATCCGGCGGCCCCAGCGTTGGAAACAGACATGCGCCACCAACGTGCCGAGAGCAATCATGGCGATCAGGAATTTCACGCCCGAACAGGCTTCCGCCACTTCGAACAGGCCTGCGGGCGTGTCGATGAACACACCCTCGATCTGTGCAGGAATGCCGCTCCAATGTGTCAGCGCGATGGTGAGCTTGGCGGTGATCGTCTGCAACGCGGGCACCAATTCGTCTCCGAACGGAACCAGGAACAGCAGATAGGCAAGCGGGAACAGCAGCCCCATGGAAACGCGTGGGCCAAGCAGGGCAATCGCCGCGCCTTGCAGCGCCATAACAGCGCCAAGCTGGCGCGCCAGATTGAGCCCGGATATCGCACCCAACAGCCACAGGATCGCAGCCCCGCCCACCAGAATCAGCCCCGGCCACCATGACGACGGCACAAGCCGCGCGAGTTCCTTCGCGCGGAGCCAGACAAGCCAGGCCACAATGGCGGGTACCAACAGGATGTGGTTATAGGTGGAACTGTTCCACCATTGGTCGGCCATTTCCGCCCAATCGTGCCAGAACCACGCGATCAGCCCAATCCATGCCAAAGCCAGCCGTACCAGCGGCAAGCGCCATTCCGGCGGGCAGCGGGTCAGTATACCTGCGAAACTGCCACTCTGCGTCGCGGTTTCAGGCGGCATCGCGCCGGGCCTCGTCCGGGCCGGCCATTCCCATGATTGCAGGCAGGTCCGCCAGCATGGCCGCCCAGCCCCGCCGCTCGATTACGAATTGTCGGGCAGCCCTGCCCATCGCCTTTGCGGCGCGATTGTCTGCCAGAAGCGCCCTGATCCGGGCCGCCAGCCCCTGATTGCTCTCGGCAACCGCGAAATGGACAGAATCCTGCGCGCCAATACCCGTCGCCGCGCCGGGGGTGAGCACCATCGGACAGGCCATGGCCATGGCTTCCAGCACCTTGTTCTGGACTCCGCGCGCAATGCTGAGCGGAGCGATGACCACATCCGCCCCGGCAAGGAAGGGGCGCACATCGGGCACTTCGCCCCACACGCGCACGCCGCCCACTCCGTCGTGCTCCAGCAATTCGCGCGCCGGAGCCCGCCCCACTATGTGGAATTGCGCCTGCGGCCAGTCCCGGCGCAGATCGGGTAGAATATCGGTAATGGCGCGCTGCGCTGCTTCCACATTGGGCGCGTAATCCATCTGCCCGGTGAAGACGAAATGCGGGCCGGCCTCTTCCTTCATGGTCAGAAGGGGGAGCGTGGCGGCGGGATTGAAATATTTCGTATCGATGCCGTTGCCCAGCGTCAGAACACTCGCACGGGCCGGATCGGACAGGCGGGAACGCAGCAGATCGGCCTCCGCATCACTCACCAGCAAGGTCGCGGCGGCGCGGCAGGCCAGGCGTTCTTCCTCGGCCCGCAGCAGCCGCCCTTCGCGCGCGTCGATCCATGCGCGCGGGCCTTTCCTGCCCTCCGCATAAGCCTCGAACTTGGCGGAATCGACATCCACCAGATCCACCACCAGCCTGCCGGAAAAACTCTCGGGCACATATTGGCCCATCTGGCCGGAAAATACGTAGATCGCGGAGATCGGCCGGCTTCGCAGCACTTCGTCCACATAGCGGGCAAGCGCCGCGCTGCTGAAGGCGGCAAGGCTGACCGGCTCGCCACGCAAGATTGCCTCGGCGCCCGCCAGCGTCACCGACTTGGTACGCTGCACGAGGCAGTGGCTGGCGGCCAGCGCGGCCAATTCGCCTTCATGGTCCCAATCGCTCTCCGCATCGGCAAAGGTCGCGACATGGACCGGGGCCAGTTCGGCCAGTCCCTTGAGCACATGGTGCGAGCGGATCTTGTCCCCCCGGTCCGGCGGGAAAGGCAGGCGATGCGCCAGGAACAGGATTTCGCCGCTCATCCCAGCCCCCGTGCGATCACCGGGCCAATGCGATTGGCAATGGCCAGCGGCAGGCGCTGCCACAGGGCAATGCGCGCCGCATGGCGGGCGCTGGTGGGATCGGTATCGCGCTTCTCCGCGCCTGGGGCAGTCCAGCTTGCATAGGCAAGCGGCTCCGGCTCGAAACCCCAGTTCTTCTTGAAATGAAACGCCCCGCTATTGGTCTTGGACCGGCCGAAATCGAACCGGACACAGCCCCGCCGCCGGGCGTGGAGCATCAGTTCGAAATACATCCGGTCATTCGCGCGCAGGGCGCGCGCGGCCCAGGTGCCGCCCCCCCAATAGGGCAGCACCGCGCCGTCATGATAAAAGGACAGCACGCTGGCGACCGCTCGCCCGCGATGGCGGATGGTGAGGATATCAGCGTCGAGCCCGTCCATCATCGCTTCGAACAAGGCGCGCGGGAACACGGGCGTGCCCAGATTGCGCACGCTTTCGGCATAGACGGCGTAATGCGCCGCGCGATCTTCCGGCCCTGTGCCGACATCCACCGTCAGTTCCGCGTCCAGCCCCTTGCGGACCTCCGCGCGCTGCTTGCGCGGGATGGCGAGAAGCTGCGCCTCGTCATCCGCGGCAAGCTCCCATTCGAAGCCGCAATGGCTGTCGGTGCGAATATCCCAATCACCCGGCAAAGCCCCGCCGCGCAGTTCCACCGTGGTGCAGCTGTGACGTAGAGCCAGTTCCTCGGCCGCGTGGGCCAGCGCATGGGCCGTGCCATCCCGTCGGGCAAGCGCGCCGCCGCCCACTGCGAAGCCACTGGACACCAGCGCCCGGCCGAAGATCGGCGAATGAACCCGCGTGAGCGGAAGCCAGCCCGTGAGCGCCCCGCCCTTTTCCGCGACAAGGCCCAGCGCCAGCTGCCCCGTGCCCTGCTCCACTGCCGAAAGCCAGGCCGGGCGATGGAACACGCTGCCGCCCATTTCGGCCACGAAGCCTTCGATCCGCGCAGCCTCGTCGGGCTGGCGCAGATCGGCGCAGCGTATTGTCTCTCCGGCAAGGGCGAAGGGCGCGTTCACGCCGTCAGTTCCAGCGCGCGCAGGGCCTCGCGGCGAGCCAGCGCATCCATCCGGCCCCAGCGAAAATCCTGCAGCAACTGGCCAAGTTTGCCGGACATGGCATCGAGATTGGTGTAGTGGCGCAAGCGCGATTTGAGCGGAGCACCATCCACGCGCGGCTGGCCCGGATCGATTTCCCACGGGTGAAAATAGAACACTGCCGGCCGGCCATCGCGCCGGTTCACCTGCCGGATCGCCCAGCGCGAAAAGCCATAGGGCAACACGCGGAAGAACCCGCCCCCGCCGGCCGCAAGCCGCCGGCCTGCAAATTCGGCAGTCGTGACCGGAATCTCGATCAGGCTCGCATCGGCGATAGGCCGGAAGGCGAAGCGCGGCGCATCGCGCCAGCCGTAATGATCGTGGACGATCGGGGCCACGCTGGAAGAATAGGCATAACCTTGCTCCGCCAGTTCGGCATGGGCCCAGGGCGTCCGCGCATCGATAGAGAAACTCGGCGCGCGATAGCCCGTAACCGGAACCCCGCCTGCATCCTCGATTTCCTGCTGCGCCTTGCGCAGATCTTCGCCAAACGCCGCACGGTCCATGGTGTGGACGCGGGCGTGATCCCAGCCATGGCTGGCCAGTTCATGGCCGCGATCGGCAATCCGTCGCATCAGCGGGCGGTTGCGGCGCGCGACCCAGCCCAGGGTGAAGAAGGTGGCCTTCACGCCTGCTTCGTCGAACAGGTCGAGGATATCTTCCACATTGCGTTCGACACGGGTGGCAAGGCTGTCCCACTCGCCGCGTTCGATCACATTTTCGAACGCGCCGACCTGGAACCAGTCCTCGACATCCACGGAGAGACCGTTGATCGGATCGCCGCGGGGCAGCTTGGGGGAGAGAGCTTCGTCGCTCACATCATCCTCCTCAGGCAGCGATTTGCGACGCTTCGTCGTTCTCGATCCACTCGATAAGCATGGTCAGAGTGTGGCGCATGGTCCGCTCCTGCTCGATCAGCCGGGCCTCGAGCTGGGATACACGTTCACGCATGGCGGCAAGCTCGGGGCTGTCGGCCTCCGCACGGGCATCGTCGCGCGAATAGGAAAGCTCGACCACCGCCTGCTGCAATTCCGCAATCTGGGCGTCACGCTCGGCCAGTGCGCGCTTGAACGTCTCAGGGCCAACGCCCGGCACCGGCGGCGGGGCCGGAGGAGAAGGAGGCGCCGCCTGCGCTGCTTCGGCAGCGGCGGCCTGTTCCACCTGAGCCGCAGTGCGCGGCTGCACCACGGGCGCGGCGGCCGGGAAGGCATTGTCGCTGTCCATCTCGGCAAGAACCGCCTGCAGCATCGCAGCATCGATGCGCGAGCGCTGTTCGACGGCGCCCAGCAACATCAGGCGGTTGGCGATCTGGTTGATCCGACGGGGAATGCCGCCCGATGCCTCGTAAAGCTCGGCAAAAACGCGCTGGTCGAAGGACGGATTGCTCCCGTCCCAATCCACATGGCGCAGGCGGTGGACCACATAGGGTTCGATCTCGCTGGCATCCATCGGTTCCAGATGGTGGGCCGCGATCACGCGCTGGCGCAGCTGTTCCAGCCCGCCTTCGGATTGCAGCATGGCGCGGAATTCGGGCTGGCCGAGCAGAAGCGTCTGCAACAGCGGGTGCGAGCCGAGCTGGAAGTTCGACAGCATCCGCAACTCTTCCAGCGCGGCAACCGACAGATTCTGCGATTCATCTACGATCAGCAGGCAGCGGCGGCCCGCGCGAGCCTCTTCATGCAGGAAGCCTTCGATCGCACCCAGCGCGCTGGCCTTGTCATGCCCTTCGATCCCCAGCCCGAAGCTCTGCGCCACGACATGGATGATTTCTTCCCCGTCGAGCTTGCTGGTGACCACCTGTCCCACCGTCAGCTGCGCCGGATCGACCGAGGCAACCAGATGGGCAACCAGAGTGGATTTGCCCGCCCCGACCTCGCCGGTGATGACGATGAAGCCTTCGCCCTGCGCCAGGCCATAGCGCAGATAGGACAGCGCCTTGCGGTGCGTCCCGCTGGGGAAATAGAAGGCCGGATCCGGCGTGAGCTGGAACGGCTTTCCCGTGAGCCCATAAAAATCGTCGAACATAATCCCTACCTCCGGGCGCGGGCCGAATAGTTTAGAACGAATATCGCATGCCGAGCAGCGCGGCGGCCGACAGATTGTCGTCCAAAGCTGCGTCGTCACGGGTCACGCCGTCAAGACTGACGGCCGCAGTGGCCGACAGATGCTGCGTGACATTGCGGTAATAGGCAGCCGATGCGCCATAGCCGGTGGAACTGCCGGACAGGGCGAAATCGCTGTTGAACCAGTTTGCGTAGACATTGGTCGAAATGCTGGAACTGTCGCCCAACTGGGCGTTGAGATAGGCGGCGAGCCACACCACCTCGTCTGCCTTGCCATCGACATCCGCCAGCACAGTATCCTCTGCGGCGATGAACTTGCGATTATCGTAACCGGCGCCAAGCCCTGCCTTCCAGCGGCCGAAGCGATGGCCGTACGTGGCCGCCACGCCGCGAGCGCGGAAGGTGGAGGAACGCACCGCGCTGAGTGCGCTGCCAAGACAGGTGCCGCTCTCCAGACTGTCCACGCAGCCCGCGATATCGCCCGAGATCGGGTTGCGGATCGCCTGGAATTCGGTCGGCAGATTGGCCAGCGCATTGTTCAGCTGCCCGCCGAAGCCCGCCACCGTGTCATAAACGCCGACATTGAAGCTGGAGCGCGAGCTGGGCTGGTAGGACAGCGATCCGTAATAGCTCATCGAACCATAGCGGCGGCCCACATGGGCCTCCAGCGAGGTGCGCTTGCTGGGCCGCCACAGCACGCCCGCATCCCAGATCAGCCCATCCGTGTGATAGGCAATCCGGCGATCCGAATTAGGATCGGTGACATAGCGCCCATCGGGGCCGATTACCGGAGCGTCAAACTCGTCGCGCAGCGCGTCTCGCGCGGAAATCTCGACATCCTCGTACCCAACGCCGCCCACCAGTGCGAGCGACTGGCTGACCGGCAGGGTCACATCGCCGCGCAGATAGCGATCGTCCACCCGCTGATCGAGATTGTTGATATCCTCGCGATACCAGCCGCCGCCCACGCCTACGCCTACCGGCAACAGCGTGTTGGGCCGCGCGCCGACGCGCAATTGCGCGCTCTGGACAATGCTCTCGTCAAACACATCCACCGGATCGGCGCCCGGCGCTGTAACCAGAGCGTCAGGCTCCTCGACCTTGGCATAACCGATGCGGTAATGCCCTTCGACCTCGAGATCGCCCATATTGGTGTGGAGCGAGGGCCCGGCATAGACGGCGTAGATATTGCTCTTGCCCGGATTGTCCACGATCGGGCTGAGGATGGAGGAGCCATTGCCTTCCACCCGCGTGCGCGCGGCCAGGCCGCCCGCCTCAAGCGTGACGGCCTGCGGGACAATGCCCACGCCAACGCGTGCAATCCCGCTGATCAGATCGCCATCGGGGGAATCGTCCTCCCACCCGATGCGCCGCTCATAACGCAGCGAAAGGGCGCCCGCCGAGTTGCGCCCAGTCACCTGCGCATCCACTCCGACGGCAATGCGCGTGTAGGTAACCACGTCATCGCCGGGCGAAAGCTCGGCAGAAAGGACCTGCGCGGCCTCGATATAGGGAGTGACGTCCACCTGCTTCTGGTGGCCGGTCGCCTCCTCCGCATGGGCGGCGGCGGGCAGCATCGCGAGGCAGAAGGCCAGCGTCAGGCCATTGGGGATCGTGCGGGGCATGTTACGCTCCGTATCCGTAATAAGAGCCGAAGCGGCGGCCGCTCGGGCTGAAATGCGCGTCATTGAGCAGGAGCTTGATGTCGGGGCAGTGGGACAGCAGATGGAGCGCATCCTCGATCGCGCTCTGGCCGGTCGTATCCGCCCGGACGACCAGCAAGGCCTGCCCGGCATATTTCGCCAGTTCCGCCGCAGGGGATGCGGCCAGAGCGGGCGGGGAATCGAAAATCACGATGCGATTGGGCGCGCCGCGCGTCAGCCGGTCGAGCACCTGCGCTGTATGGCCGGCGGCGAGATATTCGCTGTCGCGCGTGGTCTGGTTGCCGGCGGGAAGCACCCACAGGCCGGGAATGTCGGTTCCGATCACGCAATCTTCCACGCGGATCGAAGGATCGGCCAGCGCATCCATCAGCCCCGGCCCGCCCGGCAGGCCGAGCACGGAGAGAACGGAAGGCTTGGCGAAATCGGCATCCACCAGCAGCACTTCGCTGTCCTTCTCCGCGGCCATGGCGAGCGCGAGATTCGTGGCGCAGAAGGTCTTGCCCTCACCCGGCAGCGGCGAACAGACCAGCACGCGCTGCGCCCTTGCGCCAGCGCCCTGCGCCTGAGCTTCGCGCGCGGACTGGAGCAATTCGCGCTTCACGATGCGGAATTCCTCGAACAGGGTCGTCACCGCGCCTTCGGGCTCGATCATGCCCTGTTCGCGCAGATGCGCCCGGTCGATAGCGTGCCTTGCGGCGGAGAACTGGGTCGGTTGAACCGGCGCAACGGGTGCGGCCGCAGCAGGCGCCGGCTGCGCCATCACCTGCGGCGCGGGCCGGACTTCGGGCCGGGGCGCAACCGTTTGAGGCGCAGGCGCTTCCTGCGGCGCCTGCTCCACCACCGGTACCCGCGTCGGGCGCTTGATGCGTGAAGGCGTCTGCGCCAGATCCTTGGGCATGGGGGCAGGCTTGAAGGCGCCGCCGAGATCGAAAGCGCCGCTGGCACGCTCGAACAGCGAATTGCCTTCCGGCTGGCCATCGTCCTTCGGGGGAAGCGGGATCTTGCTCTGTTCGGTCATTTCCCTCTCCCTCACGCCACCATGCCGCGCTGGATGAATTCCACCGCCAGCAGCACGATGAAGAGACCGCCCAGCCCGCCGGCCCCGGCAGCGAACAGCTTGAGCCGCTTGGCCTTGAGCATTCGGCTGGCCTCGGTGGTGACATGCGAGATCGTGCCGATCACCGGCAGGTCGAATGTCGTCTCCAGCTTGCCGGCCGTCGCAAAGGAGGACCGCAGCTGCGCCACGCCCCAGCCCGCGCCGGCGCCCGCGCCGATACCCAGCACCAGCACGCCCAGCAGCAGCAGCGGGCGGTTGGGCGCGGAAGGGGTGCGCGGCGTTGTCGGCGGATCGATCACTTCGAACTTCACCGCATTGCGCTCGGTCTCCACCTGGCCGCGCAGGCGCAGCTCCTCGCGGTCCTTGAGCAATTTGTCATATTGTTCGCGCAGCACTTCGTAATCGCGGCTGATGCGCTGCGCCTCCGCAGCTGCACCCGGCTCGAGCGACTGGTTGGCGGTGATCTGCATCACTTCCGAAGTGAGTGCCGCCTTGCGCGATTGCAGCGCCTGGACATTCGCCATGCGCTCCGCCCGGATCGACTGGAGCGAGCTGAACGCCGGGTTGGGCATTCCGCCCGCACTGCCCTGTTTCGCCGCCTGCTGGCGCAGCGAGGCGATCTGCTTCTCGATCGAGACGACGTCGGGATGGTTGTCGGTCAGCCCGCGCGCGCGCATGTCGGCCAGATTTGCTTCGGCCTGCATCAGCGCGCCCTGCGCGCCGCCCACCTGGCCCGGAATGACCATGGTGCGCGGCGTACCCGCCAGCTGGCCATCGACGGCCGCAAGCGCGCTCTGGGCCGCGGCAAGATCCGCCTCGACGCTGCGCATTTCGGCGCGGGTCGATTCAAGCCGCTGCGAAATCGCGGCGGCGCCGCCGATCAGTTCGGGATGCGATGCTTCGAAGGCAAGCCGCTCCTGCTCGGCCTTTTCAAGCTGCTTCTGCCGGTCGGCCAGCTGCTGGTCGAGGAAGTCGATCGTATCGCGCATTTCCCCGCGCGAGCCGCCAAGGTTCTGTTCGCGGAAGATGTCGATCAGCTTCTGCACCACATCCTGCGCCAGCTGTGCATTCGCGCCATCGGAAAGATCGCTGCGGCCGCTTTCGGCAGTGATGACGAAGAGGTTTTCCTCGGTGCTCTTGATCGTGATCGTCTCGGCCAGTTTCTCCACTGCCGTTTCCATCTGGCGCGGCGTGGTCACCGTTTCGCCCAGGCGGGTGGAGCGGATGACCTTTTCAAGGTTCACCGCGCTGGTCAGCGTCTGGGTAACGCGTTCGATATCCTTCTTGCGGCTGCCCGATCCAATCCCGATCTGCTGGGCCAGCACATCGTCCAGCTGGACGAAGATGCGAGCCTTCGATTCATAGGAATTGGGGACCATGGCCACGGCCAGCCAGCCCACGAGGCACAGCCCCCAGGCGACCGCCAGGGCAAGCCAGCGCCGGTTCCAGACCGACCAGAGCGCTGCGCGGATTTCTTCGACTATGGCGTTCATGCCCTGTGCCGCCCAACCTCTAGAACATGCTTTCGGGGATGATGATGACATCGCCCGGCATCAGGAGGACATTGGCCTTGCTGTCGCCCTTCTTCAGGAGGTCCGACAGGCGCAGCGCATATTCCTGCTGCTTGCCGGTTTCCTTGTCGAAGCGGACCAGCTTGGCGCGATTGCCGCTGGCGAATTCCGAAAGGCCGCCCACGGCGATCATCGCATCCAGCAGCGTCATATTCGCGCGATAGGGGATGGAGGCGGGCTTTTCCGTGGCGCCCACGATCCGCACCTGCTGGCTGAAGGTGCCGGCGAACTGGTTCACGATCACCGAAACCAGCGGATCGGTGATATATTGCGAGAGCTGCAGGCGGATATCTTCCGCCAGCATGGAAGGCGTCTTGCCCACGGCGGGCATGTCGGAAACCAGCGGCGTGGTGATGCGCCCGTCCGGGCGGACCTGCACCTTCGCGCCGAGTTCCGGGTTGCGCCACACATGAATGGTGATCTCGTCGAGCGGGCCGATCACATATTCCTCGCCCGGCCCTTCCTGCATCGCCACGAACTGGGCGGGCGGCAGCTTGGGGCCGCTGCTTGCACAGCCGGAAAGGGCGAGGCTGGCCATGGCCATCCCGAGGAACATGCGGGCAATCACACTCATACGCATTAAATCGTCCCCATGGAAAACTGGGCATTTCTGCGGGCCATGCGCGTGGGAACAGCTTCCCCGCCCCACGTTCACAACCCCTGGATCCAGTCGCCGTATTCCCCGAAAAGGGTGAACATCTCGTTAGCCAAAGGCGCAAATGCCCGGCTTTGCGATGGTTTTGGGGGCGCTGTCCCGAATGGGGACTTGCGGCGGGGAAAGGTTAAACGAGGATTTCGCGCGCCGGGCCCTGACCCAGGAACATGGCCGGGCTGGCACTGGCGCCATAGGCCCCGGCGCAGAACACCGCGACCAGATCGCCAACATCGGCGGCGGGCAGCAGCGCCTGATCGGCAAGACGATCGAGCGGGGTGCACAGACAGCCCACCACATTCGCCTCTTCCACAGGCTCAGCGCCGAAGCGGGTGGCAATGGCCAGAGGGTAATTGCGCCGCACCACCGTGCCGAAATTGCCCGAGGCGGCCAGCTGGTGATGCAGCCCGCCATCGGTGATGAGATAGGTCTGGCCATGGCTGATCTTGCGATCGACGATTCGCGTCAGATAGACCCCCGCCTCTCCCACCAGATAACGGCCCAGTTCGATGCAGAACTGCGTCTTTTCAAGCGCTTCGGGCAGGACATCGAAGCGGGCTTGCAGTGCGGAACCGATCGCCGCGACATCCAGCGGCGCGTCGCCGTTGAAATAGGGAATGCCGAAGCCGCCGCCCATATTGAGCTTGGGCAATGCCGCCCCGATCTCTTGCGCGAGCCTTGCGGCAAGATCGAGCACATTGGCCTGCGTCTCGATCAGCGCTTCGGCATCCAGTGCCTGACTGCCCGCGAAGATATGCAGCCCGCGCCATTCGGCCCCGGCGGCGATCAACTCGCGCGCAAGGGCAGGCACCCGCGCCGCATCGAGGCCGAAGGGCTTGGCGCCCCCGCCCATCTTCATGCCCGAACCCCGCAATTCGAAATCGGGATTCACCCGGATCGCAAGGCGTGGCGTAATGCCAAGGCGCTCCGCAATCGCCAGCGCGCGGCGCGCCTCGTTCTCGGATTCGAGATTGAGCGTCACTCCGGCGGCAATCGCGGCTTCCAGTTCCTCGTCGCGCTTGCCCGGCCCGGCGAAGCTCACCTTCTCCGGCGCAATTCCTGCCCCCTGAACCATGGCGAGTTCACCGCCCGAGGCGATATCGAACCCGTCCACCAGCCCGGCCATATGCGCCAGCAGCGGCGCGAAGGGATTGGCCTTTACCGCATAATGGATCGCCAACCTTGCAGGCATGGCGGCACGCAATTGTGCGATACGGCGGGCGATCAACCCGCGCGAATAGACGAACAGCGGCGTACCGTCCGCTTCGGCCACCCATGCGCTTGCCGTCTTACCACCAAGGGCAAGTTCGCCATCCAGCGTTTCGAAACCGGCGGGGATCGGGCCGAGCGGCTTCATGCGGCAAGCTCCTGCTGCAGGGCGGTACGGTCGATCTTGCCATTGGGATTGAGCGGCATCGCCTCGCGCCAGTGAAACATGCGCGGCTGCATGAAATTGGGCAGTTCCTGGGCCAGCAGTCGCGGGAGGAGTTCCTGCACATCCACGGCATCCGCCCTTGGCCGCACCACCAGATGCACCGCCTGCCCCAGCCTCTCGTCCGGCACGCCCAGAGCGACCGCTTCCGCCACCAGCCCGGTGGCGAGCGCGGCTTCCTCGATCTCCTGCGGGGAAATGCGGTTGCCCGCGCTCTTGATCATCGCATCGCGGCGGCCGGCGAAATAAAGCAGCCCATCGGCATCGCGCACTACCCGGTCGCCCGACCAGACGGCCATGCCGCCATAGGCGGACCCGGCCGGAGCAGGTTTGAAACGCTCTGCCGTCCGCCCGGCATCCTGCCAATAGCCTTGCGCCACCAGCGGGCCGCAATGGACCAGTTCGCCCTCCTCGCCCGGCGCGGTAATCGCGCCATCGTCCCCCACTACCAGCACTTCGGCAAAGGGGATCGCCTTGCCCATCGAAGTGGGATGCGTATCGACCAGCGCGGGGTCGAGATAGGTCGAGCGGAAGGCTTCCGTCAGGCCATACATCGGGAACAATCGCGCCTGCGGGAAGATCGCGCGCAATTTGCGGACAAGCTCCACCGTCAGCGCGCCGCCGCTATTGGTCAGGCGGCGCAAGGGGGCGGATGCTTCGGGCGGCCAGTCCTGCTCCACCAGTTGCACCCACAGCGGCGGCACGGCTGCGAGTGTCGTCACTCCATGTTTCGCGCAGGCCTTCACCACATCGCGGGCGGTGAGATAATCGATCGGCACCACGCAGGCCCCGGCCCGCCAGGCGGAGAGGAGCTGGTTCTGGCCATAGTCGAAAGACAAGGGCAGCACGCCCAGCACCACGTCGTCCGCCTCCAGCCCGAGGTAATTCGCCACGCTCACCGCGCCGAGCCAGAGATTGGCGTGGCTGAGCATCACGCCCTTGGGCCGCCCGGTGGAACCGCTGGTGTAGAGGATCGCTGCCAGATCGCCCGGATCGGCCTGCGAAGGCCCCAGCGATCCGCCCAGCGCCTCGGCCTCAAGCCAGACCTGCGCCTCTTCCACGACATCGCAGCCGGCAGGAACGTCGCCCTCGCCCAGCCCGGCAAGCCGCGCGGCATTGCCCATCAGCAACCGCGCGCCGCTATCGGCAAGGATATGCGCCACCTGTGCGTGCTTGAGCAAAGGATTGACCGGAACATGCACCAGCCCGGCGCGCGCCGCCGCCAGCGGCAGCAGACAGGTCAGCTCGCCCTTGGCCGCCCAGCTGGCCACGCGCGCGCCCTTGTGCGGCACACGCTCCGCCAGCCACGCCGCGAGCAGGGAGATACGCTCCCTTAAGGCCTTGTAGCTAAGGACGCCTTGCCTGAGAACGAGTGCCTGCCCATCATCTTCGCCAAACAGGGCGAGATGATCGAGCGGCCTGGCAATCGGATCGGGGGCAACAGGCATCGGGGCTCCGGTTATGGGGTCCGTAAAGGGGGAAGCGTTCAGGTGATCGCGGTCAGCTATCACGACAGGGTTAACGTCTTGCAAGCGCTTGGACCAGCAAGCGCCGCTCCGTTCGACCGTGCCGAATGGTTTACGCTGCTGGCGCAGGAAGGCGAATTGCCGCCTTTCGTCGTGCTGGCGAGCGATGGCGCGCATTCCGCCGCCCTGCCCCTGATGCGCGAAGGCGCCGCGCTGATTCCCCTGGCCAATTGGTACAGTTTCTTCTGGCGCCCGCTCGCCACGCCGGGGGCGAATCAGCCCGCCCTGCTGGAGGCGATTGCGCGCGATCTGCCCGCGAAAACCCACCGCCTTGTGCTGTGGCCGCTGCCCGATGAGGATCGCAGCGCCACCATGCTGGCCGCCGCCTTCCGCGCCGCCGGCTGGGTGGTAATCCGCGAATTGTGCGACACGAACCACATATTGCGCCTGGGGGGACGGTCCTATGAGGATTATCTCGCCGGCCGCCCCGGCCCCCTGCGCACCACGCTGAAACGCAAGGCCAAGAAAGTGGATGTGCAGATCCACACCGCCTTCGATCCCGCCGCATGGGACGCTTACGAGGCGATCTATGCCGCCAGCTGGAAACCCACCGAAGGCAAGCCCTTCATGCTGCGCCGCTTTGCCGAGCAGGAAGGCGCGGCAGGCCGCCTGCGGCTGGGCATCGCGAGCGCCGAAGGCAGGCCGCTGGCCGCGCAATTCTGGACGGTCGAGTCCGGCACCGCTTTCATCCACAAGCTGGCCCATGTCGAAGAGGCGGTGCCGCTTTCCGCCGGAACCGTGCTGACCGCCGCCCTGTTCGAGCGGGCGATCGATGGCGATCAGGTGGAAATGGTCGATTTCGGGACGGGCGACGATCCCTATAAGGGCATGTGGATGGAGGAAATCCGCCCGCGCTTCCGGCTGGAAATCCTGCGCCCCGGCGCGCCTGCCAGCTGGCCACGCCTGATCCGCGCGGGGTTGCGCAAGCTGCTCGACAGGAACTAAAGCCCGGTCTTCAAAGAGATTCCGCCCCAATCGACGAAAGACCAGATGACCAGCTCTTCCGAAACGACCGGCCAGACCGACGCGATCCTGCGCGAAATCCTGTGCGACGTGCTGGGGCTGGACCGCTCGCGCGTGGACGGTTTCACGGCCGACACCGGCCTGTTCGGCCATCTGCCGGAACTCGATTCCATGGCCGTCGCCGGCCTGCTGACCGAGATCGAGGACCGGCTGGATATCGTGATCGACGATGACGAGGTGGATGGCGAAATGCTGGAAAACTTCGGCGCACTTCTCGCCTTCGCACAGGCGAAGCGCGAGGGCGGCTGAGCCCCGCATGATCGCCGCGCGATGATCGCACACTGGCCAGCCCTCGCAGGTGGCGACGAATATGCCGTCGCCTTCGATCAGGGCCGCGCGCGGCGGCTGCTGATCCTGCCGCCCCTGTTCGACGAGGCGAACAAGACGCGCCACACTCTGGTGGAGGCCATGCGCCGTCTCGATGGCGCGGGGATCGACAGTTTCATGCCCGATCTGCCCGGCTGGAACGAGAGCCTCGCCCCGCTGGAGGGCCAGACCCTGGCCAGCTGGCGCGCGGCGGCGGCACAGGCGGCCGGCCATTTCGCCGTCACCCATCTGCTCACCGTGCGCGCGTCAGCGATCCTTGCCCCGCCGCAGCTTACCGGCTGGCGCTATGCCCCCACCGGCGGCGCCAATGCCCTGCGCGCCATGCTGCGCGCCCGCACCATCGCCGCGCGCGAGGCGGGAGTGAGCGAAAGCGCGGAAAGCCTGCTGGAAACCGGGCGCAGCGATGGACTGGAACTCGCCGGATACCGGCTGGGCGCGGTCATGATCCGCGATCTGGAAGCCGCGCGCCTGCCCGATAGCGGGCGGCTGGCCGATCTCGACCAGTCCACCGTGGGCGGCCCTGCCCCCTGGCTGCGCGCCGAGCCGGGCTTCAGCGCCAAGCAGGCCGATGCGCTGGCCGCCTTCCTCGTCATGGGGCTGAGCCTGTGACCCGGCGGCATGTGACCTTCGCCTGCGACGGCATGGAACTGGCCGGAACGCTGGACGAAGCGGCGGGCACCACCGGCCTGCTGATCGTGACCGGCGGCAATGAAACCCGCGCCGGGGCCTTTGCCGGTCAGGCGCAGCTTGCCGCGCGGATCGCAGCGGCGGGCCATCCGGTGTTCCGCTTCGACCGGCGCGGCGTGGGCGACAGCGAGGGAATGAATGGTGGGTTCCGCAGCAGCGCGCCCGATATCGCCGCCGCGCTGGCGGCATTCCGGCAGGCGGCGCCCCATGTCACAAGCATCGCGGGCTTCGGCAATTGCGACGGGGCAAGCGCGCTGATGCTCAGCCGGGGCGCGGGGTTCGATGCGCTGGTTCTCGCCAATCCATGGACTATCGAGAGCGACGATGCCGCCCCGCCGCCCGAGGCGATCCGCGCACGCTATTCGCAGAAATTGCGCGATCCGAAGGAACTGGCACGGCTGCTGACCGGCAAGGTTTCCATCGGCAAATTGCTGAAAGGCATCGGCCAGGCCATCCGCCCCGCCCCCGCGCCGACCACGCTGGCGCAGGAAATCGCCGCCGGGCTGGCCGCTTTCCGGGGGCCGGCCACCATCCTGCTGGCGGAACGGGACCGGACCGCGCAGACCTTCGCCGCAAGCTGGGACAACACCGACCCGCGCCTCCGCCGCTGCCCCGGCGCGAGCCATGCCTTTGCCGAACCCCAGTCGCGCGACTGGCTGGCGGAGCATCTGCTGGACATGCTCACGCGCCGCTAAACTGCGGAAAAGCGGCACCCCCCCGGTTTTGGGGATTGCGGCACGCTGGCCAGCTGTGATCCTGTGGTTAACGGGGCAATCATAACAGGGCCGAGTCGCTCCCCAATCTCATCTGCGGAGTGATTTTGAATGCGCAAGAAGCTGCTGCTTGGCCTTACCCTGACTACCGGACTCACTGCCCCCGCCATGGCGGAGAAGTGGCACGAAGTTGCATCGAGCGACGAAGTAATCGCCTTTGCCGATGAAGACAGCATCCAGGCGAATGGCGCCAACAAGATCATGGAAGTGTTCCAGGGCTTCGATATGGGCCAGGGCGCGGGAGCCAAGATCTACTACACGAAGTCCCGTGTGGAGCTGGATTGCGCCGGAAAGAAAGTGCGCGAATTGAGGATGGACGATTACGCCCTCGATCGCTCCATGCTCCCGCCTGCGCCGCTGGACAGCAATTGGCAGGAAATCGCCGATGGCACGCTGGGCGCGGTCTACAGCAAGATGGCCTGTGACGGGGAGCGGACAAACAATATCTTCACCGATCCCTTCTCTGCCGCCGACGAATATTGGGAATATATGTATTATTACGGAGAATGAGGACCTCTCAGCCTTTCACGAACAGGCTCACCAATTCGACATGGGTGGACCAGCGGAACTGGCCCACCGGGCGCAATTCGGCCAGGCGATAGCCGCCTTGCAGCAGCGTCGCCGCGTCGCGCGCCCAGCTTGAGGGATTGCAGCTGACATAGGCCACGCGCGGAACGATGCTGCCTGCGATCAGCTTGACCTGCTCCCTCGCCCCGGCACGCGGCGGATCGAGCACCACGGCGGCGAAGCGGTCAAGCTCGTCGAGCTGCAGCGGATTGCGGAACAAATCGCGGTGCAATGCATGGACCGGGCGAGCGGAAAGGCCGGCAGCGGATTTGCACGCAAGGTGGGAATCGCGCGAAGCCTCCGCCGCCAGCACCTTGGCCGGGCCTGCCAGCGCAAAGGCGAAAGTGCCAAGGCCGGAGAAAAGATCCGCCACGGTGGCCGCACCGGCCAGCCATTCCTTCGCGGAAGATACCAGCACTTCCTCGCCATCGCGAGTGGCCTGCAGGAATCCGCCCGGCGGCAGGGGCACCGGCACACCGGCCAGCGTAACGGTCACCGGCTCAGGTTCCCAGCGGGTTTCCGGGCCAAAGCCTTCATCCACTGTCAGCCGGGCAAAGCCACTTTCGCGCGCGAAATCGAACAGCGCCTCCGCATCGGCCAGCCCTTCGAAGCTGAGGCCCTTCAATCCGCAGGCAACGCCCTGATCCGCCAGCGTCAGTTCGATCTCGGCGGCATATTTGCCCTTCCGCTGCGCGAGCAACCGGCGCAACTGGCCCACGGCCTCGAACAGTTCCGGCGCGAGGACCGGGCATTCGGCAATGCCGACGATCCTGTGCGAACCGCCTTCATGGAAACCGATCAGCGGCCCGCCGCCGCCATTCACCGCGTGCAGCGTCGCCCGGCGGCGGCTGCGCGGGGGGGAAAGATGCGCGGGGTGCAGGCGTTCGGGCTCGATGCCTTGCCCCTGCGCGGCATTCACGACGCGATCGGTGACGAAGGTGGCCAGCATCTCCTCGTCCAGATGCTGCAGCTGGCATCCACCGCAGCTGCCGAAATGGCGGCAGGGCGGATCGACATGGTGGGGGCCATGTTCCAGCGTGCCGTCAACATGCAGCAGGTCGCCCGGCGCGGAGAAAGGCGAATGGCGGCCACTGGCGGTAATGCCGTCGCCCTTCGCGGCAATGCGAATAATCTCTTCGGTTTCGGTCACAGGCAGCGCGCGTAGGCGGCTGGAATATATGTGACAAGCCCCGATGGCACCAGCAGCGGCCCGGCGAGCCGCGCGGCCTCCCCATGCAGCCACACCGCTTCGCAGGCGGCGGCGAAGGGATCGGCCCCGGTGGCAAGGCGGCTGGCGACGATCCCGGCCAGCACGTCGCCCGTTCCCGCCACCGACAGCCAGCTTGGCGCGGGCCGGGCGAGTTCCACCCTGCCATCGGGCGCGGCGACCTGCGTATCGGGACCCTTGGCGATCACGACCATCCCGGTCCGGCGGGCAAGCTCCTGCGCCACGGCGCGTTTGCCCTGCGCGGCAATGCCGAAAGCCACGGCAAGCTGCGTCAGCTCGCCTTCGTGCGGCGTCGCGATAATCGGGGATCGGCGGGCAGCGAGCATGGCAGGGATGAGCGCCACCAGCGCATCGGCATCCAGAACCACGGGCACTTCGCGGGCAAGGACCTCGCCAAGCCGCGCCCGCGCACCCTCGCCCCGGCCCAGCCCCGGCCCTACCAGCGCGGCGGACAGGCGCGGATCGGCCAGCGCCTGCGGATCGGTCACAAGGTCCGGCGGAGTGCCCATGGGCGCCTGCGCCGCCGCGAGCCGGACATAGCCCGCCCCGCCGCGCATCGCTGCCTCGCTCGCCAGCAATGCCGCGCCGGGCATGGCGCCGGGCACCACGGCGAGCAGGCCGCGGGTATATTTATGCGCTCCGGCCACGGGCGCAGAAAGCTGCGGCCTGCCGATCAGCCGCGCTGCACCGGGCACCTGCGCCGCGCCTATATCCACCAGCCTGCGCTGCCCCATCAGGGCGGCGGCGGGCATGGTCCAATGGGCGAATTTCCACGCACCGAGCGATATGGTCAGCCGGTAATCGGGCAGTCCTTCGTTCAGCGCGCGGCCGCTGTCGCTCTCCACCCCGCTGGGCAGGTCCACCGCGACCCGCAGGGGGTGGCTGGCGGCAAGCTGGGTGAGGATCGCGAACAGGTCGTCGCTGAGCGGGCGGGCCAGCCCGCTGCCGAACAGGCAATCCACCAGCACGCCCCCATGGACGCCATGCGGCGAGGTCAGCACATCGCCCTCATAGGCCGCGCGGGCATTGCGGGCGGCATCGGTTCCGGGGGGAAGCGGCGCAATTACCGTGACGGCCAGCCCCCGTTCCCGCAGGGTCTGGGCGATCACATACCCATCGCCGCCATTGTTTCCGGGGCCGCACAATATGGTGACGGGTCTGGGCCAGCCGAGCCGCCACACCCATTCCGCCGCGCCGCGCCCGGCGATCTGCATCAGCGCGTCCACGCTGCTGCCCGCCGCGATCAGCGCCTCTTCCGCATCGCGCATCTGCGCCACGGAGAGGATCTGGTCACTGGCCCTGGGCATTGCCCTTCACCGTTGCGGGGAAGCGATAGCGATCATCCGCCACGCGGATATCCAGCCGCCCGTCCACCAGCGCGGCCTGCGCCTGTTCGGCCCCGTCGGCAGGCTCCAGCCCGCGTCCGTCGGTCAGCACGGTGAAGCGGCGGAAACCGCCATCGGGATGGCGCACGATCAGGATGCGGGAACCGTCTTCGGACGTGCCCTTCTCCACTTCGCATTCGCGCAGGAACCATTGCGCGCCGCCGATGGCGCATTCGATCAGCTCGTTCCCGCTGGCCGAGCGGCTGGGTTGCTCGCTGGCTTCCCCGGCCTTCTCCGCGGCTTCGGGGGAGCAGGCCGCCGCGAACAGCAGGAGAGCACATACCGCGCCCCGCGACAGGCTCAGGGCGAACGGATGTGGGATGGATTTCCCAATTCCCGCTCGTGCTGAGCCTGTCGAAGCACGCACGCGAGCTTAGCCCCGCTTGAGCTGCGAAACGTCACGCACCGCGCCGCGGGCGGCGCTGGTGGTCATCGCGGCATAGGCTTGCAGCGCGGCGGAAACCTTGCGCGGGCGCTGTTCGGTGGGCTGCCATGCAGCGGCGCCCCGTGCCTCCATCTTCGCGCGGCGATGGGCGAGTTCCTCGTCCGTCACGGCCAGATGGATCGTGCGGTTGGGGATATCGATCTCGATCGTATCGCCCGCCTCGACCAGCCCGATCGCCCCGCCCTCGGCCGCTTCCGGGGAAGCATGGCCGATGGACAGGCCCGAAGTGCCGCCCGAGAAGCGCCCGTCGGTGATGAGGGCGCAGGCCTTGCCCAGTCCCTTCGACTTCAGATAGCTCGTGGGATAGAGCATTTCCTGCATCCCCGGCCCGCCCTTGGGGCCTTCGTAACGGATCACCAGCACGTCGCCCGCCTCGACCTGACCGGTGAGGATCGCGGTGACGGCGGAATCCTGGCTCTCATAGACCTTGGCCGGGCCGGAGAATTTCAGGATGCTGTCATCCACGCCGGCAGTCTTCACGATGCAGCCTTCCAGCGCGATATTGCCGTAAAGCACCGCAAGCCCGCCATCCTTGGAGAAGGCATGTTCGGCCGAGCGGATCACGCCGTTCTCACGGTCCGTATCCAGCTCGTCCCAGCGGCGGTTCTGGCTGAAGGCGGTCTGCGTGGGCACGCCGCCCGGCGCGGCCTTGTAGAATTCCTGCACCATGGGATTGTTGGTCAGGCGAATGTCCCAATCGGCCAGCGCATCGCCCAAAGTGGGGCTGTGGACCGTGGGCAGCGCCGTGTGGAGCAGCCCGGCCCGGTCCAGCTCGCCCAGGATCGCCATGATCCCGCCCGCGCGGTGGACGTCTTCCATATGGACGTCGTTCTTGGCCGGGGCGACCTTGCTGAGGCACGGCACCTTGCGGCTCAGCCGGTCGATATCGGCCATAGTGAAGTCGATGCCCGCTTCCTGCGCGGCGGCAAGGAGATGGAGCACGGTATTGGTCGAACCGCCCATGGCGATATCGAGGCTCATGGCATTCTCGAAGGCTTCGAAGCCCGCGATCACGCGCGGCAGGACGCTGTCATCGTCCTCCTCGTAATAGCGCTTCGCCAGCGTCACGATCAGGCGCCCGGCCCGCTCGAACAGCTGCTTGCGATCGGCATGAGTGGCCAGCTGCGAGCCATTGCCCGGCAGCGAAAGGCCCAGCGCCTCGGTCAGGCAATTCATCGAATTGGCGGTGAACATGCCCGAGCAGGACCCGCAGGTTGGGCATGCCGAACGCTCGATCTCGGCCACTTCCTCGTCCGAATAGGATTCGTCCGCCGCGGCGACCATCGCGTCGATCAGGTCGAGCGCGACTTCCTTGCCCTTCATCACCACCTTGCCGGCTTCCATCGGCCCGCCGGAAACGAACACCACCGGAATATTGATCCGCATCGCCGCCATCAGCATGCCGGGCGTGATCTTGTCGCAATTGGAGATGCACACCATCGCATCGGCGCAGTGCGCATTGACCATATATTCGACGCTGTCGGCGATCAGGTCGCGGCTGGGGAGCGAATAGAGCATCCCGTCATGGCCCATGGCGATACCGTCATCCACCGCGATGGTGTTGAATTCCTTGGCCACGCCGCCGGCCGCCTCGATCTCCCGCGCGACCAGCTGGCCAAGGTCCTTCAGATGGACATGGCCCGGCACGAACTGGGTGAAGCTGTTGACCACGGCGATGATCGGCTTGCCGAAATCCCCGTCCTTCATACCGGTGGCGCGCCACAGCCCTCGTGCGCCGGCCATGTTGCGGCCATGAGTGGATGTGCGGGAACGATAGGCAGGCATGATCTTCAAGGCTCCGGTAATAAGGTTGAAGGCGCTCTACTGCAGGTAGGGAGCCATTCGAAGAAGAAAATGGACAAATGTCACCCCGGACCTGTTCCGGGGGACGGGGGATCACTCCCCGATGGCAATCGCCACCCGGTTGCAGATGCGCGCCAGCCGTTCGGCCCATTTGGCCTGCTGCTCCGCCGTCACCAGCTTGTCCTGCCGGATCTCGACCCCGAAATAGGGCCTGCCCTCGCCCTCGGCATGGACGTTCATCGTGGTGTTGAGCACCTTGCCCGAATAGGGCTGGTTATCGCCCACATGCAGGCCCTCGGCCTCCAGCAGCGGGATCGCGACGCGCGATGCGCGGTCGTCCTGATTATAGAGCACGCCGCAATCCCACGGGCGCTGGCAATCGGGATCGCTGGCCAGCTGCGGCGTGAAGCTGTGGAGCGAGAGGATCAGCGAAGGCGGCGTATCCTCCAGCAGCCGGGCAAGCGCCGCGTGATAGGGGCGATAGAACCGCTCCATCCGCGCCTCGTGCACGTTACCCTGATTGCCGGGAATGATGATCCCGTCGCTCACTTCGGGCACGCTGGAAAGCGCCGTCTCGTCACGGTTGAAGTCGCACACCAGCCGGCTGACATTGCCCTGGAAGGCGCAGATGCCGAGGTGCCGGGCCATCAATTCACCCACTGCGCCCACGCCGATATCGATGGCGATATGCTCGTTCATCAGCGCGGGATCGATGCCCAGATCGATGTCGCTGGGCACATTGTTGGAAGCATGGTCCGAAACGACGAGGATGCCGCCGAAACGCGGGGTTCCCAATATCCGGTATGCTTCCTCGATCATCGCAGCCTGCCTTCCATGCGCCACCAATGGGGATGCTCCAGCGCTAAACGCTGCGACGCGGCGCGCAAGGCCTCTGCGCTATCGAACAGGGCAAAACAGGTCGCCCCGCTTCCCGACATGCGCGACAGCCATGGGCCTGTTGCCTCAAGATCACGCAGCACTTCGGCGATTTCGGGACAGAGCGAGATGGCGGGCGCTTCCAGATCGTTGCGCCCGTCCAGCGCGATCTGCCGCGCCGTTCCCTCCGGCATAGGCCCGCGATCCTGCCCGTCCCACGCCTTGAACACCGGCCCGGTGGCCAGCGGAATGCGCGGATTGACCAGCAGCACAGGCGTTCCCGCAAGATCGGCAGGGCCGGGTTCCAGCTGCGTCCCCGTGCCGCGCCCGACGCAGGTAACGCTTTCGACGCAGGCTGGCACATCCGCCCCCAGCCGCGCGGCCCGCTCGCGCCAGTCATCCGGCAGGCCATGCGTGCGCTCTACCAGCCGGAACACCGCCCCGGCATCGGCAGAGCCCCCGCCCAGCCCGGCCGCGACCGGCAGGTTCTTTTCGAGGCTGATCGCCAGCCCATCCGCACGCGGCAGACTGCCCAGCGCGCGGGCGACGATATTGCCGAAGGGATCGGTCAACGCAGCCCCAAATTCGCCGGTGACGGCAAGACTATCCTCCTCCGCCGGGCGCGCGGTGAGTTCATCCCCGGCATCGACGAAGGCGAAGAGTGTTTCCAGCTCATGATAGCCATCATCGCGCCGCCGCCGGACATGCAGGGCGAGATTGATCTTGGCGTAGGCGGTTTCTTTCATGGTCACTTCAGAACACTCGTCATCCCCGCGCAGGCGGGGAGTCGCAGACGTCCTTGGACAATCCAGACTGCGACAGCGGACCAAATCCCAGACCTTCTGCCAGATCGCTCCAGTCGGGATTGGTTTCCTCGATCAATCTGAGTTTCCATGCCCTGTTCCATTTCTTCAGCCGCTTTTCGCGCTGAATGGCGTGTTCCATTGTCGAATGTTGTTCAAACCATACGAGCGAATGGACGCCATATTTCGCCGTAAACCCTTCAACTGCTTCAGTCCGGTGCTGGTGAATGCGGGAAATTAAGTCGGACGTCACGCCTGTGTAGAGCGTGCCGTTTCTGCCGGATGCGAGGAGGTAGACAGTCGGTAGGAAATTGCTTCGCACGCAGGCGGAGCTACTGGATTCCCGCCTTCGCGGGAATGACGAATTTCAGTTGTGCAGCCCTATATTTCGTCATTCCCGCGAAGGCGGGAATCCAGTGCGACTGATCACATACTTGGGCAACTCGCCCCTCCACCACCTGCGGTGGTCCCCCTCCCCCGGCGGGGGAGGATACGCCTCACATATTCGGGTAATTCGGCCCGCCGCCGCCTTCGGGCGTGACCCATTCGATATTCTGGGTCGGGTCCTTGATGTCGCAGGTCTTGCAGTGGACGCAGTTCTGGGCGTTGATCACCAGACTGGGATTGCCTTCTTCCACACCCACGAATTCATAGACGCCCGCCGGGCAGTATCGCGCCTCCGGCCCGGCATAGACCGGCAGGTTGATCTCGACCGGAACAGACGGGTCTTTCAGCTTCAGGTGGCAGGGCTGGTCTTCCTCGTGGTTGGTGTTCGACAGGAACACGGAGGAAAGCCGGTCAAAACTGATCACGCCATCGGGCTTGGGATAGGCGATGGGCTGGTAATTCTTCGCCTCACCCGTGGCCGAAGCGTCGGTGTGGTGAGCCATGGTGAATGGCAGGCGGATGCCCAGAGTGCGCAGCCACATATCCGCGCCTGCCAGAAGTGTGCCCAGCGTTCCGCCGAACTTCGCCACCAGCGGCTCGGCATTCTTCACCAGTTCCAGTTCCTTCGCGATCCAGCTGGATCGCAGCGAAGCGCCATAGCCGGTCAGCTCGTCATTCTGGCGGCCGGCCTGGAAGGCTTCGGCAATCGCATCGGCGGCGAGCATCCCGCTTTTCATCGCGGTGTGGCTGCCCTTGATGCGGGGCACGTTCACGAAGCCGGCAGAACAGCCGATCAGCGCGCCGCCGGGGAATTCCAGCTTGGGCACGGACTGCCAGCCGCCTTCGTTGATCGCCCTTGCGCCATAGGAAACGCGGCGGCCGCCTTCCAGAATGGCGCGGATTTCCGGGTGCTGCTTCCAGCGCTGGAATTCCTCGAAGGGATAGACATAAGGATTGGCGTAATCGAGCGCGGTGACGAAGCCGAGCGCCACCTGCCCGTTCGCCTGATGATAGAGGAACCCGCCGCCCCAGCTGCCGCTTTCGCTCAAGGGCCAGCCCTGGGTGTGGATCACCCGGCCCGGCACATGCTTTTCGGGCGCGATGTCCCACAATTCCTTGATGCCGAGGCCATAGACCTGCGGCTGGCAATCGCGTTCCAGATCGTAATGGGCCTTGAGGCGCTTGGTCAGATGGCCGCGCGCGCCTTCGGCAAACAATGTATATTTGGCGTGCAGTTCCATGCCGGGCTGATAGTCCGGCTTGTGGCTGCCGTCCTTGGCCACGCCCATATCCTGCGTGGCGACGCCCATCACCGCGCCGGCCTCGTCGAACAGAACCTCCGAGGCGGGGAAGCCGGGGAATATCTCCACGCCCAGCCCCTCGGCCTTTTCGGCCAGCCAGCGGCACAGATTGCCCAGAGATCCGGTATAGCAGCCCTTGTTGCTCATCAGCGGGGGCATCATGGCGTGCGGCATGTCGAGCTTGGCATTGGCGGTGAGCGCCCAGTGCCAGTTGTCGGTAACGGGAACCTCCGCCATCGGGCAGCCGTCCGTCCGCCAGTCGGGCAGCAGTTCGTCCAGCGCCTTGGGATCGATCACCGCGCCCGACAATATATGCGCGCCCACTTCCGATCCCTTTTCAAGGATGCAGACGCTGGCATCGGGGGTCAGTTGCTTGAGCCTGATCGCGGCGGCGAGCCCGGCGGGGCCGGCTCCAACCACCACGACATCATAGGGCATGGATTCCCGTTCGCTCATTTCCGCTCCGTCCTCGGCTTTTCGAAACTGTGCCTTGATTGCCATTCGAGCCTTGATTGCTGAGGGTGCGCAGGTCAAGACTCCCCGCCGAGATATGGACACGAGCCCCGCCCCTGCCCCACCGCTGACTCTGGCCCAGCAATTGGCCGCCGCGCAGGATTGGTGGCGCGAGGCAGGCGTGGACCATATGTTTGCCGACGCTACGGAAGTCTGGCTGCGCGAGCCGGAGGAGGAAGCGCCCGCCGACCCTGCCCGGCGTGACGCCCGGCCCGCCTATGTCCTCCCCCCGCCCGAGCCGGAGGAAAAGCGCCCCGCGATCGGCGGCGATCCTGCAAGCTGGCCGCAGACGCTGGCGGAGTTTTCCGCATGGTGGCTGGCCGAGCCGAGTCTCGATTCCGGAGGCGGCCGTCCGCGGATCGCGCCGCGCGGGCCGGAAGGCGCGAAGCTGATGGTGCTGGTGCCCGAGCCTGAGCCGGAAGATGCCGAAACCCTGCTGTCCGCCGCGCGCGGGCGGCTGCTCACCAGCTTCCTGCGCGCGGCCGGGCTGGACCCTTCGGAGATCTATCTCGCCAGCGCGCTTGCCCGCCATACGCCGGCGGCCGACTGGGCCTCGCTCGCCAGCGGCGGGCTGAGCGAGGTGACGCTGCATCACATCGCTTTGGTGCGCCCGCAGCGCGTAATTTCCTTCGGACGCGACATCCTGCCGCTGTTCGGCCACGATCCGGCGCAAAGCCCTGCATCTTTGCGGAAAATCAACCATCAGGGCAGCAGTTTTCCGCTATTGGCGGAACGAAGCCTCGATTTCATGCTGGCACGACCCGCAACAAGATCGGGTTTCTGGCAGCGATGGCTGGATTGGACGGACGGCTGACACTGACGATGGCACGCATGAAACGCCTTGCTCTCGCCCTTGTGGCGAGCGGCGCCGCGATGGGTGCCGCATCCCCCGCGCTGGCCGACAGCGTGGAATATTTCCACGCCCATGCCACCGGCACCAATGTGCCCACCCTGCTGCCCCAGTCCGACCGCGATTATTACCGCGAAGTCTTCGCCGCGATCGACAAGCAGGACTGGAAGAAGGTCCAGGACCTGCTCGCCCAGCGCAAGGACGGGCCGCTGCACAAGGTGGCGCTGGCCGAATATTACCTCGCCGCCAGTTCCCCCAAGGTCGAACTGCCGCAAATCCAGGAATGGCTGAACGGCGGCACCAGCCTGCCCCAGGCCGAACAGCTCGCCCGGCTGGGCCTCAAGCGCGGCCTTGCCGCCATGCCTTCGCTGCCCGCGCAGCAGAGCTTTTATCGCCAGTCCTCCCCGCCCAAGCGCATCCGCCCGGGCTCGGTGGAGGACGGGACCATGCCCGAAAGCGTCAAGAGCCGCATTCTGGAACGGATCACCAATGACGATCCCGACGGTGCGCGCGAGGCGCTGGGCGGCGTGGATACGCAGCTCAGCCCCGAAGCCCGCGCCGAATGGCGCCAGCGCGTGGCCTGGAGCTATTACATCGAGAACCGCGACAGCGATGCGCTGGCGCTCTCCCTCACCGTGGCGGACGGGGCCGGCCCATGGGTCGCGGAAGGCCATTGGGTGACCGGGCTGGCCGCATGGCGGCTCAACGATTGCACCACGGCGCTCTATGGCTTCGAAAGCGCCGCACAGCAGAGCGCCAATCCCGAACTTACCGCCGCCGCCCATTATTGGGCCAACCGCGCCGCCGTGCGTTGCCGCATGCCCGAAAAGGCCAGCAGCCACCTGCGCGAAGCCGCGCGGACGGACGAAACGCTCTATGGCATGCTGGCGGCCGAACAACTCGGCCTCGCGCTGCCGAAACGCTTTGCCAAACCGGACTTCAACCAGAAGGACTGGGACCGGCTGCAGGACAAGGACAATGTCCGCATGGCGATCGAACTGGCCGAAATCGGGCGGGACGATCTGGCCAGCAAGCTGCTGATCCATCAGGCGAAGATCGGCAATTCCGGCGATTATGAATCGCTCTCGCGCCTCGCGCGCGGGCTGGGCCTGCCTTCCACTCAGCTGTTCATGGCCAACAACGCCCCGGCCGGCGGAAAGGCCGATCCCGCTTCCAGCTATCCCGCGCCCAAATGGATGCCGGTGACGGGGTGGGAAGTCGATCCCGCGCTGGCCTATGCCCATGCGCTGCAGGAATCGAACTTCCGCACCAGCGCGGTCAGCCCGGCCAATGCGCGCGGGCTGATGCAGATCACGCCGATCACCGTGCGCGAACATGCCCCGCGCCTCAATCTCTCGGCTTCGGCGGTGGATCTCGACGATCCTCGAGTCAATCTCGCATTCGGCCAGCAGAACCTTGAAATGCTGCGCGATTCTTCTGCAACCGAAGGAAAGCTGCCCAAGATCATGGCCGCCTATAATGCCGGCCTTTCGCCCGTCACCCGCTGGAACAGCGAAGTGCGCGATCAGGGCGATCCGCTGCTCTACATGGAATCCATCCCCTATTGGGAAACGCGCGGCTACGTAGCCATCGTGATGCGCAATTACTGGATGTATGAGCGGCAGGCGGATAGCGATTCTCCCAGCCGCGTCGCTCTGGCCCAGGGCCAGTGGCCTGCCTTCCCGGGCGAGCCGAAGAGCGGCAGGGTGTGGCTCTCCGCGAAACGCGATTAATCCTGTTCAGGGGGCCAAGCCATGGCGGTCGATCCCGCACGTATTTTCAAGCCGATCAATATCGCCCTACTCACCGTATCCGATACGCGCGGGCCGGAGGATGACACGTCGGGCGACATTCTGGCGGAGCGGATCAAGACCGCCGGCCACAAGCTGACCTCCCGCGCGCTGGAAAAGGACGATGTGAACATCATCGCCGACCGGCTGAACAACTGGATCGACGATCAGGGCGTGGACGCGGTGATCATCACCGGCGGCACGGGCCTGACCGGCCGCGACGTGACGCCCGAGGCGTTGGACCGGGTGAAGGAAAAGGACATTCCCGGCTTCGGCGAACTGTTCCGCTGGCTCAGCTACAACACGATCGGCACCTCCACCGTGCAATCGCGCGCCTGCGCGGTCGTTTCGCGCGGGACCTATATCTTCGCCCTGCCCGGATCGAACGGCGCGGTTAAGGACGGGTGGGACGGCATCCTCGCCGAACAGCTCGACAGCCGCAACCGGCCCTGCAATTTCGTGGAACTGATGCCGCGGTTGCGGGAGAAGTGAGGGGCTGCAGGCGGGAAGCTGAAAGAGGCTGACAAAACTAAGGCCGAAGAGGCGCTGGATGAACTCGTGCGACACAACGCGGGGCGTTCTAACTGATACGCACCCCCTAGCCGAAACCGGCTTCGCCAGCGCCCGCGCGTTGCTGCGTTGGGCGAACGAAAGCATCCAAGAGGCGGACGTTGCCGCCAATGCCTTTCTCGATGGTCACCCCTATACGGGTTTCTTCGATACTAATCCTCAAACCGGAGAAAAACTCGTCAAGGTGCGAATGGCCAACGTGCCAGATCAAGTCTGCAAGTTCGCCAGTCACGCCCTATGGGACATCAAACACGCTCTGGATCATGCTACATCTTCAGCCGTGCGCGAAATTTACGGGAACGCCACCAGTGATGTACACTTCCCCATCGGCTCCCATCTTAACGACCTGAATTCCAAGCTCGCCCACGTTCCGAAGGGAGCTACGGCACCAAAATACCCCGTCGCGCTGCACGAATTGTTCCGGAGCTTTGAGCCGTACCGATGTGGGGATGGATATGCCGGAGGCAGTGACGATTTCTGCACGCTCTCCAAGCTCGCGAATTCCACGAAACACTCCGTCGCTTTGGCAACCGCTCCGCGCCCTCAAATCGTACAGATGAAGGGTACCGGGGGCCTCATGAAGTTCTTCCCTGACGGGTGGGACGGCACGAAACAAGAGTTCACCCTCGGGGTGGTCCAACCGGGGGCCGAGTGGAGTATGGAGCTGCAGCTCGCCTGCTATGTAACCTTTCGCGATATCAAGGCGTTTGAGGGCTATCCCGCCACTGAAGTGCTACGGGCCTACGGCGAGTTCGTGGAGAACATTGTGATTGCGTTGGAAGACGCGGTCCTCCCACCCGCCATTGCCAAGAAATGATTTACCCATCACGGCCTCCCCCGCGTGGGTACGTTTTGTATGATAACGCCTCTTCAGAGGAGGAGGTCAGAGGGTGGTGTAGATCGAGGCGCAGCGCCCGCCCGCAAAGTCACCACCCCGCTGCGACTAGAGCTTGCCATGCAAGCCCAAGTCTCGCCGCCCCTCCTCTGAAGAGGAGGGGGAAAGGCTAATGCAGTCTCTCACACAAAGGCGCTAAGGCGCTAAGATATTTTAGCTTCGTCATTCCCGCGCAGGCGGGAATGACGAATGTGGGATATGGCGCTCCTTCTTCGCGCCTTTGCGCCTTTGCGTGCCAGTCCCCTTCCACAAAAAACCGCTGTCCTACACGCCGCCCCATGCATAATAGACCTGATTCGCTGTTTGTTCTCATCGGGAGACGCGGATCATGGATTACTCGCATTTCGCCGGAATGGCCCTGCCCACTCGCAAAGACGGGTGGAACGGCGCGCTCAGGGTCAAGTTCCTCGATCATCTTTCCACCCAGGGCACCGTGCGCGGGGCCTGCGCATCGGTGGGCATGTCGCATGAGGCGGCCTATCGGCTGAGGCGGCGCGATCCTTTGTTCGCGCGCGGCTGGGCTGCCGCTCTGGTGCTGGCGCGCGAGACGAGCACCGACGTGCTGGCCTGCCGCGCGCTCGACGGGGTGGAGGAAGAAGTGTGGCATGGCGGCGAAATGGTCGGCACGCGGCGCAGATACGATACGCGCCTGCTGCTGGCCCACCTCGCCCGACTGGACCGGCTGGTGGAACAGACCCCTGGCGAGAGCGACGCGGCCCGGTTCGACGAATTGCTGGCCCTGATCGGAGGAGCGGAGGCGCCCGAAACGCTGGAAGGCGAGGATTACCCCATGCCGACCGATCGCGAGAGCTTCCTCTCCCACGTCAGGGAAACCGCGCGGAGCGAATGCCTCTATGAGCTGATCGAACAGGACCGGGAAGTGGAGGAGGACCTCTTCCATGACGCGGCCGACAGGCAGAAGCGCGAGGACCTCCATTTCGCCCGCGAGGAAGCGGCCGAGGACGAAGCCGAACAGGCCGCACTCCGCGCCGCCGCCCATTGGGACGAATGGTTCGCCCGCGCCTGCGCATCGGTGGATGATGCCATCGGCGGGGGCATCCCCGAAACCAGCGAAGCGCCCGCCCCTTCCCGGCGGCTGAGGGGCGCGGCGGGGCTGCTCAGCACTGTGTCAACTGTGTCAACTTCGGGGGGTTTGGGTGGGGGTTCAGGCCCCCTCTCCAACTTCGGCTAGCCGGACAAGCGCAGCTTGGAGAGGGGTTCCATCTTGCCAATGTTCTACATATGTTCTACCTACGCCCCATGCCTGCCCCACCCCCGATTCACGGCCGAGGCGCCCAGTCCTCCGCATTGTCGCGGCGCTTCAACCTGCCTGCGCGCGAGGCGGATCGGGACTGGCTGGACGAGGCGGAGACGGTGGACGGCCCCGCGCCGAAGCTGCGCACGACAGTTACGGAGGAACACCCCCGCACGATCCTCAGCTTCAACCAGTCACCCGACATCGCTTTCGACCGTTCGATCAATGCCTATCGCGGCTGCGAACATGGCTGCGCCTATTGCTATGCAAGGCCGAGCCATGCCTATCTGGACCTCTCGCCGGGGCTGGATTTCGAGACCAAGCTGTTCGCCAAGCCCGATGCCGCCCGGCTGCTGCGCGATACTCTGTCGCGCCGGGGCTATGTGGTGCAGCCCATCGCCATGGGGACCAATACCGATCCCTATCAGCCGATCGAGGCGCGTTACCGGATCACGCGGCAGGTGCTGGAAGTATGCCTGGAAACCGGCCATCCGGCGCTGATCACCACCAAGTCCGACCGGGTGCTGCACGATCTCGACATTCTGGCGGAAATGGCCCGCAACAATCTGATTTCCGCGTCTATTTCCGTCACCAGCCTCGATCCGCGCCTGTCCTCCACGCTGGAACCGCGCGCGGCCACTCCGGAGAAGCGGCTGGCGGCGCTGGCGCGGCTTTCGGCGGCGGGCGTGCCCACCCATGTCTCGGTTGCGCCGGTGATCCCGGCCATAACCGATGGGGAGCTGGAGGAGATCCTCGCCCGCGCTGCCGCGGCGGGGGTCACATCGGCCAGCTGGATCATGCTGCGCCTGCCGCATGAAGTGGCCCCGATCTTCCGCGAATGGCTGGAAGTCCATTTCCCGGACCGGGCGGAAAAGGTGATGGGCATCCTGCGCGCCATGCGCGGGGGCAAGGATAATGACGGCCGCTATTTCAAACGCTTCCGGCCCGAAGGCGTCTGGGCCAGCCTGTTCCGCGACCGCTTCCGGCTGGCGATAAAGCGCGCCGGGATCGCGCAGGATTATGTGGCGCTGGACTGCACAAGCTTCCGTCCGCCCCGGCAGGACGGGCAGATGGATCTGTTCGGATGAGGCGCCCTACCCGTCCAGTTCGTAATCGCGGAACAGCTCGCGCAGGTCCTTCTTGCTGATCTTGCCGGTGGCCCCGTGGGGCAATTCCTCCACGAATTCCACCGCATCGGGCAGCCACCATTTGGCGACTTTCCCGGCCAGGAATTCCAGCACATGCCCGGCCTCCAGTTCATGGCCGGGCTTGCGCACCACCACCAGAATCGGGCGCTCGTCCCATTTGGGGTGAGGGATGCCGATGGCGGCAGCCTCATGCACGGCGGGGTGGCCAAGGGCGGCATTCTCCAGCTCGACCGAGCTGATCCATTCGCCGCCGGACTTGATCACATCCTTGGTCCGGTCGGTCAGTTGCAGCGTGCCATCGGGGTGGATGATGCCGACATCGCCGGTGTTGAACCACATATCCGGCCCCACCGCATCTTCTGCCGCCCGGAAATAGCGCTTCACCACCCAGGGCCCGCGCACCTGCAAGGCGCCCGCCACCTTGCCGTCGCGCGGCAGTTCGGTGGCCATGTCGCCAAGGTCCACGCAGCGGATCTGCACGCCGAAGGGCACCCGGCCCTGCATGGCCTGCGCCTCCACCTGCTCCTCGAAGCTCAGCTCGTCCCAATTGGAAGGCTCCGCCCCGGTGGTGCCGATGGGGGAAGTCTCGGTCATGCCCCAGGCATGGGTCACGCGAATGCCCGCCTCCATCAGCCGCGCGATCATCGCCCTGGGCGCCGCCGCCCCGCCGATCACCGCCTGCTGCAGATGCGGCAGGCTCTCGCCCGTATCCTCCTGATGCTTGAACATGGCCAGCCACACGGTGGGCACCCCGGCCGAATGGGTAACCTTCTCGCGCCGCATCAGCTCGCAGATACCGGCGGCATCGTTGGTGGCGCTCATCACCACCTTGGCCCCGGCGGCAGCGCAGGACCACGGCAGGCCCCAGGCCGCGGCATGGAACATCGGCACCACCGGCAGCATCACCGATTTCGGCTCGATCGCCAGCAGCGCCGGCTGCAGCGCGCAGATCGCATGGAACATGCTGGACCGGTGGGTGTAGAGCACGCCCTTGGGATGGCCGGTGGTGCCGCTGGTGTAGCACAGATGGCACGGCTCCCGCTCCGGCCCGGCGGCCCATTCGCCCTGCCCGTCCTCCCTGCCCAGCAGCGCCTCATATTCCCCGTCATCGAAACAGACATAGCGGGTGATCGTCAGCCATTTATCCCGCAAGCGCTCCACCAGCGGGGCGAAGGCCGCATCGTAGAACAGCACCCGGTCTTCCGCGTGGTTGGCGATGAATTCCAGCTGGTCGTCGAACAGGCGGGGGTTGATCGTATGCAGCACCAGCCCGGCCCCGGTGATGCCGTAGAAGGCGGAAAGGTGATGCAGGTGGTTCATCCCCAGCGTCGCCACCCGCTCGCCCGGCGCAAGGCCCATGCGGCCCAGCGCTTGGCGCAGCCGCATCGCATCATGGCGCACGCCCGCCCAGCTGGAGCGGGTCTCGCTCCCATCCGCCCAGCGGCTCACGATCTCGCGCGCGCCATGTTCCCGCGCGGCGTGATCGATCAGCGCGCTGAGGCGCAGTTCCCAATCCTGCATCTCGCCCAGCATCCGTCTCTCCTCATCCCCGGCCAACATGACGCTGCTTGCGCCGCTTGGCAATCGAGGGCAGGCAGCCGGCATGATCAGTTTCCAGCAGGCCAAGATTGCCCTCGTCGACTTCACCGGCCTCGAGAGGGACGCCCTGCATATCTATGTTTCGCTGGCGGTCTTTTTCGGCGCCTGCCTGATCTTCCGCTGGAAGGCATGGCAGGTGAAGCCCTGGCTGATGGTGCTGCTGGCGGCGCTGACCGGCGAGGTGCTGGACCTGTGCTATCAGGCTTCCACCGACATGCCGCTGCTATGGGGCGAAAGCGCGAAGGACATCGCCAACACCGCCATGGTGCCCGCGATGCTCATGCTGCTCGCCCGGTTCAGCGGGCTGTTCGGGAAGGATTAGGCCACCAGCCTGAGATTGCTCCGCCCGCCCTGCGGACGGAAGTCGCTGACGGTCAGCCCCTCGATCGAGGAAAGCCGCTCCACCAATTCGCCATCCAGCGCGAAATTGCGGCCAAGCCGGATCAGCAGCTTCTGCTGCGCATCGGCATGGAGCCGCGCCATCACTTCGCCGCAGCCCGTTTGGCCCGGCTGCAGCACCAGCGCCAATTGCCGCAGCGCATCCTCCGTATCGATCTCCAGAGTGAGCTGCATCCGGGTGGAGCCGGTGACTTCGGCCAGGGGCTTGGCGCCCCGCACGGTCACGCGCGGCGGCTCGTCCGGGCTGGGCGCGTCGAGTTCCACCGTCAGCAGCACGCAGGTCCCTTCCGCCGCCCATTTCTGGAACGGCTCGACCAGGCTTTCCTCGAAGCAGGCGGCGCTGAACTGGCCGGAAACGTCCGAAAAGTCGGCCCGCACGAAGTCGTTGCCCTTGCGGGTGCGCCCCCGGTTCACCCCTTCCACCATCGCGGCCATCACCGCCGTCATCCGCCCGCCGCCGGGCACACCGCTTTCCATGATGCTGGAATAGGACCGCGCGCCATTGGCCGAGGCAATCTCGCGAAACTGCCCGACCGGATGGGCAGCGAAATAGAAGCCGAAATTCTCCCGCTCCTTCGCCATCTGCTCGGCCTTGGACCAGGCGGGCGTATCGACCAGGCGCACCGCCTGCTCCTGCCCGCTGTCGCCGCCGAACAGGCCGGCCTGCCCGCTCTCCCGCTCGCGAACGGCAGCCTCGGTGATGGCCAGCAACATGTCCGCATTGGCGAGCACCCTGGCGCGGTTCGGCTCAAGGCAATCGAAGGCCCCGGCGCTGGCCAGCCCTTCCAGCTGGCGGCGGTTCATCGCGCCGGGCGGCACGCGGCGGAACAGATCCTCAAGGCTGGCGAAAGGCCCATTCGCCTCCCGCTCCGCCACCAGGGCCTCCATCGCCTTTTCGCCGACATTGCGGATGCCGGCCAGCGCATAGCGCACGGCATGGCCCTCGTGCGTCTGGTCGACCGAGAACTCGGCTTCCGAATGGTTCACATCCGGCCCGGCCAGTTCCACCCCGTTGCGGCGCATATCGTCCACGAAGACGGAGAGCTTTTCCGACTGATGCATGTCGAAGCACATGGAGGCTGCGTAGAACTCATGCGGGTAATGCGTCTTGAGCCAGGCCGTCTGGTAGGACAGCAGGGCATAGGCCGCCGCGTGGGACTTGTTGAAGCCATAGCCGGCGAATTTGTCGATCAAGTCGAACAACTCGTTGGCCTTGGCCTTCTCGATACCCGAGACTTCCTTGCAGCCATCGACGAAGCGCTGGCGCTGGGCGTCCATTTCCGCCTGGACCTTCTTGCCCATGGCGCGGCGCAGAAGGTCTGCATCGCCCAGCGAATAACCCGCCAGGATCTGCGCCGCCTGCATCACCTGTTCCTGATAGACGAAGATGCCGTAGGTTTCCGAAAGGATACCCTCCAGCTTCGCATGCGGATATTCGATCTCCGCTTCGCCATTCTTGCGCTTGCCGAACAGCGGGATGTTGTCCATCGGGCCCGGCCGATAGAGCGAGACCAGCGCGATGATGTCGCCGAAATTGGTCGGCTTCACCGCCGCCAGCGTGCGGCGCATGCCTTCGGATTCCAGCTGGAACACGCCCACCGTATCGCCGCGCTGGAGCAGTTCGTAGACCTGTTTATCGTCCCACGGCAGCTTATCGAGATTGACCTCGATCCCGCGCCGGGCGAGCAGATCCACCGCCTTGCGCAGCACCGACAGGGTCTTGAGGCCGAGGAAGTCGAACTTCACCAGCCCGGAATCCTCCACGAACTTCATGTCGAACTGCGTCACCGGCATGTCCGAACGCGGATCGCGATAGAGCGGCACCAGCTGGGCCAGCGGCCTGTCGCCAATCACCACGCCCGCGGCATGGGTGGAGGAATTGCGCGGGAAGCCTTCCAGCTGCATCGCCAGATCGATCAGGCGCTTCACATCCGGATCGGCATCATATTCGCGCTTGAACTCGGCCACGCCATTCAGCGCGCGGGGCAGCGGCCAGGGGTCGGTGGGATGGTTGGGCACCATCTTGCACAGCCGGTCCACATGGCCATAGCTCATCTGCAGAATGCGGCCCGTATCGCGCAGCACGGCGCGGGCTTTCAGCTTACCGAATGTGATGATCTGGGCCACGTGATCGTGCCCGTATTTCTGCTGGACGTAGCGGATCACCTCGCCGCGCCGCGTTTCGCAGAAGTCGATATCGAAGTCCGGCATTGAAACGCGTTCCGGGTTGAGGAAGCGTTCGAACAGCAGGCCCAGCCTGATCGGATCGAGATCGGTGATCGTCAGTGCCCAGGCCACCAGCGAGCCCGCGCCCGAACCGCGCCCCGGCCCCACCGGAATGCCATGTTCCTTGGCCCATTTGATGAAGTCGGCAACGATCAGGAAGTAGCCGCCAAAGCCCATGCGATTGATGACGTCGATCTCGAATTCGAGCCGGTCGTCATAGATCTTGCGCTGTTCCTCGCTCAAATCCTCATAGGGTGCGAGCCGGGCATCGAGACCGCGGCGCGCGTCTTCCGCCATCATCCGCGCCTCGCCTTCCTTGTCACCGGCAAGGCTGGGCAGGATCGGCTTGCGCTTGGGCGGGGCAACGGCGCAGCGACGGGCGATGGCCAGCGTATTGGCCAGCGCTTCCGGCAGGTCGGCGAATTCCTGCTCCATCAGCTCGGCCGATTTCACGAAGGATTCAGGCGCCGAACGCGGCCGGTCGGGCGCGTCGATCTGGGTAGAATGGGCAATGCACAGCATCGCGTCATGCGCGGCGTGAAAGGCCGGTTCGGCAAAGTTCGCAGGATTGGTGGCGACCAGCGGCAGGCCCCGCTCATAGGCGTAACCCAGCAGCGCATCCTCGGCCGCTTCCTCGATGGGATCGCTGCGCCGGGCCAGTTCGATATAGAGCCTGCCGGGGAAGAACTCCTCCAGCCGCTCGCCATATTCGCGCGCGGCTTCCATCTGCCCCTGCGCGAAGAGCCGCGTCATGCCGCCTTCGGCCGCGCCGGTGAGCGCGATCAGCCCGGCATTATGCTGCGCAAGATCCGCGAACGTGACATGCGGCTCCAGCTCCAGCGGCCGGTCGAGATGGGCGCGGCTGACGAGGTGGCACAGGCTTTGCCAGCCATCCTGATCCTGCGCGAAAAGCGGCAGATAATCCACGCTCCGCCCATCTTCCCGCGCCACGCCCAGCAGCGTGCCAATGATCGGCTGAATGCCCTGATCGCGGCAGGCAGAGGTAAAGGCGATGGTGCCGTAAAGCCCGTTACGGTCGCAGATTGCAATGGCGGGAAACTTCCGCTCCTTCGCCAGCTTGGCGATGGCCTTCGGATCGATCGCCCCTTCCAGCATGGAAAAGGACGAAAAGACACGCAGGGGAACGAAGGGAGCGAAGGCCATGATTTTAGAGGTAGCGCGCGCGCTCCGGCGATCAAGGGCAATGCCCCACATGCTGGGGAAAAGCAGGCGGACTTGCGATTCCCCCCAAAAAAGGGTCCACTCGCGTCCGGCTCAAGAGGGGAGACTGCCCATGACGGATAATCCACTTAGCAACGAGAATGCCGCGTCCCTCATCGCCCGTGCCAAAGTGATGATCCTGCAACCGAAAGATGAATGGCCAAAGGTCGCGGCCGAGCCGGGCGATGTCACCGGAATATTGATCAAATATGCCCTGCCGCTGATTGCCATCGGGGCGATCTGCAGTTTCATCGGCGGGCAGGTTTTTGGCTACAATGCCGTGGTAGTGACATTCAGGCCCAGCCTGGCGTTCTCTTTGAGCGTCGCCCTATCCAGCTTCGTCCAGGGCGTTATCGCTCTGTTCGTGGTCAGCTTCGTCGCCAATTTCCTAAGCCCCAAATTCGGCGGCAAGGACGATTTCGGCTCTGCCTTCAAGCTGGTTGTCTATTCGATGACTGCGGCCTGGGTGGCGGGCGTATTCGCCATCATCCCCATACTGGGCGGCTTCGCTGCCATCGCCGGCAGGATCTACAGCATCTATGTGCTGTTCCTTGGCGCCACCCCGGTGATGGGCGTGCCGCAGGACAAGGCTGGCGGCTATATCGCCGTGACCGTTCTGATCGCCATCGTGGTCTCGATAGCGCTCAATTTCGCTGCTGCGGCGATCGTTTCGCCAGCGATGATGTTCTGACGCCGACTACCGCAAGCGGGAGCCTCTCCAAACCCGGGAGGCTCCCCCTTCGCTATTCCAGCACGCCCTCATGCAGGCGGACCACGCGGTCCATCGCCCTTGCCAGGCGTTCATTATGCGTGGCGACCAGTGCCGCGCTGCCTTCGCCCCGCACCAGCCTGACGAATTCTGTCAGCACCTTGTCGGCGGTATGCTCATCCAGATTGCCGGTCGGCTCGTCGGCCAGCACCACCCGCGGGCGATTGGCCAGCGCACGGGCCACGGCCACGCGCTGCTGCTCCCCGCCCGAAAGCTGGCTCGGCCGGTGTTCCAGCCGCGCACCAAGGCCCAGCGAGGTGAGCAATTCGCGCGCGCGCTCCTCCGCCTCCGCCTTGCTCCTGCCCGCCACAAGCTGCGGCAGGACGACATTCTCCAGCGCGTTGAAATCGGGCAGTAAGTGATGGAACTGATAGACGAAGCCGATATTGTCCCGGCGCAGCGCGGTGCGCTGATCGCCATGGAGAGCGCTCGCCTTGGTGCCCGCGATCTCGATCAACCCGCCAAAGCCGCCTTCCAGCAGGCCCACGGCCTGAAGCATGGTGGACTTGCCCGAGCCGGAAGGGCCCAGCAGCGCCACGATCTCGCCCGGCTGGATCGAGAGGTTCACGCCGCGCAGCACGTCGATCTTCACCCCGCCCTGCTCGAAACTGCGGGTGAGGTTCTCGAGCCGGACGACCGGCATCAGATGGGCATTACTCATAACGCAGCACCTGCACCGGATCGGTATTGGCGGCCCGGAAGGCCGGGTAGAGCGTCGCCACGAAGCTGAACACCAGCGCCATAACGCTGATGGCAATCACTTCGCCCGGGTCCGTGCGGCTGGGCAGTTCGGTAAGGAAGCGGATCGACGGGTCCCACAGATTCTGGCCGGTCAGGATCTCGATCCCGCGCACGATCTGCTGGCGGAAGAACAGGAAGATGAAACCCAGCACCAGCCCCGCCACCGTGCCCAGTGCGCCGATCAGGAAGCCGGTAGTGACGAATACCTTCATCATGCTCGTCCGCGTCGCGCCCATGGTGCGCAGGATCGCGATGTCGCGCGTCTTGGCGCGTACCAGCATGATGAGGGAGGAGAGGATGTTGAACACCGCCACCAGCACGATGATGGACAGGACGACGAACATCGCCACCCGCTCCACCGCCAGCGCTTCGAACAGGCTGGCATTGATCGTCTTCCAGTCGGATATCACGGCCACCCCCGCCAGTTGGCGCTGGACCGGGGCAAGGATTTCTCCAACCCGGTCGGCATCCACTGTCTTCACTTCGATCATGCCCACCGTATCGCCGGTCAGCAGCAGGGTCTGCGCATCCTGCATCGGCATGACGACAAAGGCCTGATCGTAATCATAGACGCCGACCTCGAAAGTCGCCGCCACTTCATAGCCGATCTGGCGAGGCACCGTGCCGAAGGGCGTTGCGCGCCCCTGCGGGTTGATGATCGTGATCGTATCCCCGATCCGGGCGCCGAGATTTTCGGCCAGCCGGGCGCCGATCGCCACCTTGCTCGCGCCGGGGCGAAGCTCGGCAAAGCTGCCCGAAACACGCTTCTCTTCAAGGCGCTTGATGTCGCCCATGGTGTTGCCGCGCACGAGGATCGCCTCCACGCGGCCGTTGAAACTGGCCAACAGCGGCTGCTCGATCAGCGGCGAAGCGCGCACCACGCCGGGCGTCTTCCTGACTTCCTTCAGCACGTCCTGCCAGTTTTCCAGCCGACCGCCATAGGCCTGGATGATCGCATGCCCATTGAGGCCCACGATCTTGTCCAGCAGTTCGGCGCGGAAGCCGTTCATCACGCTCATCACGATGACCAGCGCGGCGACGCCGAGCATCACCGCCACAAGGCTGATCCCGGCGACGAGGGCAATAAAGGCCTCTCCCCTGCCGGGCAGCATGTAGCGCTTGGCGATCATCCATTCGAAAGGTGATAGGATCAAGCGGGTCGCTTTTCGTTGTTTCCGTCCAAGTGGGCGGGGTTTAGAGGCGCCCCGATGGCGAGGCAATGGAAAAGGCCTGCCCCGCAAAGCGCCTGCCCGCCCCTGTAGGCCGTTGGTCGAAAGACCGGCAAAGTCAGGCCGGGAACGTACCTCAGGACCAGAGATCGCGAACGCAGCGCCCATCGGAAGGCAGGTCGTCAAATGTGTCCAGGCCATCGAAATGATCGATCGGAAGGTCTGCCACCAGTGCAGGCGGCGCAAGGCGAAGGTTGACCGCCATCCGGCGTTTGCCGTCCTCTTCCAGCCTCAGCCCTCGCCAACTGATCACCCCCGCGCACTCGGGGCAGAACAGGATTTCCAGCGCCGGATTTTCCTTGCCCACACGTGTGTAGGAGGCGGTTTCCCCGGTGATGGCGATCCGCTCTCCCTCAAAATCATATGCCCATAGAGCGCCATAGCGCCGGCACAATGTGCAATTGCAGGCAGTGATGGAGCCGGGATCACCCTCCAGCGTCCAGCCGGCTTTACCGCAATGGCATGTGCCGCTCAGCATAACCTGCTCTCCTTCACCCGCCTCTCAGCAATTGCACGCCCCAATCCCGCTCGAACAGATAGAGCAGCAGCCGCGCAGCCTCCCCGCGTGGGCTGGCAAGGCCGCCGTCGCGCTCGATCAGCAGGCGCGCATCGTCATGGGCGAGCGGCAAGAGGCGCTGGATCTGGTCGAGCGAGGCGACGTTGAAGGCGCTTTCGCCCGACTGGCGCGTGCCCAGCAGTTCGCCGCCGCCGCGCAATTCCAGATCTTCCTCGGCAATGCGGAACCCGTCCTGCGTCTCGCGCATCAGGGCAAGGCGCTGCTTGGCCGTTTCGGACAGCTCATTGCTGCGCAGCAACAGGCACACCGATTTCTCCGATCCGCGCCCAACGCGGCCGCGCAACTGGTGGAGCTGGGCAAGGCCGAAACGCTCGGCCTGTTCGATCACCATCAGCGTGGCATTGGGAACGTCCACCCCCACTTCGATCACCGTGGTGGCGACCAGTACCTTGGCCTGTCCGCTGGCGAAACGCTCCATCGCCGCGTCCTTGATCTCGGGCCTGAGCTGGCCATGGACCAGCACTACCGCATCCCCAAGCCGCTCCCTCAGCGCCGCAAAGCGCGCCTCTGCGGCGGCAAGGTCTTCGCCTTCGTTCTCGCGCACCATGGGGCACACCCAATAGGCCTGCTGCCCGCCTGCGATATGCCGCTCGATCGCCCCGACCACGTCGGCAAGCCGTTCAAGCGCGACCACCCTTGTATCGATAGGCTGGCGGCCCGGCGGCATCTCGTCGAGGCGCGAGACGTCCATCTCGCCATATTGCGCCAGGGTGAGCGTGCGCGGGATCGGAGTGGCCGTCATCGCCAGGCAATGCGGTGTCACCCTGCCCTTCTGGGTCAGCATCAGGCGCTGGCCGACGCCGAAGCGGTGCTGCTCGTCGATCACCACCAGCCCGAGATTGCGATAAGCCACGGCTTCCTGAAAGATCGCATGGGTACCGATCA
The DNA here is from genome assembly GCA_963662855.2 of uncultured Caenibius sp. GTDB lineage: Bacteria > Pseudomonadota > Alphaproteobacteria > Sphingomonadales > Sphingomonadaceae > Andeanibacterium. The sequence goes on from CAXXWL010000005.1 coordinate 1,204,549, forward strand.
CAATGTCGATACTGCCATCGACCAGCCCCATCAGAATGCTCTCCCGCGCCCGGCCCTTGTCGCGCCCGGTCAGCAGCGCGACATTGACCCCGGTGGGCGCGGCAAGGCGGCGGATCGTTTCGAAATGCTGGCGGGCGAGGATTTCGGTCGGCGCCAGCATCGCAGCCTGCGCGCCTGCCTCCACGGCCACCAGCATGGATTCCAGCGCTACCACCGTCTTGCCCGCACCGACATCGCCCTGCAGCAGGCGCAGCATCGGGTGGGCCTGCTCCATGTCGCCCTCGATCTCGGCAATGGAACGCTTCTGCGCACCGGTGAGGCCGAAGGGCAATTGCAGCTTGGCCCGCAACGAACCATCGCCCTTCATGGGCTGGCCGCGCCTTGTGCGATTGCTTTCCTTCACCAGCATCAGCGCAAGGCTGCTGGCGAGCAATTCGTCATACGCCAGCCTGTCGCGCGCGCTGGCATGCTCGTCCTTGTGGGCCAGCACCAGCGCATCGCGCCAGGCGGGCCATTTCTGGCGGTCGAGCAAAGTCGGCTCGATCCATTCGGGCAATTGCGGCGAGCGCGCCAGAGCCTGCGTTACCAGCCCCGCCACGCGCGGCTGGGTCAGCCCTTCGGCCAGACGATAGACCGGTTCCACCAGCTTGCCCGCCAGGCGGCTGCTTTCTTCCTCCACATGATCGGGGTGCACGATCTGGAGCATCTGGCCATATTGATCGAGCCGCCCGGCGATCCAGCGCTTCTCGCCCAGCGGAAGCTGCTTGCGTGCGCTGTAGGAGGCGCGGCCGAAATAGGTCAGCGCGCAGATATTGCCGAGCGAATCCTGCGCCAGCACCCGATAGGGCCCGCGTCCGGCGGAGGCCCGCTGCTCCACCGGAGTGAGCGCCACCACGATCTGCTCGCCCACGCTCGCCTGATCGAGATTCTCCACCGCATGGCGCAGCACGAAGCGCTCAGGCAGGTGATAGGCAAGGTCCTTCACCCGCGCGAGGCCGAGCTTTTCCAGCGGCTTGCGCAGCTTGGGGCCCACGCCTTCAAGCGCATCGGCTTCCACGAAGAGGGGATTGAGCTGGTCGGGCCGCATTGCCCCTCCTTGCCCCATGGAAGGAAATTTCGCCAGATTTGACACAGCGCATTAAAATGCGACTCTTACATCCCCATATGGCACCCGTCCCCAAGAGGACCGTGAGTGAGGAGAAGGTGAATGCTGCTGCCCCATGGTGCAATTGTCGCGCTGGCCGATGGCGAAAAGTTTGAACTCTATCGCAACAGCGGCAATGAGGCCGAACCCGAACTCACCCCCCTGCCTGCCCCCAAGCTCGACGAGCATAATCACGGCTCGGGCGGACGCCATTATTCCAGCGCGGGCAATCCGCAGGCCAGCCTGCAGGATGAAGATGCGCATGCCGCCGGCGTGGCCGCGTGGCTCAACAACCAGGTGCTGGGCCACAAGATCGACAAGCTGGTGGTGATCGCCGCTCCGCGCACTCTGGGCGAATTGCGCAAGCATTATCACAAGCAGACCGAACAGGCGCTGCTGGGCGAATTCCACAAGGATTTGCTGGGCCACAAGCCCGCCGACATCCTTGAAGCACTCAAGGCCTGACGGGATGCCCTCGGCCCCGACCATCGAGACCCGTATTGCCCGCGCGAAGTTTCGCGCGTGGCATCGCGGCACGCGCGAAGCCGATTACATGATCGGCGGTTTTTTCGACCGCCATCACGCCGATTGGGACGAGGCGGCGCTGACATGGTTCGAGGCCCTGCTTGACGAGGACGATGTCGAGATCATGGCCTGGGCGCTGGAAGCGCAGGCGGTGCCGGAGAAATATGCCGGCCCGCTGATGCGCCAGTTCCAGATGCTGGATTTCGTGAGAATCTGACCGCTCGGGTCATTGACCCAAGGGGTATTCGACATTTTCCGCTGCCCCGGCTAGGGGAGCCGCATCTTTCTGCCTGACCCGTTTGCGATCATAACGCGCAAACGGGTTTTCGCGCGTGCGCCGAACTCACGGATCGTCGATAAAATGCCCGATTTCCAACGCATTCTTTCCGCCCGCTCTCCGCTGACACTCGCCTCCGTGGCGCGCGGGGCGCAGCCATTGGTGCTGACGGATCTGGCGCGCGCAGCCAGGGGCCGCGCGGTATTCGTCGCGCCCGACGATGCGGCGATGCGTTCCGTGGCCGATGCGGCCGCCTTCTTCGCGCCGGAACTGGAAGTCATCGAATTCCCGGCCTGGGACTGCCTGCCCTATGACCGGGCAAGCCCGGCGCTCTCGATCAGTTCACAGCGCCTCTCCGCGCTCCACAAGCTGCAGCGCGGCAAGAAGAACGACCAGCTTCTGGTCACCACCGTCAACGCCCTGCTCCAGCGGGTGCTGACGCCCTTCCGGATCCGCGAATCCGTGCGCGAGATCGTGCCGGGGATGCAGCTGGGGCATGAAAGCCTGATCGCCTTGCTCCAGCGGCAGGGCTATTCGCGCACCGATACGGTGATCGATGCGGGCGAATTCGCGGTGCGCGGTTCGGTGTTCGACATCTTCCCTTCCGGCCTTGAAGGCGGGTTGAGGCTCGATTTCTTCGGCGACGAACTGGAAAGCCTGCGCCTGTTCGATCCGTCCACCCAGCGCAGCACCGGCATTGTCGAAGGGCACCTGCTCCTCCCCGCCAGCGAGGCCTTGCTGGACGAGGAGACGGTGAAGCGCTTCCGCAGCCGTTACCGCGAGATGTTCGGCGCCAATGCTACGGGCGATCCGCTTTATCAGGCAGTCAGTGACGGACGCCGTCTTGCCGGGATGGAGCACTGGCTGCCCCTGTTCGAGGACAAGCTCAGCACTCTGTTCGACCATCTTTCCACCGACGATGTGATCGTGATCGATGCCAGCGCGATGGGCTCCGCCGACGAGCGGCTGGGCGATATCGAGGATTACCACCAGACCCGCGTGGACGCCGCGGTTCAGGCCGCCGGTTCCTATCGCCCGCTGGCGGTCGACGCGCTTTATCTCGCCCGCGATGAGTTTGCGCAGCGGCTCGCCGCCTGGCCGGTCCACCGATCGGACATCTTCGCCCAGCCTGAAAGCGCGAGCGTGATGGACTTCGGCTTTACCGGCGCGCGCGATTTCGCACCCGAACGCGCCCGGGGCGACAATGTGTATGAAGCTGCAGCAAAGCACCTTGGCGCCATCGGCAAGGCGGGCAAGAAGCCGCTGATCGCCGCCTATTCGCAAGGTTCGCGCGCGCGCATTTCCTCGATCCTTGCGGAACAGGGCGCCGAGCCGAGCCTTGCCGAAACCTGGCAGGAGGCGCTGGGCCTTGCCGCCAAAGGCAAGCCGGTCGCAGTGGTGCTGCCGCTCGAAACCGGTTTTGCCAATGCCGAGCTGGAAGTTCTCACCGAACAGGACATGCTGGGCGACCGGCTGGTGCGCCGCCGCAAGCGCCGCAAGGATGCCGACGCCTTCCTGGCCGAACTCTCTGCGCTCAATGCCGGGGACCTCGTCGTGCATATCGAGCATGGCATCGGCAAATATCTGGGGCTGGATGCCATCGCGGTCGGCAAGAGCCAGCACGATTGCGTGATGCTGGAATATGCGGGCGGCGACAAACTCTACATCCCGGTAGAGAATATCGACGTCATCACCCGCTACGGCTCGTCAGACGAGGCGCTGCCGCTCGACCGGCTGGGCGGCGAAGCATGGCAGAAACGCCGCTCGAAACTCAAGGAACGCATTCAGGCGATCGCCGCCGAACTGCTGCGCACTGCGGCCCTGCGCGCCTTGCGGCAGGCCCCGGCGATGGTGCCCGACGACAGCGGCTACAACCAGTTCGTCGAACGCTTCCCCTGGCAGGAGACCGAGGATCAGGAACGTGCGATCGAGGACGTGCTGAGCGATCTGGCCGAAGGCAAGCCGATGGACCGGCTGGTGTGCGGCGATGTCGGCTTCGGCAAAACGGAAGTGGCCCTGCGCGCGGCCTTCGTCGCGGCGATGGAAGGCTATCAGGTGGCGGTGGTCGCCCCCACAACCCTGCTTGCCCGCCAGCATTACGAGAATTTCTCCGCCCGCTTCAACGGCTTCCCGATCAAGGTCGGGCGCCTCTCGCGTCTCGTCCCGCCCAAGGAAGCGAGCGAAACGCGCGACGGCCTGGCCGACGGCACGGTGGATATCGTGGTTGGCACCCATGCGATCATTGCCAAGCAGGTGGAATTCAAGCGCCTCGGCCTGGTGATCGTGGACGAGGAACAGCGCTTCGGCGTGAAGCACAAGGAACGGCTGAAGGAACTCAAGGCCGACGTCCACATGCTCACGCTCACCGCCACGCCGATCCCCCGCACACTGCAGATGGCGATGAGCGGGCTGCGCGAACTGACCACCATGCAGACCCCGCCGGTCGATCGCCTCGCCGTGCGCACCTATGTGATGGAGTGGGACGAAGTGGTCATGCGCGAGGCCCTGCTGCGCGAACATCATCGCGGCGGGCAGAGCTTCATCGTGGTACCCCGGATCGCGGACCTGCCCGATATCGAGGACTGGCTGCACAAGGCCGTGCCGGAAGTGAAGTATATTTCCGCCCACGGCCAGATGGCCCCGCGCGAAGTGGAAGAGCGGATGTCCGCCTTTTACGAGCGGCGCTATGACGTGCTGCTTTCCACCACCATCGTGGAAAGCGGGCTGGATATCCCCAGCGCCAACACGATCATGATCCACCGGGCGGACCGCTTCGGCCTTGCCCAGCTCTATCAGCTGCGCGGACGCGTGGGCCGATCCAAGCTGCGCGCCTATGCCTATCTCACCTATCCGCAAGACCAGCAGCTTTCCGAAGTGGCCGAAAAGCGGCTGAAGGTGCTGGGCGATCTCGACGGGCTTGGCGCGGGCTTCCAGCTCGCCAGCCACGATCTCGACATTCGCGGCGCGGGCAATCTGCTGGGTGACGAACAGTCGGGCCATATCCGTGAGGTCGGCTTCGAACTTTACCAGTCGATGCTGGAAGACGCGATCCTTGCCGCCAAGGCGGGCGACATGGGGCTGGAGCGCGACAATTCCGGCCTTTCCCCACAGATCACGGTCGATGCGCCGATCATGATCCCGGAGGAATATGTGCCCGACCTTGCCGTGCGCATGGCGCTCTATCGCCGCCTCAACGACGCCAGGGGCAAGGAGGAACTGGATTCACTGGCAGCCGAAATGATCGACCGCTTCGGCGCCCTGCCCGCGCCGACCGAAAACCTCGTCAAGCTCATCGAGATCAAGCATCAGGCCATCGCCGCCAATATCGCCAAGGTGGATGTGGGCGCGCGCGGTACGCTGGTGACATTCTACAAGGACAGCTTCCCCGATCCGGCCGGCCTGCTCGCCTATGTCGAGCGCCTGCAAGGCACGGCACGCCTGCGGCCCGACATGAAGCTGGTGATCGAACGCGCCTGGGGCGATCCGAAATCACGCCTCAACGGGCTCTATCAGCTGACCAAGGGGCTCTCGGGGATCGTGAAGCGGGCGACGAAGGGGACTTCTTCCTAAGATCCTCCCCCATTGGGGGAGGATTTATGCCCCGGCAAATTTCCTGAACTCCGCCGCGTCCATTGGTTTGGCGCGCAGGAAACCCTGGTAGAAGGCGCAGCCTTCGCGGGCGATCAGGGCACGCTGTTCCTCTGTCTCGATGCCTTCGGCAATCACCGTCAGATCGAGCGCGTGGGCCATGGCGATAATGCCACGCAGCACCGCAAGGTCGCGCGCATCTTCGGCAATGCCATCCACCATGGAACGGTCCAGCTTGAGATAGTGGAGCGGCAGGATCTTGAGGTAACGGAAATTGCAGAAACCTGCGCCGAAATCGTCGAGCGCCACGCGAATGCCAATATCCACCAGCTTGTCCAGAGCCCGGGCCGACCGGTCAAGATCGGTCAGCAGGGCCTGTTCGGTGATCTCCAGCGTAAGCCGTTCGGGCGTGAACCCTACGGCGTTGACGACCGCGGCGATATCGTCCGCGAAATTGCCCGCAGCGAGGTCCGCCGGGGTGACGTTGAGCGACAGGCGCAGCGGATCGGGCCAATGAGCAGCCTCGGCAACGGCGCGCGCCGCGATATGGTGCGATAGCTGGGCGACATGGTCCGCCCGTTCGGCAATGGCGAACAGGGCCCCTGCCCCGATCCGCCCAAGCAGCGGATGCTCCCAGCGGGCCAGCGCCTCCGCGCCAACCAGTGCATCGTCATTGGCCCCGAATTGCGGCTGATAGAGCAGCTCGATTTCATTGCGGTCCAGCGCAGCGAGCAAATCGGCCTCAAGCTGCGCACCGCTGCGCCCGGCAATGCTGACATCGCCGTCCACCCACACCACGCGCCGCCCGGTTTCAAGCCGTGCGCGCTCCAGCGTCTCGGCAAGGCGGCCGAACACCGCCTCCGCGCTTTCCTGCTTCAGCGCCCGCATCAATGCGATGCGCGGCCACAGGCGCAAAGTGCCAGCCCCGGCAGGATTGGCGATCGGACGGGTAACGCTTTCGGCCAGAGTCTCGGCCAGCCATTGCCAGCGCTCACGGCTGCAGGGTTCATTGGCGGCAAGCAGGAAATTGCCCCCGCCCATGCGCGCCACTACCCATTCGCCAGCCAGTTCGTCAGCCGCAAAGCGCAGGATGCGCGCGGCGACGGCCACCAGCGCGGAATCGCCTGCCGCCTCGCCATAGGCAAGGTTCACCGTATCGAAGCGGCGCAGGCCCAGCATCAGCGCGTGGATCGGCGCGGTCTCGCCCTCCAGCACTGCCTGCTGCTGCCATTCCACGATGCGCGCGCGCGCGCCGTCGGAACCCACAAGGCCCGTCAGCGCATCGCGATCCTGGTCCAGCACATCCTGTAACTCGCTCGGCATCAGCTTTCTCCTAACTCGCCATGGTTAGGATTTCGTTCCTTCGCCGGCGATTGCAAATGTCTTTGCGCATTCATAGGTTTCCGGCAATTGCACAGCTACGCATGCGCTGACAGCGGGAGGCATTGATAATCGTGAGCCAGGGACACGCCTACTCGGCGCTTGCCATGGTCGCTTCGGACACGCCGGGCGCCCAGCAAGCCGCGCGCGATCTGGCCGGAGCGGCCGATTGGGTGCCGCTGGACCGTGCGGATGCCGTAGTGGTGCTGGGCGGCGACGGCTTCATGCTGCAGACGCTGCACCAGATGATCGACGGCGGCCGCGTGCTGCCTGCCTATGGCCTGAATCTGGGCACGGTTGGCTTCCTGATGAACCGCTTCAAGAGCGGGCGGAAACTGGTGGAGAGAATCCATCGCTCCCGTGCGGTGGCGGTCGATCCCCTGCGGATGGAAGCGATCAGCCACTCCGGCGAAAAACAGGTCCATTATGCGATCAACGAAGTCTCTCTGCTGCGCGAGACGCGCCAGACGGCGAAGATCGAAGTGAGCGTGAACGAAAAGGTACGGATCGAGGAACTTGCCTGCGACGGTGTGCTGGTGGCCACCCCCGCCGGCTCCACCGCCTATAATCTCTCTGCCAGCGGGCCGATCCTGCCGCTCGATTCGAAACTTCTGGCCCTCACTCCCATCAGCCCGTTCCGCCCGCGGCGCTGGCGCGGGGCGCTGCTGCCCGACCGCAGCCGGATCAGCTTCCGCGTGCTCGAACCGGACAAGCGCCCCGTGGCCGCAGTGGCGGACCAGGAGGAAGTGCGCGACATTGCCGAAGTCCATCTGGAAATCGCCCGCGACAAGGAACTGACCCTGCTGTTCGACCCAGGCCACAGCCTCGATGAACGCATTGTCGCCGAACAATTTATCGCCTGAGCGGGAGACTGAGCAAAATTTGTTTTTGGCCGCTTGCCAAACCATGCGGGCCTGCATATAGGCCCACTCCTGCCCGTCAGGGCTGCTCCCCGATAGCTCAGCGGTAGAGTAGGTGACTGTTAATCACTTGGCCGTAGGTTCGAATCCTACTCGGGGAGCCACTTCCTTTCAGGGTTACAAAAAAGGGGCCTTCCGGCCCCTTTTCCTTTGGTTCCTGCAAGGCGTGCCGATCAGCCCGGCTTCCTGAACCTCAGCGCGAATTTGTCAGTCTCGCCCTTGATGGCCGGATCGCTCACGCCCAGATCATGCTTGTCGTCTGGATTGTGGAGCACGTCCGATTCCGCCTCCAGCGTGAAACCCGCTTCGGCAACCGCCGTCTTCACGGCTGCCGGATCGATCCGGTGAAGCGTGCGGGTGGCGGCAAGGCCGGTGCCGGGCGCGGAGTGATCTTCCACGAAATAGATTCCGCCCGGCTTCAGCGCCTTGAACACCGATCCGTTGATTCCCGCGATATTGCCATTGGCCATGTCGTGGTAATTCTCGGTGGTCCAGACGAGGTCCACCGGCTTTTCCAGCGTGAAATCGGCAAAGTCGGCCATCACCACGGTGACATTGCCATATTCGGCCGCCAGCTTGTTGATCGCGTCCAGTCCGCCGGGACGGCTGGCGAAGAAGCTGGGCATCATCGCATAGACATGGCCCTTCGGCCCCACGGCCTTGGCCAGGATACGCGTGTAATAGCCACCACCCGGCGCGATCTCCGCCACGATATCGCCCGGCTTCACGCCTGCGAAAGTGACGATCTCGCCCGGCTTGCGTGCTGCGTCGCGTGCCGTGTCTGTTGCCGGACGGCCGGGATCGGCAACAGCAGCAGCCACCGCCGGACTAGTTTCGGCCTGCGCAGCACCGGCGCAAGACATGGCAAGGGCAATGCCGGCGATACCGGCAAGAATGGATGATTTCACGGCTCTCTCCCTGATAAGCTGTATGTCCTGCAACGCGGGAAGCGAGCCACCGGTTCCACCCCTACGTCGTCTGCCTCTTGGTAAGCCCTGAAAGCTGCAGCGCAAAGGGTACGGCGAACAGCACGATCATAGCTGCACCTGCATACCATGGCACGTCATGGCCGGCCTTTTCGTAGATCAGGCCAAATGCGGGAGGGGCGACTATGCGGGAAAAGGCGTTGGAGGCCATGATAAGCCCCATCACGCTCCCCTGCCGTTCTACCGGTGCAATGCGCGATGTCAGCGCGCCTGCGGTGGGGAAGGCAAGGCTGTGGCCCATCATCAGCATCCCCATCAGCGCCACGGCGACATAGGGATCACGCAGGATCGGCTGGAGCAGCATGGATGCTGCCAGCACCAGCAGGCCCGCGGTAATCACCCGCCCTTCCCCGAAGCGCACCACCAGCGGGTGTAGCACAAACAGCTGCACCACCAGCCCGCCGACACCGATGGCGATAAAGGCGAAGCCCAGATCGCGAGCGGTCCATCCGAAATTGGCCTCGCTCCACAGGCCATAGACCGCCTCGCTCGACGCAAAGGCCGCGATCCCGAAGAAGGAGATCACGAACAGGCGGAACAGCAGCGGGCTCTTCATCACATAGACGAAACCCTCGCTATATTTCGGCAATGCGCGGGCCTTGCCTGCGGGCGGGTTCACGTCGCGCAGCACCAGCAGAGACCAGATGGCGGCGATGGCCGAAAGCGCGGCCGCGATCAGGATCGGGCTGCGAAAATCGGACAGGCTGGTCCCCGTTCCCGCGAATACCCCGCCGATCACCGGACCGAAGGCAAAGCCCAGACTGAAGGCGGAACCAAACAGGCCCATCGCCTTGGCCCGCTGCTCCGGTGGGGAAGCATCGGCAAGAAAGCCCTGCGCAACGCTGAGCGTGCCGCCGAAGAAGCCGTTGACGATGCGGATCGCGATCGCCAACCACAGAACGGGGGCGAAGGCGAAGGCGACATAGGTGACCGCTGCCCCGGTTGTGGTCAGCACCAGCACCGCGCGCCTGCCCCAGCGGTCGGACTGGCGGCCCCAGTAGATTTCCCCGAACACATTGCCGAGGCTGTAAGCCGCGAAGAGCAGTGCCACTTCGAAAGGCCCTGCGCCGAAGAGCGGACCGTAGAAAGGCAGCAACGGAAGGATCAGGCTGAAGCCCGCAATGTTGATGAACACCGCGAACATCAGCGGGAACATGCGCCGGTCGATCATGTCTGAATGCCTCTGTCAGCCGCCGTAGCGCGGCTCGGGAATGCCGATGGCGCCCAGCCCGTCGATGAGGAAGCTTGCCCCGTCATCCGGCTCTGACGGCCGCCCCATGAAACCGGGATCGATCGTCGGCACGAACAGCCGGTCAAGCTTAGGCCCCATGAACATACAGCTGGCGGGAATATTGGTGGGGAAAGACACTTCTCGCAGCACCTTGCCCTCCGGCGAGAGGCACAGCACGACCCCGCCCTCGCAGATCGCCACCCAGATGTTGCCATCGCTATCGACGGTCGCGCCATCGGGAATCGGGCCATAGGCTGACGTCTCGAAAAACGCGCGCCTGCCGGTCGCGGCACCCGTTTCTATGTCATAATCATAAGCGTAGATCATGTGCCGCAGGCTGTCCGCGTGATAGAGGATGCTATCGTCGGGCGACCAGCACGGGCCATTGCCCAGATGTATGTCACCATCGAGCTGGGTCAGCTTGCCATCCAGGCCCAGCGACCACAGTCCACCCAGCGGCTCTTTCATGGTCCGGTGGCTTGTGCCGAACACAAAGCGCCCGCGCCGGTCCACCTTGCCATCGGCCAGTTGCAGCGCCGGATTTGGCGGATCCATCAACGCGAAGGGCGTGACCGCCCCGGTCGCGAAATCAAGATAATGAATGCCGGTGACGAGCGCCACGATCGCCCCGTGTGGCTTTGCGCCCTTGCCGCGCAAAGCCATCGAGCCGATCATGTCCGGCACGTCCCAACTGCGGTGCTCCCCGCTCGCCGGATCCCAGCGGAACACCTTCCGCTCGAAAATGTCGACGTAATAGAGCGCCTGCTCCGCCACATCCCACACGGGGCCTTCGCCCACTTTGCAGCGCGGCAGATCGAGTTTGTGTATCTGCATGGTTCCTCCACTCCCGGGAGGAACCATAACAGGTGTTACAATTGCAGCAAGCGGGTGCGAACGCCTCCGCCCGTCACATTACGCAAGCGCACCGTGGCAATGCTTGTACTTCCGGCCCGAGCCGCAGGGGCACGGCGCATTGCGGCTGACGCCCATCTCACGATAGGGATCGCCCGCCACCGCGCCCGGCGCAGGCGCCATCTGGGGCGAACCGGCAAGCGAGCCGAACATCGGCTCCTGCCCTTCCGACCCGTCGCCATCATTGCTGTCATCCACCCCGGTGAAGGGATCGATATGGCCGGTGAGGAAGGAGGGCAGTTCGGGCAGCGTTTCCTGCGGCACTTCAGGCGCGATGCGCAATTCGCTGGTCATAAGGATGCGGGTCACGTCCTCGCGGATCGCTTCCAGCATGTGTTCGAACAGGCCGAACGCTTCCTGCTTATATTCGTTGATCGGCTGCTTCTGGGCATAGGCACGCAGGAACACCACCTGCCGCAGCGCATCGAGCGTGGCGAGATGTTCCTTCCAGTGGAAATCCAGCCGATCCAGCAGCACCTGCTTTTCGACCTGACGCCAGATCGACGCATCGGATGAGGCGATCTTCGCCTCCATCTGGGCGTCGGCAAGATCCATGAGACGCTGCTCGATCAGTTCCGGTTCGAGCGCATCTTCCTGCATCCAGTCGTCGAGCGGAGCATCGAGCGCTAGTACATCGGCAACACGTTCCTTCAGCCCGGCAATATTCCACTGTTCCGGATAAGAGCCCGGAGGACAGGCTTCGGCCACCAATGCGTTGACGGTTTCGTGCCGCATGTCGACAACCACGTCATCCACGGCCTCGCTGTCCATGATCTCGGCGCGCTGCTCGTAGATCACCTTGCGCTGGTCGTTCATGACGTTGTCATATTCGACGACCTGCTTGCGGACGTCGTAATTGCGCGCCTCGACCTTCTTCTGCGCGGTCTCGATTGCCTTGGAGAGCCATTTGGAACCGATCGCCTCGCCATCGGCAAGGTTGGAGTTCATCATGCGCGCAAACAGGGTGTCCGGGCCGAAGATACGCAGCAGATCGTCTTCAAGGCAGAGGTAGAATTTCGACAGGCCCGGGTCGCCCTGACGGCCGGAACGGCCGCGCAGCTGATTGTCGATACGGCGGCTTTCGTGCCGTTCCGTGCCGATCACGCACAGGCCACCGGCATCGAGGACCTGCTTCTTTTCGGCTGCGATTTCCTGCTTGATACGGTCGATGGCGGCATCGCGCTCCGGCCCTTCGGGCGCGTCCTTCAATTCGTCTTCCACCCGGAATTCGAGATTACCGCCCAGCTGAATGTCGGTGCCGCGGCCAGCCATATTGGTGGCGATGGTCACGGCGCCGAGGCGGCCGGCCTGCGCCACGATATGCGCTTCGCTCTCATGGAAACGGGCGTTCAGCACATTATGCGCCACGCCTTCCTTGCGCAGGAAGTCTGACAGCAGTTCCGACTTCTCGATGGAGACCGTGCCGACCAGCACCGGCTGGCCGATCTTGTTCTTCTCGTTGATCAGCTTGGCGATCGCCTGGAACTTGTCATTGGTGTTCTTGTAGAACTCGTCTTCCTCGTCGATCCGCAGCACCTGCACATTGGTGGGGATCTCCACCACGTTGAGCTTGTAGATGTCGAAGAATTCGGCCGCTTCGGTTGCGGCGGTGCCGGTCATGCCCGACAGCTTGGGATACATACGGAAATAGTTCTGGAAGGTGATCGAGGCCATCGTCTGGTTCTCGGGCTCGATCTTCACGCCTTCCTTGGCTTCCACGGCCTGATGCAGGCCATTGGACCAGCGGCGCCCATCCATCATGCGGCCGGTGAACTCGTCGATGATGACAACCTTGTTGTCCTTCACGATGTAGTCCGTGTCGCGCTTGAAGATGATGTTCGCCTTCAGCGCCTGATCGAGGTGGTGGACCACCTGCGTATTCACGACATCGTAGAGATTGTCGGAAGCCAGCAGGCCGGACGAAATGAGCAGATTTTCAAGCGCCTCGGCGCCATCCTCGGTCAGCGAGACGTTGCGGGCCTTTTCGTCCACATCGTACCATTCGGCCGGGATCGACTTCACCACCTTGTCGATCGAGACATAGAGATCCGACTTGTCCTCGGTCGGGCCGGAAATGATCAGCGGCGTGCGCGCCTCGTCGATCAGGATCGAATCCACTTCGTCGACGATCGCGTAATTGAAGGCGCGCTGCACCATCTGCCCGCGCTCATGCTTCATATTGTCGCGCAGATAATCGAAGCCGAATTCATTATTGGTGCCGTAAGTGATATCGGCCGCATAGGCATCGCGCCGTTGATATTCGCCCAGGTTCGGCACGATCACGCCCACCGACAGGCCCAGCCAGCGATGGAGCTGCCCCATCCATTCTGCGTCGCGTTTGGCGAGATAGTCGTTCACCGTAACGACGTGGACGCCCTTGCCCTCGATCGCGTTGAGGTAGGTCGCCAGCGTTGCCACCAGCGTCTTGCCCTCGCCCGTGCGCATTTCGGCGATCTCGCCGCGATGGAGCACAATACCGCCAATCATCTGCACATCGAAATGGCGCATGCCCAGCACACGCTTGGAAGCCTCGCGCACGGTGGCGAAGGCTTCGGGCATGATATCGTCCAGCGTCTGCCCGGCTTCCAGCATCTGGCGGAACTTGGCGGTCTGCGCCTGCAGTTCCTCGTCGCTGAAAGCCTCCAGCTGGGGCTCCAACGCGTTGATCTGACGGACAATCTTGTCCAGCGATTTGACGTAACGGTCGTTGGACGAGCCGAAAAGGGCCTTGGCAATGGCGCCGATCATGGGAAATTCCTGTATGCTGAATCGGGAATCCGGGCACGCCGGATGGAAATAGCCGCACGCGCGCATAGCGCCGCGGCCTTGAATTCTATCGGAAAGCTGGCGCTATTCGCGCGTGCGGTCGGCCTGAAGCTGGACCGTTGGGATCACGATAGTGATGACGGCAGGCCGGCAACCCGGTGCCTGCGGCTTGCGGCCGCCGATGCGTTCCATCGGCATGGCCTGCTGGGTAACGCCCTTATCCGCGCATTTGACGACATTGTCGCCCACCGCGTGAAGCTCCAGCCCGTCAAGCGCGGACATGGGTGCCTGTGCCGGGGCCGCAACGGCGGCGAGACCGGTAAGGATCGCGAACAAGGTCAGAATGCGCTTGAGCATCATGTCGCTAGATAGTCGTGACTTGGCGATACGTCCAGTGTCGGCGAACGCCCGCACGGCTTTGCCAGTCCTTCCCCTATTCATCCGGGTCGGTAACCAGCGTGGTGAGCGTCACCACCACGCGTTTGCGAACCGGCTGGCCGTTCTCGTCTTTCACCGCCGGGAAGCGCGCCGCCTTGGGGCACACATCGACCGGCAAGGTGCGCTGGCTGGCGAGTTCGATCCTGCAGCCAGAGACAGAACCATCCGCATCCACCTCGAAGCTGTAGCTTACGATCATGTCCCGGGGAGCCACGATGTCCCGGGCGGCAGACACACGGCTGGGAATCTTCCACACCACCCGCGTGGACCAATAGCCGACGCTGGGTGTCCCCTCGCTGTCGAGCGCGGGAATGAAATGCGCCCGCTCCGGTAGAAGTTCGCACGTATAGGCATCGAGCAACGCACTGCCGCTGGTCGTGACCACAGTGCAGCCTGCCACGAATCCCTCTGGATCGATCTTCAGCCTGACGCCGACAGTCCCCTCGATCCCGTTGCGGGCCGCGAAGGGCAGGTAATCGCCCTCGCCGATCCAGTTACGGGATGAGCTGGACGGTGCAGGCGGGCGGGATTTGCCGGGATATGCCGGCGCAGGGGGCGCCGGAACCGCCACAACCGGAGGCGGTCGGCGCAGCACAGGCGCTGGCGGCGGCGAGGAGCTGGTCTGCTGGTCGTCTGCCCAGACGGGCTGCATCGGAAGGGCCGCGATCAGAGCGGCGACGGCAATCTTGTGGAGGTCCCCCATCCGGGCTGCATATCGAGCGCCTTGCTCCCGCGCAACGATACCCTTGCCCGCACGATACGCGGCACTTATTGGCGGCGGCCATGGAAATCGAAACTTCACCTCTCGCCAAGCCTTTCCCCGAAATGCCGCAGATCGCCGGTGTGACGCTGCGTGTAGCGCGCGCGGGCTACAAGGATTGGGGCCGCTGCGACCTGACCTATGCCGAACTGGCGGAAGGCACCGCGGTGGCGGGCGTGTTCACGAAGAACATCTGCTGCTCTTCCGAAGTGGAGCTGGGGCGCGAACAGGTGAAGGCGGGCAAGGCTCGGGCCTTGATCGTCAATGCCGGCAATTCCAACGCCTTCACCGGCTATCGCGGGCGCGAAGCGGTGGAGCAGATCATGGGCCAGGTCGCATCCCATCTGGGCTGCGCGCCTTCCGAAGTGTTCGTCAGCTCCACCGGCGTGATCGGCGTGCCGCTGCCCAAGGACAAGGCGAAGGCCGGGGTCGAGGCAGTGCTGGGCGCCGAAGCCTGCAGCTGGGAAGATGCGGCGAAGACCATTTCCACCACCGACACTTTCGCCAAGGGTGCGATGGCGCAGGCGGTGATCGGCGGGAAAACAGTGACGCTGGCCGCCATCATCAAGGGCAGCGGCATGATCGCGCCCGACATGGCGACCATGCTGGGCTATATCTTCACCGACGCCGCTATTTCCGCCGACTATCTGCAACAGGCGCTTTCTGCCGCCAATCTGGAGACCTTCTCCTGCATCACGGTGGATAGCGACACCTCCACCAGCGACACGGTGCTGGCCTTCGCCACCGGCCAGGCGGGCAATGATCCGATCACCGGCCCGGACAGCGCGGGCGCGGATGCCTTTGCCGCGGCCTTGGCCGATGTCTGCCGCCAGCTCGCCCATCTCGTGGTGCGCGACGGCGAAGGGGCGCAGAAATTCATCAGCGTGAGCGTGACCGGCGCGGTTTCCGACGAAAGCGCGCGCAAGATCGGCCTCGCCATCGCTAATTCGCCCCTCATCAAAACCGCGATTGCGGGCGAGGATGCCAATTGGGGCCGTGTGGTAATGGCCGTGGGCAAGGCGGGTGAGCCTGCCGACCGCGACAAGCTTTCCATCGGCTTTGGCGGCGTATGGGCGGCAAAGGACGGCCAGCCGCTGGCCGATTATGACGAAGCGCCGGTGGCCGAACACCTCCGAGGCCGCGAGATCGACATCGCAGTCGATATCGGCCTGGGCGATGGCTCCGCCACGGTGTGGACCTGCGATCTCACCCATGGTTACATCGCGATCAACGCGGATTACCGTTCGTGACATCGGACGCGCTGCACGATGCAGTGCACGCCCTGCTGCGCGACGTCGCCCAGCGGGCAATCCTGCCGCATTACCAGACGCTCGCCGCCCATCAGGTGACCGCCAAGGCGGCGGACGATGTCGCGACCGTGGCCGATCATCTCTCGGAAGAATTGCTGGCCGAAGGTCTGGCGAGGATCGTCCCCGGCCTTGCCATCGTAGGCGAGGAAGCGGCCCATGCCGATCCTTCCGTAATGGACCGGCTTTCCGGCCCCTGCTGGATCGTCGACCCGCTGGACGGCACCCGCAATTTCGCCAGGGGCAAGCCGCCTTTCGGCATCCTCATCGCCATGGCCGAAGGCGGGGAATGCCACACGGGCTGGATCTACGATGTCCTTACCGGCCGCTTCTGCGTCGCCCATCGCGGCAAGGGAGCCTTCGTGAATGGCGAGAGGATCGTGGCCCGCCCGACGGGTGAAACCCCGCCGGTGGCCGCGATTTCGCTGATCTTCATGGACCCGGCCCGGCGCGAGGCCGTGCGCGATCATGTGGCGCCGCATTATCGCTGTGTCGACGTGCCCTATTGCGCGGCGGAACAATATCCCCGGCTGGTTCTGGGGGAGAACGACGTCTCGATCTTCGAACGCACCCTGGCCTGGGATCATGCGGCAGGCGCCTTGTTCCTCAACGAGGCAGGCGGCAAGGCCGCGCGGCCCGATGGCTCGGCCTATCGGGTGGACGATAGCCGCAAGGGCCTGCTCGGCGCGGCGAGCCCTGCGCTGTGGGATGAGCTGGCCCAGCAGCTTTCCGCGCTGGAAAGCTAGGCCCCGACCTGTCACCTTTCCAGACAGGAAAATACCCTGTTTCGTTCGCCGCGTATCACCCTCGTCCGGCGCAGTTTCGAGCCGTTTTCGGGCGATTTGCGCGAGCCGAACTGTCACCTTCCATTTCGGCTTTTCGTGCAGCCGTTTCGCCTTCCAGCAAGCGACACAGAAGCGGGCAGCAAATGCGCAAGGAAGCGGGGTGGAGGCGGAGCTGTCCATCGAGCAGGATAAACGCCATTCGGGGGCGTGTAGGAAAGTGTTTTCTGGCGGGGGACGAGGAAGAACGCTGACTTGCGCCAGGCAACCGTTCGATTGCCGCCCTTCCCCGCTTCCTCATCCCGAGTGCAGGGGTCTGGCGGTACCGCGGAATGTTCGCTAGTGGCGCCCTCCCAACCAGCAACAGGAGGTTATCATGGCTCGCAAGACCATCAGCAATTCCGACCTGCCCTGCTTTCGAGCGCAGCAGTAAGCGCCGCAAGGGCTATCCCTCGGAAACCCATGTGAAGCGCGGTCTCCGTTTCGTTAACGGCGACAAGGAACTGGTTGAAAAACTTGGCCGTAAAGACCCGTGCCCCTGCGGTTCAGGCCTCAGCTTTCAAACGGTGCTGCCTCAAGAAAGGGCGGTTTCGATGGAATGCTGCGCCATGATTATTGGCGCGATTAACAGCCGCAAATGAACGCGACCGGGCACCTGCGGGCGCCCGGTCGCTTCAGATCAGAGTACGCTTTCGATCCAGCTCTTGAGCTGGCTCTTCGGAGCACCGCCCAGCTTGTGGGCCACGGGCTGGCCGCCCTTGAACAGCACCATCAACGGAATCGACTGCACGCCAAAGGCGCTGGCGGTTTCGGTGTTCTCCATGATGTCCACCTTGGCGATGGTCACCTGATCGCCCAGTTCCTCGCTGATTTCTTCCAGCGCCGGAGCGATCATCTTGCAAGGGGTACACCAGTCGGCCCAGAAATCGACCAGCACTGGCTTGTCGGAATTGATCACATCTTCGGCAAAGCTGGCATCTGTCACGGCCTTGGTAGCCATCGGGAATCTCCTGAAACGTCTTGATCTGCAATTTAGGCAGGCTTGCCCCGAAGGCAACGGCCGAAGGGTGAAAGGATTACTGCGCTGGGGACAAGGCCGCTTTGTGCTGCGCCAACAACGCGGCCGGGAGGGCGAATATCTGCGGCGTCTGGGTATAGAGCACCGCCGCGCCCACTTCGCGCCCCGGATAGATCGCCTCAAGCGCCGAAACATAGGCCGCCATCTGGCGCAATGTGGCGGGCGGGATATCCTCCAGCGCAAGCGGCGGGCGGGCGGCGGTCTTGAAATCGACCACTATCACCCGGGTCTCGGTGATCAGCAGCCGGTCGGCCGTGCCCGCGATTACCCTGCCCTCCACCGTCGCCGCCAGTGGCACTTCGGCCAGCGCGGCGGGGGAGAATATCTCCGCCCAGTCCGGCGTATCGAGCACGCGCAGAGCGGCCTCAGCCATCTCATCCCGCGCGGCCTCGTCCAGATCGGCGGCCTGCCGGGCGAGCCAGCGGTGCGCGGCATCGGCGCGGGCTTCCACCGCCAGTTCGGGCAGACGTTCCAGCAGCGCATGGACAAGCGTACCGCGCCGCGCGGCGACCTTCATCGCGCCGGGAGGAAGCGGTGGGCTGGCGCTGGAATCCTCCCCGGCCGCAGAAGGCGCCAGCGGGCGCGGCGGGCGCGGCTCAGGGCCGACCGGGCGCATGGCCCAGTCAGGCAGGGCGGGAACAGCCTCCGGCGCGATTGCAGGCGCACCGCCCGCGACCGGTGGCGGCATGGCCCCCAATTCCCAGCGCGTGCCCCATACACGGTCTTCGATCCCCTCTTCCCCGAAGAGCGGGCGAAGCTGGGCGAACCAGCTGTCAGGCGCGGGTTCTTCTTCGCGGCTGCCCAGCCCACCGCCGATGAACAGCGCCTCTTCCGCGCGGGTCATCGCGACATAGAGCAGGCGCCAGTGTTCCTCCCTTTCGGCGGCGGCTACGGCGGCCTCCGCCTCGGCGATGCGGCCGACTTTCTCTTCGCCCGACAGGCCCGGCAAGGGCAGAGTTCGCCCCGCCCCGCCCGGCAGATCCTCTACCAGTTCCAGCCCGCGCGGGGGCGAAGTGTCAGGATTGCCCGCCGCATCGGCCAGGATCACGATCGGCGCCTGAAGGCCCTTGGAGCCATGAACGGTCATCACCCGCACCAGATCGGTGCTGGCCCCGGCCTCGCGCTTCAACTCGCCCTCGCCTGCGTCGAACCACTGGATGAAGCCCTGCAGGCTGGGCGTCAGCGCACTGGCATAGGCGAGCGCGGCGTTGAGCAATTCATCGATCGGATCGTTCGCCTCGCGCCCCAGCCGGGCGACGAGCTTGCGGCGGCCCTGCCATGGCCCCACCAGCATCCAGTGCAGCAGCGCCTGCGGCGGTTCGTAATCCGCACGGGCGAGCAATTCGCCCAATTGCGCAAGCGTGGCGCGTACGAAGGGATCGGAAGAGGCGCGCAGATGCGCCCACAGGCGCCGTCGGCCATCCTCCCGCCAGCCGTGATCGAGCAAATCCTGCTGGCTCCAGCCGATCAGCGGCGAGACCAGCAGATTAGCGAGATTGAGATCGTCCAGCGGCTGCGCGGCAAAGCGCAGTGCGGCCATCAGATCCTTCACCGCCAGCGGCGCGCCCAGCCGCAGCCGGTCCACCCCCGCCACCGGCACACCCGCCGCATAAAGCCGCGCGACGATCAGCCCGGCCAGCTCCCGCCGCTTGCGCACCAGCACCATGATGTCACCCGGCCCGGCATTGCGGTGCCTGCCCTTTACCAGCGGAAAGCCATTGTCGAGCCAGGCCTTCACCTGCCGCGCGATCTTGCCCGCCATGCGGCGTTCGGCGCTGGAGACCCAACTCTGCTCGTCCTCATCCTCCACGGCGTCGTCCACAGTTGAGGTGACCGGCTGCCACAGGGTGACGAGGCCCGGACGCTCGTCGCCGATATGGCGCTCGGGCTCCTCGGTCAGACCGAAACGGGTGTGGCCGATGGTGGCGATTGCCTCGTCCACAAAGGTGAGCACGCTTTGCGCAGTGCGGAAGCTCTGACCGAGGCCGAGGTCCAGCAATTCGCGCGCCGTACCGCCGCCGCGCGCTTCGCTTGCATTGGCTACCGCGCCTGCCAGCGCCTCCCTCACCCTCTCGCGCGCCCTTGCGAAATTCTCCGGGCTGGTGCCCTGGAAGCGGAAGATCGCCTGCTTGTAATCGCCAACAACGAACAGGGTGCGCAGCTTGCCGTCATGCTGGCCCAGCCCGGCGAAGAAGTCGTCGGTCAACGCATTGATAATCCGCCATTGCGCCTCGTTGGTGTCCTGCGCCTCGTCCACCAGAATATGGTCGAACCGCCGGTCGAGCTTGTAGCGGATCCAGTCCGCCAGTTCAGAACGGTTGAGCAGATCGGACGCCCGGCGGATCTGGTCGTCGAAATCGATCAGCCCTTCGCGGTTCTTCGCCTCGTCCCACGCCAGCGCGAATTTCCGGCCGAGCGTGAGGGCGGGCAGCAGCCATTCGGCAAGGCCGAGCAGAGCCTTGAACTGTGCGATCTGCGCGATCCGATCACCCACGCGCGCGACATAATCGGGATAGGAAGGATCGATCCCCACCATCTGCTTGAGGCTGCGCGGATCGCCTTTCTGGGTGAACAGCGCGCCTTGCAGATCGCCCAGCCGCTCCGCCCGTTCGGCCGGGCTTGCGGCCAGCCACGCGCCGATGGCAGCGGCGGTTTCCTGCCCCGTCTTGGCGCTCCACCCGGCCTGCGTGGCCATGCATAGCCGTAGGGATACACTGTCGAACCGATCATCCGCGCACATGGCCGCGACATCGGCTGCGCTGGCATCGGCTGCGCTGGCATCGGCGGGCAAGCCCAGCAGGCGGTTGAGCCGGTCGGCAAAGGGCGGCTCCCATGCGCCGGGGCCGAACCATGCCTCGCGCGCCTGGGCGCAAGTCATCAGCCATGCCTCGACCGCGTCGGGCCCTTTCCTGAGCGAAAGGTCCGCCAGAGCATCGAGCGTCTCGCTATCGCCGCGCTCCTGCGCATCCACCAGCAGCTCGGCCAGCACTTCGCGCGCCAAAAGGCTGCGTTCGCGATCCTCCATCGCCCGAGTGCCGGGGGTTAGTCCCGCCTCTTCGGGGAAGGCCGAGAGCAGCCACTGGGCAAAGGCGTGGATTGTATCGATCCTCAATCCCCCGCCCGGGCAATCGAGCACGCTGGCAAACAGGGTGCGCGCGCGGGCGATGGTGTCAGGCCCGAAATCGGCGCCGATGGCCCTCAGATCGTCGGCCAGCTCGACTTCGCCCATGCGCACCCAGCCGGCCAGCACTTCATTCACGCGCACGGCCATTTCGGCCGCCCCCGCCTTGGTGAAGGTCAGGCACAGGATTTCGGATGGCTGGACATCGGGCTGCAGCAGCAGGCGCAGTACGCGGGCGGAAAGGACCTGCGTCTTGCCCGTGCCCGCCGAGGCGGAGAGCCACACGGTCCGTTCGGGATCGACGGCATGGGCCTGATTGCCCTTGAGCGGATAGACCTTGCCGCTCACGCCCCTTTCTCCCCGGCCCCGTTCTCCCCGGCACCGTCTTCCAGACCCATCCACTCGTCGAGCCGCATCAGCTGGTCATATTCGCCGTAATTGGGCAAATCCGGATTGAGCCGTGCGGTGAAAGGCTCCTCGCCCAGAATCCAGCTTTTCAGCGCGTCGTGGAGATAGTCCTCGGTCTTCTCCAGGAACTCCTCGCGCAGCAGGCCGGTGGTCTTGCGGCCTTCCTTGATCGGTTCCTGCCGATAGCCGAAGCCGGTTTCGCTCTTCGGGTTCTTGCCGAAAGACCAATATTCGAAATGGGTCGGCTCCCCCTTGATCACCGCACCCTCGCGCGTGTGCATCTTGCCCGCCTGCGCCATCAGGCCCAGAGTGCCGAGTTGGAGCGCGAAACCTTCCTCAACCATCCTGCCGGAAGGCGGCGAACCGGTCTTGTAGTCCACGATCGCCAGCGTGCCGTCGGGGAAGCGGTCGATCCGGTCGGCGCGGCCCTTCAGGGTCACGCCCAGCACCTCCATCTCGCCTTCCGCCTCCACCCCGGCGAGCGTGCGCTCGGGCAGGCGGCCGACTTCATTGCCGATCCATTCGAGCGCCGCCATCAGCCTTGGCCGCCACAGGGCGCGCATCAGCGGATGGGCGTTGATCTGCTCCAGCACCCGCTCGGCAATCGGCACAAGATCGCCCTGCTCCTTGTGCCAGGTCTCCAGGATCTTGTGCGCCGCATCGCCCCGCCATGCGGCAGTGGGCACCGCGTCGAGCGGATCGAGCGAGCGCAGCTTGAGGATCGCATTGGCGTAGAATTGATAGGGATCGCCCCGCAAACGATCCAGCGCGGTCACGCTGACGGGCACCATGCGCTGCGCTGGCGAGGGCATCGGCTGAGGCCGTTCATAACGCGGAGCGCGGCCGGCGACATCGATCGCGCGGGCAAGTTGCACCGCTTGCGTCTCACGATGGTCCACCAGCAACCTCTCGCCCAGCAGCGCCTCGACCCGCAGCAGAAAGCGCGAGGGGATTGCGGGGCCGGATATGTCCCGCTCCGCCCGGCTCAGCACCACTTCGGGCGCGCCCAGCATCCCGGCAAGGTCATGCGCGGAAAGGCCGATGCGGAAATCGGCGGCGGGCACGCCCAGCGCGCGCAGGATCGCTGGTGCGAGCAAGGCGTCCTGCGCCGGAATCTGCGGCCAGCTGCCTTCATTGAGGCCGCCGCAGATCACCAACTCGGCGCGGGTCATACGTGCTTCCAGCAGGCCGTAGATCGCCACCCGCGAATGGCCGCCCCAGGGCGGGCGCACCGCCACTGTGTCCATCCGCTCGCGCAGCACGGCGTGAAGGTCTTGCGGTGCAAGCTGTGTGCCCACCTCTCGGGCGTGGAGGCGCAGTTCCTCCACCATGCCCGAAAGCGCCCTGCCATCCTCCCGCGCCCACAGGCATTCGCCGCACAGGGCCTCACCGGCCGCAGCCAGCGCATCGAGCTGATCGGCGAGAGGAGCCTCGTCACGAGCCCCAAGTTCGAGCAGCGGGGCAAGCGCAGCCTCGATCCCGTCCCACCAGGCTAGCGCGCCCGGGTCCTTCTCGGCCTGCTGCACCACGATCCGGCGCGGCACGGCAAGGCCCGGTTCAGGGCGAGGCCCGCGCAATTCGCGTTCCAGCGCCCTCGCCCGGTCAAGCCAGTCGGGCCGCCCTTCCCCCGCCCCGGCAAGCGGATGGCCCAGCAGCGCCATCAGCGGCACCGGCGCGGCATGATCGGCCATGATCTCGGCCAGCAGCAGCAAGACACGGCCGGCGGCGGTCTGAGACAGGGGGCGGCCGGCAGTATCGTCAGCCGCAATGTTCCAGCGCTGGAGATGGGCCGCGACGCGCCCAGCAAGGCCCCGGTCGGGCGTGACGAGGGCGACGCGCTTCTCCGGCCCTTCCAGCGCCTGCCGGATCAGCAGCGCGATGCCCTGCGCCTCTTCCTCCGGATTAGCCGTCTGCATGATCCGCAGGCCGGTTAGCCTGCGCTGTTCGGCGGGCAGGCTGGCCCAGCTCTTGCTGGCTTGCGGCGGCAGGAAGACGCTGGAGATCGCATGGGTGCGCTCCGGCGGTCCCTTGCCCAGCCCCGCGCGGTGCCATTGCTGCACTTCCCCGCGCGCCACGCCCATGCGGTTGAGCAGAAGCTTGAGGTGATATTGCGGATGGGTGACGACATCGCCGCGCGCGAAGACGGGGCCGCCCAGCTCCTGCGGAGCTCCCGCGCAGCCCAGTTCTTCCCACACCGCATCGTCCATCGACAGATCGAGATCGGGCAGGATCACCGCGCCTTGAGGAAGCTGCGCGATCACCTTCAGCAGCCGCGCCAGTGCCGGGGCGGCGCTGGTAACTCCCGCTGCAACGATGGGCGAAACGGGCGGCTGCTCACGCCATTTGCGGGCGGCCGCGCGGAACAGCATGTTGCGCCGGGCCGCGGCATCGACTTCCCCGCGCTCTGCCAGTTCGGCCAGCCAATGTTGCTGCACCGTGGCGAACAGGCGGGTATTCTCGGTCCAGTGATGCGAAAGATCGGCAAGGACGTTCAGCACCTCGTCGCTCCACAGACGATCCGGCGCGATTTCCTCCACCAGCAGGCGGTCCATGGCCTGGGCCATCTGCGCGGCGAGGCGCAATGCGGAAGCGCCCTTAGCGGCCTTCTCGCCACCATGCTCGCGCGCGAGCTGGGCCAGGCGCAACCAGCGGCGCGTGGGATCGGCAGCGGGGGGAATGTCGCTGCCCTGCCCGATGGGATCGAACAGCGCACCCAAAGCTTCGTCGAGATCGAGATCGCCCACCACCGCCATGCGCGGCATCAGCAGCCCGGCGCGGCCTTCCTGCGCGCCATAATGCCGGATGAAGGCCTCGGTGATCGTGCGGATCGCACGGCGGCTGGGCAGCAGCAGGGTCAGCCGGGCAAGGCCGAAATCCCCTTCGGAATAACGCGGCACGAGGCCCGCCACCAGCGCATCGGCAAACCCACGATGGGCGGCGATGGAATAGACGTTGATGCCGGCCCGCTCAGCCACGTTTCAGCGCGGATTCGGTCGGGCCGATCGCTCCCGGGTCTCCGACCTCGAACCATTCGCCCGCGAAGCACAGGCCATAGAGCCGCTCTTCCTCGATCGCCCGGCTCCACAATATGTTGGTGGAGAACGGCCCCTGCGGCGCATCGCGCAGCAGGCGGTGGGAAACGAGCTGGATGCCGCTGTAGATGAAGGGCGCAATCCGGCCGGAACGACGGCGGGTGATCTTGCCCAGCGGGTCCATCTGAAAATCGCCCTTGCCGCGATAATTGAACGCGCCCGTATGCGGCACCAGCAGCAGCAGGGCATCCATCCGTTCCGGGTCCCAGCTTTCCGACAATTCGCGGAAGGCATCATAGGGCCCATCGAGCCAGATATTGTCGGCATTCACGGAAAAGAACGGATCGGGCAGCAGGTGCTGTGCCTTGACCATGCCGCCCCCGGTTTCGAGCAGCAGGGCGCGCTCGTCCGAAATGGTGACCTTGGGCAGCTTGCGCTCGATGAGGTGAGCCTCCAGCGCATCGGCGAGATAATGGACGTTGACGACAGCCTTCGTCACCCCGGCCGCGCCGAGCCGGTCCAGCACATGGTCGATCAGCGGCTTTCCCGCCACGCGCACCATCGGCTTGGGCTGGGTCGCAGTGAGCGGGCGCATACGCTTGCCCAGACCGGCGGCCAGTATCATCGCCGTATCGCTCGCGAGTTTAGGGTCAGCACCCATCAGCCCAGCCCTCCCCCGCGCCGCTCCCGCATTTCAGGCGGGATATTGGCATCGAACCAGCGCGCGACGGGTTCCAGCGCCGGATGGGCAAGATCGCGCTCCAGCGCTTCCCACACACGCGGGATAAAGGCGAGATAGCGCGGCTTGCCGTCACGCTTCCACAGGCGGGCGAAGATACCCACGATCTTGGCGTTACGCTGCGCACCGAGGCGGGCGTAATCGGCCAGAAACTCCGGCCCTGCATCCGCTTGCGCAAGGTAGTGATCGAGCATTGCCTGTTCGAGTTGGGGCGATACATCGCGCCGCGCATCCTGCAGCAGCGAGACGATGTCATAGGCCGGATGGCCCACCAGCGCGTCCTGAAAGTCGATCAGCCCCTGCTCGCCTTGCGGCAGCAGCATGATGTTCTCCGCATGATAGTCGCGCAGCACGGTGACGCCGGGGGCCTGCCGGGCGATGACGGGCGCCATCACCTCGTCCCACGCACTGGCATAGCTTTCTGCATCGACTTCGATCCCGGCTGCCGGGCAATACCATTCCGGGAACAGGCCCGCCTCCCGCTGGTACACCGCCATGTCATAGGGCGCGAAGGGCCCCGGCGGGGAACGGTGGAGCTTCACCAGCGCATCGATCGCGCCGCGATAGGTTCCAAGCTCAGCCTCGGGGTTGAGATCCAGCCAGTCGCGCATCCGGTCCGCGCCGAAATCCTCCAGCAGCACCAGCCCGCGCGAACGGTCTTCCGCATGGATCGCAGGTGCGCGGTGGCCATGGGCGGTGAGCCAGTGGGCAACGTCCAGAAACGGCCCCGGATCTTCATTGGGCGGCGGCGCGTCCATCAGCATGGCGCTCTTCCCGCCTCCGCCACTCTCTTGGGCGCGAATGCGGAAATAGCGGCGGAAGCTCGCGTCCCCCGGCAGGGGTTCGATTGCCGCACCCTGCCAGCCTGCGCTGGCGAGGAATTCTTCGATACCGTCAGGCAGGCTCATGGCATCCGCCCTAGCCAATCCGCCCCCGCCTCGACAACGGCCTTGCGCCCTTCACCCGCAATTTCCAGCGAGATGGACAGGCAGGCAGGCTCATGGGCGAAGCCCCCGGCATGATCCGGCCATTCGGCGATCATCGCCGCGCCTTCGCGATAATCATCCAGCCCCAGTTCCTCAGCCTCTTCCGGGCGGGCCAGGCGGTAGAAATCGGCATGGACCAGCGGCAGCCGCACTGCTGGCGGATCATAGGTTTCGATAATGGTGAAACTGGGCGAAGGCACCTCGCCTTCATGGCCCAGAGCCGCGATGATCCCCCGCGCCAGCGTGGTCTTGCCGGTACCCAGCCCGCCCGAGAGCGCCACGACATCGCCCGGCTGCAAGGCCGCTGCGATTCGCGCGCCCAGCGCCTCCATCGCCGCAAGATCGGGCAAATCCACGATCATGGCAGGCTGATCGTCACCGTCGTGCCCACCCCCTTTTCGGACAGGAGCGAAAGCTTGCCGCCGTGGGCCTCGATCAGCTGGCGGGCGAGCGGCAGGCCGAGGCCCTGCCTGCGTTCCACAGTCTTGCCATCATGCGCCACCTTGTATCCTTCCAGCGCGCGCGCCGCATCTGTCTGGCTCATGCCGGCGCCATTGTCGGAAACCACGATCCGCACACCGCTCTTGCCACGCGAGAGATCGACGAGAATCTTGCCGCCTTCCGGCGTCGCGGCAATGGCATTGTCCACGATATGGCCGATGGCGCGGCCAAGCCGGCGCTTGTCGGCCTTTACCCGCCCCGCCGAGCGGTCGCCCCGCAATTCCAGCGAGAGACCTGCCCCGGTGATCGCGGTTTCCCGGTCGCGCACGATAGTGGTGAGGAAAGGGAACACATCCAGATCGACAAGATCCAGCGGCAACATGCCCGCCTCGCTCTGCGAGAGGTCCAATACGCTTTCGATCTGCTCCCCCAGCCTTGCGACCGATTCGAGAATCGCGGCGACATATTCGCTGCCCTGCTCCGACAGCTCGCCAGCCACGCCGCTCTGCAACAATTCGGCAAAGCCACCGATAGAGGTCAGCGGCGTGCGGAATTCATAGGACATATTGGCAAGGAAACGGGTCTTCACCGCATCCGCCTCTTCCAGGGCGACATTGCGTTCGCGCAGGGCCGCTTCGGCCTTCTGCGAATCCGTGATGTCGAGCACTGTGAGCAGCCCATTGCCATCGGGTAGCGGAACGCCTGCAAATTCCAGTGTCCGCCCATCTGCCAGCGCGACCCGCCCGCTCTTTTGCTTGCGGTCCAGCGTGGCCGCGCGGACCACGTCGCCGATGGATTCCGCCTGCCCGGGCTTGGCAAGACGGCTGCGCAGCTGGCCAAGCAATGCCTCCACATGCGGGTGCGCGTCCAGAAACTCGCCTTCCAGCCCCCATACGGCCAGAAAACGGCGGTTCCACAATTGCAGCCGCCCATCCGGCGCGAACACCGCAAGCGATTCGAACAGCGAATCGAAAGTGGCCGTGCGGGTACGCAGCAAAGTGTCGCGCGTGGCCGAAAGGGCGAGCTGCTCGGTGCGATCTTCCGCCACCAGCACCATTCCGCCATCGGGCATGGGCTGCGCCACCATGCGCAGATGGGTGCCATCGGGCAGCGGCCACGCTTCCTCCTTGGGCGATCCGGCGGCAAACCACGCGCCAAGCTCGCGCCTCCAGGCGGGGAAATCGCGCGTTTCGGGCACCCGGTGGGCATCGCGGGCGATGTCGAGGAACCGGTCGAAATCCGGCGGATCGATGGCGATCGTGCCGGGCAGCTTGAAGATACGCTGGAACGGCTGGTTGGCGAAAGTCAGCATCCGCCGCCCGTCGAATTGTGCCACGCCCACGCTCAGCTGATCGAGCATGGATCGCTGCGCCTCGCGGAAGGCCTTGAAGGCGCGGCCCAGCTCTTCCATGTCCTCGATATCGACTGCGTAACCGGCCACGCCTTCCTCGCCCAGCGGAAGATCGCTCACCCGCAAGGCGCGGCGCTGGCCGGAAATGGTGGCCGAAACGATCCGTTCGATCGGCAGATCCCTGGCATGGGCCTGCCCGGCCACCTGCGCGGCAGTGAGCCCGTCCACCGATTCGATCAGTTCCACCTGTCCGTCCACCACGGCATCGGCACTGGCTGCCCCCACCGCGTCGACATAGGCGGAGTTCACCAGCCGCAGCTGCATGTCCGGCCCGCGGAACCACATCGGCATGGGTGCAGCTTCGATCAGCCCCACCAGCGCAGCGAAATCGTCCCGCGCGCGGGCAGCTTCGATGCGCAGGCGCGAAAGCTCCGTCTGGCTGTCGGAAAAATCGAAGAACCACACGATCGCCGCCCCGCCGGGGGAGACGGTCGGATCGGCCAGATGCCCGTGCACCGCAAGGCTGCGCAAGGTTCCGCGCGGGGTGATGACCATGCGGAAGGGGGCCGCCGTCTTCTGCGCCCGGCGGACATTCGCGTCGAGCTGGGCGAGCTGATCGCTGGCAAGGCCATGCGCCCCGGCATCGAGTTCGGAAAGATAGCCCGGCACCTTGGCCAGCCCCAGCCACGAAGCCAGCCGTTCGGAGGCTTCGATCCGGCCATCGGCGCGCACCAGCATCGGCACGGCGGGCGATTCGTCCACCATCCGCGCCAGCCGCTTGGCCGCCCGGCGAGCGCCTTCCGCCCCGCGCGCGGCGCCATTGGCGCGCAGCACCAGCAGCGCTGCGCCAAGCGTCCACACGGCCATAAGCAGGCCGAGCAGCACCAATGCGGTCGGGCTCATTTCCATTGCGACTTCGCTATGCCCGGCAGGCCGCGATTACAATGGCATCGCAGGCATTCGCCCTGTGGAAAGAGGCGAAGGGAGCGGCAGGTTGCCCCGCCGCTCCGCTGCGATCAGTAACGGTAATGATCGGGCTTGAAGGGGCCCTGCGACGGCACGCCGATATAATCAGCCTGCTTCGGGGTAAGCGTGGTGAGCTTCACGCCCAGCTTTTCGAGGTGCAGCGCGGCCACCTTCTCGTCCAGATGCTTGGGCAGCACATAGACCTGATTGGCGTAATCGTCGCCCTTGGTGAACAGTTCGATCTGCGCCAGTACCTGGTTGGTGAAGCTGGAAGACATCACGAAGCTGGGATGGCCAGTGGCGCAACCCAGATTCACCAGACGGCCCTTGGCCAGGATGATGATCTGCTTGCCATCCGGGAAGGTGACCAGATCGGTGCCCGGCTTGACCTCGGTCCAATCGTAATTGTCGAGCGCCGAAATCTGGATCTCGCTGTCGAAATGGCCAATGTTGCAGACGATGGCCATGGGCTTCATCGCCTTCATATGCTCGGCCGTGATCACGTCTTCATTGCCGGTGGCGGTAACGAAGATGTCGCAGCGCTTCACCGCGTCTTCCATCGTCACCACTTCATAGCCTTCCATGGCAGCCTGAAGGGCGCAGATCGGATCGATCTCGGTCACCATCACGCGCGCGCCGCCCTGGCGCAGCGAAGCGGCGGAGCCCTTGCCCACATCGCCGAATCCGGCAACGCAAGCGACCTTGCCGGCCAGCATCACGTCGGTCGCACGGCGGATGGCGTCGACCAGCGATTCCTTGCAGCCATAGAGATTGTCGAACTTCGACTTGGTGACGCTGTCGTTCACATTGATCGCGGGGAAAGGCAGCTTGCCGTTCCTGGCAATGTGATAGAGCCGGTGGACGCCGGTGGTGGTTTCTTCCGAAACGCCCCTGATGGTCTTCACCGTTTCGGTCAGATAGCCCGGACGCGCCTTGAGGAAGGCCTTGAGCGCGCGCTGGAACTCGATTTCCTCGGCATTGGAAGGCTCGGGCAGTTCGTCGCCCGCTTCCACCCGAGCACCCCACAGGGCGAACATGGTGGCATCGCCGCCATCGTCCAGAATCATGTTGGCGGTAGTGTCTTCACCCCAGTCGAAGATACTGCCGACATAATCCCAATAATCGGCCAGGCTCTCGCCCTTGATCGCGAAGACCGGGATACCGGCCGCGGCGATCGCGGCGGCGGCATGGTCCTGCGTCGAGAAGATGTTGCAGGTGGCCCAGCGCACATCGGCGCCCAGCGCCACCAGCGTTTCGATCAGCACCGCAGTCTGGATCGTCATATGCAGCGAACCGGTGATCCGCGCGCCCTTGAGCGGCTGCGAGGCGCCATATTCGGAACGCAGCGCCATCAGGCCCGGCATTTCGGTTTCGGCAATCGCGATCTCCGCCCGCCCATAATCGGCAAGCGAAATGTCCTTCACGACGTAATCGCTGGCAATTTCCGCAACATTGGTCGCCACTGCACGTTCTCCCGGATATCGAAACGGTCACATGGATACCGACAAAAAGAGGGCGGCATCCCACAGGAAGCCGCCCTTAGACGCTGCAGGGACCGGAGGTAAAGTCCGGCCTCGGGGAATATCGGATGATGCGCTCAGTAGCCCGCGACGAGCGACGAGCGCCCGCTGTCCCCCAGCAGGGCATCGGCGGCCGAAAGCAATGCGCCGGGCGCCCGGTTGCCGGCGAGCCCCTGGGTCGCTTCCTTCAGGTCGTGGCAGTTGAGCCAAGGATGGCCCTGGCCATAGGAATTGGCCATGCTGACGCTCATCTTGTCGAGCTCGCGCTTGGCGGCGGCTTCCCCAAAGCGCGCCTCCAGCGTCTTCTTCAGCGTGCTTGCCGAAGCGTTCAGCTCGCCAAGATGGGCCGCCGAGAAGCGGTTATAATCGTCCTGGAAACCGTCCGCTGTGTTGCGGCAGCGCAAGGCGCTGACCATCAGCATGATGTCCAGACGCCGTACCTTTTCGGCATCGTCCCCCGGCGTGGCGTGCGCCGGCGGGGATGCGGATGCGAAAATCGCCGCGGCGGAAAGAGCCGCCGCTATCCTGTTGCTCAGTTTCATTGCCCTGTCTCCGTTAGCGGAATGGTCCGCTGTGGAGCAGGTTCGCCCATCGCGTTTACTCGATCTTCAACATGCGTCGTGAAGCGAAATTAACCATCCGGCAAGAAACTGTCGGTTGCACCCCGCCATCCTTGAGGCCTATCCCCGCGGCAGGAAAGTTTTGCTCTGGAAAGGAATTCCAAATGACGATTGCTGTGGGTGACAAGCTGCCTGACGTGAAGCTGGTGAAGGTGACCGCGAACGGCCCCGAAGCGGTTCAGTCGGGCGAATATTTCGCCGGCAAGAAGGTGGCGCTGTTCTCGGTGCCGGGCGCCTTCACCCCCACCTGCTCGGCCAAGCACCTGCCGGGCTATGTCGACAAGGCTGAGGAACTGAAGGCCAAGGGCGTGGACGAAATCGCCTGCACCGCCGTGAACGACGCTTTCGTCATGAGCGCCTGGGGCAAGGCTTCGGGTTCCGACGCGGTGACGATGCTGGCCGATGGCAATGGCGATTTCGTGAAGGCCCTTGGCCTGACCATGGACGGCAGCGGCTTCGGCATGGGCACGCGCGGCCAGCGTTTCTCGATCCTCGTGAATGACGGCGTGGTCGAAAAGCTGAATGTCGAAGCGCCGGGCGACTTCAACGTTTCCAGCGCAGAATATCTGCTGGGCCAGCTCTGAGGTCTTATTGGGGGGCGGTCCGAAGGGATCGCCCCTCTACGCCCTCTCTATCAGGGCCGCCGGCCGTGCTGCGCGAACTCCGCGATCAGGCCTGCATATTCCTCCATCTTCGGAAAACGCTCGAAGCTGCGTCGCGCAGGAGTAACCGCCCAGGGCAACCGCTCGGCAGTCTGCATTTCCGCATAGGGTTCAAACCAAGCAGCATCGTCCAGCATGGTCGCCCGCAGGTTCACGAAACCCATGTCCGGCTCGACAGTCGTAAAGACCCAGCTCTTGCATCGATCGCAATGATTATGATGCACTTCCCGGCCGTGGAGCCCCCCTGTGACCGGCGTCCCGGCCATCAGCTCAAAACCGGCCGACGGGATCGTAAGCGTCGTGGAAAACACGCTGGCGGACATGCGCTGGCAGCCACGGCAATGGCAAACGCTGGCCAATAGCGGCGGCAAGGTCACCCGGAAACGAAGCCCGCCGCAGCGGCAGCCTCCGTCCCAGGGGAGCTTCCATTCGGCCTGAGCGTCCATTCCAGCCTCTCCCTCAATACCCCATCAGGCTGAGCACTTCCTTGCGGCTGCGTTCATCCTTGCGGAACACGCCCGTCACGCGGCTGGTCACCATGCCCACGCCAGGCGTGCGTACGCCGCGCGCGGTCATGCAGGAATGGCTCGCCTCGATCACCACCGCCACGCCGCGCGGCTTGAGATGCCGTTCGATGCAATCGGCCACTTCGGCGGTCAGGCGTTCCTGCACCTGCAGGCGCCTCGCATAGCCATGCAGCACCCGCGCGAGCTTGGAGATGCCCACCACATGGTCGGTCGGCAGATAGGCGATCGCCGCCTTGCCGATGATCGGGGCCATGTGATGTTCGCAATGCGACTGGAAGGGGATATCCTTCAGCAGCACGATCTCGTCATAGCCGCCCACTTCCTCGAACACGCGGGACAGGTGGATACCGGGATCTTCCCGGTAGCCCTCGCAATATTCCTTCCAGGCGCGCGCCACGCGCGAGGGAGTGTCGAGCAGCCCTTCGCGGGTTGGATCGTCGCCTGTCCAGCGGATCAACGTGCGGATCGCTTCCTGCACATCTTCGGGCACCGGGGGTTTGCTGCTCATGATTTCAACGTCCTGAAAGGCCGCTCCTCCCGGGCGGCGACATGTCAGGTCCGTTAGAGGGCTGAAGCCACTTAGCCAAGTGCCCCTTGGGCCGGGCGCCAAATTGCGCCTTTACTCCGCGGCGTCTTCCTTGCGTTCCGGCGTCACCTCCGCCACGGCCATTTCCACTGCCTTGCGCCGTTCGAAGATCTTTTCCATGAAGACCTCGTCCTCCCGGGTGAGGTAGTCCGCGAAATCGGGGAAATGCTCTTCTTCCTCCTCATCGATATGATGGAGGTAATCGTGCCTCAGCTGACGGAACTTCACCAGCCATGCGCCGCTGGCCATATCCGTCGCCGCCAGATCGTTGAGCGCTTCCTCGATTTCGTGATGTTCGGCCACCGAATGGCGCGTTTCGTCGGTCGTCTCGGGCTTGCGCATCATGGTTGAATAGAGCGCCTGCTCTTCGGCTGCGGCATGGCCCTTTAGTTCCACGGTCAGGCGCTCGAACAAATCTTCCCGCTCGGAACTTTCGCCATGAGTCTGCTCGATGCGCTCAAGCAGCGTGCGATGCAGGTCGTGATCCTGTTTGAGGCGTTCGAAGATATCGGTGCGGGCAGCCATGCGTTTCTCTCCATATCTCTGCTGTTGCAGCAGAAACGGATCGCAAGTGCCGACTGTTCCGGCATTCCGGTGGAAGCGTGCCGTGGATGCGAGGAAACGCTATCGTGCCGGGCGCTTCG
Organism: uncultured Caenibius sp.; assembly: GCA_963662855.2. GTDB lineage: Bacteria > Pseudomonadota > Alphaproteobacteria > Sphingomonadales > Sphingomonadaceae > Andeanibacterium. The sequence goes on from CAXXWL010000005.1 coordinate 1,238,246, forward strand.
ACTCCGAAATTCGAACACCCGAGCCCCGAAAACAGAAACCCCCGCCAAGTCATTACGACTTAACGGGGGTTTGTGGTGCGCCCGGAACGATTCGAACGTCCGACCCTCAGATTCGTAGTCTGATGCTCTATCCAGCTGAGCTACGGGCGCCTTGGAGGGCGGCACATAGGGGCATGATTCAGGCTTGGCAATCCCTATGCGACGCCTTTTTTTGAAGAGGTGCCTTTTTTGCGTTCACGGAGACCTTCGAGCAAAATCACGTCCAGCGGCGGCTTCTCCAAAGCCCCTGCCTCCTCCAGCGAAAACCAGCCCCATTCCCCACCTTCGTGCGCGAAGGGCTCCCCCTGCCAGCATGGCACAGTGTAAAGAAAGATTACGATTGCGCGATGGGTACCATCCGCACCGGATTCGGCGAAGACCGCCGGCCGGATCGAGGCCGGATCGATCTCCAGACCCAACTCCTCGCGAAGCTCCCTTACCAGCGAAAAAGCAGGGGTTTCCCCGGGTTCCACCTTCCCTCCGGGAAACTCCCACAAGCCGCCATGCTGCTTGTCCGGCGGGCGGCGGTACATCAGCACACGCCCCCCTTCCCCCTCGATCGCGGCGGCGACCACCGGAAGCCATGTCGGATTATTTTGCACGTTAGGGATCACCGGAAACCTTTCGTTAGGATTGTTCTGCGAAATCCGTCTCGTCAGTCCGTATTGGACGGAGGTAACCGGCAGTGAACAAAAACACTTTGCTCAATGCAATCCTGGCCGACACCAGGGGGGCTACCGCCGTCGAATATGGTCTGATCGTGTCATTGATTGTCATTGCGATCATCGGCGCCGTGAAAGGCGTGGGGGGTGGTAACGGAGGCCTTTGGGGTAACGTTAGTGCCAAGGCGATTGCCGCAATGGCGGGGGCTCCCAACTAGGGATTAGCGCTTTATCAACCTTTGCCACGTAAACATAACCTGCCCGAACCAGTCATGTGGGGTTGGCCCGGGCTCGAAGACTGAACCAGGAGACTAGCGATGAAGTTCATCAACAAGCTGCTGCGCGACGAAGCCGGCGCCACCGCGATCGAATACGGCCTGATTGCCGCCCTTATTGCTGTTGCCGCGGTTACCGCGATGAGCAGCCTCGGCAACCAGCTGAGCACGACCTTCACCACGGTCGAAACCAAGATGAAGGGTCCGGCGGCCTAAGCTGCCCTCACCGGATTAAAAAGAGGGGCGGCAGGGAAACCTGCCGCCCTTTCTTTTTGTGTTCACACCGCCTGAAACCCGCCACCGTGCCTCGCAAGAGAAAACACTTTCCTACACGCCCCCGATGGCGTTTATGCTGTGCGATGGGAAACCTTGCTTCCGCCTCGCATGGGCCTTTGCCGCCCGCACTGACCCGTTTCCGACCTGCGCAGAGCCTGCACGAAAACCGGAAACGGAAGGTGACACACAAAGCCACGCGAAACCCCGAAAAATGGCTGAAATCCGGGCCACAGGGGAGCAGCATACGCCAAACAAAACCGGGTATTTCCCCGCCCGAAAAGGTAACAGGCCTGCTCCAGTGCTTCCCTGTTGAGGCGGCCCTAGCTTCCCCTGACGACGAGCTTCACCTTTTGCCCGGTTTTCAGCGTATCGCCGGCCGCCAGACCGTTGAGCACACGGAAGCGCGTTTCCTTCGACTCCGGATAGGCCATACGGCTCGCCAGCGAAGCTACGGTGTCGCCATTTCTTACGGTCACCACCTCCACCTTGCGCGGCGTAACCGCTGCCGCTTCAGTCGCGCTGATGCGGCGCAGGGAAGAGAACATCGGATCGAACACACCCGCCTGCCCGGCTGGGGCAATGGCCGCGAAATGGAACGCCTGGCTGCCCGAAAACTCATAGGCATAGACCACCACATCCACCTGCCCTTCGCCATTCTGGACCCGCGCCGTGCCGACCATGGCCGGAATTCCGTTGATCGTGGTCTTCTTCAGGCTCTGCGGCGCAAGCGTCTGCTGGGTGCCCCCCAACTTCTGGAATACCTGCCTGACATAGGTTTCAAGGTTGCCATTATAGGCCGCCCGCGAAAGTTCAGCCTTGCCGCTATTCCCGTTGATCGAGACCGACGCCGCTCCATTGACCATGTAATAGCCCTGGGGCGCCGTGAAGGTCAGGCGCAGGTCGGGATGGATGAACCGGCTCCCCTCGATCACGCCCTGATGCGGATCGTCACCATAGACGATGCCGTTCACGCGTGTGAGGAAAGTGTCCCGATTCGTCGCACCGCCATTGGCGGCGCCAGCCAGTTGCAGTGCATTCTGCACGCGTGAGGCCGGGTCCGGGTGAGTCGAGGCCCATTCCGGCATCCGCGCATCGCGGCCCTGAAGCTGGGCATCCAGCGAATTCTGCGCCGCAAGGCTGGCCAGCAAAGTGGCCATGGCGCGCCTGTCGTAACCGGCGGTGCCCAGATATTGCACGCCCAGCCCATCGGCCTCCAGTTCCTGCGTGCGCGAATATTTCAGCGTGGCAAGCTGCGGCACGGTGCTGGAAATCTGCTGGCCAAGCCGGCCGAGCGACGAATCGCCCAGCAACACGCCCGACAGGATCTGCCCGATCGCGCCCAAGAGGGCGTTCTGCTGCGCGGTCTGCTGCCGCTTTGCCGAATGGCGCGCGGCGACATGGCCCACTTCATGCCCCAGCACGGCGGCCAATTCCGCCTCATTGTTCATCAGGGCGACCAGCTGCCGGGTGACGTAGACATAGCCCCCCGGAATCGCGAAGGCATTATTCACAGAGGAATTGAGCAGCGTCACCTTGAAGGCCCCCGGCGAATTGCCCAGGCCGGACTGGAACGCGATATTCTGCCCCACTCCGACGACATAATCCGCCTGCGTCCCGCTCATGCTTCCGCCGAATTCGGAAACGATCTGCGGATGGGCCTCGGCACCCTGCTGCGCCTCGGTCTGGCTGATAGGGCTGCCCGTCGATGCGACAGGTCCGCCGGCCATACAGCCCGCAAGGGCAAGGCTGGCCACCCCGGTCATCACAGTGGAACGGGCGCGGACTTTCGCGAATGCAGACATGAAATGCTCCTCCGTGCGGCTCGAATGGCCGCTCCTCGAAAGAGTCATAGTGGGTCACCGGGCGCGCTCATGCAAGCGCGCGCCCGGGAATGCTGGCCTAAACCGTGTCTTAATTCAGCCGATCTTGAGGAAGCGATCTTCACGCATCTTGCGCAGTGCGGCGGGGCTCTTCCTGGTCAGTACGTCCAGTTCCTGGGCGATTGCCGCGCCAAGAGCCAGCGCCGCTTCGCGTTGGTCACGATGCGCGCCGCCCACCGGTTCTTCCACGATCCGGTCGATCACGCCCAGTTCCAGAAGGTCCTGCGCAGTCATCTTCATCGCCTCGGCCGCCAGCGGGGCCTTTTCGCCCGTGCGCCACAGGATCGAGGCGCAGCCTTCGGGCGAGATCACCGAATAGACCGCATGTTCCAGCATCAGCACACGTTCCGCACTGGCCAGCGCCACAGCGCCGCCGGAGCCGCCCTCGCCCACGATCGCGGCCACCATCGCGGTGGGCAGCGCAAGACAGGCCTCGGTCGAACGGGCGATGGCCTCAGCCTGGCCGCGCTCTTCCGCCTCGATGCCGGGGAAGGCCCCCGACGTATCCACCAGCGTCACCACTGGCAGGCCGAAGCGCCCGGCCAGTTCCATCAGGCGCACCGCCTTGCGGTAGCCCTCCGGCTTGCCCATGCCGAAATTGTGGCGGATGCGGCTCTGCGTGTCATTGCCCTTTTCGTGGCCGATCAGCATGACCTTGCGGCCATCGAGCGTGGCGAATCCGCCAATGATCGCAGAATCCTCGCCAAAATAACGATCCCCGCCCAGGGGCACGAAATCGTCGAAGATCTGCTCGACATAATCCTTGAAATGCGGCCGCATCGGATGGCGGGCCACCTGCGTCTTCTGCCAGGGAGTGAGCGCAGCGTAAGTGCTGGCCAGCAGCTCCGCGCTCTTGGCTTCCAGACGCTTGATCTCGGCCGAGATATCGACCTCGTCACCTTCGGAAGCGGCGCGCAGTTCCGCAATGCGGGCTTCGAGCGCGGCGACCGGCTTTTCGAATTCGAGATAGGAAATCATGCGCCCTGCGCTAGTCGTCCTGACGCTTTCGGGCAAGAGGGGCGCGGGCAAGAGGGTGCCGTTCGTTCACCAGAGCGACCAGCCGCGCCGCATCGACATGGGTGTAAATCTGCGTTGTCGCGATGTCGGCATGGCCCAGCAGGGTCTGCAAGACGCGCAGATCGGCCCCGCCTTCCAGCAGATGGGTGGCAAAGGCATGGCGCAACACATGCGGGCTGAGCTTTTCCGGCGCGAGATCGGCCCGCGCAGCCAGTTCCTTGAGAAGCTGATAGAGGCGAATGCGGCTGAGGTGCTTGCCCCGCGAGGGGAAGAGATAGCGCCCGTCCCCCTGCCTGACCTCCAGCCAGCGCGACAGCACCTGCCGCGCGCGGTTGGATACTGGCACCATGCGCGAAACCCCGCCCTTGCCCGTGACGGTCAGGAACGGCGCATCGCGTGGAACGGCGGAAAGCAGCAGGGAAACCAGCTCGGTCGCGCGCAGGCCGGAACCATAGAGCATCTCCAGCAGCGCCAGCAGCCGCACAGCCTCCATCCGTTCGCCTTCGGCTTCTTCCTCGGCGCGGGCGAACAGGCGGCCCACTTCCTCATGGGTGAGGATTTTGGGCAGCGGGCGGCGCGCAGGCGGGCGCGGCAGGGCGGACGAGGGATCGTCTTTTCGCAATCCTTCATCCTGAAGGAACCCGTAGAATTGGCGCAAAGCCGAGCTTTTGCGGGCGACAGTGGCGGGCGCGAGCGAGGACCAGCGGGAGCCGAGCGAGGCGAGAGCGTCCCTGTCGGCGCGCTCAAGGTCCCCCAGCAGTTCCTCCGCGCCTTCGAGATCCCGCCGATAGGCCGCCAGAGTATTTGCCGCCGCCCCCCGCTCCGCAGCGAGCATGGCGAGGAAGGATTCGATGGCTCCGGCTATGGCCTCAACCCCGTGCCACCGCCTCTGCCGCAATCATCCGCGCCTCGGCGGAAAGGCCGACGCGGTTGAGCGAGTGGACAATGTAATAGAGCTGGCGCGCGGTCATCATGTCCCACTTGTCGCCCTGCATACCCAGCCCTGCCAGCATCGCGACCAACGCTGGATTATTCGCTTCGGCGGCGCGGGTGATCATGCGGCTCCAGGCGCTCTGACGCGTGAGCTTCACATTCAGCGTTTCAGCCAGGCTGTTCGCATCGCCATCGTCCAGCCGACCGAGCCCGGCAAGGCCGGCCAGCAGGAATTGCGACTTGCGCTGCCCACTGCTGGCATCGTCATCGATGAAGGATTCGACCGCCGATTGGCGCACGGCGCCGTCGCGGCGGTTTTGCGCCAGCGCCAGCAGAGCCCAGCCTGTGCTGCCCTGCGGCACGATCGAGGCCCAGCGCATCGCGTTCCGGTCAAGCCCGGCGGAAAGCATGGAGGCAATCAGCTGAGGTGCGTCCGCTTCGAATTCGTCGCTTGGCGTGATGCGAGCAGCCGCATAGGCGGTGAGCACCAGCCGCCCGTAATCGGGGCCAGCGGCATCCGTGCCCCACAGATCGCGCAGGGCCTGCATCCTGTCCGCCGCCGACTGGGCGACATAGGCTTCGCGCAAGCGGGCCGCCCGCTGGGCCGCATCGCCTTCGATATCGGAAGTGGCGAATATCTGGGAATAGAGATCCACCATCGCCGCACTGGAAAGGATACCCTCGCCCCCCGCGCGGTCTGCCGCATCGGCGCGAATGCCCAGCGGCAATGCGGGGGAAAGCGCGCCCATCCGATCATACCAGGCGCCTGCGCCGCTGCGCAGGCTGTCGGGCACTTCAACACCCAGCGTTACCGCCAGCGAATAGCGCCAGGGGTTGAGTTCCTTGACGTCGTCCCACTCGATATTCACCGCCTGCCCGCCTTCGGCAGCGGCGCCCGCGTAACGCTTGGCCAGCAGCACGTCGATCCGCGGCGCGGTGCCGCGCGACATCGCAATGTCCAGATCGCGCGCGGCCTGTCGCCCGTCGCCCGCGTAGGACCGGCAGATGGCCTGCACCATCTTCCATTCGCCATCCTTGCGGATATCGCCCTTCAGCCGGGCGACCGGGCACAGGCCCACGATATCGCCCGTCAGCAGATAGGCGTCGAAGGCCGCATCGGTCAGCGCGGAATTGTAATTGGAGGAATCGACATCCTGCACCAGCGCGCGAGAGGCATAGCCTTCGCCCATGCGGTTGAGCGCGGCGGCGCGGAGGGCGGCGAATTCCACCGGGTCCATCCCCTGCGGCGCATCGAGCCGGCTGGCCAGCGTCCGGCGCAGCAAAATGTGGCCCCAGCGCGAGATGAGCGGATGCTTCGTGCCCTTCAGCGCGGCGCGCACCAGTTCGGCAGGTTGCCCCGCCACGGCGCGGCCCGGGAAGCCGCCTTCCTCACGCGAGATCACGCCCACGCGCTGCAGCGAACGGCGCGCGCCGGGAGGAATGTCGAATTTCGGCTTGAGGCCCAGAAGTTCGTCGATCTGGTCCGGGCTCATCTTCTCGATCTCGGCAATCGAGGGAAAGTTGGATGGCAGGGTGAAGCTTCCCGCCTCGCTCGCCACTACGCCCGGCAGGGGCTGGACCACGGGCGAGGAAACACTGCCTCCCTGCTGCGGCGCGACCACGGTGGGCGCGGCAATCGGCGCGACAGGCCGCGCGGCCGGTGCGGGCGCGGGTTTGTCGAATCCGGGCGGCAACAGCGATTCCGGCGCCGCTAGGGCAATGCCGGACATGCCGGCCAGCGCGGCAGCGCCGATCAGAAGGGCGCGCTTCACTTGAAATCTCCCGGCATGGCCACGCTTTGGCTGATCTCGCGCATCGGCCGTTCGCCCCCGTCGAACCAGGCCAAGGCCAGCACCAGCAGCACGATCACCGCCAATGTTGCAACAAACCCCCTGGAACTCATGGCCAATGGTCGCGTCCTCGCCAGCTTCACCTTGCCGCGCGCAAGGATCGCGCGGCGCTTGCGCTGCCGGTTAGCCCATCTATAGGCAAGGCGGCAATGACCAAACCCGAACCCATGCTCAGCGAAGCCGAGATAGAGGAACTGGCCGCCCGCATTGACCGGCCCATCGCGCTGGTGGGCATGATGGGCGTTGGCAAGTCCACGGTGGGGCGCAAGCTCGCCAGCATGCTCCATCTGCCCTTCACCGATGCCGACGAAGCGATCGAAAAAGCCGCGCAGATGAGCGTGAGCGAGATCTTCTCCCGCTTCGGCGAGCCCTATTTCCGCGACGGGGAACGCCGCGTGATCGCCCGCCTGGCAGGCGAACGGCCCAGCGTGATCGCCACGGGCGGCGGCGCCTTCGTGAATGACGAGACGCGGCAATTGCTGCTCGACAAGACAATTTCCGTCTGGCTCGATTGCGATACGAACACTCTGGTGGAGCGTGTGGGCCGCAAGGACACCCGCCCCCTGCTGCGCGACGGCAATCCGCGCGAAATCCTCGAGCGGCTCAAGGCAGAGCGCGAACCCTATTATTCGCAGGCGCCCATCCATGTGATGAGCGAGGCCGGCCCGCATCAGCTGGCCCTGCAGCGCATTCTCAAAGGTATCCAACAATGGCTGTGATCCCCGTCGAACTCGCGGGACGTTCCTATGAAGTGCGCGTGGGCAGCGGCTTGCTGGCCCGGGCGGCGGAAGAATGCGGCCCCCTGCTGCGCAAGGCACGCGTGCCGATCGTCACCGATGCCAATGTCCACCGCCTGTGGGGCGAAACGCTTGCCGGTGCCCTCGAATCGAAGGGCTTCGAACCGCGCTGGCTGGTCCACGAACCGGGCGAGCAAGCCAAGAGCTGGGAAGGCCTTGCCCGCACAGTCGACTGGCTGCTCGCCGAGGAGGTGGAGCGCGGCGATCATATCGTGGCGCTGGGCGGCGGCGTGATCGGCGATCTGACCGGCTTTGCCGCCTCGATCCTCAAGCGCGGCTGCGGCTTTATCCAGCTGCCCACCACCCTTTTGTCGCAAGTGGACAGTTCCGTGGGCGGCAAGACGGCGATCAACACGCCTGCGGGCAAGAATCTTGTCGGCGCGTTCCATCAGCCCGCGCTGGTGCTGGCCGATCTCGACGCGCTCGACACGCTGCCGGTGCGAGAAATGGGCGCCGGTTACGCCGAAGTCATCAAATATGGCATCCTTGGCGATGCCGCATTCTTCGACTGGTGCGAGGCCAATGGCGCCAGCGTGATCGCGGGTGACAAATCCGCGCAGGACTATGCCGTGACGCAGAGCGTGACGGCCAAGGCCCGGATCGTGGCCGAGGATGAGCGCGAGACCACCGGCGCGCGCGCCCTGCTCAATCTGGGCCACACCTTCGGCCACGCGCTGGAGGCGGAGACGGGCTTTTCCGACCGCCTGCTGCATGGTGAAGGCGTTGCCATGGGCATGGTGCTTGCGGCACGCTATTCCGCCCGGCGCGGGCTGATTTCCAGCGCCGATGCCCAGCGAGTCGCCAATGCGATCGCTTCGGCGGGGCTGCCGTCCGAACTCTCCACGCTTGGCCTCAACGGCAGCGGCAGGATGCTGGCCACCCATATGCTGCACGACAAGAAGATGGACGCCGGCACCCTTCCCTTCGTCCTCCTGCGCGGCATCGGCGAGGCCTTCCTCGACAAGACTGTGCCGCTGGACGACGTGGCGGAATTTCTGGACGGGCAGCTTCAAGGTTAACTCCTCCCCGGAACGGGGAGGGGGACTGCGCCGCGACGCGGCGGGGTGGAGGGGCACCTGCGAGTAGTCCAACAGCTGACGATTTCTAAATGGGCACCTGCCCCTCCACCATCCTGCGGATGGTTCCCCTCCCCATTCTGGGGAGGATATTGGGGCGAGACAATCCGCCCCCGCCCCGCTACCCCGTTACGGCTGCAACGAACGGGAACCCCATGACTACCGCCGAAGCGACGCCCGAACTGGACATCGAAACCCGCGCCGACCGCGCCTTTCTCGGCCATCCCAAGGGGCTGGGCTATCTGGCCTTCACCGAAGCGTGGGAGCGGTTTTCCTATTACGGCATGCAGGCACTGCTGGTGCTCTACATGGTCAAGCACCTGCTGCTGCCCGGTCAGGTGGAGCAGGTCGCCGGGATCGAGCAATTGCGCGCGCTTTTTGGCGGACTGGAGGGGCAGGCCTTCGCTTCCGCCATCTTCGGCACCTATGCCGCGACCGTCTATGTCACACCGATCCTTGGCGGCTGGGTGGCAGACCGGCTGCTGGGCAAAAGGCGTACTGTGCTACTGGGCGCGATCACCATGGCGCTGGGACATTTCCTGATGGCCTTCAATGTCACTTTCCTGCTCGCCCTGCTGTGCCTGATACTGGGTTCCGGCATGTTCAAGGGCAACATCGCCAGCCAGGTCGGCTCGCTCTACAAACCGGAAGACCTGCGCAGAGCGGATGCGTTCCAGATCTTCTATCTCGGGATCAACGCTGGGGTGATCGCCAGTCCGCTGGTGGTGAGCACCCTAGGCGAGAAAGTCGGCTGGCATTACGGCTTCGGCGCGGCAGGCGTTGGCATGCTGATCGGCCTTGCGATCTATATTGCCGGCCAGAAATATCTGCCGAAAGAGCATTTCGAGGTGGCGGAAAAAACGGCCGAACCACGCGCGCCGATGAGCCGTAAGGACTGGCTGTCCACTCTTGCCTTGATCCTGCTGATTCCCGTGATGGCCATCGCGATCGTGCCCAACAACCAGATATTCAACGCCTATCTCGTGTGGGGTGACCGGGATTTCGATCTGGTGTTCTTCGGCACAACCCTGCCCACCGGTTGGCTGGTGACGCTGGACGCAGTCGTCTCAGTGAGCTTCCTGGTGGGCGTCGTGCTGTTCTATCGCTGGTATGGTCGACATTGGCGCGAGCCGGACGAGCTCTCCAAGATGATCATTGGATCGGCCTTCTCCATGGCCGGGATGGCCTGCCTCTACATGGCTGCCGTGACTACGCCGGAAGGCGGGAAAATCGGCCTGTTCTGGCCGGTGATGTTCCACATCACCAACTCCATCGGTTTCGCCCACATGCTCCCAGTGAGCCTTGCCCTGTTCGCAAGGCTGGCGCCCAAGCAGATCAACGCCACAGTGATCGGCCTTTATTATCTCGCCTTTTTCGGCGGTAATTCGCTGGTGGGTTACCTCGGCACGAAGTTCGAGACGATGAGTGTGCCTGCCTTCTGGCTGATGCACCTGATGTTCGCAGCGACAGCGGGCGTAGTGTTCGTGCTGTTCAAGCTGCTGCTTGCCCCGCGCCTGATGCACCGGGCGGAAGGCGAGGACGTCGCGCTCGCCTGAGCACGACGTCCCGCAAACCTCAGATCTGGTCCAGTGCCTGAGCCATATCGGCGATGATATCGTCGATATGTTCGATACCCACTGAAACGCGGACCACGTCCGGCCCGGCCCCTGCCCGCACCAGCGCATCGCCTTCAAGCTGGCTATGGGTGGTGGAAGCCGGGTGGATCACCAGCGAGCGCGTATCGCCGATATTGGCGAGGTGGCTGAACAGCTTGAGCGAGCCGACCAGCTTCACCCCCGCGTCGTAACCGTCCTTAAGGCCGAAGGTGAACACCGCCCCGCCCTTTCCGCCAAGATAGGTCTTGGCCAGCGCGTGATATTTGTCGTCCGGCAGACCGGCATAGGACACCCAGCCCACCTTGGGATGCGCCTTGAGCCACTGGGCCAGCGCCAGCGCATTACTGCAATGGCGCTCCATCCGCAGGGTCAGCGTTTCCATGCCGGTCAGCGCCAGGAAGGCATTGAACGGAGCCATGGCCGGGCCAAGGTCGCGCAGGCCCAGCACGCGGCAGCCGATGATAAAGGCAATCGGCCCCACCGCATCGGTCAGCACCGCACCGTGATAGGAACCATTGGGCTGTGACAGGGTCGGGAACTTGTCGGACGCGGCCCAGTCAAACTTGCCCGCATCCACGATCACGCCGCCGATAGAATTGCCATGGCCGTTCAGGAACTTGGTGGTGGAATGCACCACGATATCCGCACCATGCTCGATCGGGCGGCACAGCACCGGGCTGGCCAGCGTATTGTCCACCATCAGCGGAATGTCCGCATCATGGGCGATCTTGGCAATGGCTGCGATATCCTGAACCACCCCGCCGGGGTTGGCGAGGCTCTCGATGAAGACCACGCGGGTCTTCTCGTCGATGGCGGCGGCGATGTTGGCCGGATCGTCCGCATCCACGAAGCGGGCCTCCCAGCCGAATTTCTTGAAGCTCTCGCCCAGCTGATTGAGCGATCCGCCATAGAGCTTGTTCGCCGCCACGATATTGCAACCCGGCTCCATCAGGGTGTGGAAGGCCAGAAACTGCGCCGCGTGGCCCGATGCCACCGCCAGCGCCGCCGCACCGCCTTCCAGCGCCGCGATCTTGCCTTCCAGCGCCGCATTGGTGGGGTTCATGATGCGGGTGTAGATGTTCCCGAATTCCTGCAGCGCGAACAGGCGCTGGGCATGGCCGACATCGTCGAACACATAGGATGCCGTCTGATAGATCGGGGTGATCCGCGCCTTGGTGGTGGGATCGGGCTCTGTCCCGGCGTGGACGGCCAGCGTATCGAGTTTGGGTTGGCTCATTCGGCACTCTCCAATTAGCGCAGCTCCTCAGTGCGCGTCTTCGTCAAACAGCTTCGGTACCTTGCAGGCCCGCATCGGCTCCTCGCCTTCCAGCGGCTTCAAGCCCAGCCGGGCGAACAGCGCCGCGTCGGCATCGTCGCCAGAATTTGGCGCGGTCAGTAGCTTGTCACCGGTAAAGATCGAATTCGCTCCAGCCATGAAGCACAGGGCCTGCGTAGCCTCGCTCATGCTCTCACGCCCGGCGGAAAGGCGCACCATGCTCAGCGGCATGGTAATGCGCGCGGCGGCCACGGTGCGGACGAATTCGATATCGTCGATCCTGGCGAGCGGCGTGTCCGCCAGCATATCGCCCAGCACAGTGCCCTTCACTGGCACCAGTGCATTCACCGGCACGCTTTCAGGGTGCTGCGGCAAGGTGCTGAGCGTATGGATAAAGCCCACACGATCGTCACGCGTCTCGCCCATGCCCACGATCCCCCCGGAACAGACATTGATCCCGGCCGAACGGACATTCTCCAGCGTATCCAGCCGGTCCTGCATCGTGCGGGTGGTGATGACGCGCTCGTAATATTCGGGGCTGCTGTCGATATTGTGGTTGTAATAATCCAGGCCCGCCTCAGCCAGCATATCGGCCTGCTGCGGGCTGAGCATGCCCAGCGTCATGCAGGTTTCCAGGCCCATTTCGCGCACGCCCTTCACGATCTCCACGATCGCGGGCATGTCCCGCTCCTTCGGGTTGCGCCAGGCCGCGCCCATGCAGAAACGCTGGCTTCCGGCATCCTTCGCGCGGGCGGCGGATTGCAGCACTTCGCGCACATCCATCAGCTTGGACGCTTCAACGCCGCTGTCCGCCTTCACGCTTTGCGAGCAATAGCCGCAATCTTCCGGGCAGCCCCCGGTCTTGATCGAGAGCAGGGTGCAGAGCTGCACCTCGTCCGGCCGGTGATGCGTCCGATGCACTTCCGCCGCGCGGAAGAGGAGTTCGGTGAAGGGAAGGTCGAAGATGGCGGCGATTTCCTCGCGCGTCCAGTCAGTGCGGGGGTGGGTCATGGCAATGGCTCTTAGGCCAATCTCCCCCTGTTCGTCATCCCCACGCAGACGACGAAATCACTCCCCCTTGAAGCGCGGCGCCCTTTTACCGAGGAACGCGCCGATCCCTTCCTTCGCATCTTCCGTTCCTGCGGCATCGCGCTGGGCTGCGGCCTCGTTGTCGAGCGCGGAGACCAGCGAATGGCCCATTGCGCCATAGAGATTGGCCTTCATCAGCCCCAGCGCCTTGGTCGGCCCGGCGGCCAGGCGCTTGGCGAGCGCGCGGGCTTCATTCTCCAGCATGTGATCTTCCACACAGCGATGGATCAACCCCCAGTCCACGGCCTTGCGCCCATGGATCTTCTCGCCCAGCATCAGCATTTCCGCCGCCCGCGCCCGCCCGACAAGGCGCGGCAATATCCAGCTTACCCCGCCATCGGGCACCAGCCCGATATTGACGAAGGCCTGCAGGAAATAGGCGCTTTCCGCAGCGACGCAGAAATCGCAGGCCAGCGCCAGCGAGCAGCCGATGCCCGCCGCCGCGCCGCGCACTTCGGCAATGACCGGCAAGGGATGTTCCGCGATGTCCAGTATCAGCTGATTGTAATGTTCGATCAGAGAGCGATAGGCCCCCTCGCCCGGATCGCCGCCGGCGAGAATGGCCGAAAGGTCCGCTCCGGAACAGAACGCCCGCCCCTCGCCCCGGATCAGCACCGCCCGCGCGTCTTCCGTATGCGCGAGCGCATGGCGCATCTCGTCCGCCATGTCGGGCGTGAGCGCATTGAGCTTGCCCCCGCGCGCCATGGTGAGCGTGGCCACGGGGCCGGCGATTTCGAAGCGGATGGATTGATAGTTCATGGTGCTCACAGCGGCGGGTTCCCGTGCTTCTTCCACGGGTTTTCCAATTGCTTGTTGCGAAGCTTCCTTAACCCCAAAGCAACCCTCTTTCTGGTCGAGTGGGGGTGGATCACTTCGTCGATGAAGCCCTTGCTCGCGGCGATGAAGGGGTTGGCGAAGCGATCCTCATATTCCTTGGTCCGCTCGGCCAGTTTCACCGGATCGCCGGCCTCCTTGCGGAAGATGATCTCCACTGCCCCCTTCGCGCCCATCACCGCGATTTCCGCCGTGGGCCAGGCATAGTTGAGATCTCCGCGCAGATGCTTGGACGCCATCACGTCATAGGCCCCACCATAGGCCTTGCGGGTGATGAGCGTGATCTTGGGCACGGTCGCCTCGGCATAGGCGTAGAGCAGCTTGGCGCCGTGCTTGATGATCCCGCCATGCTCCTGCGCGGTACCCGGCAGGAAGCCCGGCACGTCCACGAAGGTGAGGATGGGGATGTTGAAGCAGTCGCAGAAGCGCACGAAGCGCGCGGCCTTTTTCGAGCTGTTGATGTCGAGGCAGCCAGCCAGCACCATCGGCTGGTTCGCCACCACCCCCACCGTGCGCCCTTCCACCCGGCCGAAGCCGATGATGATATTGGCGGCGTGATCGGGCTGGATCTCGAAAAAGTCCCCCTCGTCCACGACCTTCCGCACCAGTTCGTGCATGTCATAGGGGTGATTGGGATTGTCCGGCACCAGAGTGTCGAGGCTTTCTTCCAGCCTGTCCCACGGGTCGGCGGTCGGCCTTTCAGGCAAGTCGGAGCGGTTGGACAGCGGCAGGAAGTCGAAGAAATGCCGCGCCGCGACCAGTGCCTCCAGATCATTGTCCAGCGCCAGATCGGCAACCCCGGTGCGCGTGGTGTGCGTGGTCGCCCCGCCCAGCTCTTCCTGCGTCACCACTTCGTTGGTGACGGTCTTCACCACATCCGGCCCGGTGACGAACATGTAGCTGGTGCCCTTCACCATGAAGATGAAGTCCGTCATCGCAGGGGAATAGACCGCCCCGCCAGCGCAGGGCCCCATGATCAGCGAAAGCTGCGGCACCACGCCCGATGCCAGCACATTACGCTGGAATACTTCCGCATAGCCGCCAAGGCTGGCCACACCTTCCTGAATGCGCGCCCCGCCTGAATCGCTGAGGCCGATCACCGGGGCGCCCACTTTCAGCGCCATATCCATGATCTTGCAAATCTTCTGCGCGTGGCGTTCCGAAAGCGAGCCCCCGAACACAGTGAAATCCTGCGCATAAACGAACACCAGCCGGCCGTTGATCGTGCCGCTGCCGGTTACCACCCCGTCGCCGGGAACGCTCTGCGCCGCCATGCCGAAATCGGTGCAATTATGCTCGACATACATGTCGAGTTCTTCGAACGATCCGGCATCGAGCAGCACATCCACCCGTTCGCGCGCGGTCAGCTTGCCGCGCTTGTGCTGCGCATCGATCCGCTCCTGCCCGCCCCCCAGAGAGGCAGCAGCGCGGCGGCGTTCCATTTCGGCGATATTGGCGGACATGCGTGCCTTGCGGCTCTCCCGATCCGGTTATGCCAGAGGCGTAACGTGCGGGTGAGGCAGGGGCAAGGGCGATAGATCCTCCCCAGCATGAGGAGGGGGACCGCGCTGCGCAGCAGCGGGGTGGAGAGGCACCGGCCATTACCCGCAACAGAGCGGCGGCGAGCGACGCACCTGCCCCTCCACCATCCTGCGGATGGTCCCCCTCCCCGTTTCGGGGAGGATATTAATTCAGCAGAACCAGCTCTTCGGCCATGGAGGGATGCAGCGCCACGGTGGCGTCGAAATCCGCCTTGGTGAGGCCCGCCTTCACCGCGATGGCCGCTACCTGAAGAATCTCCGGCGCTTCCGGGCCAACCATATGAATGCCCAGCACCTTGCCGGTGTCCTCGTCCACGATCATGCGGTAAAGCCCCCGCTCCGCCTGGGGGGAGAACAGGTTCTTCATCGGCCGGAAATCGGATTTATAGACCCTGACATTGCGATATTCGCAGCGCGCCTGTTCCTCGGTCAGGCCGACGCCCGCCAGCGGCGGCTGGCTGAACACCGCACTGGGAATGTGATCATATTCGACAATGCGCGGCTTGTTGCCGAACACGGTATCGGCAAAGGCATGGCCTTCGCGGATCGCCACGGGGGTCAGCTGCACACGGTCGGTCACGTCGCCCACGGCATAGATGCTGTCGCAGCTGGTCTTGCTATATTGGTCGACCGGAATTTCGCCCTTCACGCCCAGCTTGACGCCCGCCGTTTCAAGGCCCAGCCCGGCAGTGTTGGGCTTGCGGCCGGTGGCGATGAGAATCTGGTCCGCCTCCACTGTCTCGCCGCCCAGATCGGCCAGCAGCGAGCCATCGGCCTGCTTCGTCACCGAACGGATATTGGCATTGAGCCTGAAGCGGATGCCGCGCGCCTGCACGATGTCGGTCAGCCGCTCCACCACGCCCCGGTCATAACCGCGCAGGATCGTTTCGGAGCGGTTGATCAATGTAACTTCGCTGCCCAGCGCATTAAAAATGCCTGCGAATTCCATGGCGATATAGCCGCCGCCCACCACCAGTAGGCGCTTTGGCTGCTCGTCCAGATGGAACACTTCATTGGAACTGATGCAATGTTCCACGCCGGGAATTTCCGGCATGGCAGGCCAGCCGCCCACGGCCACGAGAATATACTTCGCGGTGATTTCCTTGCCCGATGCCAGCGTCACGCTGTTCGGCCCGGTCACGGTGGCGCGTTCGAGATATTTCTCGACCTTGTTGTTTTCCAGCGTCTTTCCGTAGAGCCCTTCCAGCCGGTCGACATCGGCATTCACGAAATCGCGCAGCGCCTTCCAGTCGAAGCTCTTGCCTTCGATCGTCCAGCCATAATGCCCGGCGTGGGAGAGTTCTTCCGCGAACATCGATCCGTAGACGAGCATCTTCTTGGGCACGCAGCCGCGAATGACGCAGGTGCCGCCCACGCGATATTCCTCCGCCACGGCAACGCGCGCGCCATGGCTGGCGGCGATGCGGCTGGCGCGCACCCCGCCCGAACCGGCGCCGATGATGAACAGATCATAGTCGAATTCAGACATTCGCAAGGCTCCTCTGGGCCGAGCGATATGGAGAGCGCCGCGATGCAAATCAATCTTCGGCTGCGGACAAGCACGCGCTCTGGCAATCGGGCACTATGATCGCCATCTACCCTTCCAGTGCCGAGATGGAGATTCCCTTGAGCAAGATGCCCGCTTTGTTCGTCGGCCACGGAAGCCCGGCCAATACGTTCGAGGACAGCCGCTATGCCCGCGCCTGGCGCAAGATGGGCGAAGTGCTGCCCCGCCCGCGCGCGATCCTGTCCATCTCGGCCCATTGGTATTTCAGCACCTCGGCCGTGACCGCGATGGAACATCCGCGCACGATCCACGATTTCTACGGCTTCCCGCAGAGCTATTTCGATTTCCAGTACCCCGCCCCCGGCGCGCCCGATGTGGCGGCGATGGTGGCGGAAGCAGCCAAGCCGATCTGGGTCGGGCTGGACCGGGACCAATGGGGGATCGACCACGGCACATGGTCCGTGCTCGCCCATATGTATCCCGACGCCGACGTGCCGGTGATGCAGCTTTCGCTCAACGGTGTGCGCCCGCTGGATTATCATATGGAACTCGGCGCACGCTTTGCCTCGCTGCGCGATGAAGGCGTGCTGATCATGGCCAGCGGCAATGTGGTGCATAATCTTTCGACCATGCGCCGCAACGAGGTGGATTTCGGCCATGACTGGGGCATCCGCTTCGACAAGGCCGCGATCGAGAAGCTGGAAAGCGATCCGGGCGACATCCTCTCGCTGGCCAGCCACCCGGACTATGCCATGGCCGTGCCCGCGCCGGACCATTACATCCCGATGCTCTACATTGCCGGGCTTGCCGCGGCGGAGGGCGAACCGCTCAAGGTGTGGAACGAAGGCCATGCGCTGGGCGCCGTTTCCATGACCTCCTACGCCATGGGGCTGGACGATGCAGCTCTGGCGGCAGTGCGCGAGGCGGCCGCGCTGGAAGTGGCCTGAGAGGTTTGAAGCCTCTGAGGTAATAAGACCAATATAGAGCTATTGCCGCTGGCCCACCCACTCCCCTGCCGCTAGATTTCACGGCGGGGAATAGGGGGCCGGGATGAGTGAATCTTTCAAGGAAATCGTACTTTTTGCTGTAGCCGTGTTCGGCGTCGGGCTCGTCATGGTGATGGTCCTCAGCAAGATACTTGGCTTCTTCGTCGCGCTGAAGGCCACGCCGACGAACAGAGCGGGCTGGACGGTCGGCATCGCATATCTGATTTCAGCTGGCGCCCTGACCTTCGGCGCGCCCGAAGGCTATTGGGTGTACGCTCCGCTGGTGCCGCTGCCGGGTGCGCTGGCCGTCTTCTGGTTCATCCGCAGAGACCTGCGCAGCCGCTGGATCGACGACGATGTGGCGCATTCCGAAGGCCATTCGGTCGAAGATAGCGATTGGGTTTCGGGATTGTTGCGCCTGCTACTGATGCTGGGCGTTGCCCTGGCCCTGCTGCTCCTGCGTTACGCGCGCGAAGCAGTGTTCTAGGCCACAACGCTCGCCGCTACGGCGCCCAGCACGCGCTGGGCGTCCTTCGGGTTCAGCCTCACCTGCAACCCGCGCTGGCCGCCGTTGATGAACACCAGATCGTGGGCGAGCGCGGCCTCCTCTATCGCGACGGGCACCTTGCGCCGCTGGCCGAAGGGACTGATCCCGCCGACCTTGTAGCCGGTCAGCCGCTCCGCGTCGGCAGGCTTCATCATCTGTGCCGATTTGCCGCCCAGAGCAGCGGCGAGCTTCTTCATCGCTACTTCCCGATCCGAAGGCAGGATCACGCAAGCGGGCTTGCCATCCACCAATGCCATTAGCGTCTTGAGCACCCGCGCCGGTTCCTCGCCGAGTGCCTCGGCGGCCTGCATCCCGATCCGGTCCGCATCGGGATCGTAATCATAGGTCTGGACAGTGAAGGCAACACCGGACTGCTCCAGTGCGCGGGTTGCGGGGGTGGCTTTGGACATGGTTGCTTCCTGACTTCTTCTCCTGCTCGCGGGAGAGGAAATGCGCTTACCCCAACCCGGCAGCCCGCAGCAGCGCGGTGGTGCTCGCGTCGAAAGTCTCGCCGCCCAGCTCGATCTTGCGGGCGATATCCTTGCCCAGTTCCACGCCGAACTGATCGAAGGGATTGATCCCCATCAGCACGGCATTGGCGAAAGTCCGGTGTTCGTGGAAGGCGATCAGCGCGCCCAGCGCCGCCGCCTCGAAATCGTCGCACAGGATCGTCGCGCTCGGCCGGTCGCCCGGATAGGAGCGCGCGGGATCGCTGCTTTCCCGGCCCGCCATCAGCGCCGCCCCTTGCGCAAAGCAGTTCATCAGCAGGATGCGGTGATGGGCCGGATCGAGATCGTCCCCCGCCCCGATGCTGGCGACGAAATCCACCGGCACGAGGTTGGTCCCCTGATGGAGCAACTGGAACACCGCATGCTGCGCATCGGTGCCCACTCCGCCCCAGGTGATCGGCGCGGTCGGGCCGGATACGGGCTTGCCATCCGCCGTCACGCTCTTGCCGTTGCTCTCCATCTCCAGCTGCTGGAGGTAGGAGGGCAGCAGCCGCAGCCGCTCGTCATAGGCGAAGCAGGCGCGGGTCTGGCAGCCGCGGATGCGCGTGTAATAGAGGTCCGCAAAGGCGGCGCGCAGCGGCAGATTGGCGGCGCCGTCCGTCTCCTGGAAATGGAGGTCCACCGCCGCCGCGCCGTCCAGCATCTCCAGGAATTCGTCCATCCCCACCGACATGGCGATAGGAAAACCGATGGAGGACCACAGCGAATAACGCCCGCCCACGCTTTCGGGGAAAGGCAGCACGCGGGTTTCATCGACGCCCCATTCCACGGCTTTTTCGGGATAGGCCGTGAGCGCGATCACCCGGCCCGACGGATCGACCACGCCATTCTGCGTCATCCAGTCCAGCACGCTCTGCGCGTTGATCATGGTCTCGATCGTGGTGAAGGTCTTGGAAGCAACGGCCAGGATCGTGGTCTGCGGATCGCAGGCGCGGAACGCCTCTTCCAGCGCGCAGCCATCGATATTGGAGACGACATGCACATCCACCAGCGCATGATCGCGCGACAGGGCATCCACCGCCAGCGCCGGGCCGAGGGCAGAGCCACCGATGCCGACATGGATCAGATGCTTCACATCGCCCATCGCGCCTTCATGGATCGCGCGCACCAGCATTCCCATACGGGCGAGCAGCGCCTTCGCTTCCTCAACACTGGCAGGATCGCCCACCCCGCGCAGGGCGGTATGTTCGGCCGCGCGGTTCTCGCTGGGATTGACCACTTCGCCGGCAAACATCTTCGCGCGCATATCGGCAAAGCCGGATGCCTCGGCCAGTTCTTCGAACAGAGCAATCAGATCGGCGTCGAGATGGGTCTTGGACCAGTCGAACAATATGCCGCCGCCGAGCGGCAGCTCCAACCGGGCAGACAGGGCGGCAACGCGCCCTTCATCGGCAAACAAGTCCTTCAGGCCTTTCGCCTGATGATTGGACAGCCTCTCCCAGATCGATGCGATGGCGTCGCTCATAGCTGCCCCCTTTCCTATACTATGCCATTAGGGGTAAGGCTTGCGGGCATGATTGAAAAGACCCAAACCCCTTTGAAAGCGCCCTTTTCCGGGGCTGCCCGCAGGGTGGAGGGATTTTGCTTCGCCACCGTGTCAACTTTGTCAACTTCGGCCGTTTTCCGCTCCCCACTTGACGGCGGGCGGCGCGGCACACAAGTGCAGGCCCAATGACCGAACCGACCCCGCAAGCGGCCCCTTCCGCCGCCACTCCAGGCTCCCCTGCGGCGCCCTCGCCCCCTGCACCTGCTTCTCCGGCGCACATCATGCCGCCCGAAAAGGCCAAGCCGAAGGAGGAAGGCAGCTTCATCGTCTTCCTGCTGAAGCTGATCGTGATCATGCTGGCGTTCCGCACACTGGCCTTCGCGCCCTTCAGCATTCCCAGCGAGAGCATGCTGCCCGGCCTGCTGAACGGCGATTATCTGCTGGCGTCCAAATGGAACTACGGCTTCTCCAACAATTCGCTGCCTTTCGGAATCCGCCCCTTCCCCGAAGGCCGCATGCTGGCGAGCCAGCCGGAACGCGGGGACGTGGCGATCTTCAAGGCCCCGCCGCTCAATAGCGAGGATTACATCAAGCGGGTGATCGGCCTGCCGGGCGACCAGATCCAGATGATCGGCGGCGTGCTGCACATCAACGGCATCGCGGTGAAGAAGCAGCGCATTGCCGATTTCGAGCTGCCGATCTCGCCCAATACGCGCTGCTATTCCGCGCAATTCGCGGCCACCGGCAAGGATGGCCTGCCCGTGTGCCGCTATCCGCAGTTCCGCGAAACCCTTCCTAATGGGGTGAGCTACAATGTGCTGGATTACGGCCAGACCCCGCAGGACGACACGCCGCCCGTGGTAGTGCCCGACGGGATGCTGTTCATGATGGGCGACAATCGCGACAATTCGCTCGACAGCCGCTTCCCCGCCGTGCCCGGACAGGGCGTAGGCCTTGTTCCGCAGGACAATCTGGTGGGCAAGGCATCGATCATGATGTGGTCCACCGATGGCTCGTCTTCCTGGCCGCTTCCCTGGACGTGGTTCACCGCCGCGCGCTGGAGCCGGATCGGGGGCACGTTTTGAGCAGCAAGTTGACGCTGACCGACGAGGCCCGCGCCTTTCTGGAGGAACTGGGCTTTGGTCCGGTGAAGAAAGACGATTTGTGGGTGGAAGCACTCACCCACGGCAGCACCGGGGATGCCCGCGATTATCAGCGGCTGGAATTCCTGGGCGACCGAGTGCTGGGCCTTGTCATCGCAGACTGGCTGCATGAGCGGGAAAGCCATGCGGAGGGGAAGCTATCGCAGCGGCTCAACGCGCTGGTCAGCCGCGAGACATGCGCCTCGGTCGCGCGCAGGATCGGCCTGCCCGACCATATCCGCCTAGGCCCGCAGGCCCGCGCCGATGGCGGTGCGGATAGCGACAATATTCTGGGCGACGTGATGGAGGCCCTGCTGGGCGCCGGTTTCGTAGAACATGGCTTCGATGCCACCCGCACTCTGGTCCGCAAACTCTGGGCCGAAGGCGTGAAGGGCGAGGTCGGCCAGTCCAAGCATCCCAAGAGCGCCTTGCAGGAATGGGCGGCGGGCAGCGGCAGGCGAATGCCTGAATATACCCTCGTCAATCGCGAGGGGCCGGATCACGCGGCGCGCTTCACCGTTGAAGTGAGCGTCAAGGGCGTCGGCGAGGCGCAGGCCACCGCCAACAGCAAGTCCGAGGCGGAAAAGCGCGCGGCACAGGAATTCATGGAGAAATACGCGTGAGCGAAGGCACAACCCATTGCGGCGTGGTCGCAGTGATCGGAGCCCCCAATGCGGGCAAATCCACATTGGTGAACGCGCTGGTCGGGCAGAAGGTCGCCATCGTCAGTGCCAAGGCGCAGACCACCCGCGCCCGCCTGCTGGGCATCGCGCTGGAAGGCAAGACGCAGATCATCCTGGCCGACACGCCCGGCATCTTCGCCCCCAAGCGCCGGCTGGACCGCGCGATGGTGAGCGCAGCCTGGGAAGGCGCGCATGCGGCCGATGCGATCCTGCTGGTGGTAGACAGTATCAAGCATCGCCGGCACGAGCTGGAGCCCCTGCTGGAGGCGCTGAAGAACCGGCCGGAACGCAAGATTCTGGTGCTCAATAAGGTCGACGCCAGCGCCAAGGAACCGCTGCTGGTTCTGGCTGAAGATCTTTCGGCAAAGGCGGATTTCTCGGAAGTGTTCTTCATTTCTGCCATGACTGGCGACGGAGTGCCCGAACTCAAGACCCGGCTGGCCGAGCTGATGCCCGAGAGCGAATGGCACTATCCCGAAGACCAGGTGAGCGACGCTTCCGAACGGCTGCTGGCCTGCGAGATCACGCGCGAGCAGCTCTATCGCCAGCTGCATGACGAACTGCCCTATGATTCCGCCGTCCGCCCCGAAAGCTACAAGGTGCTGGGCGACGGGAGCATCGAAATCCACCAGCAGATCGTGATCGGGCGGGAAAGCCAGAAGCCCATCGTACTTGGCAAGCGGGGCGCCATGATCAAGTCGATCGGCGAGGCCGCACGTAAGGAACTGGCCGAATTGCTGGGCGTGAAGGTCCACCTCTTCCTCCATGTGAAGGTAGAGGAAAACTGGGCCGAAAGCCGCGAAATCTTCGAGGAAATGGGGCTAGACTGGGTGAAGTAAGTAGTCAGGAAGGCGTGAAACCGAAGCGCATCAAATAGCGCACAGCTTCGCCGTTTTCATCAAATCGCCGGGTCACTGCTCTCCCGACAAGCTTACTACAGGCAAGATCGGCAGTCTTCACAGAGGTCTTCTTCAAACCTGTTTCACAATGTGAAACAATGCCTTGCTCGTCTACATCCAATGTCAGCAACAAATCGCTGGAAGAACGCTTGTCAGGAAAGAGAGAGCGTTCAAAGCTCACTTCTTCCGAATCCTCGCGCAATTGACGCAAATCCTTCAGCAGAACATTTCTCTTTCCCGGGCTCCGATCAGGAAACAAGAAAATCGTGGTAATGAGATAAGCGTGAACCTCCGCACCGTCACCCGCGCGCGGCGATTTGAACGAGTAGTTTTCAAACGCCGGACAAACCCTGTCGATGGATGCTTTGTCACCCGTATATCTCACGACCTCACAATTCACGATACGACCATCCGGCCTCACCCAAAGACCAATGTCAGCCGCCGCAGACTCGTCGTCACGCTTGGTCTCCGGCAGTGCCTTCAGCAGGTGGCCGACCATGTCCATTTGCTCGGTCGGAAAACTTATTCCCGAAACCAAAGCGATCAGTGCTGCGGCCTCAAACATCGCCATCGCGCAACACTTCAGTTCGTTCCGTCAATCCGCCAGCGCCACCACCGGCATGTCGGTGAATTCGAAAATCAGCGGATAGAGGTAGCTCTCGCCCTGCCCGTTCGCGCCCTTGCGGACCGGCATGGGTACGCCCTGAGCCACTTCGCAGGCGGTTGCGGTGTCGGCCGTGTTCCGGCCATCGGCCGCCGCACAGGCAGTGATCTGCCCCTCACCATCGATCTGGACGAGAAGCTGCTCGCGCACGGCCGCCTTGGCCCCGCCCGGAAGCTGATCCACCTGATAACGAATATCTGGTTCGAGCGGAAAACGTTCGAGTGCGATCGGGTTGCTCGCCAGCGAAACGACGCCCCGATACACGGCGGGCATCGGCTGGCCGTCGGCCCCATGGGCGGCGGATTTCACCGCCTTGCCCTTCACGGCCTTGCACATTCCCATCGCAAGCTTCCGGTCAAGCTGATTGCCCAGCACGCCGGCGACCTTGCAATCGCGGATCTTGCCCTGCGGATCGACATAGGCTTCGTAGACGATGCCGGCGAGATCGCTGTCGGCCACTTCGCGCGGAAGGTCGCTCTCGATCGAACGCTCCAGCCTGCCATCGGCGACCGGAAGCGCCATGATCGCGGCGGCGGCAATCAGTTCCAACATGACATTCCTCTCCTCATTCCCGCGAGGAGAGTAACCCTGCGGCGAAAAGATTCAACCGCAGGATTATTCATGCCGGACTTACCGCAGATCAGGCCTTTTCTTTGGCCGCAGCCTTCTTTTTGGCTGGAGCCTTTTTCTTCGCGGGCGCCTTTTTGGCAGCCCCCTTCTTCTTGACCGGCCCTTTGGCAATGCGCGCATCGATCAGGGCGATGGCCTGTTCCTCGGTGAGGTCTTCGGGCTTCACATCCTTGGGAATGGTCGCATTGGTGGTGCCGTCGGTGACATAGGGGCCATAGCGGCCCGGCATCACCTTCATTTCGCTGCCGCTGGTGGGATGCGCGCCCAGAACCTTGATCGGCTCCGCCTTGGCGCCGGAAGAGCGGGCACCGGGCCCGCGATTGGCGGCTTCGGCCAGCAGGGCCACCGCCGCGTTCATCCCCGTGTCGAACACGTCCCGGGTTGAGGTCAGCTTCGCATATTTGCCATTATGCGCCAGATAGGGGCCATAGCGCCCGATGCTGGCGGTGATCGGCTCGCCACTTTCCGGGTGAGTGCCCACTTCGCGCGGGAGGCTCAGCAGCTTGAGCGCCCATTCCAGATCGAGTTCCGGAATGTCCTTGGGGATGGAGGCACGCTTCGCGTCCTTTTCCTCGCCCAGCTGGATATAGGGGCCGAAGCGGCCGACCTTGCGCAGCACTTCCAGCCCGGTAACCGGATCGGTGCCGAGCCCGCCATCGCCGCCCGCCTCGCCATCGTCTCCACCCGGCTGGGCGAAGCGGCGGGTATATTTGCACTCCGGATAGTTGGAACAGGCCACGAAGGCGCCGAAACGCCCGCCGCGCAGGGCCAGCTTGCCCTCCCCGCATTTGGGGCACAGGCGCGGATCGCTGCCGTCTTCCTTCGGAGGGAAGAGATAGTCGGAAAGGAAGGTGTCCAGCTCCTGCGTGACTTCGCTGGGCTTGCGCTCCATCACCTCGTCGCTCTTCGGCTTGAAGTCGCGCCAGAAGTCTTCGAGCACCTTCTTCCACTCGGCCCGCCCGCCGGAAACATCGTCCAGCTCGTCTTCCATGTCGGCGGTGAAATCATAGCCGACATAGCGCGGGAAAAAGCGTTCGAGGAAGGCAGTCAGCAGCCGCCCGCTCTCTTCCGCGAAGAAGCGGTTACGCTCCGTCCGGACGTAGTTGCGGTCCTTGAGCACCTGAATGATCGAGGCATAGGTGGACGGCCGGCCGATGCCGAGTTCCTCCAGCCGCTTGACGAGGCTGGCTTCCGAATAGCGCGGCGGCGGCTGGGTGAAGTGCTGGGTGGCTTCCACGGCCTTCTTGGCCGGGCTGTCGCCCTTGTGCATCACGGGCAGCAGGCCCTCGCCCTCGTCATCCTCGCCCTTCTGGTCGCGCCCTTCCTCATAGACGGCGAGGAAGCCGGGAAACTTCACCACCTGGCCGGTGGCGCGCAATTCGTGCCGCCCGGTGGGATCGCGCATGGTGATCGTGGTGCGCTCGAGGCTGGCGGAGGCCATCTGGCTCGCCATGGCGCGCTTGTAGATCAACTCGTAGAGGCGCGCCTCATCGGCCGTGCCGGCATGGTCGCGCATGAAGTCGGTAGGGCGGATCGCCTCGTGGGCTTCCTGCGCGTTCTTCGCCTTGGTTTCGTAATGGCGAGGCTTCTCGGGCAGGAAATGCCCGTCATAGCGCTCCGCAATCGCCCGGCGGGCGGCGGCGATAGCGCTCGGGTCCATCTGCACACCATCGGTACGCATATAGGTGATGGCGCCCGCCTCGTAGAGATGCTGGGCGCAGCGCATGGTGTGGCTGGCGGAAAAGCCGAGCTTGCGGGCGGCTTCCTGCTGCAGCGTGGAAGTGGTGAACGGCGGTGCCGGATTGCGGCGCAGCGGCTTGGTCTCCACCTCTTCCACGGTGAAGCGCCCGCCTTCGACGGCGGCCTTGGCCTTCAGCGCGATACCCTGTTCGCCAAGCGAGAGCCGTTCCAGCTTCTCGCCATCGAAGCGGACCAGACGGGCATCGAACTCGGTGCCGTCATGCTCCATCTTCGCCAGGACCTGCCAATATTCCTGCGGCTTGAAGACCTCGATCTCCTGCTCGCGCTGGCAGATCAGCCGCAGCGCGACCGACTGGACGCGGCCCGCGCTCTTGGCACCGGGCAGCTTGCGCCACAGCACCGGGGAGAGCGTGAAGCCGAACAGATAATCCAGCGCGCGGCGGGCCAGATAGGCATCGATCAGATCCATATCCAGCTCGCGCGGATGCGTCATCGCCTCGGTCACCGCCTGCTTGGTGATGGCGTTGAAGGTGACGCGCTCAACTTCCTTGGGCAGGGCCTTGCGTTTGGCCAGCAGTTCCCTGACGTGCCAAGAAATCGCCTCCCCTTCACGATCAGGGTCGGTCGCGAGAATCAGGCGATCGGCCTTCTTGGCGGCGTCGGCAATGTCCTTCACCCGCGAGACCTTGTCGCGATAGGTTTCCCAATCCATCGCGAAATCCTCGTCCGGCCGGACGGACCCGTCCTTGGGCGGAAGATCGCGGACATGGCCATAGGATGCGAGGACCTTGTAGTCCTTGCCGAGATATTTCTCGATAGTCTTCGCCTTGGCGGGCGACTCAACGATCACAAGTTGCATGGAATTCCTGACAGGCCCCTACACGTACGTACGCGCGAGGGTGGTGGCGACCCGCCCGGTTCGTCAAGCCGCCAATTGAGGCAGGGGAGCTTGCCCCCCTGCCCCGTGTTGAAAAACAAAGGCGCCGTTCAGTCGAACACGCCCGCCGTATCCCGCGCGCTGAGAAGCCCATAGAGAGCAACTCCCATCGCACAGGAAATCACGCTGGCCGCGCTGCTGCCGATCCGCCCGATCGCGGTTCCCACAACGCCCAGTTGCGGAAAGAGGAAAGGCGGCAGGAAGGCCAGCGCGTAAAACAGGATCAGCATGGCCAGCGCGGCAAGGATGATCGAAACCTCGTTCCCCTTGGTCACTTCCCAGCTCTTGCCCATGGAATCCATCACGCCGGTTCCCCGGCCGATCAGCAGCGATTGGGCCACACTCCACCGCGCCATAAAGACAAGGCCCGGAATGATCAGGAAGATGATCCCCGCGCCGACAGCAAGGCCGATGAGAAGCGACATGCCGAGATAGGCGAAGAACCTGCGCTCCCGCTCGCCGCTCATCAGGCCGGAATTGCGGAGCATCGCCTCGATCAGAAGATACGAACCCACAATGCTGACCACCACCAGCGCCAGCGAAAGGGCCATTGCCTGCAGCAATGCCGAAACCGAAAATGCCTGCTGGGCCTGAAGGCTCAGATAATCCACCCCCGTGCCAAGCACGGCAAGCGCCGCGACGAACAGCAGCGACGGCACTATACTCAGCCCGATTACATCCACTGTCTTGTCGATAATAATGCCGATCTTGAGATCGCGGCTCGGTAACGTAGCCATGACTTCCCCCTTCTACCTCCAGTCCCACCCGATAAGCTGGGGCAATCTGCCGCACAGTCAAGAGGGACGTCAGGCAAAGACTTCCGTAACCCCGGCGTGATCTACCGAAAGCAGCGAATATGCAGCGAGCCCAAGGAGTGTCCAG
Organism: uncultured Caenibius sp.; assembly: GCA_963662855.2. Classification (GTDB taxonomy): domain Bacteria; phylum Pseudomonadota; class Alphaproteobacteria; order Sphingomonadales; family Sphingomonadaceae; genus Andeanibacterium. The sequence goes on from CAXXWL010000005.1 coordinate 1,265,980, forward strand.
ATCCCGACATTAAGGTAGATCACAAAATTGGAGATCGTGCTGTTGACGATGAGCGGGAGCCCGGAAAAATACTCAGGAACAACCGATGTCGCCATCGCGACCAGAAAGAGACCGATCGACGGAAGCGCGGCAACAAGCAGGGCTGTGAAATGAGGCTTTGTTGCCTTCCAGCTCTGCTCGAGCGCCTGCATCGCGCCGAGCCGTTCGCCGAACATGAAACCGTAGGCTGGCAACCAGCGTATCAGCAGGATTATGCCCGGGATCACCAGTATGAGCAGACCAAAAGCGACTGCCATATTAGCCACGATTCCAAGCCCGAAATAGGAACCAAAGCCACGATCCAGCCCATTGGGAAGCAAGCCGCCTTTTTCCATCAGCCGGATGGTCAGCCAATATCCTCCCGCCAATTGCAGGACGCTGAGCCCCAACACCATCCCGGGACTGCCGCTATGATCGGTTGCAATCCCCAGAGCGGTCAGCCCCAGAATCACGATGAGCAACTCGCCCGGCGCCGTGCGGGCAAGGCGCATCATCTCCTCAAACAAATCTCTGCTGCGTAAGGCAGCCGGATCGCTCCACCCCATACTATCCCCCCATTATTGCACTCACCCTGCCCCCGGCGTGGCGTTCCAGGCGGCCCGCCAGTTCCATCTCCAGCAAAGCCATCTGCACCGCGGCAGTGCCCGCGCCGGACTGGCGGATCAGTTCGTCGACGGCCACCGGCGCGGTGGTGAGCAGCGCGGCGATGTCCGCCACTTCCTCCCCGTGCTCGTTGCCGGCCGGCGGTTCGAACATATCCTGCGTTGAAGAGCGAAGGCGGGTGCGCGGCATTCCGCCGAAGCCGGACACCAGTTCGATCACATCCGCCGCCGACTGGATCAGCACGGCCCCTTCACGGATCAGCTGGTTGCAGCCATGGCTGCGCGCATCGAGCGGAGAGCCGGGAATGGCCATGACCTCGCGCCCATATTCGCCCGCCAGCCGCGCGGTGATGAGCGAGCCGGATTTGGGCGCCGCCTCCACCACCAGCGTCCCCAGCGCCAGCCCGGCGATAATGCGGTTGCGGCTGGGAAAATGGCTGCCGCGCGGTTCGGTTCCGGCGGGCTGTTCTGCCAGCAGCAGGCCGGTTTGCGCGATTTCTTCCTGCAATTCGGAATGCTGCGGCGGATAGGTAATGTCGATCCCGCTGGCGATCACCCCGATGGTGGCAGGCAGCGCGCCCCTGTGCGCCGCCCCGTCGATCCCCCGCGCGAGGCCGGAGACGATCGTATAGCCCTCTCCTGCAAGCTCGGCGGCCAGATCGCGCGCCAGCCGCATGGCCGCGGCAGAGGCATTGCGCGCGCCGACCATGGCGATGCAGGGCCTTGCGGCGAGGTCTGCGTCGCCCCTGACGGTCAGGACCGGCGGCGCGCTTTCGATTTCGGCCAGCAGCGACGGATATTCCGGTGAATCGTGGAACATGTAGCGCGCGCCTGCCCGGCGCACCGCGGCCACTTCCGCCTCCACCTTCTCCCGCGGCGCGGCGCGATATTTGCCGCCGCCCCTGGCAGCCAGATCGGGCAAGGCCTCCAGCGCGGCAATCGCCGTGCCGAAGCGGCGCATCAGCTGGCGGAAACTGACCGGCCCGACATGGGGCGAGCGCAACAGGCGGATGCGGGCGAAGGCCTCCGGCTGCGAAAGACTGTCCTGCGACAGGGCCGCTGCGCTCATTTCTTCGAACCGACCTTCGGCTCGGTGCCATTCTTCAGCCGCGCGATATTGGCGCGGTGGAGCCAGATCACCAGCACGGAAATCGCTGCCAGCCAGGGGAACGCCGCATCATAGCCCAGCGCATAGGCCGCCACCGGGGCGGCAACCGCCGCGCTCATCCCGCTGAGCGAACTGATCCGGCTGAGCGCCAGCATTCCGATCCACACCGCCGCATAGGCAAGCCCGATCGGCCAGCCGATGCCGAAGCACACACCCGCCGCAGTCGCCACACCCTTGCCGCCCCTGAACTTCAGCCACACGGGGAAGCAGTGACCCAGAACGACGCCCAGCGCCGCCAGCCCTTCCAGCCCCGGAAACAGCCGCGCCACCAGCAGCACCGCTGCCGCGCCCTTTGCAAGGTCCAGCAGCAGGGTGAGCGCCGCCAGCCCCTTGTTCCCGGTGCGCAGCACATTGGTGGCGCCGATATTGCCCGAACCGATCTGGCGCACATCGCCCAGCCCGGCAATGCGGGTGAGCAGCAGGCCGAACGGAATCGAGCCCAGCACATAGGCCAGCGCCGATGCCGCCAGAATTGCCTGCCAATTGCCCATGAATCTTCCCTTCCCGTCGGCACTCTATAACGGATGCCTCGCACTTCAGGGTGATGAAAACAATCCGTTCTCGCGGTGAAAGTGGGCAATCATGCCCGGCCAGTTGACGCTGCCTGCCGCTTTGGCCATCCGGGGCAAATGGACGCGCCAACCGACCCCAGCTCTCCCATCCTGCTGTTCGATTCCGGCGTCGGCGGGCTGACCGTGCTGGCCGAGGTCAGGAAGCTGATGCCGCAGGCGCCGGTGATCTATGTCGCCGATTACGCCGCCCTGCCCTACGGCGAGAAGACCGAGGCGCAGATCGCGGGGCGCGTGCCAGCGCTGCTCGGCCGGCTGGTAGAACGTTATCATCCGCGCCTCGTCACCATCGCCTGCAATACCGCCAGCACCATCGCCCTTGCCGCCGTGCGCGAGGCGCTGGATTTGCCGGTGGTGGGCACTGTTCCGGCGATCAAGCCTGCAGCGGCCATGACCAAGACGGGCGCGATCGGCCTGCTGGGCACTGCCGCTACCATCAGGCAGGCCTATGTCGACAATCTCGAGCGCGAATTCGCGAAAGACAGGAAATTGCTGCGCTATGCTGCACCGGCACTGGTGCAGGCGGCGGAAGCGAAATTACGCGGCGAACCCGTCGATCCGGCGGTGTATGAACATGCAGCAAAGGGCCTGCGCAGCCTGCCCGGCGGCGAGATGATCGATACGGTGGTGCTGGCCTGCACCCACTTCCCCCTGCTGGAAGAAGAACTGGGCAAGGCGCTGGGCCCCGGCGTGCAATTCGTAGATGGCGCGGCGGGTATTGCCCGGCGCATCGCCTCCCTCACCCAGGGCCAGAGCTTCGAACGCAAGGGGCCGGACATCGCGGTATTCACCGGCACCAACGGCAGCCTCGAAAAATTGCGCCCGGCGCTGGCGAGCTACGGGCTCGATCATATTGATCACCTTTAATGCGAAAGGCTCGCAAACTCCGTGCTTTTATTGATTTGGGTCATGGCGTAAGGCGCCCGAAATTGCTCTGGCTGCCCGGCGAGTCCCACATCGGGGTTCGATTGCAGCGTTAGGAACGGATGGATCCGTTGAATTACGACCAGATCTTTGACCAGGCGATCGGCAGGCTTCATTCGGAAGGCCGCTACCGCGTATTTATCGACATTCTGCGCAACAAGGGTGCCTATCCCAATGCGCGGTGCTTTGCCGGACATAACGGCCCGAAGCCGATCACGGTCTGGTGCTCCAACGATTATCTCGCCATGGGCCAGCACCCCAAGGTGATCGAAGCCATGGAAGAGGCGCTGCACGATGTCGGCGCCGGTTCGGGCGGCACGCGCAATATCGGCGGCAACACCCACTATCATATCGAGCTGGAAAACGAGCTGGCGGATCTGCATGGCAAGGAATCCGCGCTGCTGTTCACTTCGGGCTATGTCTCGAACGATGCGACGCTTTCCACCCTTGCCCGCCTGCTGCCGGGCTGCATCATCTTTTCCGATGAGTTGAACCACGCCAGCATGATCGCGGGCATCCGCAATTCGGGCTGCGACAAGCGCGTGTTCCGCCACAATGACGTGGAGCATCTGGAAGAGCTTCTGGCCGAAGCCGATCCCGAAACGCCCAAGCTGATCGCCTTCGAAAGCGTCTATTCGATGGATGGCGATATCGCGCCGATCCACGCGATCTGCGATCTGGCCGAGAAGTATAACGCGCTGACCTATATCGACGAGGTCCATGCCGTGGGCATGTATGGCCCGCGCGGCGGCGGCATCACCGATCGTGACGAGGCGGCCCACCGTATCGACATTATCGAAGGCACGCTGGGCAAGGCGTTCGGCGTGATGGGCGGCTATATCGCGGCCGACAAGAAGATCATCGACTGCATCCGCAGCTATGCCCCCGGCTTCATCTTCACCACTTCGCTCAGCCCCGTTCTGGTGGCAGGCGTGCTGGCGGCCGTGAAGCACCTGAAGGCTTCCAGCGTGGAGCGCGAAGGCCAGCAGGCCGCCGCGGCTTTCCTGAAGCAGTCCTTCCGCGATGCTGGCCTGCCGGTGATGGATTCCACCACCCATATCGTTCCGCTGATGGTGGGCGATCCGGTGCGCGCGAAGAAGATCAGCGACATTCTGCTCGCCGAATATGGCGTCTATGTTCAGCCGATCAATTTCCCCACCGTGCCGCGCGGCACGGAGCGGCTGCGTTTCACCCCCGGCCCGGCGCATACGGAACAGATGATGCGCGAACTCACCAGCGCGCTGGTTGAGATCTGGGATCGGCTGGAACTCGAACTGCGCAAGGCAGCGTGATCGCGGGCGAGCATCCGCTCGCCCGTCACACAATCCATGCTAACATGCGCAGGTGACTGACCGCGCAGCAAATTCCGGCGATGGCGCCCTGCCCCTTGGCCTCAGCGAGGCCGAGGCGGCCGCAATGCTCGCATCCGAAGGGCCGAACGAACTTCCCGCCGACCGCAAGCGCGGGCTGCGCCAGATTCTGGGCGAAGTCCTGCGCGAGCCGATGCTGGCGCTGCTGCTGGCGGGCGGGCTGATCTATCTCGCGCTGGGCGATCTCCACGAAGCGCTGCTGCTGATCGTCTTTGCTGGCTTCTCCATCGTCGTCACCACCTTGCAGGAAGCCCGTTCCGAACGGGCGCTGGCGGCACTGCGCGATCTCGGCAGCCCCCGCGCGCTGGTGATCCGCGATGGCGAGCGCATCCGCATTGCCGGGCGCGACGTAGTGCGCGGCGATCTGGTGGTGCTCAACGAGGGTGACCGTGTGCCTGCCGATGGCCGCCTGTTGCGCTGCGACGGGCTGACGGCCGACGAAGCGCTGCTTACCGGCGAATCCGTCCCCGTGGCCAAATCCGCGACCACGCCCGGCGAAGGCGTTACCCCGCGCCCCGGCGGGGACGGCCTGCCCTTCGTCTGGTCGGGCACGCTGGTTGTTCGCGGCAGCGGCATTGCCCTGATTACCGCCACCGGGCCGCGCAGCGAGATGGGACGGATCGGCCTGGCGCTGCATGCGCTGGAACCGGAAGTGCCACGTCTCAAGCTCCAGACGCAGCGCCTGGTGTTCTGGTTCGGCGCGCTGGGGGCCTCCGCCTGCGTGCTGGCGATCCTGCTCTATGGCTTCCTGCGCGGCAGTTGGCTGGATGCCGCCCTGGCGGGCATCGCGCTGGGCATGTCAATGCTGCCGGAAGAATTCCCGGTCGTCCTCACCGTATTCATGGCCATGGGGGCAATGCGCCTGTCGCGCGTCAATGTGCTGACCCGGCGGGCCGCGGCGATCGAGACGCTGGGCTCCGCAACGACGCTATGCACTGACAAGACCGGCACCCTTACCGAGAACCGGATGCAGGTAGCCGAATTGCGCCTGCCCGATGGGCGCAGGCTCACCTTTCCCGGCGGCCCGCTGCTGGAGGAGGATTTCCGTCTGCTCGCCCGGTTCGGCATTCTGGCCAGTGCGGAACAGCCGGTCGATCCGATGGAAGTGGCCTTCCACGAACTTACCGGAATGGACGGCGGCAGCGGATTGCTCGACCACCGGCCGGATGGCTGGTCGCTCAAGCGCCACTATCCGCTCAACCCCTCGCTGCTGGCCATGTCCCACGCCTGGCGCGGCAATGAGGACGAGGGACATGTCATCGCCTCCAAGGGTGCGCCCGAGGCGATAGGCGAGCTGTGCGGCCTTCCAGACGAGGATATGGCCCGAATGCGCGCTCAGGCCGATGCCATGGCGGAAAATGGCCTGCGCGTGCTCGGCGTGGCCGAGGCCCGCTGGAACGGCGGCGATCTCCCGCCGGATCAGCGCCACTTCGAATTCCGCTTCCTGGGGCTGGCGGGGCTGGCCGATCCGTTGCGCGCCTCCGTGCCCGATGCGGTCCGCCAGTGCCGCGAGGCCGGTATCCGCATCGTAATGATCACCGGCGATTATCCGCCCACGGCCCGCGCCATTGCCGATCAGGCCGGGATCGAGGCTGGCGAAGTGCTGAGCGGCGAAGACCTTGGCACGATGAGCGATGCCGACCTTGCCGCCCGCATCGGCAGCGTGAACGTCTTTGCGCGGATCATGCCGGAACAGAAGCTGCGGCTGGTCGAAGCCCTCAAGGCAAGCGGCGAGATCGTGGCCATGACCGGGGACGGGGTAAACGACGCGCCTTCGCTCAAGAGCGCGCATATCGGCATCGCCATGGGCAAACGCGGAACGGATGTCGCGCGCGAAGCAGCCTCTATCGTGCTGCTGGACGACGATTTCGGATCGATCGTCACCGGCATCAGGGTCGGACGGCGGATTCACGACAATCTGCGCAAGGCGCTGGCCTTCATCGTGGCCGTGCACATACCCATCGCTGCGCTGGCGCTATTGCCGCTCTTTACCGGAATGCCGCTGCTGCTCGCGCCGATCCACATCGCCTTTATCGAAATGATCATCGATCCGGTCTGTTCGCTCGCCTTCGAAGCTGAGAAGGAAGAAAGCAGGCTGATGCAGCGCCCGCCCCGCCTCCCGGACGCACCGCTGTTCTCGCGCTGGATGGTCGGCTGGTCGGCCATGCAGGGGATCGTCGCCGCCCTCGCGATCGGCAGCGTCACGCTTTACGGATGGCTCGGCGGCATGGAGGCCGACCGGGTGCGCACCATCGCCTTCCTCAGCCTGGTGCTGGGCGTGCTGGGGCTGGTGCTGGTCAACCGCTCCTACAGCGCATCGGTGGTCCGGGCGGTGCTGCGGCCCAACCTGCCGCTGGCGGTAGTGGCCGGAGTAGTCTTCGCGATCCTTGCGGTGTCGCAGGTGGCCGCGCCGGTGGCCGAACTCTTCCGCTTCGCGCCCGCAAGCGGGAGCGACCTTGCGCTGGTTGCCGCAACGGGCCTTGCATCCCTTGTGTTGCTGGAGATGGTCAAGCCGCTGTGGCGCAAGCGGCTGTTCGAGGGCGAAACCTAGGCCGCCACCAGCCGCAGCCGGGCGTTTTCGCCAGCCTGCTGGCGCCGCAGCAATTGCAGCAGATCGTCCAGAGACATCGGGCGGCCATAGAGATAGCCCTGCCCGAAATCGACCTTCAGGGCCCTCAGCAGACGTTCCTGCTCGACCGTCTCGATCCCCTCGGCCACGATCTTGAGGCCGAGATCCTTTGCCATGTCGATGATGCGCGCCGCCACCTGGCTGGTGGCGGCATCCGTGCCGAGGGCCTGGATGAACAGTCTGTCGATCTTGAGGCTGTCGATCTCTATTCTGGCGAGATAGCCGAGGCTGGAATAGCCCGTGCCAAAATCGTCGATCGCCACACCGATGCCGGCCGCGCGGAGCTCGCGCATCGTCTCCCGCGCAAGCTCGACATCCACCAGGCTGCGCTCCGTCGCCTCGATGATGAGGTTGCTGCACGAAATGCCCGATCGTTCGAGCATCCCGGTGACCTCCCGAACAATTCCCGGACGATGCATGTCCTGCGCCGACAGATTCACCGCCAGGTGCAGCTTCGGCTCGACGCGCAGGATATCCGGCGCGTTGGCCGCGAGCAATTCAAGCATGCGCGCCGTCACAAGATGCATCATGCCCGACTCTTCGGCCACGGAGATGAACCGTTCCGCCGAAATCGGGTCGTTGCGTTCCCTGTCCCAGCGGAGCAGCGCCTCGACACCCACCACCTTGCCGCTGCCGAGTTCGACCACAGGCTGGTAAAGCAAATGGAACTTGTCCCGCTTCAACGCGCTGCGGATGAGCATCGGCAGCGACGCCCGGCTGCGGACCACATGCACCAGAGCGGCGGAGAGGATCAGCCCGATTATCACGCCCAGCGGGATGAGGATTTCCGCAAACTCATTCACAAAATTCGCGCTCTTGCCGGGCGGCAACACCGCGAATGCGCCAATATCGTATTTATGCGAACGGATGATCGCGATCTGCCCTTCCCCGAACGGGATTACCATCTCTCCAGCCAGATCGTTCCGCTGGATTATGTCCGGCACTGTCCCCCGCACCGCACCCGGAGTCCGTTTCGACCATGAGAAAACGCCCACCGACATGCCGGGAATTTCCTCGACAAAACTGAGCACGAGGTCCCGGTGCACGATCCCGACGGCAGAGCCGATCTGCACTGCCATGAAGCGCCGCTCGGGATCTATCAGCTTTACGTTGCTGCGAAAGCGGGTCTGCGTATAGGAATCGGCATCGGGCGGCCCAAGATCGAAGGTCTGGTCTCCCGCAACAGAAGAACATCGCATGATGTTGCCTTCCACCCAGCCAACAGCCTGCAGCAGAGTGGATTCCAGATCGATCTTGCGCATGGCTGCCAGCCCTTCGGGCGAGCAGGCCTTGCCTGGAGGCAGGGCATTGATGGCCTGCGCCGCAGCGAGGATCTGATCCCCGCTGATTTCCGAATGTTCGAGTGCATTACGCGCAAGAGCAAGGGCGTGGCGCTGTTCGCTCACCACTTCCTGATGGCGCGCCAGGCTGATCGCAGCAAGTATAGGGAGGGCCGTGGTGACGCAGACACCCAGCACAATGATCAATGTAAGGCGGCTTATTGTCCGCATCCGCTCCTCTTCCTCAGTAAGAATACTGCGGAAGAGGAGAAGAAAGGTTAATGCCCTCAGCGCAGACTGACGACGTTGTCGCTGGTGAGAATCGGCCGGTCTCCGCGATAGAGGCTGGCCATCGGCTCATCCGCCACGTTAACCGAAACAGCCTGGCCGAAACCGTTGAAGCCGGTCTTCATCGCGCTGCCATAGGCGCCCAGCATGCCGATCTCGATATAATCGCCCGGGCCGATGTCGGCCGGGAGCATGAAGGGCCCCTTCATGTAATCGGCATCGTCGCAGGTCGGGCCGTAGAAGGCGAATTCCGCCTCCCCGCCGTGCAGCGAACCGCCCAGCGCGTTCACCGGGAAGCGCCAGTCGATATGGGCCGCATCGAACAGCGCGCCATAGGCGCCGTCATTGATGTAAAGCTCGTCGCCCCGGCGCTTCTCGACCTTCACGATCATCGAGCTGTATTCCGCGCACAACGCACGGCCCGGCTCGCACCACAACTCCGCATTGTAGGAGATGGGCAGCGCTTCGAAATAGCGATCGATGATGGCGAAGAAATCTTCCAGCGGCGGCGGTTCCATGCCCGGATACTGGCTGGGGAACCCGCCCCCGACATCGACGATATCCACCGTGACGGCCGCCTCGGCAATTGCCGCGCGCACGCGCTCCAGCGCCTGGACATAGGCAAAGGGCGTCATGGCCTGGCTGCCGACATGGAAGCAGATGCCCAGCGCGTCGCAATGCTGGCGGGTGGCCTGCAGCAACGGCGCCGCGTCGGCCAGATCCACGCCGAATTTGGACGCGAGGCTCAGTTCCGAATAATCGGACGAGACACGCAGCCGCACGAGCAGCGACAGATCTTCCGCCGGTTCGCCCGCTTCATTCGCAGTCGCCGCGACGATCTTCTCCAGTTCCTCGATCGTATCGAGGCTGAAGGTCCGCACGCCATGGACATGATAGGCCTCGCGAATGGCGCTGGCCGTCTTCACCGGATGCATGAAGCACAAGGTGGCTTCCGGCAGCACGGAACGCACGAGCCGCACCTCGGCAATCGAGGCGACGTCGAAATGGGTAATCCCCGAATCCCGCAGGATCTGCAGCAGCTCAGGCGAAGGATTGGCCTTCACCGCATAGAGCGACGTGCCCGGAAACCTCTGTGCAAAGAAGCGGGCAGCGCGCGCAGCAGCGTGCGGGCGATTGAGGATAACGGGTTCGTCCGGTGCGAGGTCGCGGACTACAGCCGATGCGCTAGGATAGATGTGCAACTCAAGGGACCCCCAAAACGTTAGTTTCAGACAAGGCTGCCTTGCGGTTAGGAAGTCCCCTTGGGGCAGCGAGGGGCGGATATAGGACCCCTACGCTGAACTGCAAGTGAAAATCGCAAGCTGACCGGCTTGTGTCACAGAAATGTAATGAACGACAAAATCGTTCAATTTCATATTGTTACATGCGTCAGGACAGCCGGTCGCGGAAGTCCTCGTACCCAAACTTGCGCACCTGTTCGAGGGAATCGGTTTCCGAATCCCACAGCCAGATGCTGGGAAGCGGCACGCCGTTGAAGGTGGTGGTCTTCACCATCGAATAATGGGCCTGGTCGAGGAAAGCGATTCGTTCGCCCGGCTGGCAGGGCACCGGCAGGCGGTAATCGCCGATCACATCGCCCGCGAGGCAGGAGGGGCCACCCAGCCGCACCGCTTCGTCGGAGCTTTCCTCTTCCCCCAGCATGGCCGGGCGATAGGGCGCTTCGATCACATCGGGCATGTGGCACGTGGCCGAAATATCCGTGATGGCCAGCGGCATCCCGTTCCAATGCGTATCGAGGATGGTGCCAACGAGAATTCCGGCATCGAGCGCGATCGCTTCGCCCGGTTCCAGATAGACATCCGCGCCGGTATCTTCCCGCACGTCCTTGAGGAATTCGATCAGTTCCTCGCGCTGGTAATCGGCGCGGGTGATATGGTGCCCGCCCCCGAAATTCAGCCATTTGAACTGGCCGAAATAGGGTTCAAGATAGTCGAACACCTTGTCCCATGTGCGCTTCAGCGGCTCCAGATCCTGCTCGCACAGAGTGTGGAAATGGATGCCGTCGACCATATCCATATGCTCTTCGGTCAGCTGGTCGATCGGGAAACCGAGGCGCGAATGGGGCGCGCAGGGGTCATAGCGCGGAACTTCGCCTTCAGCATGGAGCGGATTGATCCGCAGCCCGACATCGAAGGATTCGCCGCGCATCCGCGCCGCATCGAGGATAGCGGAGCAGCGCTCGATCTGCATCGGCGAATTGAAGATCACATGATCCGACAGGCGGCATATCTCGTTGAGGTCCTCCGGCTTGTAGGCCGCGCAATAGGTCGCGATCTCGCCATCGTAATGCTCGGCCGCCAGCATCGCTTCCCACAGGCCGGAAGTGCATACGCCATCGAGATATTCGCCGATCACCGGCGCGACCGACCACATGCTGAACGCCTTGAGCGCGGCCAGCACCTTGATGCCCGAAGCATCGCGAATATCCGCGATTACCTGCAGATTCTGCCGCAGCCGCGCCAGATCGACCACGAAGGCCGGGCTGTCGACGCGCGAAAGGTCGAAATGGGCGAAGGCCCCGGGATCGCCGGCTCTGGTTTCCATATTGCTTTCCTTACCCCAAGGGCGATTTGAACACGAAGAACGCCCCGCCCGCGATCAGCAGGAAGCCCACGATCTGGCTCGGCCCCGGCCGCTGGTCGAACAGCAGCCAGGCGATCAGCACGAAGGCGGTGAGCGACATGACTTCCTGCATCGTCTTCAGCTCGGCCAGCGAATAGACCTTCGATCCGATCCGGTTGGCCGGAACGGCAAGGCAATATTCGAAAAAGGCGATGCCCCAGCTTGCCAGCACGACCGCCCACAACGCCTTGGTCGGGAACTTGAGATGCCCGTACCAGGCGAGGTTCATCATGATGTTGGAGCCAGCCAGCAGCCCGATGGGCGCAAGGAAATTCCAGTTCATGCCGGTCACCTGCCAGCCGTCACCCTCGCGGTGAAGCGAGGGTGACGGGAAAGATCAGAATTCCACCGGACCGTCGAGTTCCTCGACCGTCCAGGGCAGGCCATGCTTGTTGAGCATGTCCATGAAGGGATCGGGATCGAGCTGTTCGATATTGAACACGCCATCCCCCTTCCACACGCCCTGCACCATCAGCGCGCTGCCGATCATCGCGGGGACGCCGGTGGTATAGCTGACCGCCTGATTGCCGGTTTCGGCATAGGCATCTTCATGATCGCAGATGTTCTTGATGTAGAAGGTCTTCTCGCCCGACCCGTCGAGCGCTTCGCCAGTGGCGATGCAGCCGATATTGGTCTTGCCCTTGGTGGTGGAACCAAGGCTGGCGGGCTCGGGCAGCACGGCTTTCAGGAACTGGAGCGGGATGATCTCCTTGCCCTCATAGATCACCGGATCGATCCGCGTCATGCCGACATTCTGCAGCACGGTGAGATGCTTGATGTACTCGTCGCCGAAGGTCATCCAGAAGCGCGCACGCTCCATCTCGGGCACGAACTTCGCGAGGCTTTCCAGTTCCTCGTGATACATCAGATACATGTTCTTGGGCCCGACGCCCTCGAAGTCGAACTCGACCTTGTTGGACATGGCGGGCGTTTCCACGAACTCGCCGTTCTCCCAGTGGCGGGCAGGCGCGGTGACTTCGCGGATGTTGATTTCCGGGTTGAAATTGGTGGCGAAGGCCTGGCCGTGATCGCCGCCATTGCAGTCCAGGATATCCAGCGTGCGGATGGTCTTGAGCTTGTGCTTCTTGAGCCACATGGTGAACACGCTGGTCACGCCCGGATCGAAGCCGCTGCCCAGCAGCGCCATCAGCCCGGCTTCCTTGAAGCGGTCATGATAGGCCCACTGCCAGCTATATTCGAACTTCGCCTCGTCCTTCGGCTCGTAATTGGCCGTGTCGAGATAATCGACGCCCGTTTCGAGGCAGGCGTCCATGATCGTGAGATCCTGATAGGGCAGCGCCAGGTTCACCACCAGGCTCGGCCCGATCTGCCGGATCAGCGCCGCCAGCGCCGGAACGTCCTCCGCATCGATGGCGTAGGTCGCCACTGTCTGGCCCGTGCGTTCCTTCACGCTCTGCGCGATGGCGTCGCATTTGGACTTCGTGCGGCTCGCCAGATGGATTTCCGGGAAGATGGACGCATTCATCGCCATCTTGTGCACCGCGACCGAGCTGACACCGCCCGCGCCGATCACCAGGACCTTGCTCAAAACCTATCTCCTTTGCCGAAGCGTGATTGCGCATATAGATCGGTTGCATGACAGCACAACCGATGCGCGCACCTTCTCGCGATGGAGTTATCGCCGCAGCAGCCCGGATCGCGGCGATTTTGCCGCCCACACCCCTGCTTCCCGCAGAGATCGCGGGCGTTCCCCTATGGGTGAAGGCCGAATGCCTCCAGCCCATCGGCGCCTTCAAGATTCGCGGCGGCTGGAACCGGCTGAGCACGCTTTCGCCCAAGGAAGCCGCGCGCGGCGTGGTGGGTGTTTCCAGCGGCAACCATGCGCAGGGCGTCGCCTGGGCGGCGCGGCGGCTGGGCATCGGGGCAACCATCGTGATGCCCAGTGACGCGCCGCAGGTGAAGCTCGCCAATGTCCGCGCGCTGGGGGCCGATGTGGTGCTGTATGACCGGCCCGGCGGCGAGGATCGCGACGCCATCGCCCGCGCCTTGTGCGACGAACGGGGCGCCACTTATGTCCATGCCTATGGCGATGCCTGGGTGATCGAGGGGCAAGGCAGCGCGGGTATCGAGATCGCGGCGCAAATGGCCGAAAGCGGTGCTGGCGGCCCGACGCGGATTGTCGCACCCTGCGGCGGCGGCGGGCTGACCGCCGGCCTCGCCCTCGCCTGCCCCGATGCGGAAATCGTGCCGGTGGAGCCGGAAGGATGGGACGATGTGGCGCGCAGCCTTGCGGCGGGCGAAATCCTGCCGGTCGGCCCCAATCCCCCGCCCACGGCCTGCGATGCGCTGCAGACGCCCATGACCTGGCCGATCAATTTCGCCGTGCTTCGCGAACGCGCCTCCCCCGGCCTTGCGGTAAGCGAAGCGGAAGTGCGCGCGGCGCAGCGTTTCGCCTTCTCGCATTTGCGGCTGGTGCTGGAACCGGGCGGCGCAGTGGCGCTGGCGGCGGCGCTGGCGGGCAAGGTCGCGCTCGATGAAGGCACGGTGATCGTGCTGAGCGGCGGCAATGTCGATCCGGCGAGTTTCGCGAAGGTGCTGGCCGCGCAAGATTAGTTGCATTTGACTATCGATCTGGCCGCAGGCAGTCTCTCCGCTCCTGGCAACAGGAAGGGGGAGAAATATGGAAGCCAAGATACTCGCGCCTGCCGCTGTGCTGGTGGCGTGGTCGCTCATCATGCTGCTGTGGATGACCGTCGTCCGGCTCCGCGCGCTGGCGAAGCTCGGCTCGAAAGCCGGGAAGGCCAAGCCCGGCGCGCGCGGGCAGGATCTCGACGGGGTGCTGCCCGATGTCGTCAACTGGAAGGCGCATAATTACACCCACCTGACCGAGACGCCGACGCTGTTCTACGCAGCAGTGGTGATCGTGGCGCTGCTGGGCGCCAGCGGCACCGACGTGCTGGCCGCATGGCTCTATGTCGCACTGCGGATCGCGCATTCCTTGTGGCAGGCGATGGTGAACCGCATTCCCGTGCGGCTGGCCCTGTTCGCCCTGTCCAATCTTCCGCTGATCTATCTTGCGGTGCGGGCAATCCAGCTCGCCCTGTTCGCCTGACGGGAGAGAGACGATGATCGGAATGGCAATTCTCCAGCCGGCAATCGTGCTGGCCGGCTGGACCATGATCATGTGGGTGTGGATGTACGCCACGCGCATCCCGGCCATGACGGAGGCAAAGGTCCAGCCCGATCGTCTGGCCAATGATCCCGAGGCCACGCTGGACCGGTTACTGCCGCCGAAGGTCCAGTGGAAAGCCCATAATTATAACCATCTGCATGAAGCACCTACGGTGTTCTATGCAGTGGCGATCATGCTGGCGATCGTCGGCCAGGGCGATGGCTGGAGCGCTTATCTCGGCTGGGTCTATGTCGGGCTGCGGATCGTGCATTCGCTGGTGCAGGCGACGGTCAACCGGGTGGTCGTGCGGTTCGCTCTGTTCGTGGCCTCCAGCCTCGCGCTGGCGGCGCTGATCCTGCGCGCGGCAGTGGCGCTGTTCTGAGCCTGAGGCGGGCGCCCGACTGGCCGGACGCCCGTCTCAGGTGGATCACGCCGCGCCCAGCTGCTTCGCGGTGGACCAATTGCCGTGGAGCCCCTGCCGGATTTTCACCGGCAGTTTCGCTCGCGCGATCGGCCCTTCGTCCACCCTTTGCGCATCGAAGAAGCACAGGTCCGAATAATTGGCGACATGATCGTCCACCAGGGCCACGATATAGCCCTCCCCCTCCGCCGCATTGGCCGATTTGGGGATGAAGCAGGGTTCCTGAATGCCGCTGGTCGGGCCGGGCCACCAGCTCCTGGTGTCGCCGGTCGAAAGATCGATGTGGCACAGGGTATTGAGCGCGCCCACGAATGGCCCGGGAGGGCCTTCATAGCGCGCCTCCGGATCGAAAGCGATCATCCAGCCGTGGCGATAGGCCTGCCCGGCGTAGCGGTCGTCTATGCGGGGAAATTCGTCGGCAATGCTGGTCATCTGCTCGACCTGTTCGAATTCCTCCCCATTGCTCGACATGTCAACCGTCCAGCGCGTGAGATAGGACAGGCCGCCGATGGGATCGAAGGCCGCACCGGTCACGTCGGGGAAGAAGGGGAAGCTGTTCTTCGCCGCGATCGGCAGGTCGAAATACACCTTCGTCCCTTCGTTAAAGGCATTCATCACATGGCCGGTGAAGCAATTGGCCGGCGCCTTGAACCAGCGCAGATCCTTGGCCGCCGCTCCCGGCTTGCGCGGCAGCACCGCCAGCCAGGTGGGCAGCGAATGGTCGAAGCCGAAATAGGGCATCCGCCTTTCCAGCCGTTCCATATTGGTGATGCAGGGCATCACGTTCCACACGGCATAATCCTGCGTGATGCCGAAATCGTGCATCATGCACAGATATTTGTTTTCGAACGGAATTTCGAACAGAAACTCGCCCGAGGGGCTGATCTCGAAATAGCTCATGTCATAGGTCATCGGCCCCTTCGACATGTAGGAGAAGGCGCACATATTGCCTGTGACGGGATCGATCTTGGGATGCGCGCAGAAGGTCTTGGCCGCCAGCCTGCCGCCGAAATCGGTGTAACCGAAGCTGTCCAGCGAATTGGGGTCCATCAGCAGGCAGGGGCTGTCTTCCTTCATCGCATAGAGCTTGCCGGCGTGGACCATCACATTGGTGTTGGCCGTGCCCCTGATCTGCCCTGCCACCGAAGGATCGTCGGTCAAATGGTTGCGATAATGGCCGAAGAGCGAGCGCCCGGCCTTGTTCTCCAGCTTCCACTTGTCGGTATGGGCATAGCGCTGTTTGAAATCGACCTTGCCGTCTTGCACGCGGAACATGCTGACCATGCCGTCGCCATTGAAGAACTGGTCGTCCTCGAACTTCGGCGCGAATTGATTATCCGGGTGGACGCGGTGGAAGGCGCCGTTCAGTTCGGCGGGAATCTCGCCTTCCACTTCCATATCGAAAATATCGCCCTGCAGGCGCAGGGGGCGAAGCGTTCCGGTAAAACCCGGATTGTTCGGGAAATGGGTCATCGCATCGTCTCTCCGCGTGAGTTCGTGGACTCGTTGCAGCAGAGCGATAGCTTGGGCGGCCGCCCAGCGAATTGATCGAAGGCAAAATGGTCGGCGGGCCTGACCTCAGGGTATTTTTCCGAAGAGATCGCCTTTGGGCCGGGAGGGCGCGAGGGGGGGGGGGAAAGGCGCCCGCCCGGCCGGCGGATCATTCGATCCGCATGGCGATCTCTGCCTCTCCGTCCGAAGTGCGGAGGGTCAGCCGGTCTCCATTCCGGCGATATTGGAAAAGGAGATCTCCATCGGGAATGAACAACTGGCGTTCATTGACCTGATAGGATTGGCGGATCTCGTCACTCTCGTCCTTCCCGCCGGGATAGGTGACGAATTCATTGTCCTTCGTGATCTCGATCACATCGCCGCGCCGGACATCGTCGACACCCTTGAAATAGGTGACTTTCCAGCGGCCGAAGAGTTCGAGCGGCCGCAATTCGCGCGGAACCTCGCCCTGATAGCCGGCCAGATAGGCCATCCGGCCGCGCAGGCTGCCCACCAGTTCCTGTTCCTTGCCGAAACCCTCGTGCCCGCCCGCGGCAAGGCGGCTGTTCAGCCCGTCCAGCGCGGCAAAGGCCGCCTTCTTGTCGCCGCGCAGGTGATAGTGCTCGAGCGCCTGGGTGAGCGAGACATATTCATCCACCAGCGCCATTGCGGCGGCCAGCCGCGCGGGCGCGGGGCCATCGGGCTGCGCGACTGCCAGACTGTCGCCCCCTGCCTCGCCCGTCACGGCATCGACATAGGCCAGCTTCACATCCAGCAGCGGCGTTGCGGTGCCAAGCGGAGCCAGCGGCAAATGATCCCGCGCGGAATCCCGGCCGAGCGCGACATAGATTCCGCCGCCATTGCTCGACAGGAAGGCCGTGCCGATCGTCACCACCACCGCGCCGTCCTGCGCCTGGGTCATCAGCCCGTCGGGCACGCCGAACACGCCGGTGATCGCATAGCCTTCGGGCGGGGTCAGCGTGATCGCGATATTCTCCGCCACCTCGCTGGTCATGTTGCGGAATTCCTTGTCGAACAGCTCGCTGGCCGCCCGATCCTGCTCGATGAAAAACAGATTGCCGCCCGGCGCGCTGGAAACCCTGGCCGCCAGCGCACCATCGTAATGCACGCCCACGCCGATGGTGGTCAGCCCCACCCCGCGCGCGGAACCGGCACTGGCCTGCGCCATGAAACCCTCAGCGCTGGTATTGCCGACATTGGGGTTCTCATCCGTGAACAGCATCAGCCTTGTCTTGCCCCTGCTCTGCGGCATTTCGGCAAGGGCTGTTTCATAGCCCAGCTTCAGCCCGGCCTCGAGATAGGTCGAACCGTCGATCTGGATGGAATCGATCGCGTCGAGAATTTCGCCGCGATGGGTCGCGACATCCATCACCGGCAGATGGACATTGGTATTGCTGCCATAGAGCACGATCCCCAGACGATCGCCCTTGCCCATCTGCGAGACGACCGAACGCAGCGCTTCCTTGACCTTGGCGATCGGCCCGCCGCTCATCGAGCCGGAACGGTCGATCACCGCCACCAGGCTGAGCGGCGCAGCCTTCCAGCTTTTCGCATCGATATTGGAATCGAAATCCAGCCCCACGAACCACGCATCCTGCGGGCGCAGCGGCAAATCCGCCTTCATCGCATGGCCGACAAGGCAAAAGGTCTGCCGGCATTGCTCCCGCCTCGGCAAGGTCAGATCGTGCTCGCCCAGCAGGCCTTCCATGGTGAGACTGCCCTGTGGCGGCATGAACTCATTGCCGCCATCGAAGGATATTTCCCGGAAATGCCGGATATCCTGCGCCCCGCCTTGCCGCACCGCGCCGGTGACGATGATGGGGGAAAGGAGTTCCTCATCCTCCTGCTCGTCCTGCGCAAAGGCGGCCGGAGCAAAGCCCCCCAGCCCCGCGAGCGAGATCGCCCCGGCCAATAAGGAACGCCTGAATATGTGGTGCAATTTCATCGTCATGGCCCTCTCCCGACATGCGACTCTATTGTGGGGAGGCTATCCGATTTTTTCTTATGCGAGAAGAAAATTGTAATATTGTTATCGTGGATTACAATATTTGTAAGTCTTCCATACTAAATCGCATAGATCACTTACTAAACAGGCTCTAGCGGAACCGGCACGCAGGGCGCCCATTGGACCTCCACCATGTCGCGTGGCCGCACTTCCCCGCCCTTGAGGATAATCGCCATCACGCCCGCCTTGCGGACCAGCGAACCGTCTCCGGCGCGGCCAAGCACTGCCGCCATGGCACCGGGTGCGATGTTCTCGTCAATCTGACGGCACGGATTGCGCAAGCCTGTGATCTCTATCAGCGCCTGCGGGCCAAGCGACAAACGCGTTCCGGCAGAGAGGCCCAGCAGATCGATGCCGCGCGTGGTGACGTTCTCGCCCATCTGCCCCGGCTCCACGCGAAAACCCTTACTGGCCAATTCGTCCAGCAATTCTGCATGGATAAGGTGAAGTTGCCGCAGATTGGGTGCCGTCGGATTTTTCGCCACGCGTGAGCGGTGCTGGACGGTGGAACCGGCATGTGCATCGCCCGCCACACCCTGTCCCGCGACGAGGCGCAACATAGTGCGCGACTGCTTGGAAAAGCGATGTTCGCCATCGCTAGCGAGCGCGACAATCACCCCTTGCATGGAGCGAAACATCGCGCAGCAGTTCTCAAGGCACAAGCCTTTCCTGCCGGCACGACGAGGACATCGCCCCTTCATGTCACCCTCGCTATGATCAGGTCAGATTTTGGGGAGCGATTTCGATGGGCGTGGGCCGCGCGATCATTGATTGGACAGACGGGATTGCGGCCGAAGGCATGCGCTCAAGGGGGCTTTTGTTTTTCCCTTTGTTTCCTTGGATGCTTGTCGCTGCCCACCGAAGTACGCTGACAATTGTCGTTGCCAGCATTTTGTCCTTCGCAGCGCTGGCCTTTGTAAGTTGGCGGTTCTTTGTCGTGATGAGGGCTTCAGCAATCGAAAGTGATCGCACATACGATCAAGAAGCCAAATTTAAGCTGGCGTCAGAATATCACCAGACGGAAAGCGCCACTGCAGCAGCGGAACGGAAGCGCGAGAGATGACCATGATAGCGCCGCTTGGATACGAAAGCGTCGCTATGATATTATTATGAAGAGGAGATTTCAGATGAAGAGTCGAGCACCTCTTTTCTTGGCTTCATGCGCCTTGTTACTCGCCAGCGTGCCTGCGCACCCGACTGAACCGGCAAAGCGATCCAGCCACGATCACGGTGCCCTCCGGGGACAATCCGCGAGAACGCATTGCGCACCCTTTGAACTCGATCGGCTCAGCCAGAAGCAGTCCACCGCCGAACGCCTTCGAAAAGGGCCCGCAGCTAAGAGTAGAGCCTCGGAACCATCATACGGTGTCGCATATTTGATTGAGGGCTGCGCCGTTGATGTGTCCCGCCAAGGGCTGCGCCCTCTGCCCCCGAAGGGCGATGAAGGACGCTTGATTCCCTTGCAACCCATATAACGGCTCAAGGCTTCACCGGCTCGGTCCGCCAGATCGCAGGGCCAGAAAACACTTTCCTACACACCCCGAAATGGCGTCTATCCTCCGCCATGGACAGCCCCTCCCTCGCCCTGCCCTGCGCCTGTTCCGCCCGCGCCTGCGCGGCGTTCCCGGCCGCTGCGGCCATGCACGAAAAGCCGAAACGGAAGGTGACACTTCCCCTTGCCCGAAACCTCAAAAAACGGCTCGAAACCGCGGCGGACAGGCGTGACCCGCGCCGCACCGAACAGGGCATTTTGCTGACCGGAAAGGTGACACATCCGCCCCGCGTTGCCGGGATGGTCTTTCTGCGCAAACTATAGTGTAACAGGTGTAACACCCCGGCCGCAGCGGCCGGAAGCTGAACGGATCACGCCATGCCCCTTCCCGCCCTGCTTTCGAACCTGCGCATCCCGGTGATCGGTTCGCCGCTGTTCATCATCTCCAACCCCGATCTGGTGATCGCACAGTGCAAGGCCGGGATCGTCGGCAGCTTCCCCACGCTCAACGCGCGCCCTTCCGGCATGCTGGACGAATGGCTCCACCGCATTACCGAGGAACTGGCCGCGCATGATCGCGACAATCCGGATCGCCCCGCCGCCCCCTTCGCCTGCAATCTCATCGTCCACCGCTCCAACCCCCGGCTGGAAGAAGATGCGATGGTGCTGGCCAAGTGGAAAGTGCCGCTGGTGATCACTTCGCTGGGCGCGATCGAGGATATCAACACGGGCGTCCATGGCTGGGGCGGGATCGTGCTGCACGACATCATCAACCAGCGCTTCGCTCACAAGGCCATCGAAAAGGGTGCGGACGGGCTGATCGCGGTCGCGGCCGGCGCGGGCGGCCATGCCGGGGCGCAATCGCCCTTCGCCCTGATGCAGGAATTGCGCGAATGGTTCGACGGGCCGGTGGCGCTATCGGGCGCGATTGCCCATGGCCGCTCGATCCTGGCCGCGCAGGCCATGGGGGCGGACCTTGCCTATATCGGCTCCCCCTGGATCGCCACGCCGGAAGCCAACGCCATCGACGCCTACAAGCAGGCCATCGTGGAAGGGAATGCAGGCGATATCGTCTATTCCAACCTCTTCACCGGGGTTCACGGCAATTATCTGAAGAGGTCCATCGAGCAGGCCGGGCTCGATCCCGAGCATCTGCCGGAAAGCGACCCAACCAATATGGATTTCGCCAAGGCCACCGGCGGCGAGGCCAAGGCGTGGAAGGATATCTGGGGTTCGGGCCAGGGGATCGGCGCTGTGAAGGCCGTGGAGCCGGTCGCCGTGAGAGTGGCGAAACTGGAGGCCGAATATGAAGTGGCCAAACGGGAACTGGCGGCAAAAGCGGGGATGTGACGCGCGGATTGAGCGGCGGTTCAGACCAGTGCTTCTTCCGCCAGAAATTCCGGCACCTGCCGCCCGGCAAGCCAGCCAAGGGTCGCCTCCCGGAACAGGGACGCCCCGGCAAGGCTGCGCGCAGGCAGCCAGCAGACGGCGGCTAGGCCGGGCAGATCGCACAGCAGCACGCCCAGCAGCAGCTGCGCGCGCAGCACCTGCGCCATCCTCTCCGTACCCAGCAGATGCGGCCCGGGCGAAAGCGTCACCGCCTCACAATGGGTAAGCGAAGGCAGCAGGCCATAGCGGCGCGGATGCAGCAGCAGCATCCCCGGATCGCCCGGAGCAAGGCCGCGAAGATCGAAAGTCAGGCCGTTGACGCAGAGTTCCAGCCAATGGCCAGTCCCCGGCCCGCCATTGCCTACGGAGGAATCGAAAGTGACGGCAAACTCGCCCGCCCGACCCAGCCCGCGCACTGCCACGGCGTCAGGCCGCGATGCCGGATCGAACAGCAGCGAAAGCACCGGTGCGGCTTCCCGGCCGCCTGTTGCGACTTGGCGTGAAATGATCTGCCCCCCTTTGGCCCCCATGCCACAAATCTGCCGCGAACGGACCGCTGCGTCGAGTCTCGAGATGCCGAACCGCGTCCAGATTGGAGGAAACCTCTCAGAAGATGCCCAGCGAAGCCCCCTCCGCCAGCGCCGCACCCAGCGCGCGGCATTCTGCAAGCGCGGCCGCGGGAACGTGCTTTTCCGCCAGGATTTCCTCGGGCGTCTGGGCGGCGAGATTGACGATCAGCGGTTCGGCCACTCGCCGCAATCGCCAGCCCTTCACGATCCGGTCGATCTGCGCCTGCGCGCCGCTGCCGTCCGATCCCGCCGCGATCAGCGTGGCATAGGCTCTGCCCTCCACCTGCCCGAGCAAAGGATAATAGCAGCGATCGAACAGTTCCTTCATCTCGCCCGACATGCTGCCCAGATTTTCGGGGCAGACGAACAGGAATACCCGCGCCGCCAGCAGATCCTGCGCCGCAGCATCGCTGGCGCGGATCAGGCGGGCCCTTGCGCCTGCGCCCTCCCCCGCCGCCCGCGCCATCGCCTCGGCCGCACCGGTGCGGCTGTGCCACAGGATCAGCAGGGGCGGAGCATTCTCATCCATCGCCGCAGCATCCGGCATGGCGCGCCATTGTCAATCGCACCCTCCACGGTCTAGGCCGCAGGCATGGCAACCCATGGATCATCGGCAGTTTTCGGAGTGGAGCAATCGCTCGCGGGGCGCAGCTGGCGCTGGCGCGGCGGCAATATGGACCTTGGCGACAGCCATGGCGGTATGGCGGGACTAGATCAGGACCTCGTTACTCAACTGCTGCTCGCTCGCGGCGTCGAATATGACGACATAGAGCGCCACCGCACCCCTACCCTGCGCGGCTTCCTGCCCGACCCGAGCGAGTTTCGGGATATGGACGCCGCCGCCCGCCGCCTCGCCGAGGCCGTGCTGGCGAATGAGACGGTCACTATCTACGGCGATTACGACGTAGACGGCGCCACCAGCGCCGCCCTTCTGGTGCGCCTGCTGCGAATGCTGGGGCACGATGCGCGCTATTATATCCCCGACCGGCTGCTGGAGGGCTACGGCCCATCCGGCGAGGCGCTCGTCCGGCTGAGCGAGGAAGGCTCCAGCCTGATCGTCACTGTCGATTGCGGGGCGATGGCGCATCAGGCGCTCTCCATGGCGCATGAGGCCGGCGTGGACGTCATCGTGGTGGACCACCACAAATGTTCCGCCGAACTGCCGATTGCGGCCGCGCTGGTGAACCCCAACCGGCTGGACGAGAGCGATGCAGGGGCCGCGCATGGCCATCTCGCGGCAGTGGGCGTGGCCTTCCTGCTCGCCATCGCAACGGTGCGCACATTGCGCGATCGC
The DNA here is from genome assembly GCA_963662855.2 of uncultured Caenibius sp. Lineage (GTDB taxonomy): Bacteria > Pseudomonadota > Alphaproteobacteria > Sphingomonadales > Sphingomonadaceae > Andeanibacterium. The sequence goes on from CAXXWL010000005.1 coordinate 1,289,307, forward strand.
GGCTTTTTCGAAACCCGGCGCGAGCCTGACCTGTTCTCCCTGCTCGATCTCGTCGCGCTCGGCACGGTGGCAGATGTCGCTGCGCTGCACGGCCTCAACCGTGCGCTGGTGGCGCAGGGCCTCAAGATCATGGCCCGGCGCGAGAATACGGGCATGGCCGCCCTGATCGACGCGAGCCGTCTGAGCCGCGCGCCGACCTGCAGCGATCTCGGCTTCGCGCTCGGCCCGCGAATCAATGCCGGTGGCCGGGTGGGCGAATCGACACTGGGCGTGCGCCTGCTGACCACCGAAGACCCGGACGAGGCGCGGGCCATCGCCGCCCAGCTCTCCATTCTCAACGAAGAGCGCCGGGCGATCGAGGCCGCGGTGCAGGAAGCAGCGGAAGAACAACTCGCCGCGCAGCACAACCGCTCGGTCATCGTACTGGCGGGCAGCGGCTGGCATCCCGGCGTGATCGGCATCGTCGCCGGGCGAATCAAGGAGAAGACCGGCAAGCCGACCCTCGTCATCGCGCTCGACGCGGATGAGGAAGGGCGCGGCAAAGGATCGGGCCGTTCGGTCAGTGGCGTGGATCTCGGCTCGGCGATCATCGCCGCACGCGAACATGGCCTGCTGGTGGCGGGCGGCGGCCATGCGATGGCGGCGGGGCTCACTGTCGATCCCGACAAGCTCGATTCGCTGAGCAACTGGCTGGACGAACGGCTTGCCACGGCGGTGATGCGCGCGATGGAAGAACGCTCCATGCTGCTGGACCTCGCCCTCGCCCCCGGCGGGCTGACGCCGAATCTTGTGGAAACTCTGGAGAGTGCGGGGCCGTTCGGCGTCGGCTGGCCCGCGCCGCGCGTCGCCGTTGGCCCCGTCCGGCTGGTGAAGGCCGATATTGTGGGGAAAGATCATGTGCGCCTGATCGCCAGCGGACGCGACGGTGGATCGTTCAAGGCAGTGGCTTTCAGATCCGCGGAAACCGAGCTTGGGCAGGCATTGCTGCACGGTTCGCGCGGCCGCAGCCTGTGGCTGGCGGGCCGAGTGAAGCTCGATGATTGGGGCAGCCGCCCGCAAGCCGAACTCCACCTGGAAGACGCCGCCTGGGCCGATTGAGACAAAAGCGTTTCACAGGGGTTGACCGCACGGAAATGCATCCCTAAGTGCCCGGGCCTGCCACCGACGTGGCCCCTTCGTCTAGCGGTTAGGACGCGGCCCTTTCACGGCTGAAACACGGGTTCGATTCCCGTAGGGGTCACCACGGTGGGCATGGTAACAACACCATGCCATCCGATGCGTGCAGAAAGTTCTCCCATCGGAATATGCCGGGATTACCGGCCCCTTCGTCTAGCGGTCAGGACGCGGCCCTCTCACGGCTGAAACACGGGTTCGATTCCCGTAGGGGTCACCAGCGCTAGCCTGGGCACACGCACCATCCGATCATTTGTGACAAGCTTCCGTTGGGTCTGGCGATGCGCCACCGGCGCGGCTAAGCGCGAAGCGCAATGAGCGAATTCCGTTCCCAACCCTGGCCCGGGGTGCTGATCGCACTCGCAGCCGGCATCGGCATGGCAGTGGCCGGGGTCAACCTGTGGCTGATCGCCGCGATTCTGCTGCTGTGGGTCTGCTCACTGTGGATCGCCCGCCCGGTGGAACGGATGGTCCAGCCGCAGGCCGATTCGGTCCAGCTCACGCGCGACGGGATGCGCGACATGATCGAGCAGTTCAGCCTGCCGCTGCTGCTGCTTGACCGCAACCGGATCATCATCGCCAATTCCGCGGCCCGCACCGTCTTCGGCAAGCATATCCTGGGGCAGGACGCCCGCGTTGCCCTGCGCCATCCGCAGGCGATCGCTCTGCTCGATCGCAAGCGCGACGGTTCCGCCACTATCCAGGGCCTCACCACGCCGCGCAGCATCTGGAAGGTAACGCTCCACTCGATCAACGACCGTTATTGGGTGATCGAGCTGCACAATCGCACGGCCGAAGCCGACATCAGCCGCGCCCATACCGATTTCGTCGCCAATGCCAGCCACGAACTGCGCACGCCGCTCGCCTCCATCATCGGCTATGTCGAGACGCTGACCGAGGAGGGGGATTCGGTCGATCCTGCCACGGCCGCCAAATTCCTCGACACCGTGCTGCGCGAGGCGCGCCGCCTGCAGAGCCTGGTGAGCGACCTTATGTCGCTTTCGCGCATTGAGGCCGAAAAGCACGATCAGCCCGCAGAACAGCTCGATTTCGCCAAGCTTGTGGCAAAGGCTGCACGCGATGCGGGCGCCGCCAAAGACAAGGCGCGCGTCTCGCTGACCGTGCCGGAGATGGAAGTGCCGGTAAGGGGCGATACCCAGCAGCTTGAACAGCTCGTGCGCAATCTGGTGGATAATGCGCTGAAATATGGCGCGCAGGATCTACCCGTGGATGTCGCCTTGAAAACCGAGGAAGGCGGCCGCGCGGTGCTGACCGTTACCGACCGCGGCGAAGGCATCGATCCTGAACACATCCCGCACCTCACCCGGCGCTTCTACCGGACCGATCCGGGCCGCAGCCGAGCGGCGGGCGGGACCGGCCTGGGCCTTGCAATCGTAAAACACATCGTCGAGCGCCATCGCGGCCGTCTCGATATTTCCAGCAAGAAGGGCGAAGGCACGGTTGTGACCGTGAAATTACCGACTATCGAACAAACTCAATAGTCTTGTCATACATGTGTCACATAACTCCAACATCGCGCGGGCAGTGAGCCACGAGGCAACCGCCTCCCAGTTCGGGATATGATCATGAAGAACAAAGCCCTTCTCGCCCTTCCCCTGATTTCCGTCGCCCTCGCCCTGTCCGCCTGCGGCAGCAGCGGCGAAAACGCCACCCGCGACTCGATCCGGGCAGTGGGTTCCTCCACTGTCTATCCCTTCGCCAAGGCAGTGGCGGAATCGCTCGCGCGCTCGAATCCCGATTTCAAGTCGCCGATCATCGAATCCACCGGTACCGGCGGCGGCATGAAGCTGTTCTGCGCCGGCGTTGGCGCCAGCACGCCTGACATCACCAATGCCTCGCGCCGGATGAAGAAGTCCGAGTTCGAGGATTGCCAGGCCAATGGCGTGACGGACATCATCGAGATTCAGGTTGGCCTCGATGGTATCGCCTTCGCAGCCGACAAGGGCGGGATCGACATGAACCTGAGCCCTGAGATCATCTACAAGGCGCTGGCCGCCAAGCCCTTCGGCAAGGAACAGACCGCCAAGACCTGGAAGGATGTCGATCCGTCGCTGCCGGCCGATCCGATCCTGGTCTACGGCCCGCCCTCCACGTCCGGCACGCGCGACGCGCTGAAGGAACTGATCCTCGAGAAGGGCTGCGAGACCGATCCGGCCATGAAGGCGCTGAAGGAAAGCGACGAGGACAAGTTCAAGCAAATCTGCACCGAAGTGCGCGGCGATGGCGCCTATGTCGATCAGGGCGAGCAGGATAATCTGATCGTTCAGAAGATCGAGAGCAACCCCAAGGCCATGGGCGTGTTCGGTTATTCCTATCTCGAAGAGAACGCCGACAAGCTCAACGGTCTCAAGGTCAATGGCGTAACGCCGACCTATGACAACATCTCGAGCTTCGCCTATCCGGGTGCCCGTCCGCTCTACATCTATGTCAAGAAGGCCCATCTCGATGCCATTCCCGGCCTCAAGGAATTCCTGGCCGAATGGGTGAAGAACTGGGGCAAGGGCGGAATGCTGGCCAAGATCGGCCTGGTGGTGAGCCCTGACGACGTGATCGCCAAGAGCACCAAGGCGGCCACCGAACACACCGTGCTCAGCGCGTCCGACTTCGAATAAGGACGAGCTGAACTCATGTCGCCAGCCATTCTGCTTCTCCTCGCCCTCGGGCTCGGGCTCGCGGGATGGCTCGCGGCCCGCGCCCGCGCCTGGAGCTTCCGCCGTGAAGCTCCAGGCGGGCGTATCGCCGCCCTGCCTTCCTATTACGGGTGGTATGTCGCGCTGTGGATCGTGATCCCGGCCCTGCTTTTCATCTTTGCCTGGGGCATCATCGCCCCTGCCCTGGTCACCCAATCCGTGATGGCCGATCCGGCCGCGTCCAGCCTGCCCGCCTTCGGGATGCAGCGCGAGACGATCCTGGCCGAGGCACAGGCCGTGGCAACAGGCGCCGCCGCTGCCGTATTCAACCCGCAAGCCAGTGCGCTGGTGGAGCCCTTCCGCACCGCAATCGGGCGGATGAATGCCATCGGCATCGCCGCAACTCTGGTGATCGCCTTCCTGGGAGGTGCATGGTCCTTCACGCGCCTGCGCCCCGATTTCCGCGCCCGGACCCGCGTCGAACGGATCGTGATGCTGGTGCTGCTGCTGGCTTCGCTGGTGGCGATCCTCACGACGCTGGGCATCTTCCTCTCCCTGGTGTTCGAGACGGTGCGCTTCTTCGGGATGATCGATCCCGTCTCCTTCCTGTTCGGCACCCATTGGGGCCCCGATCCGATGACCTCGGCCGAAGGCGCCGATCCGAGCCGCTTCGGTGCGATCCCCCTGTTCTGGGGCACGATCTATATCGGCGCGATCATCGCCATGGTGGTGGCAATCCCACTGGGCCTGATGAGCGCTATCTACCTCACCCAATATGCCAGCCCCGCATGGCGCAAATGGCTCAAGCCCGCACTGGAGATCCTCGCGGGCGTGCCCACGGTGGTCTATGGCTATTTCGCCGCGCTCACCATCGCGCCTGCGATCCGCGACATCGCCTTCTCGATCGGCATTTCCAACGCCTCCAGCGAGAGCGCCCTTGCGGCCGGCCTCGTGATGGGGGTGATGATTATTCCCTTCGTCTCCTCCATGGCTGATGATTCCATCGCCGCAGTGCCGCAGGCCATGCGCGACGGCAGCCTTGCGATGGGCGCCACCACTAACGAGACGATCCTCCGCGTGCTGGTTCCCGCCGCCCTGCCCGGCATCGTGGCCGGTGTGATGCTGGCGATCAGCCGCGCCATTGGCGAAACGATGATTGTGGTGATGGCGGCTGGCTATGCCGCGAACCTTACCGGCAATCCGCTGGAATCGATGACCACGGTAACCGTGCAGATCGTCGCCATGCTGACCGGCGAGGCCAGTTTCGACCATCCTGCGACGCTCAGCGCCTTCGCCTTGGGTTTCGTGCTGTTTCTGGTGACGCTGGGGCTGAATATCGTGGCCCTGCGCGTGGTGAAGAGGTTCCGCGAAGCCTATGAGTGAGGCAATCCTCCCCACCCGCACGCCGGCCTTCGAAGCCCGTATTCGCAAGCGTTATGCTGCGGAACGGCGCTTCAAGCTGGCCGGGCTGTGCTCGATCCTGTTCTCGATCGCCGTGCTGGCCTTCCTGCTGATCACCATGGCCTCCAACGGCATCAACGGCTTCAAGCGCGTCGAACTGGCGGTGGAGATCGACTTTCCCGAGGCTGGCCTTTCCGCCGATCCCTCCGTGATGGCGCAGCCCAATGCCTTGCAAACCCTGGAAGCGCAGGGACTGCCGGTCGTGGTGCAGTTCTATGCGGCCAAGTCGCTGGGCGAAGACGGCGCGGAGGAAGTGAATTCGGAAGCCTGGCGTGACGTGGCAAGGGCGATCATCGCGGACCCCTCCGTCCTCAAATCCAGCTCGGTGATGATGGTCCCCGCCTCGCACCGCCTGGCGGCAGCCTATTCTGGCGATGGGCAGGTCCAGCTCCAGCCTCTTGCGAAGCGGCTCAAGGCCGAAGGCAAGCTGGAAAAGAACTTCGACTTCGGCTTCCTTGCCCGTTCCGACGCCACCGACCCCCAGCTCGTGGGTATCTGGGGGGCGCTCAAGGGCTCGATGCTGACGATGTTCATCACGCTGGTCGTTGCCTTCCCGATCGGCGTGCTGGCGGCCCTCTATCTCGAAGAATATGCGCCCAAGAATCGCTGGACCGACATGATCGAAGTTTCGATCAACAATCTGGCGGCAGTGCCATCGATCATTTTCGGCCTGCTGGGCCTGGCGGTGTTCCTTACCATCTTTCCCAGCTATCGCTCCGCACCGCTGATCGGCGGGCTTACGTTGGCGCTGATGACCATGCCGGTGATCGTGATCGCGGGCCGCAATGCGATCAAGGCAGTGCCGCCTTCGATCCGCGACGGCGCATTGGCACTGGGCGCATCGCCGATCCAGGTGGTGTTCCACCATGTTCTTCCGCTGGCCCTGCCCGGCATCCTCACCGGCACGATCATCGGCATGGCGCGTGCGCTTGGCGAAACCGCGCCGGCACTGATGATCGGCATGCGCGCCTTCGTGGCGACGCCGCCCGATGGCTTTACCTCGCCCGCCACCCTGCTCCCGGTCCAGATCTTTCTCTGGTCCGACGAAATCGACCGCGGTTTCGTCGAACGGACTTCGGCGGCGATTATTGTGCTATTGATGTTCCTGCTGGTGATGAATGGCCTGGCCATCTACCTGCGCAACCGGTTCGAGAAGAAGTGGTGACGATAGAAAAAACCTCCGCCCCGATCATGCCGAAGATGAGCGCCAACAAGGTCTCGGTCTTCTACGGCGACAAGAAGGCAATCGACGAGGTTTCGATCGACATCGAGACCGAATATGTCACGGCCTTCATCGGCCCGTCCGGCTGCGGCAAATCCACCTTCCTGCGCACGCTCAACCGCATGAACGACACCATCGCCGCCGCGCGCGTCGAAGGCGAGATCATGCTGGACGGGGAGGATATCTACAAATCCGGCATGGATGTGGTGCAGCTTCGCGCCCGGGTGGGCATGGTGTTCCAGAAGCCCAATCCCTTCCCCAAGACGATCTTCGAAAATATCGCCTATGGCCCGAAGATCCACGGCCTGGCCGAAAGCAAGGCAGATATCGACGTGATCGTCGAACGCTCGCTGCGCCGCGCCGGCCTGTGGGATGAAGTGAAGGATCGCCTGGCCGACAGCGGCACTGCCCTTTCCGGCGGCCAGCAGCAGCGCCTGTGCATTGCCCGCGCGATTGCGGTCGATCCCGAAGTGATCTTGATGGACGAGCCTTGCTCCGCGCTTGACCCGATCGCCACTGCGCGTATCGAAGAGCTGATCGACGAGTTGAAGGGCCGCTTCGCCATCGTGATCGTCACGCACTCGATGCAGCAGGCCGCGCGCGTATCGCAGCGGACCGCCTTCTTCCACCTTGGGAAAATGGTCGAATACGGCCAGACATCCGACATATTCACCAATCCGCGCGAAGAACGCACCAAGGATTACATCACTGGACGGTACGGCTGATGAGCACCGAACACACGGTCAAGGCATTCGATGAAGACATCACCCGGCTTCGCGGACTTATCGCGGAGATGGGCGGCCTGGCCGAGCTTGCGATTCAGGAATCGCTCCAGTCACTGGTGAAGCATGACGAAACTCTCGCCCGAGAGGTCGTCCGGCGCGACAAGAAGATCGATGCGCTGGAAATCGAGGTCGACAAGCTGGCCGTGCGGATCATCGCCCTGCGCGCGCCGATGGCCGACGATTTGCGCGAAGTGATCGCTGCCCTGAAGATCGCCGGCGTGATCGAACGCATCGGCGATTATGCGAAGAACATCGCCAAGCGCGTGAACGAGATCCAGGCGCGCAAGAAGTTCGATCCGCTCACCCTGCTGCCCGCCATGGGCGAAGTCGCCGCCGAGATGGTCCACGATGTGCTGACGGCCTATGCCGCACGCGACCCGGTGACCGCGCGCGAAGTGATCGCCCGCGACGAGAAGGTGGATGCCTTTTACGAGAGCATCTTCCGCAATCTGGTGAGCCACATGATGGAGAACCCCGCCACCATCAGCAGCGCCGCGCAATTGCTGTTCATCGCCCGCAGCATCGAACGCATCGGGGACCATGCCACCAACGTCGCGGAGATGGTCTATTTCGCAGCAACCGGTACTTATGTGCCCGAACTGGACAGCGAGACGGACAGCGCAAATTGAGCTATGGGATGACGCGACGACCCTTGTCGCAATCCTGTAACATCTTTGTGGTGATGGGGCCTTGAAACAAACCGGAACCCATGACGTGGCCGCACCCAAGCTTCTTCTCGTTGAAGACGATCCTGCCCTTGCCGAACTGCTGGAATATCGCTTCCAGAGCGAAGGCTACAATGTCCGCACTACCGCCGATGGCGATGAAGCGCTGATGCTTGCCGACGAGGATGCGCCCGATCTGGTGATCCTCGACTGGATGATCGAAGGCACCAGCGGCATCGAAGTCTGCCGCCGCCTGCGCCGCGACAAGGCGACTGCCCATGTCCCCATCATCATGCTGACCGCCCGCGAGGCGGAGGATGACCGGGTGCGCGGGCTGGATACGGGCGCGGACGATTACGTGACCAAGCCCTTCTCCCCGCGCGAATTGCTCGCCCGCGTTTCCGCCGTGCTGCGCCGCGTGCGCCCGGCTCTCGCTGGCGAAATGCTCGAAGTGGGCGATCTCAAGCTCGATCCGGTGGCGCACCGGGTGGAACGCCGCGGGCAGCAGCTCGCGGTCGGCCCCACGGAATACCGCCTGCTCAAATTCTTCATGGAAAGCCCCGGCCGGGTCTTCTCGCGCGGGCAATTGCTCGACGGCGTGTGGGGCACCGGCAGCGAGATCGAGGAACGCACGGTGGACGTCCATATCCGCCGCTTGCGCAAGGCGATCCAGATCGGCAATTCGGCCGATCCGATCCGCACTGTCCGTTCGGCCGGCTACGCGCTCGAAGCGCTCTAATCCCTTCGCTTCCTAACGATCTGTCGCATGTGCTGCACGGTATGAAGGACGGCGGCCAAGCCTGTCTTTCGCAGCGCTGGCCCGGCCGCTATCCAGCGTTTCGGCGCGGGTTGCGCCGGGGAGAGACAATAATGAAATTCCGCCTGCTTGGCGTGCTAGCCGCCCTTTCGATCGCGGGGACGGCCAATGCTGCCGACCTCACCCCCACCGAAATCGTCAACCGTCACGTTTCTTCCGGTGGCGATATCGATGCGATCATGGCCGATTATGCGGATGACGCAGTGGTGCTGCAGCAGGGCCGCGCTTTCCAGGGCAAGGCGGCGATCCGGGGCCTGTTTGAAAACATGTTCAAGCGCCCCGCCAGCCCTCCCCCCTCGGGTACCGCCCCCTCCGGCCCGCCTCCGGGCGCAGGCGGCCCGCCCAAGATGAACGTCACCAAGGTGTGGGAAGAAGGCGATGTCGGCTTCATGACCTGGGAAATGGGCCCGATGAAGGCGACGGAAGAATTCATCGTGCGTGATGGCAAGATTCAGGTGCAGACGATCTTCATGTCCGGCCCGGCTGCCGGTGGCCCGCCGCCAGCCTAGTGAAAATCGCGTGATTTGGGGATCACTCGCGCGTTGCGCGGGTGGCCGCCCCGCATTGGCTTGTTCAGATGATCGGCCCGATCCACCGCCGGGCTCAACAGATCGTCCGAAAGGCGATGAAGCTGGCCCGTCGCATCGGTGATCTGGCTGGCGATGACGTGGATCACATCCTCATCATATTCCACCCGCCCCCGTACTTCGAGCAGGCGCGCGCCCATGATGGCCGGGCGAAACTGCTTCATCGTGTCCGGCCAGACCACCAGATTGGCAACGCCCGTCTCATCCTCGATGGTGATGAAGCACACGCCCTTGGCCGATCCGGGGCGCTGGCGGATCAGCACCACGCCTGCCACCTGCACCGCCGCCCGCTGGCGCCGCGCGCGCAGCTGCGCGCAGGGAAGGAAGCCACGCTCGTTCAACGAAGGCCGCAGGAAGCTGAGCGGATGGGCCCTCAGGCTGAGCCGCTGGGTCTGGTAATCGGCCACCACCTCTTCCGACAGGGGCATGGCAGGAAGCTGCGTGGCCTGCCGTTCTGCCCCTTCCGCCCGCGCGGTGGCGGCTGCGAAAAGCGGCAACTCCGGCGCGGCGACCAGCGTGCGCGCATCCCACAGGGCCTGGCGGCGCGGCAGGGCAATCGAACCGAAGCAATCGGCCGAGGCAAGCCGCTCCACCTGAGCGGGGATCAGCCCTGCCCGCTCCCGCAATTCGGCCACATCGCGGAAAAGCCCGCCCTCAACCCGCGCCGCGACAAGCCGGGCCGCCGCATATTCGGGGAAGCCGTCCACTTGCCGCAGGCCAAGCCGCAGGGCCATCCGGCCTTCCACTTCCTCCAGGGTGCAGTTCCACTCCGAGCGATTTACATCCACCGGCAGCACCGTGACCCCATGGTCGCGCGCATCGCGCACGATCTGGGCCGGGGCGTAGAAGCCCATGGGCTGCGAATTGAGCAGGCCAGCAGCAAAGGCCGCCGGATAATGGCATTTGAGCCAGCTTGAGGCGTAGACCAGCAAGGCGAAGCTCGCGGCGTGGCTTTCGGGAAAGCCATATTCGCCGAAGCCCTTGATCTGGTTGAAACAGCGCTGGGCGAATTCGGGATCGTAACCGCGCGCCACCATCCGGCCGACCATCTTCTCCTCATGCTGGTGGACCATGCCGCGCGAACGGAACGTGGCCATCGCCTTGCGCAGCTGATTGGCCTCTTCCGCCGAGAATTTCGCCGCATCCATGGCGATCTTCATCGCCTGTTCCTGAAAGATCGGCACGCCGAAGGTGCGCCCCAGAATGGAGGAAAGCTCGTCCGCCGGGCCATGTTCGGGCGCCGGGCCGGGAAGATCGAAGTCCATCCGCCCCGTCTCGCGCACCTGCTTGCGGTGCCTGAGATAGGGATGGACCATGTCCCCCTGGATCGGGCCGGGCCGCACAATCGCCACTTCCACCACCAGATCGTAGAATTTGCGCGGCCGCAGGCGCGGCAGCATGCTCATCTGCGCGCGGCTTTCCACCTGAAACACGCCCACCGAATCCGCCTTGCACAGCATGTCGTACACGGCCCGATCCTCGGCCGGGATAGTGGCCAGCGTCAGATCCTGCCCATGATGCTCGCGCAGCAGGTCCAGCGCCTTCCTGATGCAGGTGAGCATTCCCAGCGCCAGCACATCCACCTTGAAGATGCCCAGTTCCTCGATGTCGTCCTTGTCCCATTCGATGAAGCTGCGATCGGGCATGGCGCCATTGCCGATGGGCACGGTTTCGGTGAGCAAATCCCGGGTCAGGATGAAGCCGCCGACATGCTGCGAAAGGTGGCGCGGCATGCCGATCATCTGTTCGGTCAGCGCCAGCACCCGCCTGAGGTGCGGATCGGAAAGGTCCAGCCCGGTTTCGCGCGCGGCATGATCCTCGGAGATTTCATGGCCGTAACTCCCCCACACGGTGCGGGCCAGCACGCCGGTGACATCTTCGGAAAGCCCCATCGCCTTGCCCACTTCGCGCACGGCCATGCGCGGGCGGTAATGGATCACCGTGGCGCACAGGCCCGCATGGTCGCGGCCATATTCCTCATAGATATGCTGGATCACTTCCTCGCGCCGCTCATGCTCGAAATCGACGTCGATATCGGGTGGCTCATTGCGCTCTTCGGACAGGAAACGGTCGAACAGGAGCGAATTCTTTGCCGGATCGACCGATGTGATCCCCAGGCAAAAGCACACCGCCGAATTGGCGGCCGAACCGCGCCCCTGGCACAAGATCGGCGGCTGGCGGGAGCGCGCGAAATCCACGATCTCCTTGATGGTCAGGAAATAGCGCGCAAGGTCCAGCTTGCCGATCAGCGCCAGTTCCTTCTTCAGAGTGGCCTGAACATCGCCCGGCACCCCTTCGGGATAGCGCCCGCCCGCCCCTTCCCATGTCAGTACTTCCAACTGCTGCTGCGGTGTACGCCCTTCGGGATAGACCTTTTCGGGATAGGTATATTTCAGCTCTTCCAGGTTGAAGCGGCAGGCATCGGCCACTTGCCGCGCCGCAGCAATCGCATGGGGCCAGCGCTCGAACAGCTTTATCATTTCCGCCGGGCGCCTGAGGTGTCGCTCGGCATTGGCGTGGAGCAGATAGCCGGCCTGTGCCACTGTGGTCTTGTGGCGGATCGCGGTCATCACATCCTGCAACGGGCGGCGTTCGGGCGTGTGATAATGCACATCGTTGGTGGCCAGCAGGCCAAGCCCATGCTCCCGCGCCAGCGCATCGAGCTGCTCGATCCGGGCGATATCGTCGCCGCGATAGAGATAGCTTGCGGCGATGTGACGCAGAGTGGGGAGCTGGGCGGTGAGGTGGGGGAGGATTTCTCCTAGAATCCCCCTCCTCTTCAGAGGAGGGGGTTTGGGGGTGGTGCGAGGCTGCGCACAAGTTTCGCTTCGCGAGCGATGCTGCGCATCGCCACCACCCCTGCACCCCTCCTCTGAAGAGGAGGGGAACTGATAGACATTCCCCTCCACCCCGATCTCGAACGCCGCCTCAAGATCCTCCGGCGGCAGCAGGATCAGCTGCACACCCTCGCTGTGGTCCGCCAGCATCGGCAGGGAAATCTCGCACGCCCCCTTGGCCTGCCATACACCTTGCAGATCATATCTTCGCCCCGCCGAGATCAGGCGGCACAGGCGGCCATAGGCAGCGCGGTCCGTGGGATAGGCGAGGAAAGCCAGCCCCTCCACCGTCTCGATCCGGCAGCCGATCACCGGGCGCAGCTTCAACGCCTTTGCCCCAGTGTGGATGCGCACCACGCCTGCCATGGAATTGACGTCGGCAATGCCGATCGCATCGTAGCCCAGCGCCTGCGCCGTGCCGACAAGGTCCTCCGCATGGGACGCCCCGCGCAGGAAGGAGAAACAGCTCACCAGCCCCAGCTCCACGAAAGGCGCGGGTTCAGGCGGGTCGACTCCCTCGGCGCCGATGGCGACATGCGGGCGCGGCGGAGTGAGCGGCTTGTCGGGCATCAGGCGAACAGGCCCTGCAGGAACCATTCGGGCTCGCCTCCGCGCCCGTCGCCGAACAGGCCGTGGCGATAGATCCAGTAGCCGCGGCCTTCGCCATCCTCGATCCGGTAATAATCGCGCAGCCGCACGGCCCCGCGTTCCCGCCACCATTCGGGCGCGATCCGTTCCGGCCCTTCCACCCGCGCGATCTCATGCACCGTGCCGCGCCAGCGGAACCGGCGGGGGAAGCCATCGGGCGTCGCATAAAGCACCGCAATCGCTTCCGGCCGGTCGAGCAGCTTCAGCGGCCGGGCATGGAAGACAAATTCGGACTGGTCACCCGCAAGGGGCGCAAGCGGCGCAACCCAGCGCTGGGCGCGTTCGGGCAGATGGCTGGCATGCGGATCGGGGCGGCGCACTGCCCCTTCACCCAGACGCACGGTCAGCCGATCGATAAGACCGGCAAGGCTGGTGCCCTGCCGTTCTTCCTGCGCCTCCATATCGGATTGGGTGAGCGCCAGCGCCTCGCACCAGGGCGCGCGCAGGCGAACAAGCTCGATCCCGAAGCCCGCATCCACATCGCCCAGCCGGGCCGAGAACAGCCGCACCATATGCGCCGGATCGCGCGTGGGCGCGGCCATCTCCAGCTGGCGGAAGGCGGCATCGCCATCCACTCGCCACATACCCAGTTCCAGCCGCCGCGCGCCCTCGCCCCGGCTCTCCAGCAATTGCGCCATATCGGCGGCAAGATCGGCCACGACCTGTTCCAACAGCGGCAGGTGCCGGATCGGTTCCAGCAGGCGGCGCTGCGCCAACGGCATTTCCACCGCCACCACCGGCAGCAGCGGCTCGGCAATCCGGCCCAGCAACTGGTCGAGCCGGAGCAGCGGATTGGCGAAGGGATCGCGGCGATTGCGGAACCTGCGCTGGAGCGCATCGCGCCCGATAGTGGCCAAATCCCCGATCCGCTTGAGGCCAAGCCGCCGCAGGACGAGCAGCACATCCTCCTCCAGCCGCAGGGCAGCAACCGGCAGCGGGGCGAGAGCGGCAAGAGCCCCGTCCCCTTCGTCATTGCGAGGAACGCAACCATTCTGGATCGCCCCATAATGCGTCAGGGCCCAGGCCGCCCCGGCAGTCGGCGCGATGGCGAGGCGCGCGGCGAGGTGCCGGGCGGCAAGGCGCGCCCGCACATCCTCCAGCATCGCCTGTTCCCCGCCGAAGAGATGGGCCACGGCAGTAACGTCCACCAGCAATCCGTCGGGCGGATCGACCGCGCTCCATGGCCCCCAGCGCTGCGCCCACAGGGCCAGCCTTTCAAGAAACGCCGCATCGCCCTGCGGATCGGCAGGCTCGGTCAGTAAATGGGGACAGATGCCGCGCGCATCGGCCAGCAGCATCCCTTCATGCAGACCCAGCGCCAGCGCAGTCGCGTTCAGCGCCGCAAGCCGGGGGCCATGCGCGGTCTCCTCAATCAGGGCGAGCGGCTGGGCATCCCTGCCCTCGCCCGGCCGGCAATTTTCAGAATGACGCCAGCGATCGATCGCCAGCCTGCTGCACCAGATCGCCATGATCCGGCGCGGCGGACGGGCGCCACCGCTGGGCAGAAAGGCCAGTGCTGTCATCGCGCAAAATCCATTCTCCCTGATTGAAACCACGCGCGCGAAACAGCTCCGCGCGCCAGCTGGGCGATCCGGGCGCCGCCGGGTTCCAGCGCGGCCGGGGCGAGGCGGCGGAGCGCACATCCCAGCGCATCCGGGCCGAAGACAGATCGTGCTGCGCATCCAGCCGCAGGAGGAACAGGGACACGCCTTGCCTTTCCGCCATCAGGCTGAGGCGGCGCGAGGCCGTGAGGCCCAGTGCGCGCGGGTTCCCGGCGATCTCCCCGATCACGCAGGCCAGATCGCGGCAGCGCAGCCCTTCCTCCAGCGCGAACAGCGCATCCTCCGGCGATTTGGCGGCGACATGGATCAGCCGCGCACGCAATTCGGGCGGCAGGCCGGGGCGATAGGGCCGCCCGGAAAGCCGCAGGGCCTGCCTGTCCTGCACCCACAGCACCATGCGCGAGTCATCCCCGGTAAGCCCACCCGTCGCGCGGATAGCGTCCAGCGCCAGGGCAAGCGCCATCCCCGCCCCGCCCGCTTCGTCGGCACCGGCGAAAATCTCGCTATGGCGCGCGGGCGCAAGGCCGGGCCGCCAGCTCGCGGCAGGCTGGAAGGCAGCGCTTCCGGGCAGAAGGAATTGGGCAGGCTGATCCATGCGAATCGGAACACTCTCGAATAATGTTCCACTTATGTTCTCATTCGCCTGGCAGCGCAATCGCCCGCAGGGGCAAGCTCAGCCCCCGATCTTCTCCCAGGCGAGTTCCAGCTTCTCGTCCGACAGGCCCAGCCCGGCCTCGTCGCGCAGGAAGCCGGCGAATTCGGCAAAGTGCGCCAGCTCGCGCCGCTCCTCCCCATCCGGTGTCTCGACAGTCAGCACCCGGTTGAACAGACCGTAGCGAGTATCTCCGCGATAGCAGCCGAACATCAGATGGAATCCGAACGGCGCCTCAGGCGAGACGGCGCAGACGAAATTGGCGTTGGCGATGTCGCCATCGGTCACGCGGGCATCGTCGAAAGCATAGAGATCGGCCCAGCCTTCCGGCTGGAGACGCTGAAGCACGATCTCGCCTCGCTCGATGTCGTTATGCACACGATAGGCCCCGTTGGACACACGCTGTACCCGGTCGAAATCGAGCTCCAACGGTGCCAGCGGACCCGGCCCGCCAAAGCCCGCATCGGCCAGAAAACGGCGGTTTTCGGCCTTCACGATCAGCGCCAGATGGCTGCGCCCGCCATCCACGCCCATCCGCATCCGCACCCGGGCAAGGCGGCGGGAAACCACAAAACCGGCGGATTTCAGCGCCTCGCCGAACAGCCCATTCTGCTCGAAGCAATAGCCCCCACGCCGTTCCTCCACGATCTTGGCGAACAGTTCCGGCAGGCCCAGAAGCGGCACCTTGCCCAGCAGCGGGTCGAAATTCTCGAACGGCACCGCCCGCATATGCGCCTGCTGCAAAGCACGCAAACCTGCGGCATCGGGCCGAATTTCATTCAACCCAATGCGGCCCAGATAGGTGGAAAGATCGAAGCGGAACTCCTCCGCCATGGCGGGCGCTGCCCCTATTCGGATTCGCCCGGAGCAGGCGCGCCCGGCATCGATGCGACGGGCATGGGCGGCACGTCCGCATCCCCTTCATGCACTTCCACAATCCCGCGCCCGACATGGCTGCGGCTGCGGCTATAGGCGAAGTAGACGATCAGGCCGACAACCGCCCAGCCGAGGAACATCAGCTTCGTTTCGACGCCCAGCTTGTAGAACAGATAGAGGCAGCCAAGGATCGCCACCGGCGCGGTGATCGCGATTGCCGGAGTGCGGAAGGGGCGCTTGCGATCGGGGTCGGTCTTGCGCAGCACCATCACCGCGATCGACACCGCCGCGAAGGCAAACAGGGTGCCCGAATTGGAGATGTCCGCAAGGATGCCCACCGGGAAGAAGGCCGCGAACAGCGCTACGAATACGCCGGTCAGGATGGTGATAACATGCGGCGTCTTGAACTTGGGGTGGATGCTGGAAAAGGCTGCGGGAAGCAGGCCGTCGCGGCTCATCACGAAGAAGATGCGGGTCTGGCCGAACATCATCATCAGGATGACGGAGGGCAAGGCGAGACCGGCGGCAAGGCCGATCAGATTGCCGATCTGCGGCCAGCCGATTTCGCGCATCGTCCAGGCCAGCGCTTCCTTCGAGCAGACCACCGCCTGATCGGAAATGGCCGCGCAGGCATCCGTCAGTTCCTTGCTGCCCGGAGCGAGGCCCGCGCCGCTGGAATCCAGCATCGGGCTGGCACCCACTGTGCCGATCACGCCGGCGGCCACCAGCAGGTAGAACACTGTGCAGATGGCGAGCGAACCGATCAAGCCGATGGGCATGTTCCGCTGCGGGTTCTTGGTTTCCTCCGCAGCGGTGGAGACCGCGTCGAACCCGACATAGGCAAAGAAGATCGAGGCAGCGGCAGCACCGATGCCCCCGAAGCCGAGTGGAGCGAAAGGCGTGAACTGCTCCATCTGGATGACCGGCACAGCCAGCGCGATGAACAGCGACAGGGCAGCGACCTTCACCACCACCAGAATGGCATTCACAAAGGCGCTCTCACGCGTGCCGATCACCAGCAGCCAGGTGACAAGCAGGGCAATCGCCATGGCCGGCAGATTGACGAAGCCGCCATCGAACGGCCCGCGAACCAGCGCATTGGGTATGTCTATCCCCGCCGCATGTTCGATCAGGCCGACGACATAGCCCGCCCAGCCGACCGAGACCGCGCCCGCCGCCACCGCATATTCGAGGATCAGCGCCCAGCCGACCATCCAGGCGATCAGCTCACCCATCACGGCATAGCTGTAAGTATAGGCCGAGCCGGATACCGGCACCATGGAGGCCATTTCGGCATAACACAGGGCGGCGACCGCGCAGACGAAGCCGGCGATCACGAAGCTGAGCATCATGCCCGGCCCCGCTTTCTGCGCGGCTTCGGCCGTCAGCACGAAGATGCCTGTGCCGATGACGGCCCCGACGCCGAGCATTGTTAACTGAAAGGCACCAAGCGAGCGGTGAAGCGACTTCTTTTCCGCTGTGGCGAGAATCGCGTCCAGCGGCTTGATGCGGCCAAAGATCATTCAAGGACCTCCCTTGGCCCCGGAACGCTAAACCCCTTGCGTTCCCGGCGGCCGTGTCACGGGAAAGGAATATTCGCTTTTGAAACTACCGCAATCGGGAAATTGGCAGACCATGGGGCAATTCGGGGGAAAAGCCGCATTCTGGCGCCAGAATCCTTGATCGCCGCACCCCGGTTCTTCTTGATTTGGAGGCATTGCCGCTTTGCTTTGCCCAATCGCCAGCCGGCGCTAAAAGGGCGCGCATGTCTACCACCTTCACGCTCGACACTTCGACCAGCCGCGCCAACCCCACTCCGGCGCCGATGCGGCGGCTCACCGTGCCCAAAATCCGGGCGCGCAAGGTGGATGGGGTAACGGAAGAACCCATCGTGGTGCTCACCGCCTATACCGCCCGTCAGGCCCAGTTGCTGGATGCCCATTGCGACCTGCTGCTGGTGGGGGATTCGCTGGGCCAGGTGATCTATGGCCTGCCCTCCAGCGTGCCGGTGACGCTGGAGATGATGGCGGCCCATGGTGCGGCGGTGGTGCGCGGTTCCTATCATTCGGCGGTGATCGTCGACATGCCCTTCGGCTCTTACGAACAATCCCCCGCCCAGGCCTTCGACAGCGCATCGCGGCTGATGAAGGAAACCGGCTGCGCGGGCGTGAAGCTGGAAGGCGGCGCGGCCATGGCGGAGACGGTGGAATTCCTCGTCAGCCGGGGCATTCCGGTGATGGGCCATGTCGGCCTTACGCCGCAGGCGGTGAATGTGCTGGGCGGCTATGGCCCGCGCGGCCGCAGCGAGGCAGAAGCCCGGAAGATCGTCAGCGACGCACAGTCCCTGTGCCAGGCGGGCGCCTTTGCCATCGTGGTAGAAGGCGTGATCGAGCCGATCGCCGTGGCAGTGACGCAGGCGGTTGCCTGCCCCACCATCGGCATCGGCGCCTCTGCGCAGTGCGACGGGCAGGTGCTCGTCACCGATGACATGCTCGGCATGTTCGAGCGTGTACCCCGCTTCGTGAAGCGCTATGGCGCCATTGCCGAGGACATCTCGGCCGCCGCCGCGCAATATGCCGCAGAAGTGCGTTCACGCACATTCCCCGGTTCCGAACAGACCTATCAGCCCGAATAGAAAGTGCCTGCCTTGCTGACTCATTTTCGCGGATCGATCTTCTTTGCCCTCATCTGCCTTACGCTGGGCGCATGGTATGGCTGGGAAAGCACCGGCTCGATCTCTGGCACGGCGCAGATGCTGTGGATCATCGCCGTGCTCTCGGTGCTCGAAGTCTCGCTGAGCTTCGACAATGCGGTGGTGAACGCCACTGTGCTGAAAGACATGGACGAGGTGTGGCAGAAGCGCTTCCTCACCTGGGGTATCGCCTTTGCCGTGTTCGGGATGCGCGTGGTCTTCCCGCTGGCGATCGTGGCCATCGCCGCGCATATCGGGCCGTGGGAAGCCGTGAACCTCTCGCTCAACGAACCGATGAAATATCAGGAGATCGTCTCTTCCGCCCATGTCGGCATTGCCGGTTTCGGCGGGGCGTTCCTGGCCATGGTGGGCCTCGAATTCTTCTTCGATAATGACAAGGAAGTGCACTGGATCGGCGCGATCGAACGGTTCCTGGCGCGGGTTGCCGCGGTGGAAGCGATCGAGATCGGCGTGCTGCTGCTGGTGCTGTGGGGCATCTCCGGCCTGCTCGAACCGGCCGAGGCGCTGACCTTCCTGATCGCGGGCATTCTGGGCATCGCCACTTTCATCTCGGTGGGGGCGATCAACACCTGGCTGGAAATCCGCGACCAGAAGCGCGCGCTGGCAGGTGCCGCCGTGCGCAGCGGGCTTGGCGGGTTCCTCTATCTCAACGTGCTGGACGCCAGCTTCAGCTTTGACGGCGTGATCGGCGCCTTTGCCCTTTCCAACAATATGATCGTGATCGCGCTGGGCCTGTCCATCGGTGCCTTCTTCGTGCGTTCGATGACGATCATGCTGGTGAAGAAGGGCACGCTGACCGAATATCGCTTCCTTGAGCATGGGGCCTTCTGGGCGATCATTGCGCTGGGCGGCATCATGCTGGCATCGGCCAAGTTCCACATTCCCGAGGCCATCACCGGACTGATCGGCGCGGTGCTGATCGGGCTGTCCCTCTGGTGGTCAGCTCGCCACAATCGCAAGCAGGCGCAGGCCGAAGCTATCGGGAATGCGCTGCAAGACGACTAGCCAGCGGGGCCGAAAGAACGAGCTGCAACAAGTGGTAGACCAGCACCGGTAGCAGCACGATCCCGGCCATATCCGGCGGGAACAGTACGGCGGCCAGCGGCGCGCCCATGGCGATGCTCTTCTGACCGCCGGAAAACAGCATCGCCACCCGGTCCCCCCGGGCAAGGCCGAGGATTCCGCCCAGCAGCCACGCCCCGCCAAAAGCGAAGAGGATCAGCGCGCAGACCCCGCCCACCAGCGCCGCCCATGCGGCCGGGCCGAGCTTGTCCCAGATCCCCTGCTCCACCGCCCCCGAGAAGGCGACATAGACCGCGATGGCGATCGAGGTGCGATCCATCCAGGTGGCCATCTGGCGATGTTCCTTCACCAGATGGCCGAAGCGGTTTTGCGCAATCTGGCCGATGGCAAAGGGCAGCAGCAGCACGAGGCCGACCTTCA
This sequence comes from uncultured Caenibius sp., assembly GCA_963662855.2. Classification (GTDB taxonomy): domain Bacteria; phylum Pseudomonadota; class Alphaproteobacteria; order Sphingomonadales; family Sphingomonadaceae; genus Andeanibacterium. Next base: position 1,309,399 of record CAXXWL010000005.1, read on the forward strand.
CCAGCCCATCCGTATCGATCCCCGCCCCCGTGCTCCCCGCAAGCGCCGAGAAGATCGGCGCGGTGAGGAACACGCCCAATATGTTGAGCAGCGCGGCGGCGACCACCGAACTTGCCACATTCCCGCCCGCGATGGAGCTGTAGGCCGTGGCCGATTGCACGGTGGAAGGCAGCGTGCCGAGATAGAGGAACCCCACCGCCACCAGCGGCGGCAGGATACCGGCAAGCGCATCCGAGAACAGATGCGCCAGCCCCCAACCGGCCAGCGCCATCGCCCCGAAGCACCAGAACACCAGCGGCGCGAGGAAGCGCAGATTGCCGATCCCCTTCACCACCTCGTCACGCGGCAGGCGCAGGCCGTTGAGCAGGAAGAGGAGGAACACCGCCGCGTTGGAAATGAACTGCGCAACCGCCCGCGCCTCGCCCTTCACCGGCAGCACGGTGGCCAGCAGGATCGTGGCCAGCAGCAGCCGCACCAGCGGATCGACATAATGCAGAACGCGCTTCACCATGCCCGGAAATCCGCCGAAGTTGACACTGTGCGATGCGACAACTTCAGCCCCCTTCCGCCAAAGGGCGAGCGGGGCGATCCGGGCTTGGGAGAGATGCTGGACTTCGGAGTGATGCAGGGCATGGGCGCGCCGCTAGCAGCTTTTGCCGGTGCAGGAAAATGGCGGTTGTGCCCTGCCCGGCTGCGGCGAGGCGGAGGTGTCACCTTTCCCGGCAGGAAAACGCCCCGTTGCGTTCGCGGCGTGCCGCTCTCGCATGGCGCGGTTTCAAGCCATTTTCGGGGGCTACGGGTGGCGCGAAGTGTCACCTTCCATTTCGGCTTTTCGTGCAGCCCCCACGCGCTGGGGCCGGCCGGGCTGGAGAGTGCGCAAGGCGGGGTTTGGGCTAGGCGTTCCATCGCGCAGGATAAACGCCATTTGGGGGCCTGTAGGAAAGTGTTTTCGATGTCCGGCGACGGTCTGACCGGAACCCTGACCCTCTAATCTTCGTCATTCCCGCGAAGGCGGGAATCCAGTTCCAACGGTTGCCGCTGGATTGTCCAAGGACGTCTTCGACTCCCCGCCTTCGCGGGAATGACGAATAGAAAATTAGCCGCGATAATTACCCCGCGCCGGGCAGCCGCCTCGCCTTTGCCAGCAGCGCGCGTGCCGCCTCCTTCCGTCCCGCGCTTTCCAGCACGCGAGCCAGCGTCAGCACGGCGCGGCGGTTGGTGCGCTGGGCGGCGAAGGCGGCCTGCGCATCGGCGAGAGCAGCCTTGCCATCCCCTGCCCGCAAGGAAGCGTCCGCCAGCACCGCCAGCAGCAGCGGATCGCGTCCGCCGCCGTCACGCTGGAGCCGGGCGAAGCGCAGCAGCATTTCCGCCCGTTTCCACTCGCTTGCTTCGGCGCTGAGATAGCCAAGGAATTCCGCCGCTTCGCCATCCTGCGGATGCTGCACGAGATAGGCACTTGCCAGCACGCGCGCATCCCCGTCGCGGTCAAGCAATTGCAGTGCGGCAGCCATCCGCTCCACCAGCGGGAAGCTGCGGCGAATCTTCGCGGCGGAGGAATAGAGGGCCAGCGCCCTTGCGCCATCGCCGCGCGCCAGCGCCACGTCGCCCGCCAGAACCTCGATATCGGCCGAGCCCGAGAAGCGTTGCCTCAGCCCGTCCACGATAGACTGCGCCGAAGCCGTATCGCCCGCCGCAAGCAGCTGGCGCAGGCGGGGCACGGCGGCATCCAGCCGGTCCGGATCGTCGCCCCAGCGGAAGATCGCCAGTTCGCCCGCCTCGCCCACCGGCAGCGGATGCGTGGCGGCGGGCGCAAGGCTGGCGGCCCGGTCCAGCAGCGGAGCGGCCGCCACCCGGTCCCCCGTCACCTCATAGGCGCGGCCCAGCAGCGTGAGCAGATAGGGCGAGGCATCGGCGCGCTGAGCGGCCGCGCTATAACGCGCGATCACTTCGCTGGCGTCGCCATTTTCCAGCATCGCCCGGCCCAGCAGCAGGCCGGCGCGTTCATTGTCGGGCTGGCGGCGGACAAGCTCGTCCAGAACATCCACTGCCAGCGCCCAGTTTTCGGCCCGCATTTCCAGCACGCCTTCCAGCAGCATGGCGGCGGGCACTTCGCTGAAACGCTCCTTCGTGCGCCACAGCAGCCTGCGGGCGAGATTGTAATCCCCCGCCCGCGCGGCAAGCACCGCCTGAAGATAGAAGGCGCGCGGATTTGCGCCGTCCAGTTCGATCATCCGGCGGGTGACGCGAAGCATCTCCTTCGCCCGGCCCGCCTCGCCCAGAGTGGCGGCATATTCGCCCAGTAGGGAGAGATCGTCGGGCGCGCTTTTCAGCCCCTTTTCGAACCATGCCAGCGCCGCGATCAGCCCATCGGCATCGCGGGCCAGCTGGCCCCGGAACTCCAGCGCGCGCGGGTCTTTCCCGTCGCGCCTCAGCGCCTCTTCCGCCGCGGCGAGCGCCTGATGGTGCTGCCCCGCGCGATAGCGGAGCCGGCCGATATCGACCCACATTTCCGCCGTGCCGGGATCGCCTTCCAGCGCCCGCTCGAAAGCGGCGCTGGCGGCATCGAGATTGCCCTCGGCCATTTCCAGCCGGGCGAGCATGTGGAAGCCGTGGCGGCGCTGGTCGGGCGCGAAATTGCCCTCGCCCAGCCAGCGGCGGGCATCGTCATAATTGCCCTGCTGGAGATAGGCCTCCCCCAACAGGGCCGAAACCGCCGCTTCGGACACGCCGCCATCCAGCGCGCGGCGCAGCGCCACTTCGGCCGCCACGCCATCGCCGCGCTGCAGCGCCTCGCGGCCCAGCGTCACTTCGGCCTGAGCGCCTTCCTGTGCCGCCAGTGTCGGGGGCGCGAGCGCGAGCAGGGCCAGCGCCGCAAGCGCCGCCCTTCCCCGCCGCCCCCGCCGAAATGGCCCGATATCAGGCGTGCAGATCATATTGCTTGAGGAGATCGTAGAGCGTGGGCCGGCTGATCCCCAGCAGCTTGGCGGTGTTGGAAATATTGCCTTCGCTGCGGGCCAGTGCATGGCGGATCACTCGCCGGTCGGCCTGTTCGCGCGCGCTCTTGAGGTTGAGCGGCTGGGCATCCTCCTCCTGCGCGCCGTCAAGGTCGAGATCGGCGGCGTTGACCAGCTTGCCGTCCGCCATGATCACCGCGCGCTTCACGCGGTTTTCCAGCTCGCGGACATTGCCCGGCCATTTCCACGCATCGATCGCGGCCAGCGCATCGGCGGCAAAGCCCTTCACCTGCTGGTTCATCTCGCGGGCGAAGCGCTTGACGAACACCTTGGCGAGCAGCGTGGCGTCGCCCGGCCGTTCCGCCAGCGAGGGGATCTTCACCACGATCTCGGCCAGGCGATAGAACAGATCCTCGCGGAAGCGCCCATCGGCGATCATTGCCTCCAGATCCTGATGGGTGGCACAGACGATCCGCGTATCGACCGAGATCGACTTGCGCCCGCCGATCCGCTCGATCGTGCGTTCCTGCAGGAAGCGCAGCAGCTTGACCTGCAGCGGCAGAGGAATGTCGCCCACTTCGTCGAGGAACAATGTCCCGCCATTGGCCAGTTCGATCTTGCCCTCAGTGGTTTTCACTGCCCCGGTGAAGGCGCCCTTTTCATGGCCGAACAACTCGCTTTCCAGCAGATTTTCAGGGATCGCGGCGCAATTGATCGCCACGAAGGCCCCGCCCTTGCGGTCGCTCGCCTCGTGCAGGCCGCGCGCCAGCAATTCCTTGCCGGTGCCGCTGGCCCCCAGCAGCATGACCGAGACATTGGTATTGGCCACACGCTCGATCGTGCGCGCCACGCGGACCATTTCCGGCGCGGCGGTGATGAGGCCGCCCAGCACCGTATTGCCATCCCCCGCGCGGGCCTGGAGCGCGCGGTTTTCCGCCTCGATCCGGTGGAGATTATAGGCCCGGCGCACGATCAGCCCCAGATCTTCGATATCGACGGGCTTCTGGTAGAAATCATAGGCGCCCCGCTCGATCGCATTGAGCGCGCTTTCCCGCGCGCCATGGCCGCTGGCGACGATCACCTTGGTGTCGGGCTTGATCGCCATGATCTCTTCGAGAATGGCGAAGCCCTCGCTCGTCCCGTCGGGATCGGGCGGCAAGCCCAGATCCAGCGTCACGACCGGCGGCTCTTCCGCGCGCAGGGCGGCCAGCGCCGATGCCCGGTCACCCACGATGGTGACGTCGAAATCGTCATAGGCCCATTTGAGCTGCGCCTGCAGGCCCGCGTCATCCTCGACGATCAGCAGGCGCGGCAGGGATCTGGATTTGCTCTCGGACATTATGCAACCTCGGTCTTGCCCGACGGGCCGAAGCCTCGCCCGGTCTCGTTATTCTGGTTTGTGTCGCCCAATTGCGTGGCTAGCGGCAGGCGGATGATGAAGCGCGTGCCGATCCCTTCGCGGCTTTCCACATCCAGCCGGCCGTTCATCGCGCGGATCAGCTCGCGCGCCTCGAAGGCGCCGATGCCGAAGCCGCCGGGCTTGGAGGAATGGAACGGCTTGAACAGGCGCGAACGGATGAATTCCGCGCTCATGCCCGTGCCGGAATCGAGCACTTCGATGCGGCAGGACAGCCCGTCCACCAACACGCTCAGCAGCACCGGCGTATCGGGATCGCTCGCCTCGATGGCGTTCTGCACCAGATGGACCAGCGCCTGCTCCAGCGATTCCGCGCGGGCCAGCAGCACGCAGGCCTGCCGCTCCACCAGATGCACCGGATGCTGGGCGGCATAGCGGGCCACGATCCGCTCCACGGCAGAGACCGCGTCGATCTGTTCCGACCGCTCGTTACCGCCCGCGCCATAACGGCCGAGGCGCGCCAGCAGGGCGTTGAGCTTGTCGGTGCTGTTGCGCAGGGTGACGAGCATGTCGGCCCGGAATTCCGGCTTGTCCGCGTGCTTTTCCGCATTGCGCGCCAGCAGCGAAAGCTGGCTGGCGAGGTTCTTGATGTCATGCATCACGAAAGCCATGCGGCGGTTGAATTCGTCGAAACGATGCGCTTCGCCCAGTGCCTCCTGCCCGGCCTGCTCGGCCAGATAGCTGGCCAGCTGCTGGCCCACCACGCGCAGCAGGTCGAAATCCTCCCAGTCCAGCCGGCGCACCACCGGCGGGCGGGCCAGCACCACGATGCCGATCAGGCGCTGGTAATGGATCAGCGGCACCATCGCCCAGGCCCGGCGGCTTTCCGCCAGCCATTCGGGGACGTAACGCCGCTCGCCATGGCTGTCGCGCCCCTGCCGGACATCGTCGAGATCAAGGATGAAACGGTGCTGCTCGAAGAAGCGCGCCGCCTCCATGGTCAGCGCCTCGGCCGGAACGTCGATCTCGGGCCATTGCCAGCGGGAATCGAGCGTGAACACCCCGTCCTCCCCCGGCGTCAGCAGGAGGCCGGCGGGGCTGTCGGTAATATCCGCCACGGCCTGAACCACGCGTTCGTGCAGCGGCATCACCTGTTCGCCGCCGCGCGCGATGGTTTCGGTGAAGCGCAGCCATTCGGCGCGGTAATCGTAACGGTGCTGGAACAGATGCTTGGCCAGCATCACTCTGATCCAGCCGCGCAGCCGGCGCGAGGGCAGGATGAGCAGCGCCGCCACGCTGGCCGCCGCCAGGAAGGCGAGCTGGATAATGTGGGCAAAGTCGCTGCCGACATAGGCCAGCCCCTGCGCCACCACCACCATGGCCACCAGATAGGCTCCGATCACCAGCAGCGAGAAAGACTGGAACGCCACCGAGCGCGATGCCCGCAGGCGCAATTCGCTCGCCCCATGGGCCGTGCCCAGCGCCAGCAGCGCCACCATCGCCAGCATCACCAGCCCGCGCAATTCGCCCAGCGTCTGGGGCGCCCGGCCGGTGAGATAGGCGATGGTGTAGAAATTGAGATCGTACAGCCACATCGCCGCCAGTGCGGCGGCCGGCCAGCGCAGGGTCAGCCGCCCGGCGGGCGAGGCGCCGACATAGAGATTATGCACCAGCACCAGCGCGCCCACCGTGCAGAGCAGGCGGAAGGCCATCGACATCTCGAAAATCATCAGCTCCGCGCCGGGCTCCTCCATGAAGCGCGTTGCAGCCACGATCAGGCCCAGCTGGAGCATCTCCACAAAACCCAGCGCCATCACCACGGGCCGGATCGGGCGCACGCTTTCATGCCGCCCGTCGTGGGAGAAAAGCCGGTAGAGCGCCCAGAACCAGCCGAGATAGCTGAGGCTGAGGAATATTTGCGGGCCGGTTCCGCCAGTGCCGATCACAGCCACGGACACGGCCCAGAGGCCAGTGATGGCGAGGGCCGAAAGGATGGCATCCCCCGCCTGCCCCATCTTCGCCCGGCGCGGATAGAGCCAGCCAGCAAAGCCGAGCAGCGCCGTCGCGCTGACCACGTCCAGCGCCACGATCAGGATGTTCCACACGCCGCCCATATCAGCGTGCCCCCTCGTGCCACAGCACCACGCGCAGGGTCTGCAGCAGGATCAGCAGATCGAGGAAGGGCGTGTAATTCTTGGCGTAATAGAGATCATATTCCAGCTTCTGCCGGGCATCATCGATCGACGCGCCATAGGGATAGTTGATCTGCGCCCAGCCGGTAATGCCGGGCTTCACCATGTGCCGCTCTGCGTAATAGGGCAGCTTTTCGTCCAAATCCTCGACGAATTCCGGCCGTTCGGGGCGCGGGCCGACGAAGCTCATCTCTCCTTTCAGCACGCTCCAGGTCTGGGGCAATTCGTCGATGCGGACCTTGCGGATGAAGCGGCCCACGCGGGTTACGCGCGGATCGTCGGCCTGGGCCCATTTCGCGCCGTCCTTCTCCGCATCGATGCGCATGGAGCGCAGCTTGATCAGTTCGAAGGTCTGGCCATAGAGGCCCACCCGCGTCTGGCGGAAAAAGGCCGGGCCGCGGCTGTCTATCTTCACCAGCAGGGCGAAGATCAGGATCAGCGGGAAAGTCAGCAGCAGCAGGATCGAGCTGGCGAGGATGTCGAACAGGCGCTTCGCCACGCTGGACACCGCGCGGCCGGAACTGAACCCGTCGGAGAAGATCAGCCATGAAGGATTCACCGTGTCGAGATCGACCCGGCCCGTCTCACGCTCCATGAAGCTGGAAAAATCGTTCACATGGACCCCGGCGGTCTTGATCCGCAGCAGGTCCTTCATCGGGATGGCGTTGCGCCGTTCCTCCAGCGCCAGCACCACTTCAGAGACGCCGAGATTTTCCACATAGCGGTTGAGATCGTGGATCGCCGAACGCGGGATCGCTTCCTCCACCACCTGCGCGCCATCGCTCATCGCGATATAGCCGACGATGGAAAATCCGCTCTCGGGCCGCATTCCAAGCTCGCGCAGGCGTTGCGCGCGCTTGCCCGCACCGAACACCAGCACCCGGCGGCGAAAGGCATTTGCACCCAATATCCCCCCCACGATCAGGCGGTTGAGCATCAGGAACACGATCGAAAGGCCCATGGCGTAGGCAAGCGTGGAGCGCCAGAAGGTCTGCCCCGGCACCAGAAAGTCGATGAAGGTCAGTGCAATGATACCAAGGCTGACCGCCACCAGCAGCCTGGCCCCTGCAAAGCGCATGGACCGCAGCGAATCCGAACCATAGACGCCCACCGCGATCATCGCGGTCTGCACCACCGCCCCCGCGCCGGCCAGCAGCGGCAGGCGGGCGGTAAACAGGCCCATCGCCATGCCGATCTGCCCTGCGCGCAGCTTCCACGCCAGTTCGCCGGCCATGATCAGCAGCCCGAAATCGAACAGGCCCAGCAGCAATACGGCATGTGGTATGTAATGTTTGAAAAGACGGATCATTACCCAAACCGGCCAAACGCCCGCATCGTGCGGGCAAAGCCATGAGTAATGGCGAGAGGTGAAATGTCGGTAAATTTTACAGCCGGGAAAGAAACCACGGCGATTGCTGGATTTTCCCGGTTACGGCGCGATTTACCAAGCCTGGCGGCGGCGCGGCATCAATGGCGCGAAACGGAAACTTTCGTCCAGACCGCCGGCTGGCCTGACACCTCGCCCTTTTCCACCCGCGCGACATAGGCCCGCGCAGCCGCTGTCAGCCCGTCGAGGCTGGTGAAGGTACAGGCGCCCGATTTGCGTTCCATTCCCTTGTGATCGCCGGGCGTATCGTCGCATTCTGGCGAATACATATAGAGACGCCGGCCCGCGACACGCAGCGGCTGGTAGAGATAAACGACATCGCCCTCGCTTTGCCCGGTATCGGCGTCCTCGTCCTTGCCCTCGTATTGGGCGAGATACCATTCGTCCTTCAGCCGCAGATAGCGCGTGGCGACCCTGTCCTTGCCCTGGCGCATTTCGTAGGCCCGCTTGCCCCGGGAGGCGATCACCAGATCGCTGCGATCCTCTTCTCCGACCCCACGATAGGTGCCCGTGAAATCCACTTCCGAAGAGGTCTTCGCGGTCAGCAGCGGCTTCTCCGACAGCCAGCAGGCGGACAAAAGGCACAGCAGCGCGGCGGTGGCGCCGATGCGGAGGAGCTGACGCGCGCCCATCGCCCTCATCCCAGCCGGATGCTCTCTATCGCCCAGCCGTCCTTGCGCCTCACATAATCGGCCTTGAGCAGGCGCCGCTCAATGCTGCGATGGGGGCTGTTTCCCTGCAGCCGGGCCATCTGGATCAGCGTGTGATCGCCTTCCAGCGCATGTTCGGTTTCCACCTTGCAGGCGTAATGCGCCGTAGCGCGGGCGCCGTCGCCTGCCAGTTCGAAATGCTCCGGCTCACCTGCATCCTCCAGTACAAGGCCCGATGTGCCGTGGGCCAGATCCGGCGCCTTGCCGTCAGCGAACAATGCCGCAGTCGCCTCCGCGCCCGAGGCGTTGAACTGGCGCAGGAAGGCCCGGTTCAGCGCCTCGATCGCCATTGTATCCTCCAGCCGGGCAAGCCGCGCGCGGCTGGCGTCGTCGGCCATGGCGGCAGCCGCAGGCGCGCCCACCACTGCCAGCGGGGCGGCGACAATTGCCCCGGACTTGAGGAAGGAACGCCGTGAAGTCATGGGTTTGCCAGTCATTCTTTCAACTCCTTCTCAAGTCATTTTGGCGAAGAAACGATCGATGTCGAACTTGCCGGCATGGCGGGCATGGGCGCCCACCTGGCTCATGCTCAAGCCCTCCTCGCCGCAATGATAGCCGATGCCGGAATCATGCATGGTGCGCATATTGATCACGATGGTGCCCAGCGTGCCGTTGCAGGCATCTTCCAGCCAATAGGCGAAATAGAGATCCTCGCGGAATTTCACGAAATCGCCCGGCCCGCTCCATTCCAGCCCGCCCGCACCCGTATCGGTGAAGATGATCCACGATACGGTGTGCGGCGTGGAATAGAGATGCATGGATGTAAGCCCCGGTGCGTAATTCCAGGTAATCGCCCGGCCCAGCAACTCATTGGTCCGCCCGTGCCGCGCCTTGCCCGGCGACGCGAGGCCCTGCATCTCGATCACACCGAACAGCGTCCGCGCGCCCGCCTCATTCGCGAAGAAGGGCGTGTTGAGATAGCCGTTGAAAGTGGTGACAAGGCCATTCTCGAAATCGGCGCAGATGCAGTGCCCGTCATGATCGGGCTCGCTATCCAGCACATGGCCGAACAGGATCACGCCCGGCGCGGGCTCATAGGCCTGATAGCGCGCCGTGGCCCATGGTCCGCCATCCTTGCGCCACTGGAGCGAATCCGCGCTCGTCACCTTGTAGTCCATCACCGGGCCGCCATCGTAGCGCAGGGTGAATCTCTTGCCTGAAAGCCAGTCGACCGAAGGAAGCCCGTTAGTGGCCATGCCGGCCGCTCCGCTGCCTTCCCCGGTGCGCGGGGCGAAGACACGCGTATGCTCTTTCACCGCAGCCGCCACCTGGGCCTTCGTCATCTTGGGCATGGTGCCAAGCGGGCGATAGACCCCGCGCGAACCCTTGGCATTGGGATCGAGCTTGCCGGTCTGCCCCGGCCCGGGTCGCGGCTTGGCAGGGCCGCCGCTGATATCGCCGAATTTCTCGAACTGCGCGATCTGGCCCAGCCACTCGCCCGTGCCGGTGAAGGCGCGAAATTCCAGCTCGTCCGCCGCGTTGAAGCCCAGCCGCAGCCCCACTTGCCGCAGCCGGTCGAGATCCATCAGATAGACGGAGAAAATGCCCGAGAACTCGGCTTCCGTGCGGGTGTAGAGATAAAAGCGATCATCGATCTGCATATAGTCCGACGGCGCGCAATAGCCCTGCTTTCCGTCCAGCCGGGTCAGTTCCACCCAATGCGAATAGGAAATGGAGGGATAGAAATCGAGCGTCTCGTCGCCCGTGTCGGTCTTCCAGTAGAGGCCCTTGCCCTCCACCCGATTGGTTGAGCGGTGGCGATCCGGCGGGGCATCCCTGCCCTTCTCGAACACATAGCCCTGCCAAACCGCGCGGCTCACTTCGCGCTTCGCCTCCTGCCCGCCGAACCACAGCTCGAACACGGTGGCGAGACCTGTGCGATTGTCCAATGTCACGGCATAGCCGCGCAGGGTTCCGGGTATGAGGTGGGCGAAGAAGGTGAAATGTTCCAGCGCCAGCGCGGCATAGCCGGCATTCACTGCATCGCCGCCATTTTCCGACAGGATCAGCCTGTTGCCCGTGGTGAAGCGATAGGCAAGCGCAGGCCCCGCATTCGGCCCATCGGCATCGGTGACGATCTGCAGCGTCTTGCCCGCGAGCGACAGATCGAGCGGAGAAGCACATTGGGGCCCCTGCATCGCCACCTTGTCGATCGCGGCGCCGATCGCAGCCTCGCTCAGCTTGGTCCAGTCATAGCGATAGAGCTGCACATCGGGATAGGCTTTCCCCGGCATCGCTTCCCCCTCAATCCCACGGCCCCGCCTCTGCGTGCGGGACTCGATGAGCAGGAACCTATCATGCGCATTGCCCGCGTCCAGCGGACAAACGGCACGTAGTTTTCACATGCCGTAGGTGAACACGAGCAGGAAGGAGAGCGTCGCCACCATCAGCAGCACCAGCGGAACACCGGTGCGCAGATAATCGGCGAAAGTATAGTTCCCTTCCCCCATGATCAGCAGGTTCGTCTGATAGGCGATGGGCGTGGCGTAGCACAGATTGCAGCCGAACAGCACGGCCAGGATCATCGGCTCCTGCGGCAGGCCCAGCTGCGAGGCGATGTTGAAGGCAATGGGAGTGCCGATGGTTGCCGCCGTGGCGTTGGAGGCAAAATTCGTCATCAGCGTGACGAACAGCATCACGGTAGCCAGGACGGCGGCGGGCGGCAGATGCTGCAGGCCCAGAGCCATCCCCTCGCCCAGCCAGGCCGCCGCGCCGCTTTCCAGCACCAGCTGGCCAACCGCGATACTGGCCGCGACCAGCACGATCACCTTGGCGGATAGCGCCCGCCCCACCCGGTCGAACTTAACGCAACCGGTGATGAACATCATGATCGCCCCGGCCAGCGCGGATATGGCGATGGGCAACAGCCCGGCGGAGGCAAGGCCGATCGCGCCCAGCATGATCGCCAGCGCCACGATCGCCTTGGACCGGCGCGGAACCTCGCGCGCGCCGTCCAGGATCAGCAGGCCGTCATTGCGGGCGAATTCCTGCAGATCGCCGGGCAGGCCCATGGCCAGCAACACATCGCCTTCCTCGATCGCCATTTCGTCGCCGCGCGGGCGAGTGCTGCCGATCGGGCGGCGCGGCTTGTGAACACCCAGCACGGCAATGCCATAGAGATCGGCAATGCCCGATGTGGCCAGCGTGCGGCCGATCAGGCGCGAATCCGCCGTCACCGCCATCTCCATCACCACGATGTCCTCGCCCTGCGCCCGGGCCCTGTGCTCGATCCGGCCGATCACCCAGCCGGGCGCCACCTGCCCCTTGAGCAAGCGGGTCGCCTCCTCGAGCGCCTCATGCGTGCCGGACACCGCCATACGGTGCCCTGCTTCGAGCGGTCCGGAAAAATCGCCATCGAAGGCAAAGCCCGCCGGCAGCTTTGCCACCACCTGCTCGATCGTCCTGCCATGCAGGTCGCTGCCAGCCGGAATACGCAGCAAGGCGGAAAAGCGGCGCGGCTCGAAGCTCGGCTCCTTGCTGTGATCGGGCAGCAGGCGCGGCATCACCAGCCAGAGATAAGGCAGCGCCACCAGCGCGGCCATCAGCACGATGGGCGTGAAATGGAACACATTCATCTGCGGCATGCCCAGATCGCGCGCGATGGAAACGACCAGCAGATTGGTGGAGGTGCCGATAGTCGTGGCCATCCCGCCGATCAGCACGGCGGCATTGAGCGGCATCAGCGTTTTGGAAGCAGGCATTGCCCCCTGCGCGGCCAGCTGAACGAAAATCGGCAGCAACAGCACCAGCACCGGCGTATCGTTCACGATCATCGACAGGGTGAATGCAAGGAGCAGTGAAACCAGCATCCCCAACTGGCGGTTGATCTTCCACACCCGCGCCAGCAACCGCGCCGCCGGATCGAGCGCGCCCGTTACCACCAGGCCGCGCCCCATGATCATCAGCGCGCAGATGGTGATGAGCGCGTAATGGCCGAAGCCCGAGAAGGCCAGCCGCAGCCCGTCGGTCGGCAGGCTGTGCGGCAAAGGATAGAAATACAGACCCACCGCGATCAGCGCGATGGTGAGGAGCGAGACGATCTCCGCCGGCATCCGCCCGCGCGCGAAAGCGACGAACATACCGATGGTAAGAAAGATCGTAGCGATGGCGTGGAGGGAGGGTACTGCAATCATCCCGGGCAGCCTAGCAAGGCTCACCCGAATGCGAAACCGCAATGGTTCCGGCTGCCGTGCAGGTGGTGCCCCTGGCCCGACTCGAACGGGCACGTATTGCTACAAACGATTTTGAGTCGTTCGCGTCTACCATTCCGCCACAGGGGCCCTGCGCTCGCCGCGCTTAGCGGGCAGATGCGCAGGGTTCAAGCGTGGTCAGAAATTCCAGCCAAGATGTAGGCCCACAACGCCCATTTTCAGCGCCGCATTGCCCTTGTCCCAGTCCAGCGACGGCAGAGAAGCTGGCTGTGCGCGCGGAACCGGCACCGCGATCCGCGGAAATGCCGCGGTCGGGCGCCCTGTGGCTGGAGTCGCCGGCGAACCGGCCCCCTCAGCCTGCGGCAGGCGGAAGGTTGAAGAACCGCCCACCTCCTGCCGTTGCAGTACGATCTTTTGCGGTTCGGCCTGCGGAGTTTGCACAGCCATGCTTGCGACGGCCACGCCGCCGAGAAGAATGTTCAGACCCATGATTGCCCCCGATGTTTCGGACAGGGCACTTATGGATATGGCGTGGCTAATTCCGGGTTCCCAAACTGGGTACCCGGCGCATTAACGACGATTTTCCGGGCAGATCAGCCCTTGAGCGCACCCGCGACCAGCTTGTGCAGCCGCGAATGGAGCGGATCGTTGCCCGCGATCACCTGCGTATCGCAGATCGGCTCGGAACGGCCGCGATAATCGGTCACGAAGCCGCCGGCTTCACGCACCAGCAGACAGCCCGCAGCCGTATCCCACGGCGCCAGATCGCTTTCCCAGAAGCCGTCGAAGCGGCCGGCCGCAACCCATGCCAGATCGAGCGAGGCCGCGCCGAAGCGGCGAATGCCCGCCACTTGCGGGCCGATGGCCGCGAAGATGCGGGTCCATTCGTTGAAATCGCCATGCGCGTGATAGGGAACGCCGGTGGCGATCAGCGCATCGGCCAGATGCGTGCGGGCCGAAACGCGCAGGCGGGCATCCTGCAGCCAGGCCCCGCGGCTCTTTTCCGCCCAGAAGGTCTGGTCGGTGACCGGCTGATACACCACGCCCGCAATCACATCGCCCCAGCCCGAACCGTCGAGCTTGGGTTCCTGCACAGCGATGGAAACCGCGAAATGCGGAATGCCGTGCAGGAAATTCGACGTGCCATCCAGCGGATCGACGATCCAGCGGGGCTGCAGCGGGTTCGGATCGATCTCGCCGCTTTCCTCCAGCAGAAAGCCCCAATCGGGGCGGGCCTGCTTCAGTTCGTCATAGATCGTGCGTTCGGCCGCAATATCGGCCTTGGACACGAAATCCGAAGGCCCCTTACGGCTGGCCTGCAGATGCTCGACCTCGCCAAAGTCGCGGCGCAGGCGGCCGCCCGCCTTGCGGGCGGCGCGTTCCATCACGCGAATGAGGCCAGAAACTGCTGCCATCGAAGTATTCCCTTATTACGGCGCCGGAGCGCCGCCGGCACTCCAATGCGCGAATTCTCAGCGACCCTCGCCGCCAGGCTTGGTTGCGGGCTTGGGCGCAGCGCCGTTGGCCGCTTCCGTTGCCTTGAAGGCAATGCCGCACACGCCAGCTGCCGCGCGATAGATTTCAGTCGTGCTCTTTTCGTCCCGACCGTTCTGCTTCATCGCACGGCCGGCCGCCACGCTGATGTTGCCCAGCGAATTGCTGAACATGCAGGACAGCAGCTTGGCCTTGACCGGCTGCTCGACTTCTTTCGAGACAAAGGCCGTATTGAACAGGCGGAAGATGATCGCGGCGCGCTGGATATCGGCCTGCTGCTCTGGCGTAAGCTTGGCGGGAGCAGGCTTGGCCGCACCTTCCTTCTCCGCTGCATGGGCTGCGGGAGCAATCGACGCCAGCAGAGCGGCGGCGGCAGTGACAAGAAGGAGCGGTCTTTTCATGGTCAGTCGGCCTTTCTCACATATTCACGCGCATAGACGTCAACCACGATGCGGGTTCCGCTTTCGATATGCGGCGGCACCATCACCCGCACGCCATTCTCGAGGATGGCGGGCTTATAGCTGGAACTGGCGGTCTGCCCCTTCACAACGGCGTCCGCCTCCACAATTAGGGCTTCGACCTGTTCTGGAAGCTGAACGGAAATCGGGCGTTCGTCGTACAATTCGAGCACCACGTCCATACCATCGGTCAGGAACGCGCGGGCATCGCCCAGCAGGTCCGACTGCAGCGTGATCTGGTCGTAATTGTCCTTGTCCATAAAGACGAGCTGATCGCCATCCTCATAGAGGAACTGGAAATCCTTGGTATCGAGGCGCACGCGCTCCACCGTGTCGGCGCTGCGGAAGCGGACATTGGTCTTGCGGCCGTCGATGAGGTTCTTCATCTCGACCTGCATGAAAGCCCCGCCCTTGCCCGGCTGGGTGTGCTGGATCTTCGCGACTTTCCAGATCCCGCCTTCATATTCGAGAATGTTGCCGGGGCGGATATCCACGCCACTGATTTTCATGGGGTTCAGCTTTCCAATTGCAAAGAGCGTTGCGCATATAAGCGTATGAGCGCGCGCCCTAGCGTGTGGCGGGGCCTTCGGCAAGAACCTGCCACGCACGGGAAATGAGGATCGCGCATGCACACTGGCGCCAAGGCCCCACCCATGCTAGCCGCCGCCGCGGAAAGAGGAGCCATGAAGCAGGCGTTCAGCACCATCGCCCTGGCCGGCCTGGCCATGTTCGCCGCCGCGGGTACTTCCGCGCGGGCGGATAGCGGCGGCCGCCTCTCCACGCTGGAACGCGGTATCTATGCCTGCGAGATGCCTGGCGATGCTGCCACCAGCCGCGGCATACCCGTGCCAGAGGAAGGCTTCATCATCACCAATGGCTCGGCCTATTCGGCCGATGGCAAGAGCGGCACCTATCTGCGCGTGGGCGATATGGTCACCATGACCAGCGGCCCGCGCAAGGGCAATCGCTACGAATTGAAGGGCGAACGCTATCTGCGCAAGCTCGATGCGACGGGCCAGCCCACCGGGCTGCGCTGCGTCAGGATAGGCGCGACACCGAAGTAAGTTTTGCGGCAAAGGCCCGCACTGCCGCTGCCTCGTCCCCGTTCCAGACCGCGCCCGACACGGCTAGGAAATCCGCCCCGGCTTCGATCAGCGCATCGCAATTGTCCGGCGTGATCCCGCCAATGGCAACGCAGGGCAGTTCGAACAGATTCGACCACCAGGTGAGAAACTCGGGCTCGGCGCGATGTTCGGTCTCCTTCGTCTCGCTGGGGAAGAAGGCGCCGAAGGCGACATAATCCGCGCCCGCTTCGCCCGCTTCCATCGCGAAATGGCGGCTGTCGTTGCAGGTCACGCCGATCTGCGCATCCCGGCCCAGCCGCTCGCGCGCTTCCTTTACCGAACCGTCGGACTGGCCGAGATGGACGCCATCTGCCTTAAGCCGCTTGGCCAGCGAAATGCTGTCGTTCACGATGAAGGCCACGTCGCGCTCGGCACAGATGCGCTGCAGCGGTTCGGCAAGCCGCGCGGCCTCATGCTCGTCCATGCCCTTCACGCGGAACTGGAAGGCGGCCACCGGCCCGGCATCGAGCGCATTGGCAAGCCGCGCGGGAAAGTCTCCGCCGACATCGAGCGGCGAGATCAGGTAAAGCTGGCAAGCGGGTGTTTCGACTGTCATGGCAGCGCCTGTAGATTTTCCGGAGGGACTAGCCAAGCGTTCCGGCACGGTTCATCTGCCTGCGGCATGAAACACGCCATGATGCACGCACTCAAACCCACCCTCCTCCTGCTCGCTCCGCTCGCCCTTGGCGCCTGCGCTCACGCGCAAGGCACGCCGATCGTGGAGGCTGAACAGATCCAACCATCGGGAACGGTAGCGCTCGGCCAGTCGGTTCGGGTCGGCAAGCTGGTCGCCACGCCGCTGGAAGTGGCCGAAGACAGCCGCTGCCCGATGAATGCGCGCTGCGTATGGGCCGGCCGGGTCATTCTGGTGACCCGTATCGACGGTGCGGGCTGGAGCGAGACAGTGCCCCTGACCCTTGGCGAACCCCACGCCGCGCCGCAGGGCGTAACCATCGCCCTCACCTCCGCCAACCCGGAACGGGTCACCGGCAAGGAGCCGGTGCCCGAGGAATACCGCTTCGGCTTCGAAGGCGGAAATTAGGCCCGAATTCAGGCGATCGAAGCGCGGTAGATTTCGTCGATCGCGCTGGCGAGCGAGGCGTCGAATTCCGCATCGCTCATGCCGGCGCGCAGATCTTCCAGCAGCGCGCGGCTGAAGCTGGCAATCATGCCGGGGTTCTTCGCCAGCTCCACACAGGCATCGGGGCGGCTGTAACCGCCCGAGAGCGCCACCACCCGCGCCACCGCCGGATGATCGATCAGCGCCTTGTAATGGTTCGCCACTTCGGGAATCGAGAGCTTGAGCATCACCAATTGCCCATCGGGCATGGCGTCGAGCTGCTTGAGGATTTCCTCGCGCAGGAGGGTCTCGCCCTCGGCGCGGCCGGCGCTCTTGATGTTATATTCGGGTTCCAAGATCGGGATCAGCCCGGCCTTCCAGATCTGCGCGCCCACTTCGAACTGCTGGGCGACATTGGCGGCAATGCCTGCGGGATTCGCCGCATTGATCACGCTGCGCATCTTGGTGCCGACCACGCCCAGCGCCTTGGCGCGGGCGAGCAATTCGCCCAGATCGGGCATTGGCTTCATCATCTGGACGCCGTCCGCCTCGTCCTCCAGCCCCTTGTCGACCTTGAGGAAGGGCACCACGTTGCGTTCGCGCAGCAAGGTGGGAACCGGCTTGCCTTCGGCCAGGCCGTCCATGGTCCGTTCGAACAGGATCGCGCCCAGCACCTTCTCGCCCGTGAAGGAGGGCGAGGTGATGATCCGCACGCGCATCTGATGGATGAGGCCAAACATCTCCTCATCGGTGGACCATGCGCCTTCCTCGATGCCATAGCCCTTCAGGGCCTTGGGGGTCGATCCGCCGCTCTGGTCAAGCGCGGCGATGAAGCCCTTGCCCGTGCGAATTCGTTCCAGCATCCCAGCTTCGATCATGGTCCCCTCCTAGGTCCGTGTTAGTGACTTAGCGTTCCAGCGCTGCAACCCCCGGCAGTTCGCGCCCTTCCATCCATTCGAGGAAGGCCCCGCCAGCAGTTGAAATATAAGTGAAATCCTTGGCCGCACCTGCATGGTTGAGCGCGGCCACAGTGTCGCCCCCGCCTGCGACCGAAACGAGCGAGCCTTCCTTGGAAAGCGCCGCCGCGATCTTCGCCAGCGCCACGGTCGCCGCATCGAAGGGCGGCGTTTCGAAGGCGCCCAGAGGGCCGTTCCACACCAAAGTGCGGCAGGTCTTGAGCACATCGCCCAATGCCTCCACCGCCTGCGGCCCGACGTCCAGGATCATCTCGTCATCCGCGACTTCGTGGACGTTGCAAATGCGCATGCTGGGCGGATTAGCGGCGAATTCCTTCGCCACCACCACATCGTAGGGCAGGTGCACGGTGCAGCCGGCGATATCGGCTGCATCCATGATTTCCTCAGCCGTCGCGGCCAGATCGTGCTCGCACAGCGACTTGCCCACATCCACGCCGCGTGCGGCAAGGAACGTGTTGGCCATACCGCCGCCGATGATCAGGTGATCGACCTTGCCCACCAGATGTTTGAGCACGGCCAGCTTGCTGGAAACCTTGGCCCCGCCAACAACGGCCGCCACCGGCTTTTCCGGATTGCCGAGCGCTTTTTCCAGTGCCTCAAGCTCTGCCTGCATGGAGCGACCGGCATAGGACGGAAGCAGATGAGTGAGGCCCTCGGTCGTGGCATGGGCGCGGTGCGCGGCAGAGAATGCGTCATTCACGAAGAGATCGGCATTGGCCGCGATCGCCTTGGCGAATTCGGGATCGTTCGCTTCCTCGCCCGGCCAGAAGCGGGTGTTTTCGAGGATGGCGATGTCGCCATTGCGCAGGATGCCGATGGTCTGTTCCACCACCGGGCCGGCGACTTCGGGCACGAACATCACTTCCTTGCCCAGCACGTCCTGCACGGCGTCGATCACCATGGAGAGCGACTGGGTGGAACTGCGCTGCCCCTTCGGGCGTCCGAAATGGGCCAGCAGCAGGACCTTGGCGCCCCTCTGCGACAGTTCAAGGATGGTCGGCGCGCTGGCGCGGACGCGGGTATCGTCCGTCACTCGGCCGCCATCCATCGGCAGGTTGAGATCGACGCGAACCAGCGCGACCTTTCCGGTCACATCGCCTGCATCGTCGAGAGTACGAAACGTGCTCATCCACCATCTCCGCCCGCCCTGAGCCTGTCGAAGGGCAGCTTTTTCTTCAAGAGAGAAAGACCATGCTTCGACAAGCTCAGCACGAACGGGATCAGATCAGAGGAAGCTCGCCATCACACCGGCGGTGTCGAGCATCCGGTTGGAAAAGCCCCATTCATTGTCGTACCACGAAAGCACGCGCACCAGCTTACCTTCGATCACGGACGTTTCCAGGCTGTCGATGGTCGAACTGGCCGGGCAGTGGTTGTAATCGATCGAGACCAGCGGCTCTTCCGAATAGGCCAGAACGCCCTTGAGCGGGCCTTCTGCGGCAGCCTTGAGCAGGGCGTTCACTTCTTCGGCGGACGTATCGCGGCCCGGCTGGAAGGTCAGGTCAACCACCGAGACATTCGGGGTCGGCACGCGAACGGAGGACCCGTCCAGCTTGCCCTTCAGTTCAGGCAGAACCTCGCCCACGGCGCGGGCGGCGCCCGTGGTGGTGGGGATCATGCTCATCGCGGCGGCGCGGGCGCGGCGCGGATCGGAGTGGATCTGGTCGAGGATCTTCTGATCGTTGGTATAGGCATGGATCGTGGTCATCAGGCCACGTTCGATGCCGACCGCATCGTTCAGCACCTTCGCCAGCGGGGCGAGGCAGTTGGTGGTGCACGAAGCGTTGGAAACGATCGTATGATCGGCCGTCAGCTTCTCGTGGTTCACGCCGTAGACGACCGTGAGATCGACATTCTTGCCCGGGGCAGAGATCAGCACGCGCTTGGCGCCGGCGGTCAGGTGCTTCTGGCAGCTATCACGATCGGTGAAGAAGCCGGTGCATTCCATCGCGATGTCGACGCCATTGGCGGCGTGCGGCAGATTTGCCGGATCGCGCTCGGCCGTCACATGGATGCGCTTGCCATTGATGATCAGATCGTTGCCGTCCACTTCGACAGTGCCGGCAAAAGTGCCGTGAACGCTGTCATGCTTGAACAGGCGGGCATTGGCTTTCGCATCGCCCAGATCGTTGATCGAGACCAGCTCGAGATCGTGATCGGTCCGCTCGAAGATCGCGCGGGCTACGTTGCGTCCGATGCGTCCGAACCCGTTGATTGCAACCTTGATCGCCATGGCATGTGCTCCTTTGCGAGGCCAGTCTGGATTACTGGCCCAGTTTCGCCGTGATCTGCGGCACGATGGCTTCCGCACAGAAGCCGAAATGCTTGAA
Organism: uncultured Caenibius sp.; assembly: GCA_963662855.2. Lineage (GTDB taxonomy): Bacteria > Pseudomonadota > Alphaproteobacteria > Sphingomonadales > Sphingomonadaceae > Andeanibacterium. Next base: position 1,329,593 of record CAXXWL010000005.1, read on the forward strand.
GAGGACTTCCGCCGGGGCGGAAGCGCCGAAGCGGTCGAGCCCGATGTTGAGCCCGTCGCGGCCGGTAATGGCCTGCCAGCCCAGCGTGGTGCCCGCTTCGATAGAAACGATCAGCGCGTCGCGCGGCAGCAGGTCGGCGCGATAGGCCGCATCCTGCGCGTGGAACAGTTCCATGCAGGGCATGGAGACGACATCTGCGCCGATCCCCTGTGCTTCGAGGCTGTCCGCAGTCGCCAGCGCAACCTCCACTTCCGAACCGGTGGCGACCAGCACCACCTTGCGCTCGGCAGCAGCGGCACGCAGGCGATAGGCGCCCCTGGCCGAGCGATTAGTGGCCGGGGTCCACGCTTCGTCACCCTCGCCGCGCAGCGCGGGCAGGTTCTGGCGCGAAAGGGCCAGGACCGAAGGCGTATTCGGCGTTGCGAGCGCCAACGCCCAGCATTCCGCGGTCTCCAGCGCATCGCAGGGGCGATAGACGTTGAGATTGGGGATCAGGCGCAGGCTCATCACCTGTTCCACCGGCTGGTGGGTCGGCCCGTCTTCACCCAGGCCGATCGAATCATGCGTCAGCACATAGACCACGCCCACCTTCTGCAGCGCGGAAAGGCGGATGGCGTTGCGGGCATAATCGCTGAAGATCAGGAAGGTGCCGCCATAGGGCACGATCCCGCCATGCAACGCCATGCCGTTCATCGCAGCCGCCATGCCGAATTCGCGAATGCCGTAATAGACATAGCGACCGGAATAATCCTGCGCAGAGAAGGGCTTGGTGAAGGAAGTTTTGGTGTTGTTGGAACCGGTAAGGTCCGCCGAGCCGCCCACCAGCTGCGGCAGCTTTTCGGTCAGCGGGCCAAGCGCCAGTTCCGAGGCCTTGCGGGTGGCGATCTTGGGCGCATCCTTGGCGACCGACCGGACATAATCGGTCAGCGCATCGCCGGCCTTGCCGGCCACACCAGCAAGCTGGGCCTCGAACGCATCCTTGCTGGCGCTGGCGGCAAGACGTGCTTCCCATTCCGCACGGGCAGCGGCACCCTTGGCACCCAGCGAGCGCCAGTCGGCCAGAATATCGTCAGGCACCACGAAGGGTTCGTAATCCCAGCCCAGTTCGACGCGAGCGGCAGCGACTTCATCAGCACCCAGCGGCGAGCCATGCACGGCCGAAGTACCCTGCTTGTTGGGCGCCCCCTTGCCGATGATGGTGCTGCAGGCAACGATCGAGGGGCGCGGATCGGCCAGCGCCTCGTCAATCGCGCGGCGGATATCGGCCGGATCGTGGCCGTCGCAGCTCACAGTGTGCCAATGCGTGGCGCGGTAGCGGGCCAGCACGTCCTCGCTGGAGGAAAGGTCGACCTTGCCGTCGATCGTGATCTTGTTGTCATCCCACAGCACGATCAGATTGCCGAGCTTGAGGTGGCCAGCAAGGCCAATGGCTTCGTGGTTGATGCCTTCCATCAGGCAGCCGTCGCCGGCGATCACCCAGGTACGGTGGCTCACCAGATCGTCGCCATAAACGGCGTTCAGGTGACGCTCCGCCATGGCCATGCCCACGCCCATCGCCAGACCCTGGCCCAGCGGACCGGTGGTGGCTTCGACACCGTCGAGCAGGAAGTTTTCGGGGTGGCCGGCGCAGGGGCTGCCGAGCTGACGGAAATTGCGGATATCGTCCATCGTCGGCCGTTCGAAGCCGGTGAGGTGCAGCAGCGCGTAAATCAGCATCGAGCCATGGCCGGCCGACAGGACGAAGCGGTCACGATCGGCCCACTGCGGCGCCGCCGGATCGAACTTCAGATAGTCCGACCACAGCACGGTAGCGACGTCGGCCATGCCCATCGGCATCCCGGGATGGCCGATATTGGCGGCCTGCACTGCATCCATCGAGAGGGCCCGGATGGCGTTGGCCATGGGCGCAAGGCGGGACGGATCGATGGTCATTCTGGCTGGCTCCTGCGGGTGCGCTGCAAACTGGCTGAATTGTGACGATTCGGCGCGCGGCCCCCTTTGCGGAGTGCATGCCCACCCGTCAAGCATGGGGGGAGCCCCCAGCTTACCTCCCTCTGGCCGGGAAACCGCGCACCCGCGCCGAAAGGTAATTCACAACTTTCGTAGGCAAGTTTTTGCACTGATGGGGAAGTTTGCGCTAGCCAGCAGTCATGGAACGGCAACGTATCGAACACGCGCTTGCCCGAATTGAGGCTGCCGCTGGCCGGATAGAGGCCGCAGCGCGGCGCCCCGCATCGGGCGACGCCGCGCTTGCCCGCAAGCATGACGAATTGCGCGCCATGGTGGGCACCTCCCTGCGAGAGCTCGATGCGCTGATCGGATCGCTCGAGCCATGAGTAATGTCCAGCTTACCATCGGCGGCCGGGCCTACACGGTTTCATGCGAAGATGGGCAGGAAGCCCATATCGCGCGGCTGGGCCAGGCAATCGACGCCAAGCTCGCCTCGCTGGGTGGGAATGCCGGCCAGAACGAGCCGCGCACCTTGCTGTTTGCCGCACTGCTGTTGGCCGATGAAGTGCATGAGCTGAAAAGCCGCGCCCAGGCCGCGCCTGCGCCCACCCTGCCGCTGGATGCACCACCCCTTCCCGCCGAGCGGTTCGAGGCATTGGCGGAGCGGCTCGAAAAACTTGCAGAGAGCCTTGAGGGCTGAGCCGACGTTCCCTAGATAGAGGGTGACGGGTACTGCCCGGTACGCGCTGATCGAATATCCCTGAGGCTATAAGCAATCCTTGGGGGCTATCCCTGGCTGGGCCGTGGCCCGGCACATATGGTTCCCACCTGACGTTAGGCGTCAGAGGATTTCTCCGGCACCGGCCCATGGTGGTCCCGTCACTCGATTTCTTCCGGCCGCACGCGCCGGCCATGCGGAGCGGATGCGTGACCAGCCCTGGCGAAACCAAGCCTGTCGACGAGCAGAAGCAGCAATTGCGCCGCGCGATGCGCAAGGCCCGGCGCGAACACGCCGCCTCGCTCGATCCCGCTATTCGTGCGCTATTGTTCCGTCGCCCGCCCAATCCGGTGCTGGAACTGATCCCGCAAGGCGCCGCAGTGGGCCTCTATTACAATACGCCCGACGAGGCCCCGGCCCTGTCCTATGCGCGCTTCCTGTTCGAGCAGGGCCATATCGTCGCCCTGCCCTGGATCGCCGCACCTGATGCGCCGATGGAATTCCGCCAGTGGCTGGACCCCATTGGCGAAAGCGATATCGAGGACGGCCCCTATGGCCCGCAACCTTCGGCCGAAAATCCGATTGTGGCGCCCGATGTGCTGTTCTGCCCGCTGGTGGCCTTTACCGAACGCGGCGAGCGCATGGGCCAGGGCGGCGCCTTCTATGACGGGTGGCTGGGCCGCAATTCCGGCACGATCGCCATCGGCATGGCGTGGGACGTGCAGAAAGTCGATTCGCTGCCGCTCGAACCGCATGACGCGCCGCTCAAGGCGATCGTCACCCCCACCCGCCTTTACGGACCGTTCTGATGCGCACGAAGCCCACCTTGCGAATCCCGTTCGGCATATTGGGCATGCTTGTTGCGCTGACACTCTATGCGCTATTCGTGGCGTGGGCATCGCAATGGATCGGTACGCTGCATGTCCTGCTGCAAACACCGATCTACATCGTGCTGGGAACGATCTGGCTGCTGCCCCTGCGGCGCTTCCTGATCTGGATGGAAACCGGCCGCTGGGGATAGTCCCCGCACGCCCTCCCGACTGACAATCACGCCACCTGCGTAGCGCATAGCCGCGCGCGAAGGCGCGCCCGGAACCGGGCACTTCACTCTGATTTCAAAGAAAATTCCCCAAGTGGCGCGAGTGACGGGACTTGAACCCGCGACCTCCGGCGTGACAGGCCGGCGCTCTAACCAACTGAGCTACACCCGCGTATTCTTGGGCGTGCACCCCTTGGGGAGCGCCGCCACTAGGGCAGGCTCGCCCCCCTGTCAACAGGGGTGATGACGCCTTTTTTACATCAGCATGGTGAGTGGCGCGTTAACTATATCTTGGTGCTTCGCTGAGAGGATTCTGCCCGGACTACCGAGGGGGCATTCTCATGCGGAAACTGCTGTGGACGGCACTGGCTGTTGTTGCGATCTCTGGCGCGGCCAATGCGGAAAAGCCGGTTTCACTGGACAGCGCGGTGTTTGTGGAGCGGCTTGGCCACACGCGTGACGGGCGCGTGGAACGGCGAATCGAGCCTGCCAACCAGCTCCGGCGCGGCGACCGGCTGGTGCTGGTGGTCGAGTGGCAGTCTCCGGCTGAGGCAAAGGGATTCGCGGTTACCAGCGCGGTCCCGCGCAGCATCGCCTTTCAGGATACCAGCACAGAAACGATGCAGGTTTCCGTCGATGGCGGGAAAAGCTGGGGCCGCCTGGGTGCCTTGCGCACCAACGACCGTTATGGCCCCCGCCTCGCCTCACCCGAGGACGTCACCCATTTGCGCTGGATCGTCAGCCCCGCCGATGCACGGCGCGGCGCCGGGCGGGTTACTTATTCAGCGATCGTGCGCTGACGAATCCCGCGCTGGAAATCAGACCGCGACCGGTGCCTTGATCGCACCCTGGGGCGCATAGCCCGTCACGTCGAAATCCTCGATCCGGTAATCGAAGATCGATTCCGGCTTGCGCAGGATCGCGAGCCGGGGTTCGCCCGACGGTTCCCGGCCAAGTTGTTCCTCCACCAGATCGGCGTGATTGAGATAGAGGTGGGTGTCCCCACCCATCCACACGAATTCGCCGGGCTCCAGTCCGACTTGCTGCGCGATCATGCGCTGCAGAAGCGCCCCGCCCCAGAGGTTGAACGGAAGGCCCAGCGCTACGTCGCAGCTGCGCTGGTAAAGCAGGCAGTTGAGCCGGTCCCCGGCGACGTGAAACTGGTAGGTTTTGTGGCAGGGCGGTAGCGCCATCCGCTCAAGCTCCGCCACGTTCCAGCCTTCGATGATATGGCGGCGACTGCCCGGATTGCTCTTCAGGCTCTCAACCACTTCGGCGACCTGATTGATGCCCTTCCCCTTGCGGAAAGTACCATCGCCATTGTCCTCATAGGTCGGCCAGTCGACCCATTGCTTGCCATAGACTGGACCGAGATCGCCCCATTGCTCGGCGAATGATTCGTCCTCGGCAATGCGGGCAACGAAATTCTCCAACGAAATCGCCTCACCCGTGGCGCGGACATATTTCGCGTGCGGCCATTCGTTCCAGATCTTCACACCCTGCAGCACCAATGGGCGAATATTGGTATCGCCCGTGAGGAACCACAAAATCTCGCGGCTGGAGGTTTTCCAATAGACACGCTTGGTGGTGATAAGCGGCATTCGCCCATCGGAAAGGTCGAAGCGCAATTGCGCGCCGAAGATGGAGCGCGTGCCGATGCCGGTGCGGTCCACCCGCTCGTCGCCCTGCTCCCACACCTGCCGCAGCAGATCGAGATATTGCCATTCGGGATGGCGCGACTCGCGCGCGGGGGCATCGAAGCGGAAGACGGGACCGGAAGCCATGCCGCTTACCTACCGCCCGGCAGGCGCAGCGGCAAACGCCCTGCGCCTTAATGCGAGGATAGGCTGTGGATGGCCTGCGGCAGCGCCATTTCGCGCCGCAGAAGTAAAATGGTCGGGGAGAGAGGATTCGAACCTCCGGCCCCTGCCTCCCGAAGACAGTGCTCTACCAGGCTGAGCTACTCCCCGACCGGAGCCCCGCGGATAACCGCAGGGCCAGGCAGAGGCGGCCCAATAGCGGCGCGATGGCAGGGTGGCAAGCGGGCATTTTACCGACGGACAAATGCACGGCTTTGAGCGCCCGCAAGAGGTTTCAACCGCCACCATCTTTGCGCGGGGGCCTTGTAATCGGGCCGTAACATCGCCATTGGGGCCGCGAAGGAGTGCGTAGTGCGCTCCAAGGCTGGCGAGTCACCCAAAAATCATGATCGAACGCGATTCCCTGCGCGACGAAACCCCGTGGGACATCTGGTCCGACGAATCGGGGGACGACAAGCTTCACGAGGAATGTGGTGTCTTCGGTGTGATCGGTGCGGCAGATGCTTCGGCAATCTGCGCGCTCGGTTTGCACGCGCTGCAGCACCGCGGACAGGAAGCTGCCGGCATCACCAGCTTTGACGGCGGCGAGTTCTACTCCCGCCGCGGCCTGGGCCATGTGGCGGATAATTTCTCCTCCGGCGAGGCACTGGCAGAACTGCCCGGACGCACGGCCGCAGGCCATGTGCGCTATTCCACTACCGGTGGATCGGGCCTCAGGAACATCCAGCCGCTCTACGCCGATCTCGCATCGGGCGGCTTCGCCATTGCGCATAATGGCAATATCTCCAACGCCATGTCCCTCAAGCAGGATTTGGTGAAGAACGGCGCGATCTTCCAGTCGACGTCCGACACTGAAGTGATCATCCACCTCGTCGCCACCAGCCGTTTCCCCAATCTGCTCGACCGTTTCATCGATGCGCTGCGGATGCTGGAAGGCGCCTATTCGCTGATAGTGATGACCACTGAAGGCATGATCGCCTGCCGCGATCCGCTGGGCATCCGCCCGCTGGTAATGGGCCGCATCGGCGATGCCACCGTCTTCGCCAGCGAAACCGTTGCCTTCGACGTGGTGGGGGCCGAATTCATCCGTGAAGTTGAGCCCGGCGAACTGATTCGTGTCGATCACTCCGGCAAGGTCGAGACGCACCGCCCCTTCGGCAATCCGAGCGCGCGTCCCTGCATCTTCGAGCATGTCTATTTCAGCCGCCCTGATTCGATCCTCGACAGTCGCGCCGTCTATTCGGTACGCAAGGAGATCGGCGTGCAACTGGCGCTGGAAAGCCCGACCGACGCGGATCTGGTTGTGCCCGTGCCCGATAGCGGCGTACCGGCGGCGATCGGCTTTTCCCAGCAATCGGGCATTCCCTTCGAACTGGGCATCATCCGCTCGCATTATGTGGGCCGCACCTTCATCCAGCCATCGGACGGCGCGCGCCATGCCGGCGTGAAGCGCAAGCACAACGCCAACCGCCTGATCGTGGAAGGCAAGCGCATCGTACTCATCGACGATTCGATCGTGCGCGGCACCACCAGCCTCAAGATCGTGCAGATGATGCGCGATGCCGGCGCCAAGGAAGTACATTTCCGCGTCGCCAGTCCGCCCACCGGCTGGGGCTGTTATTACGGCGTCGACACGCCAGAACGCTCCAAGCTGCTTGCGGGCCGCATGGATCTCGATGCGATGCGCGATTTCATCCAAGCCGATAGCCTCGCCTTCGTCTCGATCGACGGGCTCTATCGCGCCGTGGGCCACAAGCAGCGCAACAATGGCTGCCCGCAATATTGCGACGCCTGCTTCACGGGCGATTATCCCACCAGCCTGACCGACCTTGCCCGCCGCGAAGGCGATACGGCGCAGCTTTCCCTTCCGGTCAACAAGGTCGCCTGATGGCCACGGCCTTCGGCAACAAGCCGCTCGACGGCCAGGTGGCGCTTGTCACGGGTGCGAGCAGGGGAATCGGCGCGGCGACGGCGAGGGCCCTGGCCGCCGCCGGGGCGCATGTCATCCTCACCGGCCGCAATGCCGGACTGCTCGAGGAAGTCGAGGAAGCGATCCATGCCGCTGGCGGCAGCGCCACCATCGCGCCGCTGGACCTTGGCGAACCTGACGCAATCTCCCGCCTTGCCACGGCCATAGCCAATCGCTGGGATGCGCTGGACATCATGGTGCTGTCGGCCGCCTTCCTGCCGCAGCTTGGCCCGGTAACCCAGATCGAGCAGCGTTTCTTCAGTCAGGCGATCACCACCAATGTGCTCGCCACCCAGGCCCTGATCGCCGCGTTCGATCCGATGCTGAAGCGCAGCAAGAATGCGCGAATTATCGGCCTTACCAGCAGCCTTGCGCAGGCGCCGCGTGCCTATTGGGGCGCCTATGCGGCGACCAAGGCCGCATTCGAAGCGCTGCTGCAATGCCATGCGCAGGAAGTGGCGCGCATTTCCGATATCCGCGTGGCGATCCTCGATCCGGGTGCGACCCGCACCGCGATGCGCGCCCGCGCCTATCCGGGCGAAGACCCGCAGACTGTGAAGCCGCCCGAAGTGGTGGCGGACCGGATCGTGGCACTGGTGCAGGAAGATTTCGCCACCGGCCATCGTGAACGGGTCGAGCCCGCCGGTTAACCAGCTCCGAAAAGAGCAGGTAAAGCAGTATCGAGCATCCTGTCTAAACCACGGGCACCGCCCCGCGGGCCAGTTACGGTGATGGGAGATCGCTACGATGACGAATGATCGCGTCACAACCCGCTATGAGGTCGCAGCTCAGGAGGATCGCTGCGCCCCGCGCACCCGCATCACCATACCAGCGCAATTGCGGGTTTCGGGCGGGCGCGGCTTCCAGACGGTAGTGCATGACCTCTCCCTGTCCGGCTTTTCGGCCACTGCCGTAAACCGCATGCATCCGCGCACGATCTGCTGGCTTACCCTGCCCGGGCTTGAGGCGCTGCAGGCCGAAGTTGTGTGGTGGGATAATGCGATGTGCGGCTGTGCCTTTTCGCAGCTCCTCAATCCCATCGTGCATGACAACATCATCGCACGGTTTCGCGGCGACGGAATCTACCGGCAAATCTGAAGAGTTCAGCGTTTCACCAGCGTCACCTGGCTGACGGTGATTCCCCCGCCCCTGAAGCCGCCTTCGCAATATTTGAGATAGAAGCGCCACAACCGGCAGAAGCGCTCGTCAAAGCCTTCGGGCAGCCGGCCTTCCGCAACCGCGCGGTCGAAATTCACTCGCCAAGCCTTCAGCGTTTCGGCGTAATCAAGCCCGAAATCCTCCTGATCCTCCCATGAAAGCCCGCGCTCGGCAGCGAGGCGCTGGAACTCGCTGGTGCGAATCAGCAAGCCTCCGGGGAAGACATAGGCCTGAATGAAATCCGCATTGCGGGCATAGCCGTCGAACAGCCCTTCCCGCATGGCGATGAACTGGATCGCAGCGCGGCCGCCCGGCTTGAGGTTGTGGGCGAGGCAATCGAAATAGGAGGGCCAGAATTCGCGGCCTACCGCCTCGACCATCTCCACACTGACGATCCCGTCGAACTGGCCTGCCACATCGCGATAATCCTGATGGCGGAAGTCGATAGCGGCGGACTGATTTTCCCGCGCCCAGCGCAATTGTTCGTCGGACAGGCTGATGCCCGTCACCCTGCTGCCGCGAGAGGCGAAGTAATTGCTCAACGCACCCCAGCCGCAGCCGATTTCCAGCAGGCTTTCCGGATTGCCCAGCCGCTGCGCCAGCCGCTGCCACTTGGAATATTGCGAGGCTTCCAGCGCGCCTGCGCCCAGCCCCTTGTCGAAATAGAGCCCGCTGGAATAGCTCATCGTCGGATCGAGCCAGGCACCGTAGAAATCATTGCCCAGATCGTAATGGGCATGGATGTTCTTTTCCGCCCGTTCCCTGGTGTTACGGTTGAGCCAGTGGAGCAGCCGCCCGGCCATCCGCCATGGCCCTTTGGCGCGGCCGGTGTCGCCCAGCGCCTCCCCATTGGCCATCACCACCGCGAAGAGCGCGACCTCGTCCGGGCTGGTCCATTCGCCCGCTTCCCACGCCTGATAGAAGCCGACCGAGCCACCGGTTGCGAGTCGCACCAGCGCGCGCCAGTCATGGAAAGTAACCTCCGCCTCGATCCCCGGCGCCCGGCCGCCAAGCTGGCGGGTACTACCATCGGGCAGATGAGCGGTGAGCTTGCCGGTGGCGAGGCCGCGATCGAATTCGTCCAGCAGCTTGTGCCCGCCGCCGGCAAACAGGCGGGCAAGCAGGGTGGGCCCGGTGCGAAACCGGTGGCTGCCTTCCAGCAGCATGTCACCTCGTCTGATCCCCTCCACAGACATGACGCAAGTATGACTCTGCCTTCGCTTTTGGGCAAGCGGCACCCTAACCGCTTCGGAGCGCTTCCCAGGCCGCCAATGCCCGCTCCCGCCCTTCGCGATGGCCGATGGATTTGCGGGGATAGGTGGGAGGCCGCATCCCGTAGCTGTCGGGATCATGCACATAGGGTTCGTCCAGCCCGGAAAGCTCGGGCACCCATTCGCGGATATAGGCCGCGCAATCGAATTTCTCGCTCTGGGTCAGCGGCGCCATGATTCGCCCGAACATATTGGCATCGGCGCCGCTGCCGGCCGACCATTGCCAGTTCACGCCATTATTGCCGTAATCGGCATCCACCAGACTGCCCCAGAACCACTTTTCACCTTCGGTCCAGTCGATCAGCAGATGCTTGATCAGGAAACTGGCCGCGATCATCCGCACCCGGCTGTGCATCCAGCCCGTGTCCCGGAGCTGGCGCATCCCGGCATCGACGATGGGATAGCCGGTGCGGCCGTATTTCCATGCCTTCAAATCCGCCGCCGCCTGCGAGTCGCTGAGCGGATCGCGCCACGGGAATTGCCCGAACTCCGCCTTGTAGGGCCGCTCCGGATAGTCGGGAAACTGGCGTAAGATGGTGGCGGCATAATCGCGCCACACCAGTTCGCGCAGGAAGCTCTCCACCCCGGCCCCGCCCTTTTTCGCCAAGGCGTGCCACACTTGCGCGGGCGAGAGCTCCCCGAAGTGGAGATGCGGCGAGAGGCGGCTCGATCCGTTGATGGAGGGCAGATTGCGCGCCTCGTCATAGTCCGCGACTCGCCGGGCGAAATCCGTCAGCTGTGCATGGGCCGCCCCCTCCCCGCATTGCCATGTTGCGCGAAAGCCATCCGCCCAATCGGGGCTGGTCGGCAAAAGCCCCCATTCCTCGAGACGGTCCGAATCGGGCCATGTGGAAGGCGCTGAAAGATCGGGTTCAGACAGCGGGGCAGGCGGCGGCATGTGTGCCAACAAGGCCCGATAAAAGGGCGTGAAAATCCGATATTGCCCGCCCTGCCCACTCGTAACGCTACCGGGGGGCCGCAGATACAGCCCCTCATATCGTTCGAACGCCACGCCTGCGGGCAAGGCCTCCGCCACGGCCCTCTCGGCTTCTAGCCACCATTGCTCGATATGGCGCAGGGCATGGACCGCGCTCGCCCCCGTTTCCCGCGCCAGTTGCGCCAGCACTTCTTCCGACCGGCCGCGCCGCAGGATCAGCCGCGATCCCCGCGCCTCCAGATCGCGCGCCAGTGAGGCAAGGCTGTGGTGCAGCCACCAGCGGCTCGCCCCGCCCATCTTGCGGTGTTTCGGCGTCTCATCATCGAGCACATAAACGGGAATGACCGGCCCGGCCGCGGCAGCAGCCCGGAAAGCGCGCTGATCGGCAAGGCGCAGATCGCGGCGCAGCCAGACTATCCCGGGAGCGGTCACTTGCAGCTCGCTTCCGGCACATCCACCGAGAAATTACCCCGTGTCAGGCCGCCCGAGAAACGCGCATCGTTGAAGCGAATGCCCTTCCCATCAGAAGACGGAGTGGCAAACGGCATGCGGGACCAGAAGAGGAAGGCGGCGAGATCGGGTCGGTTCATGGTCAGGCGCTCCACATCGGGCCAATGGCATTTATCGGAGGGCTCCAGCCATTCGACCTGTCCATTGGGGAAGCGCCGCCGGAACCAGCGGCCGTCTGCATCCTGCGCCAGCACATCGCGCTGCCAGAAGGCCACCGGCACGGGCGAGACATAGGCAATGGCCGGATAGGGCTCCGCCATCCGCGCACGTTCGGCAGCGATGCGGCTGAAAGCGATATTGCCGCCGATATAGGCCAGCACCATCACCAGCGCGATCCGCGCGGGCCTGCGCCAGTCCCCGCCACGTTTCTCCCTCCGCAGAGAAAACCATGTCGCAAAGCCCATACCCAGCCACAGCCAGATATCGACGATGAACAGGGCATCGCCATAGAACCAGCGATGGCTGAACGGCTCCAGCAGGCGGATGCCGTAATTGTTCAGCCAGTCCATCGCCGGATGGGTGAGGCAAGCGATCAGGCTGAGGGCGTAGAGCCAGCCGAAATGCACTGGCAGGCGCTTCTCCGGCCGCTTGCCGCGCTTCGCCTGCCAGCGATCGTACCACCAGAGCAGCCCGGCGAGGATCAGCGGCAGCAGTACCCAGGCGATCGGCCCGTGCGTCAGACCGCGCCGCATGGCGAGGCTTTCGATGCCGTAGATCGTGCAGGTCGCGTCCACGTCGGGAATGTTCGCGCCGATGATCAGCGCGGGCATGGCGAGCCCGGTCTTCCGCTTCAGCCCCGCCTGCCCCAGCAGCGCGCCGACGAGGCTGTGAGTCAGATTGTCCATGCGGGAAGCCGGGCGAAAGTGACGCAAAACGGCCCGCGAAACCCTGTGACTATCGGGGAGTTTATTGCTTTATAACATAGGCTTGCATGGAAAATCGGCAGTGCCGTCTGTGACTTTGCGTTCACCTGCTTTTCCCCGCTTCACGCCCCGGGAAAACCCCGTTACCGGCATCAAAGCAGCGGCGGGGCGTGTAGGAAAGTGTTTCTTGGGGCAGCGATTTTACATTTTGCCCTTGCGGCTGGATCCCCGCCTTCGCGGGAATGACGAAGAGATGCTAATGGCCGTCGCCCATTCCCCTCTTTGCGGACGCCCCCGATGAACAACACCGCGCAGCCCCGCGACAATCATCTCCGCCTCAAGGCTGCGCCGATCTTCATCGCGGTGGCGCTCTTGCTCGTGTGCTTCGCCGCCCTCGCGCATGAAATCTTCGAAGGCGAACAACTCGGCTTCGATCGCGCGATCATCACCGCCCTGCGCAGCGGGCCGGATCATGCGGTGCCGATTGGCCCGCACTGGTTCAACAATGCAATGGTGGACCTGACCGCGCTGGGCGGGGTGACCGTGCTGACCCTTGCGGTGATCCTGGCCACTGCGCTGCTGCTGCTCCATCGCCGCCGGGGCATGGCGGCATTTCTGGTTTCGGCCACGGCCAGCGGTGCGTTTGGCGGAACCGCGCTCAAGCACCTGTTCGCCCGGCCACGGCCGGACGTGGTGCATCATCTGGTGGAGGTCAATTCGCTCAGCTTCCCCAGCGGCCATGCCATGAACAGCGCCATCGTGTTCCTGACGCTGGGCGCCATCGTCTCGCGCACTTATCCCGAGCGTTCTACCCGGCTGTTCATCATGCTTTCGGCAGTGGGCCTGACGCTGATTATCGGCTTTTCGCGCATCTATCTGGGCGTCCACTGGCCGAGCGACGTTCTGGCCGGATGGAGCATCGGCGGCGCATGGGCGCTGCTGATGGGGCTGGTGGCCAGCCGGATGCAGGAATGGCACAGGATCGAGCAGCCCTCCGAATAGAGGGCTGCCCGCTATATCCCGTCAGATGTGGTCGGCGGCAGACGCTTCGACCGTCCAGGTCTGGCCCTTGGCCAGCAGCTTGGCGAGATCGGCAACCTTGCCTTCGCTCGCCTTGGCATTCTGGGCCAGCACGGCGCTTTCGAAGGTCGGGCGCGGATCGTCATAGATCACGCCCAGCGCCATGGGGAATGCGCCGAAGGGCATTTCCACCAGCATATGGGCCAGCGCGCGGTTCTTCACATCGTGCAGGGCAACGCCGGCCGCTTCCCAATCGCCATCGACCACGTCCACCACTTCAAGGCAGCATTTATCGCGGTTCAGGCTGATGCCCTTGGTGCCATTGGAGAACAGCAGCGGCTGGCCATCCTGCAGCCACAGCTGGCGATCTTCCCCACCCTTGGGCGCGGCGAAATCGTTGAACACGTCCTTGTTGTAGACGATGCAGTTCTGGAAAATCTCGATGAAGGCCGCGCCCTGATGGGCATGGGCGGCCTTGAGCACGTCCGGCAGATTCTTCGACACGTCGAAACCGCGCGCCACGAAGCGCGCGCCCACGCCCAGCGCGAAGGCGCAGGGGTTGGCCGGGCGATCCACCGAACCCATCGGCGTGGAAGGCGACAAAGTGCCTTCACGGCTGGTGGGCGAGTATTGCCCCTTGGTCAGGCCGTAAATCTCGTTGTTGAACAGCATGATCTGCAGATTCACGTTCCGGCGCAGCACATGCATCAGATGATTGCCGCCGATGGACAGGCCATCGCCGTCACCCGTGACCATCCACACGTCCAGTTCCGGATTGGCCAGCTTGATGCCGGTGGCAAAAGCGGGCGCGCGGCCGTGGATCGTGTGGAAGCCATAGCTTTCCACATAATAGGGAAAACGGCTGGAGCAGCCGATGCCCGAAACGAACACGGTGTTCTTCGGGTCGGCACCCAGCTGCGGCAGGGTGCGCTGCACCGCCTTGAGGATCGCGTAATCGCCGCAACCCGGACACCAGCGTACTTCCTGGTCGGTTTCCCAGTCCTTCAGCGTGGTGGTGATAGGGGTCATGTCGTTCATGGATTCTTTGCCTTAACTGCAAATGCCGACTTCATCGTGAGGCCAAGGAGCGGCAAACCTGCCAATATGCCGGCCATTACAGCGGCGTAGCTCTCGCCCACGGCCAACGCGTACCACGCCAAAACAATCGCTACGGCGGGTAGGATGAAAAATAACGGGCGGCTCTTTTCGTAATGCCGAGAGACAACCGCAGGATATTCGGGGTCTTCAGCGTAACGCTCTCGCGCGCAGCTTGCGAAAAAACCGCGCAACAACACCGCGGCAATCGCCACCACAAAAAATGGGACAAACCCCGCAGCGATCAGATTGCCTGAAAATCGTCCGACGAGCAGCCCAGATCCAAGTGCGAGGAGACCTAGCACGGATATCACCTGTTCAAGACGATCGAAGCGCGATTTCACGGTTTTACATCTGTCTTGAGCGAGCCATCATCGAAGCCCGCTTCAGAATTTGGCAGCTGCTGGGAATTGACCGCGACCTCGCCGCCTTCATTGCCGGGGACACCGTCGAAATAGGCCGCGATGGCTTCTTCCAGCTCGGCGATCTGGAAAGGCTGGCCGCTGGTCTTGGTCAGCGGCTTTGCATCCACCAGCAACTGGTCGCGCAGCACGGTCTTGAACTGGCCGGTGTTCATTTCGGGCACGAGTATCTTGTCGAAGCCCCGCAGCAGATCGCCCAGGTTCTCCGGCAGCGGCCAGACATGGCGGACATGGATCTGGCTGACGTCCAGCCCCTTGGCCCGCGCGCGGCGCACGGCCTGATGGATCGGGCCATAGGTGGAGCCCCAGCCGACCACGGCCAGCTTGCCACTGGTTCCGCCCTGCACCACGTCCTGTGCCGGAATGCCCCTGGCCACGCCGTCGATCTTGTCCTTGCGGGCGTCGGTCATCGCCTGGTGGTTGGCAGGCGAATAGTCGATATTGCCGGTGCCTTCGTTCTTCTCGATGCCGCCGATGCGATGCATCAGGCCGGGCGTGCCGGGCTTGATCCACGGGCGGGCGCCCTTGGCGTCGCGCTTGTAGGGCAGCAGCTTCTCGTTGCCTTCGGCGTCCGTGGCGTTCTTTTCGGTGAGGAAAGTCACCGGGAACGGCTCGTAGGCAGCGGGATCGGGCACCTTCCACGGTTCGGCCGCATTGGCGATATAGCCATCGGTCAGCAGCATCACCGGGGTCATGTACTGAACCGCGATGCGGCAGGCTTCGATCGCACAATCGAAGGCATCGGCAGGCGAACGGGCGGCGATAACCGGCATCGGCGCATCGCCATTGCGGCCATAGACGGCCTGATAGAGATCGCTCTGCTCGGTCTTGGTCGGAAGGCCGGTGGACGGCCCGCCGCGCTGCGAATTGACGATGACGAGCGGCAGCTCGGTCATGATCGCAAGGCCCATCGCCTCGCCCTTCAGCGCAATGCCGGGGCCGGAGGAGCTGGTGACGCCCAGCTGGCCCGCATAGGACGCGCCGATGGCCGAACAGATCGCGGCGATCTCGTCTTCCGCCTGGAAAGTGGTGACGCCGAATTCCTTGAGCCGCGCCAGATGGTGCAGGATCGCGGAGGCAGGCGTGATCGGATAGCCGCCGAAGAACATCGGCAGGCCGGCCAGCTGCGCGCCCGCCACGAGGCCGAGAGAAACCGCTTCGGCGCCGGTGATGGTGCGATAAAGGCCCGCGGGCTGCGGATAGGCTTCGAGGTGGACCTTCTTCAGCGGCCCGGCCAGTTCCGCCGTCTCGCCATAGGCATGGCCGGCGTTGAGCGCGGCGATATTCGCGTCGGCAATGGTCGGCGCCTTGGCGAACTTGCCCTTGAGCCAGTCGATCAGCGGCTGCCGGTCACGGTCGAACATCCACAGGGCAAGGCCCAGCGTCCACATGTTCTTGCAGCGCAGCGCTTCCTTGTTGCCAAGGCCGAAGGGCTTGACCGATTCCATGGTCAGCGCGGAAATATCGAAGGCCAGCACATCCCACTTGGCGAGTGAACCGTCCTCAAGCGGGTTGGTGTCGTATTTCGCCTTGTCGAGATTACGCTTCGTGAATTCGCCCGTATCGGCAATGATCAGCCCGCCCGGCTTGAGCGCATCGACATTCACCTTCAGCGCGGCCGGGTTCATGGCGATCAGTACATCCGGCGCGTCACCCGCCGTATCGATCTCGGTCGAGCCGAAATTGATCTGGAAGGCCGAAACGCCGAACAAGGTGCCCTGCGGCGCGCGGATTTCCGCCGGAAAGTCCGGGAAAGTGGCCAGATCGTTGCCCGCCAGCGCAGTGGACAGGGTGAACTGTCCGCCAGTGAGCTGCATACCGTCGCCGCTATCGCCCGCGAAACGCACCACTACCGCTTCAGGGGCGGGAGCGGCGGCGACCGGCTTTTCGGCTGCGAGTGTTGCCATTGTCTTGTCCTTCGGGGCGCGGGAGGCGCGCCATTTCGCAATATGGTGGCGCCACTATGCCCCCCCAAGGCGTGTCGCAATCAAGTTTTTCTGTCTCTTGCCCAAAATCGCGGATGGAAACGCGGGCCCGCGCCGCTTATCCACAATCGAAACACGGGAGAGAAGTTACCATGAACGCTCCGGAGCCTTTCATGCGCGACGATGTCCGCGCCTTCCTGACTATGGTTGCGGCGATGAATCGCGCCGATATCGCCAGCATCCCGATTGCGGAAACCCGCGCGATGATGGCCGCGATGCAGGAATTCGCCCAGCTGCCCGGCCCGGACCTTGCGCTGGTGAAAGACCTTGCCGCCCCCGGCCCCGCCGGCCCGGTACCGCTGCGCCTGTATGATGCGCGGGCCGAGCGCGGGCCATCGCCGCTGCTGCTCTTCATCCACGGCGGCGGCTTCGTGGCAGGAGATGTCGCAAGCTATGACCGGACCTGCCGCACCATCGCGGCGGAAATGGATTTGCCGCTGGTCTCCGTGGAATATCGCCTCGCCCCCGAGCACCCCTTCCCCGCCGCGCCGGAAGATTGCGAGGCCGCCGCGCGCTGGCTGGCGGGAAGCCCGGCAGAACTGGGCCGCCAAGTCACCGGCCTGATCCCGCTGGGCGACTCCGCGGGCGGCAACCTCGCCATCGTCGTCACGCAGTCGCTGATGCTGGAACCGGCGGCAGTGCCGGTGATCCTGCAGGCGCCGATCTACCCCGTCACCGATCCGGTCGCGCCCCATACCTCCTATGCGCAATTCGCCGAGGGCTATCTGCTGACGAAGGACGCGATGGATTTCTTCGATCTTTCCTACGCGCTCGATCCGGAGGACCGGCGGGCCTATCCCATGCTCGGGCCGATTGTGGGTACGCCGCCAACGGTGCTGGCCACCGCTGCCCTCGATCCCTTGCGCGATTCGGGCCGTGCCTATGCCGCCGCGCTGGTGCAGGCCGGAACGGACGTGACCTATCTGGAACTCGCCGGGAATATCCACGGTTTCATCCAGCTACGCAAAGCCATCCCTAGCGCTCATGGCGATCTGCTTGCTATCCTCGGAGCAATCAAGGCCTCGCTGGATCGGATTGCATGACTACTTCCCTTTGGGACCTCCCCTACCGCCCCTGCGTGGGGGTGATGCTGGTAAATGAACACGGAAAGGCATTCGTCGGCCGCAGAATCGACAATAAGGAAGGCGATGCCTGGCAGATGCCGCAAGGCGGCATGGACGAAGGCGAGGATGTGATTACGGCGGGCCTGCGCGAACTGGCGGAGGAAACCGGCGTCACCGCCGCCAGCGCCGCCCTGATCGCGCGCGGGCGCGAAGAACTGCTCTATGATCTGCCCGAAGAACTGGTGGGCCGGCTGTGGGGCGGCAAGTATCGCGGCCAGCGCCAATATTGGCTGCTGATGCGCTTTACGGGCTCCGATAGCGAGATCGACCTCGAAGCCCATAATCCGCCCGAATTCTGCGAATGGAAATGGGTCGATCCGGAATTGCTGCCGGAACTGATCGTGCCGTTCAAGAAGCGCGTCTATCGCGCGGTGCTGGAAGAATTCCGGGAGTTGATTTGAGGGGCAATTTGCCCCTCGTCATTCCCGCGACGCGCGTTTGCTGATCAATTATTGCTGACGACCGGATCGGGCTGAACCGCCTCTGCCGTCAGCACCTTGGGTTTGGGCGCGCTTTCCAGCGCGGCTGCAAGGGCCTTGGTTTCCGTGCATTTGGCGCCGCACATGGATTCCAGCTTGGCAAGATTGCGCTTGGCCTTCTCCACCGCGCCCTTTTCCAGCAGGGCTTCACCCTCGCCCGAAATGGCGGCGAGATTGCCCGGATCGCGCAATTGGGCGGAACGGTAATAATGGATCGCCTTGCCCTGCATCCCGTTGAGGCGCGCGGCCTCCGCCAGGTCGAGATAGACCGCGGAATAGCCCGGATCGATCGCCAGCGCGGCTTCGAAGGAATCGATCGCATCGCCCACCGTGCCGGCCTTGAGCTGCGCCCGGCCCTGCGAGGCGAGCGAGGCAGCGCGCGGATCGGGCTGGTATGACCCGGCCTCCCCCACGCTAGCCGTCACCGCGACAAGCAGCGAAAGGGCACAGGCGGCGGGGAAATAGCGCATCGCGAACTCCTTGAACGCGGTCATCTTCTGTCGGCCTTGGTCAGCCATCTCGACGGGGACCTATCATGCCCAAAATAAACGGGCGATGAAAAAACCATCGGTTCCATCGCTGGCCGGAGTCAAGCGGATTCCCTCTCCGCGCGGGCTTCCGGCGGGCAAATGCGGCGCTTGCGCGCGCCAGCCGGGCCGGCGCTTCAGGAACGCCTCCACCTGCCCCGCCCCTTCATCGTCCAGCAGCGAACAGGTGACATAGATCAGCCGCCCGCCCGGCCGCACCAGATCGGCGGCGACATCCATAAGTCGGGCCTGCACATCGACATAGCGGGCAAGCTGCGCCTCGGTCAGCCGCCAGCGTGCTTCAGGATTGCGACGCCATGTGCCCGTGCCCGAACAGGGCGCATCGACCAGCACCGCATCCGCCTTGCCGCGCCACGGATCGAGCGCGGCCAGTTCCTTGCCCGGATCGAGCAGCAAAGTTTCGGCAATCGCCGCCCCGGCCCGCTGGGCGCGCGGGGCAAGGCGGGACAGGCGCGTACGGTCCGTATCGGCGGCGATCAGCGTGCCCTTGTTCTCCATCGCGGCGGCAAGAGCCAGCGTCTTGCCTCCGGCCCCAGCGCACAGATCGATCACGGTTTCGCCCGGCCGTGCCTCCACCGCGAGGCAGGCGATCTGGCTGCCGCCATCCTGCACTTCGATCTGCCCGCGCTCATAGGCGTCCCACTGGTCGACCGGCGTACCTTCGGGCAGGCGCAGCCCATCGGGCGCGGCGATAGCCTCCCCAGCCAGCGGAAGCTCCAGCAGATCGCGCGACGCGCGGAGCGTATTGATGCGAATATCGAGCGGGGCGCGTTCCAGCAGCGCCTGCGCATCGCCGCCCTCGATGCCCGAGGCCGCGAGCTTCGCTTCCAGCCATTCCGGCGCGATGCCGCCTTGCGCGGGCACCTCATCCGGAGAAATCGCCGCCGGGCCATAGGGCGAACCATCGAACAGCACGCGGATCGCACCATCGCTCTCCGCCAGCCGCAGCATCGCCGCACGGCCGCTTTCCGGCACCGGACCGCAGGCGCGGATCGCGCCATAGACCAGCTCGCGGATCGCGCGCCGGTCTTTCGATCCGGCATAGCGGCGCTGGCGAAACCCGTCGGAGATCAGCCGGTCCGCCGGGGCGCCATTGCGGCGGGCGGCATCGATGATCTGATCGAGCAGGTCGATCGCGGCCTGGACGCGCGCGGCGGGAGTCATGCCGAAAATCCTCCCCGGCACGGGGAGGGAGACCGCCAAAGGCGGTGGAGGGGCACGAGCGTCATGTCACAACCTGAAAAGGGCATCGCTGAGGCACTTGCCCCTCCACCATGCTATGCATGGTCCCCCTCCCCGGTTCGGGGAGGATCAGATTGCTCACCGCGTAGGATAATTCGGCGCCTCGCGCGTGATCGTCACGTCGTGGACATGGCTTTCGGCAAGGCCCGAATTGGTAATGCGAATGAACTTCGCGCGCTGCTGCAGTTCTTCGATCGTGGCCGAACCGGTGTAGCCCATCGCCGCCTTGATGCCACCCACCAGCTGGTGGACCACGTCCTTGGCGGGGCCCTTGAAGGCTACCTGGCCTTCGATCCCTTCGGGAACCAGCTTCATCTGGTCCTTGATATCCTGCTGGAAATAGCGGTCGGCACTGCCGCGCGCCATCGCGCCGACAGAGCCCATGCCGCGATAGGATTTATAGGCGCGGCCCTGATAGAGGAAAGTCTCGCCCGGGGCTTCTTCCGTGCCGGCCAGCAGCGATCCGATCATCACGGCGGATGCGCCGGCGGCCAGAGCCTTGGCCGCATCGCCGGAAGTGCGCAGACCGCCATCGCCGATGATCGGCACGCCCGCCTTGCGCGCTTCTTCCGCCGCTTCGAGGATCGCGGTCAGCTGGGGTACGCCCACGCCCGCCACGATGCGGGTGGTGCAGATCGATCCGGGGCCGATGCCCACCTTCACTGCGTCCGCGCCCGCGCCGATCAGCGCCTTGGTCGCTTCGGCCGTGGCGACATTGCCCGCCACCACCTGCACCGCGTTGGAGAGAGCCTTCACCCGCTCCACCGCTCTGGCCACTTCCTTGTTGTGGCCATGGGCAGTGTCGATGATGATCACGTCGCATTCGGCGTCGATCAGCGCCTCGGTCCGTTCGAAACCCTTGTCGCCCACCGTAGTGGCGGCGGCCACGCGCAGGCGGCCTGCGCCGTCCTTGGTGGCGTTGGGATAATTGACCGCCTTTTCCATGTCCTTCACGGTGATCAGGCCGACGCAGTGATAGGCATCGTCCACCACCAGCAGCTTTTCGATCCGGCGTTGGTGCAGCAGCTTGCGCGCTTCATCCTGATCCACACCGATGCTGACGGTGGCGAGGTTCTCATGCGTCATCAGTTCGCGCACCGGCTGGGCCGGATTGTCGGCAAAGCGCACGTCGCGATTGGTCAGGATGCCCACCAGCTTGCCGCCCGCTTCCACAACCGGGATGCCGCTGATGCGATTGTCGCGCATGATCGTCTGCGCCTGGCCCAGCGTGGCGTCGGGCGAAATGGTGATGGGATTGACCACCATGCCGCTTTCGAAGCGCTTCACCTGGCGCACGGCGGCGCATTGCTGCTTCACGGTGAGATTGCGATGCAGCACGCCGATGCCGCCCATCTGCGCCATCACGATCGCCATGTCGGATTCAGTGACGGTATCCATCGCGGCGGAGATCACCGGAATGTTGAGCCGGATACCCCGCGTGAGCTGGGTTGCGGTACTGGCCTGCGAGGGGACGATATCGCTTTCCGCCGGACGCAGGAGCACGTCATCGAAGGTCAGGCCGGTCGGGATATCAAAATGTGCCACTGCTCGCTCGCCTCTGGAGAATCGTGGCGGCCCATGTAAACGCACATGGCCGGAACCGCTAGGGGGCGGGCGAACAATTGCAGCGCCAATTGCGCAATATTGTTACGCGAACCCTTACAGCCAGCTCCCGCTCAACCTGAGATGAGGAAACCCTACTCCGCCGTCCAGCCGCCATCGATCGAGTAATTCGCCCCATTGATGTTCTGCGCCTCATCCCGGCACAGGAACAGCGCGAGGGCGGCCACTTCCTCCACCTGCACGAATTTCTTGGTCGGCTGCTTGGCCAGCAGCACATCCTTCATCACCTGTTCGCGCGTCATCCCGCGCGCCTTCATCGTGTCGGGGATCTGGTTTTCCACCAGCGGAGTCCAGACATAGCCGGGGCTGATGCAATTCACCGTGGTGCCGAATTCCGCGAGTTCCAACGCCAGTGTCTTGGTCAGCCCTGCGATGCCGTGCTTGGCCGAGACATAGGCCGCCTTATAGGGCGAGGCGACGAGCGAATGAGCGCTGGCGGTGTTGATGATACGGCCCCATCCGGCGGCCTTCATATGCGGAATGGCAAGGCGGCTGGTGTCGAAGGCGGCCGTGAGGTTGAGCGCGATGATCGCGTCCCATTTCTCGGGCGCGAAATCCTCCACCGGGGCGACATGCTGCATCCCGGCATTGTTGACCAGAATGTCCACCGCTCCGGCGGCTTCCATCAGCGCTTCCACGCCGGAACGCTTCATCAGATCGGCCGGGACATGCACTGCTTCCGCCCCGCTCATGGCCGATAATTCGTGCAGGATCGCCGCGATCGCATCCGCATCGCCGAAGCCGTTCAGCACCACAGCGGCCCCTTCTGCCGCCAGCGCTCGCGCGATGCCCAGCCCGATGCCGGAGGTCGATCCCGTTACGACGGCGCGCTTACCCTTGAGGAACATGCTCGACTCCCTGACGAATGCCGTGCCAGAATTCGCGCCAAGCGGGCGGCAGGTCCAGCCCTTTTTCGCAAGTGCACAACAGCAGGAACGCCACGCCATGCGGCTCAATGATTTCAACCCGGCCAATATCCGCGTGCGGGATCAGCGTGGCGGCGGTGGCGGCGGCGGGCTACCCGGCGGCGGGATCGGCATACTGGGCGTAGTGGTCGTACTGGCCGTCGCCTATTTCACCGGGGCAGACCCGGCGCAGCTGCTGGGCGGGCTGCAGGATGCGCAGCAGGGCCAGGTGCAGGAACAGGCCGTGGGCGGGCGCGATACGGCGGAAAGCTGCGCGGTCAACCAATACAGCACCGAAGCCTGTGCGCACCTCGCCAGCCTTAATGAGACATGGGAGCCGAAATTTCGCGCGGCGGGCATCGCCTTCCAGCAACCGGTGCTGAATTTCTACGCCCGCTCCGGCAGGTCCGGCTGCGGCGAGGCGCAGAGCGCCATGGGCCCATTCTACTGCCCCAGCGACCAGGGGATCTATATCGACACCGATTTCTTCGACGAAATGGCCCAGCGCATGGGCGCCAAAGGCGATTTCGCCCGCGCCTATGTGATAGCGCATGAATATGGCCACCATGTGCAGAACCTCACCGGCATGGCCCGTCAGGTGCGCCAGTTGCAGCAGCAGAACCCCGATCAGGACAATGCGCTGCAAGTGCGGATGGAGCTTCAGGCCGATTGCTATGCGGGCGTCTGGGCGGCGAACAACCGCGCCCGGATCGAGCCCGGCGATATCGAGGAAGGCATGTCCGCCGCCCATGCCGTGGGCGACGACACGTTGATGGAGCAAGCCGGGCGGAGGCCAGTGGAGGCCGCCTTCACCCATGGTTCAAGTGCGCAGCGTATGAAGTGGCTCAACATCGGGCTACAAACAGGAGACGAAGATCGCTGTGACACCTTCGCAGACATACTCCGCTAGGGGACTGGCCGCTTTTGCCGCCTGCGCCCTCCTCGCAAGTCCGGCCGCCGCGCGCGACCAGGACGAGCCCATTACGAATGGCAAAGTGACCGCCCGCGACGTGGCCATCACCCCGATCGAGGATCTCAATCTCGAGAAGGACGAGATTCCACCGCTGCTATTGGCCGCGCAGGCCGATCCCTACAGCCTTGCCGGGCTCACCCGCTGCAGCAAGATCACGATCGCGGTCGAGGAACTGAACGCGATCCTCGGCCCGGATTTCGATGTCGCCACGGCCGATCAGCGCAAGATGACCGTGGGCAGCGCCGCCAAGGCCGTGGTCGGCGCACTGATCCCGTTTCGCGGCGTGATCCGCGAGATATCGGGCGCGAACAAGCATGAGCGCGAATTTCAGGACGCGATCATGGCGGGCGTGATGCGCCGCGCCTTTCTGAAGGGCATCGGCCTCAAGCAGGGCTGCCACTACCCCGCCCGCCCCGCCACCGACGCGGATCGTGCGCGGATCGCCAAAGCCGCCGAACAGGCCAAGCTGGTGGAAGAACAGGCGGAACGCCAAAAGGAAGCCGTGAAGGAGCAGCAGAAACAGGCGGAAAAATCCCGCGACTGATCCTGCCCTTCAGATGTCCTCACTCAACTGTTCAATCTCCTGATCGAGCGATTCCAGCAATTCCTCACGGATTTCACGGCTGAGCGAACGGTTGCGCGCGATGCTGGCCCGCGCTTCCAGCAAGGCGGCGCGGGCGCTGGCATTGGCCGTAGCGGCCACGTCGCGACACAGGGTGACGGCCTGCGCGCTTACGCCATTGACCGTTGCGCGGGCGACAGCAGCAGGCCGGCCGCGATCATTGCAACCGACATCGTAATCCGCGGCGGCCACGCTCACGGTGGTTACGGAATTGGTCCGGCTCAGGCTGGTCTCCAGATCCTTGCCCCAGGCCTCCCATTGTTTCTCCCATTGGGCCGCCTTGCGCTCCCACTCGGCGTCGAATTTATCCCAATCCTGCGTCGCCATCTGGCGGCGCATGTCTTCCAGCGCCGCACGTTGTTGCGAAGTCAGGGGCTTGTCACTCTGCAGGACAACACTGCGTACATCGCCGCCATTGCTCTGGGTGAATTTGTAGACCTGCTTCGCCCCGTTCTTGCTGACGTGCACCTGCACATCGGCATTCCCGGGCGCCCGCACCGGCGCGGGCGGCACGGGTGCAACCGGCGGTACGGGCGGGACAGGTGCCAGTGGAGCTTCGGGCGGCGCAGGCGGCTGCGGCGGCTGGGGCAACAGGCGGCTGTCCCCGGCATAGCTGATCGAGGCAGTGAGCGGCAGGGCCAGCGCGGCCCCGGCTAGCAACAGGCGCCCGGCCAGCCGGCGGCGCGGAGAAACGTCGGACATCGCAAGGCTCCTCAGCCGGTGGATGATCGATTTTTCGCCCAGCAGCGGGCCGAAATTGCGATGCCCGGCCATGGGAGCGGCCAGCGACAGGCGCGGCCCGGCGGCGAAGCTTGCGATGACCCGGCCATATTGCGCCCGCGTCTGCGGATCGCTGCCTGCAATCACCCGCGCATCGCAAGCCGCTTCCTGATCGCGGCGCATGGCACGCCAGCCCAGCCAGGCCAGTGGATTGAACCAATGCAGCGCCAGAATCGGCTGAGCGAGGATATTGGCCAGCAAATCGCGCCCACGATGATGGGCCAGTTCGTGCCCGATCGCCAGATCGCGCGCAGCACGGTCTTCCATCGCCATGAATTCCATCGGCAGGGCAATCACCTTGTCGCTGACACCGAAGGCCACGGGCGATTGCACTGCCGGGCTTTCGACCAGCCTGATCCGCCCTACTTCGCCTACGGGGCGTGCCCCGGCCAGCAGCCAGTCGCGCATCCGGAAATAGGTCCACCAGCGCCACAGCAGGAACGCCGCCGCCCCGCCCAGCCAGACGAAGATCAGCGCATCGGCCAGAAGGCCGCTCCAATCGCTCCACAGGCCGGGCGTGGATGTCGGGGAGAATTCGGGCAGCGTACCGCCGCTCCCGGCGACGGGATGCCATGCGACATCGGCAATCGGCGCGAGTTCGCCCGTCCCGGCGGAAGTCGCCAGCATGTCGGCGGCAGGCTCCGGCGCGAGACTGGCGGGCAGCACCACCGGCGGCATCAGGAAGCGCAGGAACGGCAGCGCCCAAAGTGCATAGCTCATCTGCGGGCCGAAATGGCGCGCCACGGGCCCGCGCAGCAGCAGCACCAGCGCGATCAGCATGCCGGAATAGATCAGCGTATCGGTGAGCCAGGCGATCATTGCCGCATCTCCCGCAACAGCGCCTCGATCTCGGCAATGTCCTCGTCCGAAAGGGCCTCAGCCTCGGCAAGATGGGCGAGCAATGGCGCAGCGCGGCCGCCGAACAGGCGATCGACCAGACGGCGCGATTCCCCGCCGACATAATCCGCCCGCTCCAGCAGGGGACGATAAAGGAAGCGCCGCCCGTCAGGCTCCGTCGCGACGGCCTGCTTGGTCACAAGGCGGGAAAGCAGCGTTTTCACTGTCGCCAGGCTCCAGCCCCGGCTTTCGCCAACCTTGTCCGCCACATCGGCGGCGGTCAGCGGCGATTGCTGCCACAATGCCTCCATCACGGCATGTTCGGCTTCGCTGATCCGTTCGGGCCGGCCTGCATCCTGACCGTCATCATTCTCCGCCACGAGTCCCTCCCTCGCATTGCCAAAGCGGTTACGATGCATACGACTACAGATGTAATCTGAAGGTCAGATGAACGGAAACAACAGCACTATTTCCCTTGGCCGCCACCCGGCAATGGCGAGGCGATGGCCAGCCGATGGAAGAACCCAAGTGAATTCAGCATTTTTCGCCAATAATATGCGCGCTGCCCGCAACTCTGCGCTGTGGCATTTCGACCGAGGCGAGGCTAACTGAACAGCCATGTCCGTAAACGCCCCTTCGCGCCGCGTCGCCAGCCTCGCCGATTGCCACAATATCGAGGATTTCCGACTGCTTGCCCACCGCAAGCTGCCCTTCCCCGTCTATCATTACATCGATGGCGCGGGGGATGACGAGATTACCAAGCGGCGCAACACCAGCGCCTTCGACGATTGCGATCTGGTGCCCAATGTGCTGGCCGGCGTGGAGGAAGTGGACACTTCCGTCACCGTGATGGGCAAGAAAACGCCCCTCCCCCTGATCCTCTCCCCCACCGCGCTGCAACGCCTGTTCCACTGGCAAGGCGAGCGCGCCGTGGCCGCCGTGGCGGAGAAATTCGGCCTGTGGTTCGGCATTTCCAGCCTGGGCAGCGTCTCGGTGGAGGAAGTGGGCGCTCGCTTCACCGGGCCAAAGATGCTCCAATATTACTATCACAAGGACAAGGGGCTGAACGCGGCGCTGATCGAAATGGCGCGCGCCGCGAAGTTTGACGCCATTGCGCTGACGGTGGACACGATCGTGGCCGGCAAGCGCGAACGCTGCCTGCGCACCGGCTTCACCAGCCCACCCAAAATCACTCCGGCCAGCTTCCTGTCCTATGCCACCAAGCCGCGCTGGGCGCTGGACTATATGTTCCGCGAGAAGTTCTCCCTCCCCAACCTTGAAAAGCACGTGGCGGCGGGCACCAATGTCGCGACCTCCGTGGCGGATTATTTCAACACCATGCTGGACCAGTCGATGGACTGGAAGGCGGCGGACAAGCTGCGGCAGGATTGGGGCGGCACTTTCGCGCTGAAGGGCATCATGTCGGTGGCCGACGCAAAGCGCGCGGCGGAAATCGGCGTGGACGCGATCTGGGTATCCAACCACGGCGGCCGCCAGCTCGACGGCAGCCGCTCCCCCTTCGACCAGCTGGCCGAAATCGTGGACGCCGTGGGCGACAAGGTGGACGTGATCATGGATGGCGGCGTGCGGCGCGGCACCCATATCCTCAAGGCGCTGTCGGTCGGCGCCAAGGCCGTGGCGGGCGGGCGGCTCTATCTCTATGCCCTCGCCGCTGCCGGGCAGGCCGGGGTAGACCGCGCCGTTTCGATCCTGGAAAACGAGATCGTGCGCGATATGAAGCTGATGGGCGCGAAATCGGTGGCCGATCTCTCGCGCGAAAATCTGAGGTGGCGATGAAGTTCCTTGCCCTGCTTGCCCTCGCCCCGCTGATGGCGCTGGCCTCCCCGGTTCTGGCGGAGGACGTGGCCACGGCCGAGCCTGTGCCCGCTGCCGAACCGGCGCATGTCTGGGCCACCGTTCCCGTAGCTATCGAGACGACGATGGGCACCATCACCGTCGCACTGGAGACCGAGCGCGCGCCGATCACATCGGCCAATTTCCTGCGCTATGCCGACGAACACCGACTGGACGGGACGGTGTTCTACCGCGTGCTCAAGCTCGAATGGGGCCAGCAGCCCAACGGGCTGATCCAGGGCGGCGCGCAGAACGATCCGGACCGTATCCTGCCGCCGATCGAGCATGAGCCGACCGACAAGACCGGCCTCACTCATACGCGCGGCGCGCTTTCCATGGCCCGCTATGCTCCCGGCACGGCCACGTCGGATTTCACCATCATGGTGGGCGACGTCAGCGTGCTGGACGCCAATCTGCAATCCGAAGACCTCGATCTGCGCGCGGGCTTTGCCGTATTCGGTCAGGTGACCGGCGGGATGGACGTGGTCGATGCGATCTATGGCCAGCCGATCGATCCCGAAAAGGGCGAGGAGGTCGTGAAGGGCCAATTGCTGGCAGAGCCGGTGAAAATCCTCAGCGTGAAGCGGATCGAGGCGCCCTGAACCCTGGTGAGGGCGGATTCAGGGCGCCTCCGGGCCGCCTGGCATTGCTCACCAAGGTGGCCCTTGGCCAAATGCCGCGACACCCCGTGGGGAAACGCTAGCGATGGAAGGTAAGCGCAAGCCGGAACTCGCCCTCCACTTCCAGATGATGCGGAACCTGCGGGGGCACCACCAGTTCCGCCGGAGCAGCCAACTCCTCCCGCTGGCCGCCACGCTCGCTATCGACGTCCTCCCAGACGAAGACGATGTGGCCCTCCTCAAGCCGTAAAAGCGCCCAGACACCCTCCGCCAGCCGATGCGTGCGCAGCAGGCCTGCGGGCAAATCGTCCGGCCCGAAGGGACCGAGCGAGCGATAGGCCTCCACCCCATCCGGCAGGGGATCACGCATGGGGAAGGTCCCTTCCGGCCCGCGCCCCGGCAAGCCCGCTGCGCTGCGTTTCGATTCCGGTGAGCAGACTGTCCGCAATCATCCGCGCCCGCGCGCCGACAAGGCTGGTCGCGGCGGGATCGGGCTCTTCCTCGCGCAAGGTGGCGTAGAACAGCGTCAGCCAATGGGCGAAATGGGAAGCATCGAGCCCCGGAATCGCCATGTGCTTGACCATGGGATTGCCGGAAAACTCGCCGCTATTGTGGAGGACCGAGCGCCAGAAGCTCTTCATCCGGCCCAGATGCTCGTCCCAGTCGGCAATGCGTTCGGCAAAGATCGGACCGAGCAGTTCGTCCTTGCGGATATTGGCGTAGAAGCGATCTACGAAGCTGGAGATATATGCGGCATCCACGCCGATGGCCTCGGCCCGGGCGCGTTTTTCTTCCCGCGCGGGGCGGACGAAATCTTCCCCCGGCCTTGGCACTGCAGCTTGCTCAACCGGGTCTCCGGTCATGGCGGACTCCATAAATAGGCATTCTCAATTCCTATTTATGCCCCTTGCCGGGAAAAGCAATATCTGAAATACCTATTTCATGCAGCTCAGCCTCCACAGCGATTATGCCCTGCGCATCCTGATGGCCCTCGCCGCTTCCGGGCGGCGGCTTTCGGTGGATGATGTGGCGCGACAATTCGCCATCTCACGCAACCACCTCGCCAAGGTGGCGCAGGAATTGCAGACACAGGGCTTCATCGCCACCACCCGCGGCCGCAATGGCGGCATGGAACTGGCGCAGGAGCCGAAGGACATCGTGGTGGGCGACGTAGTCCGCCGCTTCGAACGGCTGGACGGCTTCGTCAGTTGCCTGGGCACAGGTGCACCGGAATGCGCGGTGAACGGCGTATGCGGGCTGAAACCGGCTCTGTCAGGTGCGCTGGAGGCGTTCCTGGCACATCTCGACAGCTTTCGGCTGGCCGATCTGACCTCCAACCGTAAGGCCTTCATGGCGCGGCTGGAAGTGGCGGAATAGCCCTGCAACGAAAAAGGCCGGAGCATGCGCCCCGGCCTGTTCGTGTCGCGATTTCCGCTGCGCTTAGTACACCCGCTTCTTCGGCTTGATGTATTCAGCGTCGTCCGTCAGCGTATATTCGTGGACCGGGCGGTAATCGATCTTCACCGATCCGCCCTTGCCGCCCCAGCCGTCGAACCATGTGGCGGTGTGCTTCATCCAGTTCGCATCGTCACGCTCGGGGAAATCCTCATGCGCATGGGCGCCGCGGCTTTCCTTGCGGTTGAAGGCGGAATGCATCGTCACTGTCGCCTGGGCGATCAGGTTGTCCAGCTCCAGCGTTTCGACCAGATCCGAATTCCAGATCAGCGAGCGGTCCGAAACCTTGATGTCTTCCATCCGCTTGTAGGTATCGGCCAGCTTGACCTTGCCTTCGGCCATCAGCTCGTCCGTGCGGAACACGGCGGCGTGTTTGCTCATGGCGCGCTGCATCTCGGTGCGGATTTCCGCCGTGGAGGAGCCGCCATTGGCGTTGCGGAAGTGATCGAGGCGGCCCAGCGCCATGTCCGCGCTGTCCTTGGGCAGGCTGTCATGCGCGGAGCCGGGCTTGATCAGTTCCTTCAGGCGATGGCCAGTCGCGCGGCCGAACACCACGAGATCGATCAGCGAGTTGGAGCCGAGGCGGTTCGCGCCATGGACCGAGACGCAGGCCGCCTCGCCCACTGCGAACAGGCCGGGGACGACCGTTTCCGGATTGCCGTCCGGCCCGATGGTGACCACTTCGCCATGATAATTACAGGGGATGCCGCCCATATTATAATGGACGGTGGGCACCACCGGCAGCGGCTGGCGCGTAAGGTCCACACCCGCGAAAATCTTGCCGCTTTCGGTGATGCCGGGCAGGCGTTCCGCCAGCACCGCCGGATCGATGTGATCGAGATGCAGGTAGATATGGTCCTTGTCCGGGCCGACACCGCGCCCTTCGCGGATTTCCAGCGCCATGGAGCGCGAGACTACGTCACGGCTCGCAAGGTCCTTCGCCGAAGGGGCATAGCGTTCCATGAAACGCTCGCCCTCGGAATTGGTGAGATAACCACCTTCGCCGCGTGCGCCTTCGGTGATCAGCACGCCCGCACCGTAAATACCGGTGGGGTGGAACTGCACGAATTCCATGTCCTGCAGCGGCAAGCCGGCGCGCAGCACCATGCCGCCGCCATCGCCGGTGCAGGTGTGGGCCGAAGTGGCAGTGAAATAGCAGCGGCCATAACCGCCCGTCGCCAGCACCACCGAATGGCTGCGGAAGCGATGGATGGACCCGTCATCCAGGCACAGGGCAATCACGCCCACGCATTTGCCGTCCTTCATGATCAGGTCGATCGCGAAATATTCGATGAAGAAATCCGCGTCGTACTTCAGGCTCTGCTGGTAGAGCGCATGCAGCATCGCATGGCCGGTACGGTCCGCCGCGGCGCAGGTGCGCTGCACGGGCGGGCCTTCGCCCATGTTCTGCATGTGGCCGCCAAAGGGGCGCTGATAGATCGTGCCGTCCTGATTGCGGCTGAAAGGCACGCCAGCGTGCTCCAGCTCGTAAACGGCCTGGGGTGCTTCGCGCACCATATATTCGATCGCGTCCTGGTCCCCCAGCCAGTCCGACCCCTTGACGGTATCGAACATGTGCCACTGCCAATGGTCCGGCGAATTGTTGCCCAGCGAGGCAGCGATACCGCCCTGCGCCGCCACGGTGTGGCTGCGGGTGGGGAACACCTTGGTGATGCAGGCCGTGCGCAGGCCCGCTTCGGCAGAGCCCATGGTGGCGCGCAGGCCCGAACCGCCCGCGCCGACAACCACCACATCGTAAGTATGGTCGACGATCTTGTATGCAGCACTGGACATCAGGCGGCACCTCCAAGCGCGACCTTGAGAACGCAGAAGATGCCGAAAGTGGCACCTGCGATGGCGGCAAGGTTCAGCGCGGAGAGCGCGGCGAACTTGTTGCCATCGTCATGCACGTAATCCTCGATCACCACCTGCAGCCCCAGCCGCGCGTGATAGAAGGTGCTGACGATCAGCAGGATCAGCGCCGTGCCCGGAACTGGCTTGGTCAGCCACGCGCTGAGCGTGCCATATTCCAGATCCGGCAGCAGAACGATCGAAGCGACCAGCCACACGCCGAGGAAGAGATTGCCGATCGCGGTATAACGCTGGGCCAGCCAGTGATGCGCGCCTTCATGAGAGGAGCCGAGGCCCCGCACCCGCCCGATCGAAGTTCCGTTACCCATGGTCCGCTTTCCCTTAGAGAAGCACGATAGCCGCCCAGAAGGCGGCCGTGAGAATGACACCGGAGGCAAGCGAGAGAACCGAACCTGCGCGGTTCCCTTCAAGCTCGTAACCCGCGCCGATATCCATCACGAAGTGGCGGATGCCGGAGGAAAGGTGATTGAAGAATGCCCAGCTGATGCCCACCAGCACGACATAGCCGACCGGCGACGTCGCCAGCGAGGCGAAGCTGGCGTAGGCTTCCGGCCCACTGGCCAGTGCGCCCAGCCACCACAGCAGCACGCCGAGGCCGACGATGGCGAACCCGTCGCCCGTCACGCGGTGGAGGATCGAGACCAGCATGTGCGGGCCCCACTTGTAGACACCGAGATGCGGCGAGAGCGGACGTTCGGCCATGTATCTTCCTGAAACGCTGGGTCTGCGACGTGGAGGCCGCGCCGCGAACGGCGCATAGCCTGCGCATCCCCTTAGCGATTGTGCCGGTTGTGGCAAGCGGCAGAGCCACACAAACGGCAATGGAATCGATCTCTCGACTCCACCCGGCCGGGGCGGCATTGTCCGCCCATTATAAGGAGAGGGCATGAGCGAACCTATCATCCTTGTCACCGGATCGAGCCGGGGAATCGGCGCCGCGATCGTAGAACTCCTGCGCGCACGCGGCGCGATGGTGCTCTGCCACGCCAGCCGGGACTATCTGGACGAGACGATTCCCGCCGATCTGGCCGATCCGCTGGGCCCGCAAAGCCTTTGGGAAGACGCGCTGGAACGCGCGGGCGGACGGATCGACGTGCTGGTCAACAATGCCGGGATCTTCGAGGCCGCGCCCATCGGCCTGTCCGACATCGAATGGCTGGATCGGTGGGAGGATACGTTACGGGTCAATCTCACCGCCGCCGCCCAGCTCTCGCGCTTTGCCGTGAAGCACTGGCAGGAGTCAGGAATTGAGGGACGCCTCGTCCATATCGCCAGCCGCGCCGGGCACCGGGGCGACTCGCCCGATCACTGGCACTATGCCGCCTCCAAGGGCGGATTGCTGGCGATGCACAAGACCATCGCCCGCGCCTATGCCCGCCAGGGAATCCTCAGCTTCGCCATCGCGCCGGGCTTCACCGACACGGCCATGGCGGACGATTATCTCGCCAGCCGGGGTGGTCCGGACCTGCTGACCGATATTCCGCTGGGCCGCGTGGCCGAGCCGGAGGAAATCGCCGCAATTGCCGCCTTTTGCGCACTCGATGCCCCGCCGAGCATGACAGGCGCGGTAATCGACGCCAATGGGGCGAGCTATGTCCGTTAGAAACCCCCGATTCTTCGCCCTTCCCTTCAGCCTCTTTACCCAGCCCGCCGCAGGAGACTGCGCGTGAGCTGGAAAATCAGCGCCTTCGCCCCCAAGGATGCCGTGCAGGCCGCGCTCGTGGCGCATGAAGACGCCTGGGAGTGGGACCCGGAAGTGGTCCTTTCCGGCTGCGAGATCGCCGAGGACAAGCCCGAGGACTGGGTGCTGGAAGCCTGGTATCCGCGCAAGCCAAAGGCGGCGGACAAGGCCGCCGTGCTCGCCCTCTTCGCAGCCGATGCGCCTGCCCTGATCGTGGAGGAACTGCCTGAGGCCGATTGGGTGGCGCTGAGCCAGGAAGGGGTGGAGCCGATCCGCGCCGGACGGTTCCATGTGCGCACGCCCGACTTTCCCCCCAGCACCGAACCGGGCGTGACCGATTTTGTCATTCCCGCCAGCCAGGCCTTCGGCACCGGCCAGCACGCCACCACCGCCGGCTGCCTCGCCATGCTGACCGCGATGAAGGCGCGCGGCGTGAATGTGCGCAATCTTGCCGATATCGGAACCGGCACCGGCCTGCTCGCCTTTGCCGGGCTGGAATTGTGGCCCCGCGCGCTGGCGACGGGCAGCGACATCGATCCGGTCTGCGCCGGGGTGGTGGAAGACAATTGCCTGCTCAACGGTATCCCGCAGGGCGCCGGAAGGGGCGAATTCGCCATGGTGATCGCCGATGGCATGGCCCATCCGCTGCTGGCCGCGCGCGGGCCTTACGATCTGCTGATCGCCAATATCCTCGCCGGGCCGCTGGTGGAACTGGCCCCCGATTTCGCCCGCGCCGTGGTGCCCGGCGGGCACATGCTGCTGGCCGGATTGCTCGCCACTCAGGAAGATGCCGTACGCCGCGCCTGCCGTCTGGCCGGCTTCCGCCTTGCCGCCCGCATGATCAATGGCGACTGGTCGATCCTGTGGCTGCGCAAGCGCGGCGGAGTGACCGTAAGGGCCACACGGCCTGGCCGGATGCCCGATTGGTCGCGCCGCTGGTAGGGCCGCCTGTGGAAGATGGTAAACCGCGTTTAGACAATATTTAGGCCGATTGCCCTAGCGTCACCCTGATTTGCATTGTCGCAAACAGGAGCGGATGATCGAGACAGGCCCCGACACTTCAGTGCCGCAAGCCCGCGAGAACGATCTTGCGCGGCTGATGCAATGGCCGCGCCAATTGTTGGCAATCCAGACGGCTGTCAGCGGGGCAGAGGACGATCTCGATCGCGCGCTGCGCATCGTGCTGCAAAGCGCGATCCGTATGGTCCCTGTTTCCGACGGCGGCGAAATCGAATTGCGCGACGGGCATGAGATGATCTGCCGCGCGGCCTGCGGCGACAGCCTCAGGAAACTGGGCGAACGCACCCCGATTGCCGGCTCCGTGCCCGGCTTCAGTTCCATGACCACGCAGGATCGCAAGGGGCTGCGCAGCACCATCATCGCGCCGATCCCCTTTCACGGCGAATATGTCGGCCAGTTCAAGCTCCATTCCCGCACGCCCGATGCGTTCGGCAACAGCGATCTCCTGGCGCTGCAACTGCTCGCCTGGCTGGTGGTGCATGGCATCGGCCGCCACATTCACGCCCGCGACGAGCGCGCCAAGATCGAGTCCGAACGCCGCTTCCGCGCGACCTTCGATCAGGCTGCCGTCGGCATCGCTCATGTCGCTCCCGACGGGCAGTTCATTCTGGTGAACGACAAGTTCTGCAAGATTTCCGGCTGGGCGCGCGACGAGCTGATGGAGCGCGGCTTCCAGGGGATCACACACCCGGACGATCTCGAAGCCGATCTCACTCAAGCCAGGTCGCTGCTCGACGGGCGAAGCAGCAGCTACACCATGGAAAAGCGCTATCTGCGCAACGACGGTTCGATCGTGTGGATCAATCTCACCGTTTCGCTGGTCTGCAAGCCCGACGGCAAGCCAGATTTCTTCGTGTCGGTGATCGAGGATATCTCCGCCCGCCGCGCAGCCGAGCTCGATGCGGAACTCGATCCGCTCACCGGCCTGCTCAATCGGCGCGGGGCGCTGCGCCGCCTGCGCAGCGCAATGAGCGTGGGTGGCCCATGGACCAATGGCGTCGCCGCCGCCTTCCTCGATCTCGACGGGTTCAAGAGCGTGAACGACACTTTCGGCCATGAGGAGGGCGATCGCTGCCTGACCAAGGTCGCGCTCGCCTTGCGCAAGGCCCTGCGCGCCGACGATGTGATCGCGCGGCTGGGTGGCGACGAATTCCTCGCCCTGTTCCCGGCCAGTAATGAAAAGCTGGTGATGGACGTGCTGACGCGCCTGCAGCGCGAGCTGGACACCATTTGCGAAGGCGAGCCGTGGACTGTCGGCGCCAGCCTGGGCGTAGCCGTGGTCCCGCCGGGCGAAATGCCCGATCCGGCCAGCGTGATCGCTGCTGCCGACCGATTGATGTATCGTGCCAAGCAGGCCAAGACGCATGAGCCTGTGGTGGAAACCATCACCGCCGCCGCTGCCTGACGCCAATCAGGCCGGGCGCTTCCCCGGTCCGCCCGCCAGCATATAAGTGAGCCCCGCCGCGATCAGCGCGGCCAGCGCCATCAGCAGGAAGGCATCCGCACCATTGCCGCTGTTGCTCTCGCGTATCCGCCCCAGCATATCCGGCCCGACATAGCCGCCCAGTTGCGACAGGGCGTTGATCCAGGCGATCCCGCCCGCCGCCGCCGCGCCCGACAGGAAGGCCGTGGGCAGCGTCCAGAACACCGCCAGCCACGCCATTGCCCCTGCCGCGATCATGGTCAGCGCCGCCACCGTCACCAGCGGCGCCCCTTGCGCGAAGGCGAGCAGCAAAAGCCCCACCATGGAGACGAGCAACGCAATTGTGGCGTGCCAGCGCCGTTCGCCCGTGCGGTCCGAATTGCGGGCGCACAGCACCATCGCCACTGCGGCAAGGCTCCATGGAATGGCCGTGACGAAGCCCACTTTCAGATAGTCGCCCTTGTCGATCCCGATTTCCTGAACCAGCGTGGGCATCCAGAAATTGAGCGCATTATTGATGATGGCGCGCAGGAAATCGGCCAGCGCCAGCGCCCAGATGCGCCAGTCGGTGAATATCTCCCGCAAGGCATGGCGCTGGCCCTGATCGGCCTTGCGCGCCTCATCCTCCGCCAGCCGGGCTTCTACCAATGCGAGTTCCTCCCCGCTCAGCCATGGCGCGTCGCGCGGCCGGTCAGGCAGGCGGGCGAGCACGGCAAGGCCCACCAGCACGGAGGGAATGCCCTCCAGCAGGAACAGCCATTGCCAGCCGCGCATGCCCGATGCGCCATCAAAGAACTGCAGGATCGCGCCCGATACCGGCGCGCCCAGCGCGCTCGCCAACGGGATGGCGACAAGAAACAGCGCCACCACATGGGCTCGCCGCGCCGCCGGGAACCAGAAGGTGAGGTACAGGATCACGCCGGGGAAGAACCCCGCCTCCGCCAGCCCCAGCACGAAGCGCAGCAGATAGAAGCTGAACTCCGCATCGCTCAGCCCGAAAACACCGGCCAGCGGCCCCCAGCGCAAATGGCCCAGGAACATGAAAGCGGCCGAAATGCCCCCCCAAGTGATCATGATCCGCGCGATCCAGCGCCGTGCCCCCACCCGCGCGAGGATCAGGTTGGAAGGCAGTTCGAAAAAGAAATAGCCGATGAAGAATATCCCGGCCCCGAAACCATAGACCGCATCGCTCAGCGCCAGATCGCTCGCCATCTGGAGCTTGGCGAAGCCGACATTCACCCGATCAAGAATGGCGACGAAATAGCCCAGGAACAGCAGCGGCACGAGCCGCAACGCCAGCTTGCGATAAGTCGCCGCCTCGAAGGCGGGATCAGCCGCCTGCCCCGTGCCGGTCACGTCACTTCCCCCTGCCCCCACGCGCGCCTCCTCATGCTAGCGGAAACGGCGAGGCCAATGTGTAACCCTTTCAGGCGCGAAAACACATATTGTTGTTTTAGGCGCATCACCCTTGTCCGGCGCAGTTTCGAGCGGTTTTTCGGGGCTCCACACTGCCTGGAGTGTCACCTTCCATTTCAGGTTCCCTTGCAAGCCCAGCGCGTTCCGGCAAGCCTGGCTGACGCGGGCGGGAAATACACAAGGCAGGGCGAAGATGAGGCGGTTCATCACGCAGGATAAACCCCATTTGCGGACGTGTAGGAAAGCACTTTCTGCCGGCGCAGGCGGAAGAGGGCTGCCGGGAAGCCCCGCACTCAGCCCCGAAGCAGCGGGTCGAACAGCCATCTCACGCGCCAAGGGAGAGAACGCCCTACCCCGCCGCCTTCACGATTTCCGCCCAAGTCGCCTCGTCGATCACTTCGATGCCCAGTTCGGCGGCCTTCTTGAGCTTCGACCCAGCGCCCGGTCCGGCGACCAGAAGATCGGTCTTGGGAGAGACCGAACCTGCCGCCCGCGCGCCCAGCCTTTCGGCCTGCGCCTTGGCCTCGTCGCGGCTCATGGTTTCGAGCTTGCCGGTGAACACCACGGTCTTGCCCGCGACGGCGGAATCCTTCGTTTCCACCACATAATCGGGCGGGGAAAGCTCGCTCAGCAGATCGTCCCACACTTCGCGGTTGTGAGCCTCGTGGAAAAACTCTCCCAGCGCCTCCACAACTACGGGGCCAACCCCGTCGATGGAGAGCAGTTCCGCCTTCGCTTCCTCATCCCCGCCATAAGCCTTTTCGGCCGCCTCCCGCAGGGCCGGAAGCGTTACGAAACGCTTGAGCAGATCGCGCGCCGTCACCGCGCCGACATGGCGGATGCCGAGGCCGAACAGCAAGCGCGCGGCATCGGGAGAGCGGCGGTTTTCCACCGCTGCCAACAGATTGTCCACAGACTTGTCCTGCCAGCCCTCCCGGCCGAGAATGTCGCTGCGGCGCTTGCGCAGGCGGAAGATATCCGCCGGGCTTTCCAGCCAGCCGAGCGCGAAGAACTCGTCGATCGTCTTCTCGCCCAGCCCGTCGATATCCAGCGCCGCGCGGCTGACGAAATGCTTGAGCCGCTCGGTCCGCTGCGCCGGGCAGATCAGCCCGCCGGTGCAGCGCACATCCACTTCGCCCTCTTCCGCCAGTGCCTCACTGCCGCATTCGGGGCAGTGATCGGGGAAATGATAGGGCTCGCGTGGCTCATCCCGCGTGAGGTTTTCCACCACTTGCGGGATCACGTCGCCCGCGCGCTGGATCACCACCCTGTCGCCCGGCCGCACACCCAGCCGCGCTATCTCGTCGCGATTGTGCAGCGTGACGTTGGAGACGACCACCCCGCCCACCGTCACGGGCACAAGCCGCCCCACGGGGGTCAACTTGCCGGTGCGGCCCACCTGAATGTCGATGGCTTCCAGCGTGGTCTGCGCCTGTTCGGCCGGGAATTTTCGCGCGATGGCCCAGCGCGGTGCCTTGGCGACGAAGCCCAGCCGCTGCTGCAAATCCAGCCGGTTGACCTTGTAGACCACCCCATCGATGTCATAAGGCAGTTCGGCCCGCTCGGCCTCGATCCTGCGATAATGCCGCAGCAATTCGGCCATATCGCTGTGCCGGCCCAGCAAGGGAGAAACCGGCAGGCCCCATGCGGCGATCTGCTGCATCATTTCCCATTGCGTCTCGCCGGGAAGCTCGCTCACATCGCCCCAGCCCCAGGCGAGGAAGCGCAGCGGGCGTTTGCCGGTGACGCTGGCGTCCTTCTGCCGCAGCGATCCGGCCGCGGCATTGCGCGGGTTAGCAAAGATCTTGCCGCCGGCCTCCTCCTGCGCGGCATTCAGCGCGGCAAAGGCCTGTTTTTCCATATAGACCTCGCCGCGTATCTCGAACACGGCGGGGGCCGTTCCGTGCAGCATTTCAGGGATGTCCGCGATGTAGCGGACATTGGCGGTCACATCCTCGCCCACCTCGCCATCGCCGCGCGTGGCGGCGCGCACAAGGCGGCCTTCCTCGTAACGCAGCGAGCAGGAGAGGCCGTCGATCTTGTCTTCCGCCGTGAGTTCCAGCGGCTCGTCCGCCGGATAGTTCAGGAAGCGCCGCACCCGGGCGACGAATTCTTCCAGTTCCACATCTGAAAAGGCATTGTCGAGGCTGAACAGCCGCACCTCATGCCGGACCTTGGCCAGCGGCGAGGACTCCACCGTCGTCCCCACCTGCCGCGAAGGGCTGTCCGGTCGGACAAGATGCGGAAACGCCGCCTCCAACTCATTGTTGCGGCGCACGAGTGCGTCGAATTCGGCATCGGAAATCTCGGGAGAATCCTCCGCATGATACAGCCGGTTATGATGCGCGATGGCCTTTGCGAGCCGCATCAGCTCGTTGGCGGCCTCGGCTTCGGAGAGGTCAATTGGCATGTAAAGAGTCAAAGTCCAGCTTCTTGAGATCTTTTCGTAATACGTCCCATTCGGCTTTCAAAATATCCTGAGATACAGCAAGGTACGGGTCCATGGCATCCAGAGCTTCTTCCGAATTTCGCGCCGTTCTTATCTCAATAATACAATTACTTAGTCGTTCGAAATTCTCGTCTCTCGGATTCATTCGTAGCTTTATACGAGCCCCAAGTTCGAGTACCTTTGGCAAGTTTGCGGGCTGGCGATGCAGGAGCATTCCTTCCGATTGATACTCAGCCATATCTATCCGCAATTCATCGATCCATTTTTGCCGAAACTCCGCAAGTTTGACCTTGGCTTGAAGTGACGCAGCCAGCTCCGCATTTTGGCGTGATATTGCGGCCGAAAGCTCCGCGTTCGATTTCAGGATTCGGTGGCC
Source organism: uncultured Caenibius sp. (assembly GCA_963662855.2). Taxonomy (GTDB): domain Bacteria; phylum Pseudomonadota; class Alphaproteobacteria; order Sphingomonadales; family Sphingomonadaceae; genus Andeanibacterium. The sequence continues at coordinate 1,369,649 of CAXXWL010000005.1, forward strand.
CAGGAAGCTAATCAACAAACCAATAGCGGTGAACGCAGGGACAGAAATGGCCAAGGCCTGCTCAAAACTCATCACACCCCCTCCAGCAACCGATCCGCCTGTGCCCTTGCCTCGCTGGTGATCTCGGCACCCGAAAGCATCCGGGCGATTTCCTCCTGGCGGCCAGCCTGATCGAGCAGAACCACGCCGGTGCGGGTCACCGTGCCTTCAGAGGATTTGGCGATCTTGTAATGCAGCCCCCCGCGCGCGGCGACCTGCGGGCTGTGGGTCACGGCGAGAAGCTGCCCTGCCCCGGCCAACCGGGCGAGGCGTTCGCCGATGGCGCTGGCCACTGCGCCGCCCACGCCCCGGTCGATCTCGTCAAAGATCACGGTGGCCGCCCCGCCCTGCTCGGCCAGCGCGACCTTGAGAGCGAGGATAAAGCGCGACAATTCGCCGCCCGAGGCGATCTTGGCGAGCGGCGCGAAATCCGCGCCGGGATTGGTGGAGATGAGGAATTCCACGCTGTCCATGCCCGAAGGCCCCCAGCGATCTTCCGCCAGCGCGGTGACGGCCGTGCGAAAACGCGCGGTGTCCAGCTTCAGCGGCGCCAGTTCCTTCGCCACTGCCTCGTCCAGCCTGAGCGCGGCGGCGCTACGCGTCTGATGCAGCGCGGCGGCGCGCTGGCGATAGGTTTCGCCTGCGGCCCGTGCGGCGGCCTCCAGCCCGGCAAGCTCCTCGTCCCCGGCCTCGATCGCATCGAGCGCGGCGCGGAAGGCGCGCATCCTTTCGGGCAGCTCGTCCACATCGCAGCGATGCTTGCGCGCAAGGGCACGCAGTTCGAACAGGCGTGTCTCGATCCGGTCCAGCTCGGCAGGATCGAACACCAGCGCCTCGGCCGCCGCCTCGATCTTCTCCTCCGCCTCCCCGGCCTCGATCACGGCGCGGTCGAGCGCGGCGAGGGCTTCGGTCAGCAGGGGATGCTCCTGCGCGATCCGGTCCAGCCGCCTCGCGGCGGAGCGCAGCGAGGCGAGCGCGCTGTCCGACCCGTCCCACACATGGCGCAGTTCCTCCAGATCACCCGCCAGCTTCTCGCCCTTCTGCATCGTGCTGCGGGCGGTAGCGAGGCGTTCTTCCTCGCCTGCTTCAGGCTGCAGTGCGGCGAGTTCTTCCAGATGGGCGAGCAGAAGATCCTGCTCGGCGCGCGCCTGATCGATGGTTTCCTTCGCCTCGGCGAGCTTTTCTTCCGCCGCGCGCCAATGGTGCCATGCATCGGCCACGCCCGCCGCATCGGCGCTGGCGAAACGATCGAGCAGGGCGCGGTGGCCGCGCGGATTCACCAGCCCGCGATCGTCATGCTGGCCGTGGATTTCCACCAGCGCACCGGCAATCTCGCGCAGCAGGGCGACGCCCACGGGCTGATCGTTGATATGGGCCTTCGATCCACCATCGGCCTTGAGGCTGCGGCGCAGGATCAGCGGCTCGCCCGGTTCCACTTCCACCTCCGCCTCGGCCAGAGCGGCGGCGATGCCGGCGGGAAAGCGGGCGAATTCGAAAGTGGCGATCACGCTGGCGCTGTCTTCCCCGGCGCGGACGAGCGAGGAATCGGCCCGGTTGCCCAGCACCAGCCCCAGCGCATCCAGCAGGATCGACTTGCCCGCCCCCGTCTCACCCGTAAGCACGCCAAGGCCGGGGCCGAAGGCAAGCTCCAGCCCCTCGATCAGGACGATGTTGCGTATGTTGAGCGCGGTGAGCATGGTTCGCCTTACGTTCTAACGAAAGGTGAGGCGCGCGTCACCGCCTTCGATGAATGTTACGAACAGCCAGGAAGCGCCCCGGATTATCCGCCAGTGACGGCCTGCGTGGTCCAGGGGGCGTGCTTTTCCATCAGCGCGAAGGCACGTTCATACCAGACCGAGCCGGGATAATTCGCACCCAGCACGGCGGCGTAACGCTTCGCCTCTTCCGGAACGCCCAGCGCAAGGCTCGTCTCGGTCAGGCGATAGAGCGCTTCGGGGGCGTGGCTGGTGGTCTGGTATTTTTCCGCGACATTCTGGAAACGCAGCTGCGCGGACAGCCACTTGCCGCTCTTTTCATAGAAACGGCCGATCTCCATTTCCTTGCCGGCAAGGTGATCGTTCACCAGATCGAGCTTGAGGCGGGCGTCGGCGGCATATTCGGTGCGGGGGAAGCGGCGGTTCACCTCCTGCAGCGCGGTGAGCGCCTGCTGGGTGATCGCCTGATCGCGCTGAACGTCACTGATCTGCTCGTAATAGCACAGGGCGATCAGGTAATAGGCGTAAGGCGCGTCCTTATTGCCCGGATGGATCGACAGGAAGCGCTGCGCCGACTGGATCGACTGGTTATATTGGCGGCCGACGTAATAGCTGAAGGCGCTCATCAACTGGGCGCGGCGGGCCCAGGGCGAATAGGGGTGCTGGCGCTCCACCTCGTCGAACAGGGCGGCGGCGATCTTCACATCGCCCCGGTCAAGCCGGGCGCGGGCCGCGCCGTAAAGCGTTTCCACGTCGCGCGCGACATAGGCAGTGTCCTTCTGCCCCCCGCCCCTGGCGCAGCCGCCGGTAAGCGCGATGGCAATGGCGGCGCCGGCCAGGATGAATGGCCGAGCGGACAGGCGAACGGGGCGTCGGGTCAACTGCATGGGCTCGCCTATAACCAGCGCCCGGCTGAACGCCAAGTGAAGTGTCGCCGCTTTGTGCCCGGCAGATGCGATCACTCCCAGAAAGCCACGCTGCGGCACTCGATACTTTCGCGGATATTGGCGCCCGGGAAGCTCGAATCCCGGAAAGCCGTGTGCGGGCTGCGCCAGGTGACGGAATGATCGCTGTCGTGAAATTTGAAGAACAGCACGTCATCGGCCTGCATGTTGGAGAAATACCACCAGCGCATCGCCGGATTATGGGAGAAAATGCTGGCCGCCATCATCCCTTCCTCGCCCGGAATCGGCTTCACGGCCTCCTCCTCGCCGGGGAACTCGTCCACGATGAACAGGGTGTTGGACTTCTCCTCCCCGCCAAAGCTGGTGCGCCCGTCGCATAGGGCCAGCGGCACGTCCTGCGGCGGGGGCGAGAATGTGCGCCAGTAGGAGGAAATGAGGAACCGCTTGAAGCCCGGCCCGTCCGGGCAGTTCTGGGCATAGGTCGCTTCCGCCATGCGCCGCGCAGTCGCTTCGTTCAGGTCCACATGCGCCTCGCCCGCCGGGGGCTGGATGCCGCCCGAATGGGTATAGCCGGCCACCTTTTCCTGCGCCCGCTGCGACAGATCGGCCGAAGTGCGGATCATCCACCCCCGCGCGAACACCTTGCTGGCGCCGGTCAGCGCCTTGATGTGATCTTCCACTTCGCGCTCATACAGCGCATCGACCTGCGCCTTGTCGTGAAAATCCTTCACCGCGCTGGGATTATGCCCGATCATGAAGCCGTGAATATCCAGCGAGAAATGGTCGCGGATTGGCATTCCGTCACGCAGGGTCACCTCATGGTCGGAATAGGTGCCGGTGTTCATTTCGGCCCCATGGCTGACATAGCGGCGGGTGACGAAATCGCCCGGATCGACAAAGCGGATCAATGCGCGCGTCTGGCGGGCGCTTTCCTCGATTTCATCCATGCCTGCGGGCGTATCCACCATGCTTGCCATATCGCACCTCTCCTGCGCGGGCCGCCGGGCAGCCCTGTCGCTTATTCATTTGCATAAATCGCCGATCCGGCCAATCTTCGCAAGGGTAGAGACGGCAAAAGCAGACAGCCGCCGGAGAGGGACATGCAGGGCGATACTCGCACCAGATTGCTGGAAGCCGCGGAACGCGTGCTGATCGAAGAAGGCGTGATGGCGCTGACCATGCGGCGCGTGGGCGATGTATCGGGCCTCAATCCCACGCTGATCACTTATCATTTCGGCACGGTGGCTATGCTGCTGGCCAATCTGCGCGATCACAATATGGGCCCGATGCTGGAGAGCTGGGCCTGCCTGGAAGAACCGGTGCCCGCGGGCGCCGCCCCGCTCGACACGTTGCTGGAACGCTGGCTCACTCCGCTGCTCGCCCCGGCCTGCTTCAATCCTTCGGGCCGCGCGCTGGTGGTGCTGGACGAGATCGCCGCTCATGGCGAAAGCGAAACCGCGAACCAACTGGTGGATACGATGGCCGGCGTGGCGGATCGTTTCGGCCGGATACTCGCACCCTATCTGCCCGGGCTTGGCGAAGCGGAACTGCGCTGGCGGCTGCGCTTCATCTCGGGCGCCGCGCTCGGCCCGCCGCCACGTGCGCGGCTCGGCCCGGATGAGCGCGATCCGGCGATGAGCGAGCAGGCGCTGGCCGCGCTGCTGCGTTTTGCCCGCGCCGCGCTCACCGGCCAGGCCGCCACAGCCGAAACGCAGCGGGGATGACGCAGAACAATCGACAATCCGGGGGAAGATGAGAATGAGCGCGCTGCCGCCAACCAATGACGATACGGCAATATGGGATATCTGGCTGGCGCAATTCCGCCTGCCGATCGTCAACGCCGCGATCGAACTGGGCACTTTCACCGCGATTTCGAGTGAGGCGCTGACTACGCGCGAACTGGCCGCGAAGCTGGGCGTGGATGCCCGCGCACTGGCCATGCATCTGGCCGCATTGTGCCCCATGGGGCTTGTAGAACAGCGGCTGGGTAAGTGGCGCGCCACTCACCTCGCCCGCACATGGCTGCATTCCGGCGCCAAGGGCTTTTGGGGGCCGTTCCTGGGCCAGATCGACCGGAACGACCATCTGCGCGGGCGCCTGATGGAATCGCTGCGCACCGGCAAAAGGCCGGAACAGGGCACGGACCCGCGCCCCGCGGGCTGGGAAGAAGGCACGATGGCGCCCGAAGTGGCCGCCAATATCGCCGCCTTCATGCAGGCCCACAGCCAGGCCCCGGCGCTGGGTGCGGCGCGCATGCCGATATTCGGCGAGCTTTCCTGCCTGATGGATGTGGGCTGCGGATCGGGCGTCTACGGGATCGAGATTGCCCGCGCCAATCCGGCGCTCAGGGTGGTGCTGATGGACCTTAAGGAAGTTGCCTTCGAGGCCGCGAAATATGTCGCCGCAGCCGGCATGGGCGGGCGGGTTTCCACTACGGGCGTCAACATGTTCGAACAGGAATGGCCGCGCGGCGCGGACGGGCATTTCTTCTCCAACGTGTTCCACGACTGGCCGGAGGAAACCAACCTCGCCCTTGCCCGCAAGAGCTTCGACGCCCTGCCCTCCGGCGGCCGGATCTTCCTCAACGAGATTCTGATGGATGACGATTACACCGGCCCCTATCAGGCCGCTGCCTTCAGCCTGCTGATGCTGATCGGAACGCTGGGCAAACAATATAGCCTGGCCGAATTGCGCAACATTCTGGAAGAAGCAGGCTTCGTGGATGTGGAGACCCAGCGGACCGGTGGAGGATATTATTCACTGGTCAGCGCGCGCAAACCGTAGGGTCCGTGCTTACTCAGCATCACGCCCGAAGTGAGGCCTGCGGCCGTGGTGTGAAAACTGGCCTGCGCCAGCGGTTCAGCCCAGCAAGCGCCTGTTGAACAACCGCCTGACCAGCCTGTCCTCCAGAATTCGCCCGATGACGTAGAGCGCGGCGAATATCCCCGCGAAGACATAGGCGGGCGTGGGCGAAGGCTTCTTCTTCTTGTCCTTATCCTTGTCCTTTTTGTCGCCGTCCTTCTTGGGTTTTTCGGGCTCGGGCGCACCCAGCATCTGGTCGATCGGATGCAGTTTGATTTCCGCATCCTTCTTTTCGGATTTTTCGTCCTTTTTCTCAGCTTCGGCCGGAGGCTTCGCCATTTCGCCCACGGCTATGATGAACTGTCCGATGCCCAGGAACAGCAGCGGCGCCAGGAAGCAGGCCAGCAACGCCTTGCTGATCAGGTGATAGCGCAGCACAAGCCCGCCCTCGCCCGGTTCGATCCGTAGTGTCCCCCCGTCGAAGACGGACATCTTGTCCTGCGGAGCCTGCCCCTTCTTGCGGAAGGTCAGCGTGTCATTCGTCCGTTCGTGGCTGGTGCCGCGTTCCTTGAACAGCGGGTCGAGCCTTTCGAAGGCTTCCTCGCCCGATTGTTCGGGGGGGAGCGGCAGGCTGCCCCTGACATGCCAGATCCAGTCGATGAAACGCAGGTTCACGCGATTTCCTTTTGAGAGAACCATCCGCACCGCCCCCTCCCCTGCCGCCATGGGCGACAGGGCTCACGGCGGGCTGCACATGGCGGCCCCGACCCGGGCAAGACGAATGGGCAAGCGGGAAATTATGTGGAGGAAGCGGGTCCGGTCACTCGGCCGGCACCGCCATCTGTCGCCCGCCGAACCGCTCCTTCAGGGACTTCCAGCCTTCGGTAAAGGGATAGACCATCGTCTCGCCGATCGACATGCGACGGCCGCCTTCCATCCCGAGCAGTTCCGCCTCGCCATCCACGCAGGTTCCGAACACGCGATCGATAATGATCCAGGTGCCCGAATAATTGCTGCGGCTCGCTTCGAAATCCTGCGAATGATGCAGGCTGTGATGCTCAGTGGTGTTGAAAGTGAAGCGCCACCAGCGCGGCGTATTGAAGCGCACATTGATGTGCTGGTAGGAACCGACCGCCAGCCCCAGAGTGCCCGCGAGCAAAGCGGCGCGCGGCAGGAAATCGAAGAACCCGCCGATACCCAGCCCGATCAGGAACAGTTCGACCGGATTGCCGACCGCGCCCTTGTTGATGTTCAACTGGGTGATGAAGTGATGCGGAGCATGGGTCAGCCACAGCGGATGCCAATTATGCATGCCGCGATGCATCCAGTACTGGCCGAAATCGAAGATGAAAGAGATCAGAAACGCCTGAACCAGCAGCGGAAGGCCCGTGAACCAGCTGAACTTGTCCCAATCGAAGGAGTTCTGGATCGCTTCGATCATCACCCCGTCGCCGATGAAGCCGTCGACCAGCCGGAGCACCGTGTAGCCCAGCCCGACATAGAACAGGTCGGTAGCCAGTTCCTTCCAGGTCAGGCTCCAGCTCTTGTGGCGGGGGTTCACCCATTCGAGCCCCAGCAGAAACACCCTGAAGCCGATACCGATGCTGATGGCGGTGGTTGCCGTGGCGATGGAATTGGGCGCGTAATACCAGAACGCAATCAGCGCGAACAATACGGTGGGCTGGAACCAGGTAAAGACGAACTGCTTTACCGGACCGCCTTCGACCCTGGGGATGTTCTCCCAGCCCACGGTCACGGGCGCATCGGCGCCGATAACCCTATTGCCTACGCGAATGCCGCCCATATGCCTGCCCTCGTAATGCGTGGTTACCCAATCCAGTACTACTAATTCGTCGAATCGTAATATCACAAATCTACCCCCTGTCCACAGCCTTAATGACGCAGTGCACAATTGTTCGGGAAATGGACGGGGAGATCTGCCCGGCAGAGGCGCTCGCCAGCGATATTTCCCTGTGCTGCACGTGCGAGAGCGCGCTTGGGGTGCAGATTCAGACGGTGCGGTTATGAAGTTTCGCGCAGCGCCTCGATGGTCGCAGTCTTGCTGGCCTGGCGCCGGCGCAGGCCGATACCAGATCCGCACCGCCCCTAGGTACTAGCCGAAGCCGCGCCCTTAACCCTCAGGCGCAAGGCCTGCCTAACCTTGTTCCCGCAATCTCCGCCGCGGGACGACAGCCGCAGGAACACAGGCGCAGGAACACAGGCGCGGGAACAGGGAGATATGGCATGGTGCCTTTGCTTGCAGCCGAATTGCTTGCTGACCGGCGCGGAGCGACGGCGATCGAATATGGGCTGATTGCCGCGCTGATCTCGCTCGCCTTCGTGATCGCCTTTACCGATCTGGGGCTGAACCTGGCCGATATCTTCACTTCCATCGCCAATACGCTGTCGGGCGCACTGGGCTGATCGGGCCGGGCAGTTGTTAATCCGGCCCGGCACCCCATATGGGGCCTATCGCGGCACGGCACCCATGCATTCCCGTGACCGAAGGCTTCGACGAAGCCTTGCAGCCAGGAGAACGCCATGGACCTCAACCAACTGCTGTTTCAGCACCAGCGGGCGCTTATCGGCGCGCAATATGATGTCTCGGCCGTAAGCCAGGACAGCCACCTCGACCTTGCCTGCCATTATGCCGGCAAGATCCACAGCCTGCGCGAGCAGATGGGCGTGCATCAATACAGCCTGCAGCCCGGATCGTGCCAGCTGGGTTTCTGAGCCCATCCGGGGCGCAGGAACGCCACCCCGAAAACCGCCACCGAGATTAAATTAGGGCATTACCCTACAGTGTGGTAACAGAGTTCTGCTGACGTTGGATTTGCAACGGACTTCGGCGCTTCGAGGCCGCCTTGGGGATAAAACCCCTGGCCCAATCGCTTACGACGACTTCCTTTCAATTGACGACATGACGCACGACCCCGTCCGCAATTTCGCGGATGGCAATACGTTTCTTGAAAGGAAACACCCATGCCTATCGGCACAGTCAAATTCTTCAATACCGACAAGGGCTATGGCTTCATCGCGCCCGAAGATGGCGGTGCGGACAGCTTCGTCCACATCTCTGCCGTCCAGGCTGCCGGGATGCATACGCTCGAGAAGGACCAGCGCCTTTCTTACGAAGTCGAAACCGGCCGCAATGGCAAGGCTTCGGCTGTGAATCTCGCTTCGGCCTGAGATCGCATTTGAGCATCGGGGGCGTGGCCGATGGCCGCGCCCCCGTTCGCCCGCAAAAACGGGCATGCTCAGTTACACAGATTACGCCCCTGTCCACAGCGCGCCTTCGGGAGACATCGCATGCATCTGAGCTTTGATTTCTGCGATGCCCGCGCCCGTGAAGCGGCCGCCACGGCGGCTTCCGCCACGCTGGACAATATCCGTGAGCGCGCCCTGCGCTCCGAAGCGGCATGGCGCCAACTGGCCGATACGCAGCAGGCCATCGTCACCGAACGCGAAAAGCGCGACCGGGAACGCGAAGCCGATCGCAGCGCACGCGCGCTGGACGAGATCGCCCTGCTCCAGCCGCAAGCCTGAAAACCGCCTCAGCGGGGCCCGGAATTCCCGGTCCCGCGCGATTGCGACACCCTGCTCCACTCCGCACGGCTCACACTTCCCGTGGCCACGCGCCTGCTGGCGTAGACGTCGCCCGGCCGATCCACGATCAGCCCGCCTTCATTTTCCCACACCGAAATCGCCGAATTGCCGGAATCGTCCCAGCGGCGTTGTTCCTCCACGCCTGACGACCATGTCTCATGGACCGCACGCATCCGCCGGGCAATGCGCGCCAGATGGTCCAGCCCGGTCATTTCCGGGCGACGATCGCCACAACCACCGGCGCTGCCATCACACCTTCGACCGCTGCCGGCGTCACGCCGCCCAGGGCCACGGCCATCGCGCTCCAGGCGCAGGCTGCTGCCGCGCCGAGCTTGATCTCGGGAAACACGAGATCCGCAAGTTCTGGGGTCAGGGGATTTTTGATCGCCGGGCTCCGTTCCATAAAAGAAAGCCCCTCCGGTAAGGGAGGGGCGGGTTTTTCAGTCCACCATCGCTGCAACAAGCTGTCGCAATTCGTGGGAGCTGAGATTGGGTGATGGGCAAGCCCTTGTGGGCATTGCCGTCTTCCGCCTGCCATCATTGAACAGGGAAAGCCGCGGGCGCCTCATTGCGCCGAAATCAGGTAGTGTCATAAAATCCTTGAGGCGGCCCTTTTGCCGCCCGACATGTATGCGAACTGGCGCCTCAGCGCGCCGGATCTACTTACCCTCGCAAGCCATGCCTATTGCCGATGAGGCGACGGGCTTTCATCTCATTGCTAGTGATGATGATTGGCCATCATGGGCCGGGTGGGTGCCGATCTGAGTGCAGGCACCGGGTAGATAGCTTTCAAATAAGGCAATTGCGCGAAATTACAAGTGGCGATTGGCCCTGCCCCCACACAATATAGAACATATAGCGAACAAAATGCTGTCCTACAAGCCCCGATCGCGTCCATTGGGCGCTTCCCTCAAGGAAAGGAGCCCTCCCATGGCCAAGCGAAAGAAAGGCACCCTGCCCGCCTTCACTCCCGTTCCCCGCATCAAGCAGCGCAGCAATGGCTGGTCCGACGAGGTCCAGCGCGACTTCATCGAGGCGCTGGCCGATAGCGGCAGCGTCAGATCCGCCGCCCGCGCCGTAAACCGCGCGCCCGAAGGGGCCTATTTGCTGCGCCGGCACCCGGAGGCGGACAGCTTCCGCAAGGCCTGGCAGGCCGCGCTCGATCTCGGCGTGCAGAAGATCGAGGACGTGGCGATGGACCGGGCGCTCAACGGCACCGAAGTACCGGTCTATTCCTATGGCAAGCTCGTCGGCTCGCGCATCGTCTATAATGACCGGCTGCTGATGTTCATGCTCCGCAACCGCGCGCCCGGCCGCTTCGCCGGCGGAGCCGCCCGCGCGCTCAACGCCGTCGACCGGCAGGCGCTGGAGCGGCACAAGAAACAGTGGCGCAAGGAATGGGAACGCGAGCGGGCCATCGCAGACAACCGGCAGGAGGATGAGTTCGGCACCACGATTATCGAGACGATCGACCAGCTTCACCAGCGCTGGCTCTCCCGCATGAGCCCCGCCACCCGCGAAGCCTATGCCGCCTTCCGCGCCGCCACGCAGCGCGACAAGGACAACGGCTTCGGCTGGACCAGGCAGATCACCGAGGAAGACCGGGCGCAACAGGATGAGGAGGACCGCCAATGGGTGGACGACATGACCGACAGGAAAGGCGCAAAAATCGACAAGCTGGTCGATATGCGGCCCGATCTTGAGGATTGGGGCGAGGCTGAGTCAGCGAGTGGGGTGATTGGGACTCCCTGATCCGAGGCAGGATACGCTTACTTGATCCACTTTCGAGCCTAACTTCATGTGGCAGGTGATATCGCGAAAGGCAGCATCACCACTGGCTCGAACGTCAAGGCAATCCACACTAGGACCAAGCCGAATGGCCGACAAACTGGGCGTCCCTGTGGCCATCATGCACGGCAGGGAACAGTGCCGCGACCCTGACACACCCCTCCCGATGGAACGCCGCCGGGGAAATGGCAGAGCCAATCCGAAAGCGGCGTCAACCCTGGCTGAACGGATGGCCGGATGAGTCGTTTCAGGCATCATCAATGTCGCCAACCAACGAGAATTTGGGACAACGAAGATACCACTCCCTGAGCAGGCTTCCCAGAACTCCACTTTCTCAGGATTGCCCATTAAGGGAGTGGTATGAACAGCGACTGCAGTATGCCTGAAGAAGGAAGGTCAATGAATCCGCTCGAGCTCAAAAAAGATGACTTCTACCTGCCCACACTGCATGTTCTTCGAGAAATGGGTGGATCGGCCTCGATTGAAGAGATCGAAGAGAAACTGATCGAACAATTCGGTTTCTCACAGGACCAACTCGACGTCACTTATGAGACAAGCGGTGACAATGTGATCACCGACAAGATGTCTTGGGCCCGCAGCTATCTGAAGTTTCCTACCTTCGTTTCGAACGACACACGCGGTGTTTGGGTGCTGACCGAGGCTGGTAGAGCGGCAGCAGACATGCCGCTGGAGGCAGTGCGCAAAGCAATCCGTGACGCCAAAGCAAGGCGTCGCGCGGCACAGCTTGCCGAAAGGCAGGCAATGGCTGACGACTTCACCGCAATCTTGAGCGCGAATGGGGCTGAACAGGAAGACGTCGAGGAAGCCGCGCTCGACTGGACCGACAATCTCCTAGGCACGCTGCGTACGATGGACCCCTACGCCTTCGAGCGTCTTGCCCAACGCTTGCTGCGTGAGAGCGGGTTTGTGAAGGTGGAAGTAACAGGTAAATCCGGCGATGGCGGAATAGATGGTTCCGGCGTGCTGCGAATGAACCTGATTAGCTTTCAGGTCCTATTCCAATGCAAGCGCTTCAAGGGTTCGGTCCCATCTGAAGTCGTTCGGAACTTTCGCGGCGCGATGCAGGGTAGAGCTGACAAGGGCCTCATCATAACCACCGGTACTTTCACGGCCGAAGCCAGAAAAGAGGCAACGCGTGACGGAGCGCCAGCGATTGATTTGATCGATGGTGAAGCACTTTGTCAGCTTCTCAAGGACAAACGCCTTGGAGTACGCGTGCGCGAAGTGGTGCGTGAAGAGATTGATATTCTGCCAGAATTCTTTTCAGAAATCTGATCGGCCAGGAAGCTCACCACACACCCTCACCCAGCCTTCTCCCTCCCGCTTCCGGGAGGAGAGAGTACCTACTCCTCGCCCATCCGCAGTGCGGCAATAAACGCCTCCTGCGGGATCGACACATTGCCATATTCCCGCATCTTGGCTTTGCCCTTCTTCTGCTTTTCCAGCAGCTTCTTCTTGCGGGTGATGTCGCCGCCATAGCATTTGGCGGTCACATCCTTGCGCATGGCGCTGATGGTTTCGCGGGCGATCACCTTGCCGCCGATGGCGGCCTGGATCGGGATCTTGAACAGGTGCCGGGGGATCAGGTCCTTCAGGCGTTCGCACATGTGGCGGCCGCGTTCTTCGGCAACCGAGCGGTGGACGATCATGCTGAGCGCGTCCACCGGATCGCCATTCACCATGATGCCCATCTTCACCAGATCGCCTTCGCGCAGGCCGATCTGTTCGTAATCGAAGCTGGCATAGCCGCGGCTGATGCTCTTCAGGCGGTCGTAGAAATCGAACACCACTTCGTTGAGCGGCAGTTCGTAAGTGACCTGCGCGCGTCCGCCCACATAGGTGAGGTCGGTCTGGATGCCGCGGCGATCCTGGCAGAGCTTGAGGATCGAGCCGAGATATTCGTCCGGCGTGTAGAGCGTGGCCTTGATCCACGGTTCCTCGATCGTCTCGATCCGGCTGGGATCGGGATAATCGGCCGGGTTGTGCAGCATGATCTCGCGCGCCTCGTCGGTCTTCGAGGCGCGTAGCTGGATGCGATAGACCACGCTTGGCGCGGTGGTGATCAGATCGAGATCATATTCGCGCGTCAGGCGTTCCTGGATGATTTCCAGATGCAGCAGGCCAAGGAAGCCGCAGCGGAAGCCGAAGCCCAGCGCGGCGGAGCTTTCCATCTCGAAGCTGAAGCTGGCATCGTTGAGGCGCAGCTTGCCGATGCTTTCGCGCAGCTTCTCGAAATCGGCAGCGTCCACGGGGAACAAGCCGCAGAACACCACGGGCTGCACTTCCTTGTAGCCCGGCAGGGCCTCGGTCGCCCCGCCCTTCACGGTGGTGATCGTGTCACCCACCTTGGCCTGTTCGACTTCCTTGATCTGCGCAGTGATGAAGCCGATCTCGCCCGGGCCGAGTTCCGGCAACTCAATGCGCTTGGGAGTGAAGCAGCCCACGCGGTCGATCAGATGCTGGGTGCCGCCCTGCATGAATTTGACCTGCAGGCCCTTTTTGATCACCCCGTCGATCACGCGCACAAGGATGACGACGCCCAGATAGGGATCGTACCAGCTGTCCACCAGCATGGCCTTGAGCGGTGCCTCGCGGTCGCCCTTGGGCGGGGGAATCTTGGCGACGACGGCTTCCAGCACGTCTTCGATGCCGATCCCGCTCTTGGCGGAAGTGAGGACGGCTTCGGAGGCGTCGATGCCGATAATATCCTCGATTTCGGTGCGGACCTTCTCGGGTTCGGCGGCGGGCAGGTCGATCTTGTTGATGACGGGAACGATCTCGTGATCGTGCTCGATCGACTGATAGACATTGGCCAGCGTCTGCGCCTCGACCCCTTGCGCCGCGTCCACCACCAGCAGCGCGCCTTCGCAGGCGGCGAGGCTGCGGGAAACTTCATAGGCGAAGTCGACATGGCCCGGCGTGTCCATGAGATTCAGCTCATAGGTCTGGCCATTCTTTGCCGTGTAGTTGAGCCGCACCGTCTGGGCCTTGATCGTGATCCCGCGCTCACGCTCAATGTCCATATTATCAAGGACTTGCTCGCTCATCTCGCGCGCGGCGAGGCCGCCGGTGAACTGGATCAGCCGGTCGGCCAGGGTGCTCTTCCCATGGTCGATATGCGCGATGATGGAGAAATTGCGGATCTGGGCAAGGTCAGTCATTCCGCGCCCTTAGCCGGACTGAAACCCGCTGTCAGCAGGCGGAATGCGTCAATATTCCAGCTTGGCCCGCAGGTTCTTCGTCCCGAAGCGCGGAACGGAGAGCATCATCTGGTTCTCTGCCTTCTCCGCCAGAGGGAAATGACCCGGCGGCAATTGCGACAAAGGCAGGCCGCCAGCGGCAAGCAGATAGGGCGAAACCCGGTTGCGGGTACACAGCCCCCCTGCCCCGTCATCCACCAGCGGTGTTTCGAAAGTGAGGCCCTGCTGGTCCTGATGGCTGCGGACAACCTCGGCGATCGCAAGCTGCCCTTCCCCGAAATCGACCACGAATTCCGTGCCCACCGGAACATCCAGCAGCCCTTCGATCATCGCCCCGGTGCGCGACAGATCGCGCAGCACCACGTCGTAGTAATGATCCTCGTGGATCACATGGATCCGCCGATAGAGCTTGCGGCGTTCGGAGCGCTGCTTTTCCGGGCCCGTGGGCTCCATTTCGCAATCATGCTCGGCCAGCAGCTCGATCACTTCGTCGGGCGCAAGCGGCTGCGAATAGATGAAGCCCTGGACGTTCTTCACGCCATGTTCGCAAACGAGACGGTATTCCTCCATCGCCTCCACGCCTTCGGCCACCGTATTGATGCCCAGAGCATCCGCCAGCGCCACGATCGCGCCGATCAGCTGGCCGTTGCGGCTGCCTTCCTCGAATGCGCCGCGCAGGAAGCTGGGATCGATCTTGATCGTCTCGAAAGGCGCGCGCTTGAGATAGCCGAGCGAGGAAACGCCGGTGCCGAAATCGTCCAGCGCCAGCCGCACACCCAATCGGCGCAGGGCCTTCAGCTCGCGTTCGCTTACGTCGCCATCCCCGAAATGCACGCTTTCCTTCAGCTCACATTCCAACCGGTCGGCGGGCAGTCCCGTTGCCGCAAGGGCGTTGGTCACCAAGCGCGAGAGGCCCGGGGTGATGATCTGTTGTTCAGAGATATTGACGCAGACGCGGATATCGTCCGGCCACTGCATCGCATCCTCGCACGCCTTGCGCAGCACCCATTCGCCGATCGTGCTGATGAGATTGCTCTCTTCGGCCAGCGGAATGAAGATGGCGGGCGAGATCTTGCCGCGATCGGGGTGATACCAGCGCAGCAGCGCTTCCAGCCCTACAATGCGGTTGGTCTTCACCGAGACGATCGGCTGATATTCCAGCGAAAGCTGCCCCTTCTCCAGCGCGCCACGCAGATCGCGTTCCAGTTCCTTGCGGAGCTGGGAATCGTTCTTGAGATCGCTGGAATAGAAGCGGAACTGGCCGCGCCCGCCATTCTTGGCCGCGTAGAGCGCGATATCGGCACTGTGCACCACTTCCTCGCGCGTCACACCGTCATAGGGCGCGATGGCAATGCCTATGGAAGCACCGATGGTGCAGCGGCCTTCCTCGATCGAATAGGGCTGCGTGAGCATGGTGATGGCGTTCTTGGCCAGTTCGCCCAGCCCCCCACGATCATCCATGTCAGGAATGAGTATCTGGAACTCGTCTCCGCCGAGGCGGCCGATCTCGCACGTCGAATCGAACACCCGCTTGAGGCGCTGGGCGACCTGCTTGAGCAATTCGTCGCCCGCCTTGTGGCCCAGCGTGTCGTTGACCTGCTTGAAACGATCGAGATCGACCATCATTACCGCGCAGGTCCGCTTCGCGGCGCGGAAGGCGGTGAGCATGGAATCGATCTTGCGCTGCATGCGCGGGCGATTGGACAGGCCGGTGAGGGAATCGAACTGCGCGAGGCGCTCGGTCTCATTCTCCGCCCGGCGGCTTTCGGTCACATTGCCGCCATGGCCGCGATAGCCCCGGAAATGGCCCTCGGCGTCGAATTTCGGCTTGCCGCAGAGCAGCCAGTAATAGTCCTTTTCCCCGATGTCCGCGCGGACCGTCAGGCCCGCGAAGGTCTTGCGTCCGCCGAACAGCAGCGAAAGGCTGCGCGGGGTAGAGCCGTCCCCGGGCTCTTCGGTGACGAACAGCGAATGGAACGGAGTGACGGCGAGGATTTCCGGGTCTTTGCCGAACAATTCGGTGATCGGCTCGGACAGATAGGTGACATAGCCCTGCTCATCGGTTTCCCAGAACCACCCGATGCCGGACTGTTCATATTCCCCCATCAGGGCAAGGCGACGCTCTGCCTCGGCCACAGGCATGGGCGGCGGCGGCGCGGCTTCGGCCACAGCGCTGCGCCCACCCCGCAAGCCTTTGAAAATGCCCCTGCTCAACTACCTGTACCTGCTGTAAAAACCCGGGCGGCGTGGAATGCCTGCCCGAAGCCAACCTAAACAGACAGGGTTTATAAATTGCTAAAACGAGGCCCCGCACGAGGTGCCAGCGTCGCCTGAAGCACGCCTTCAGGCCGATTTGCGAAGGACCGCCTTATGCACCAGATCGGGCCCCGCCTCGTTCATCACCGCAATCCGGCCAGATGAATCGCGCTGAAGGGGTGCGGCGAATTCCACCCCCATCCGGTCCTCGTCCGACCAGCGCGAGATGGCGGTGATGGCGTGCCGCTCCGACAGGCGGATGCGGAAAATCGTGCCGTCGGGCACGTTCCACAATCCCTCGATCAGCGCGCCGGTAGTGGAGATATTGCGGATAGTTCCATTGTAGAGCTGGCCGCCGTGATCCAGCACCACCTTGCGCAACATGGTCTGGCGTGGGGCACGGGCGGAACGCGGACCGCGTGCCACAGCGGCAAGGCCTGTGCGCAGGCGTTCGCCCGCGGCGCTGGCGGACAGCGGCTGTTCGTAGATGAAGCCCTGCACATGGCTGCAGCCTTGCATCCGGATCAGGTCCAGTTCGTCGAGCGTTTCGACGCCCTCGGCAGTTGTCTCCATGCCCAATGCCTGCGCCAGGCTGGTGATCGAGGCGATGATCGCGCCATTGCGGCTGCCCGGCTGGGTCGCCCCGCGAACGAAGCTCTGGTCGATCTTGATCTTGTCGAACGGCGCCTTCTTCAGATAGCCGAGCGAGGAATAGCCCGTGCCGAAATCGTCCAGCGCCAGCCGCACACCCACGCCTTTGAGCGCGGCGAACATCGCGTCCGTGCCTTCATTATCGTCCAGGAAGACGCTCTCGGTGATCTCCAGTTCGAGCCGTTCCGGCTCCACCCCTGCTTCCGCGATCGCGCTGGTGACGATGGCGGGAAGCTGCGGATTGGCGAATTGCAGCGGAGAGACGTTCACGGCAACGCGAACATTGCCGGGCCACTTCGAAAGATCGTGGCAGGCGGTGCGCAATGCCCATTCGCCCATCTGGCCGATGAGCCCCGCCTCTTCCGCCACTTCGATGAAGCGCGTGGGCGACATCGCCCCGCGCGTGGGGTGGTTCCAGCGCATCAGCGCCTCGAAGCCGCTGATCTGCTCGGTCGCGGTGTCCACAACTGGCTGGTAATAGAGTTCCAGCCCGCCATGGCTGATCGCGTCGCGCAGATCCTGTTCGAGCTGGCGGCGCTCCTCCGCGCGGGAATGCAGATCGTCCGCATAGAAATGATAGCGCCCGCGCCCGCTGTCCTTGGCCGCATAGAGCGCAAGGTCGGCATTGCGGATCAGCGCCTCGCTTGTCGCGCCGTGATCGGGCGCGATGGAGATGCCCACCGATGCTCCGATCATCACCCGGTGTCCGTCGATCGAATAGGGCTGCGACAGCGAATTGATGATGTCCTGGGCCAGATAGGCCAGCCGGTCGCGACTGATGCTCCCGGGGAGGATCACCTTGAACTCGTCCCCGCCAAGGCGCCCGACAAGGCCCTTCTCGCCTACGGTCCGCTCGAGCCGCTGGGCCACCTGCTTCAGCAAGGCATCGCCGGCCGGATGGCCCATCGTGTCGTTGACCTGCTTGAAGCGGTCGAGATCGAGCAGCAGCACCGAACAGCAGCGATGCAATTCGAACGGCGCGCTGAGAATCTTCTCCAGCGATTGCGACATCTTGAAGCGGTTGGTCAGGCCCGTGAGCGAATCGTAATGCGCGAGACGCGAGGCCTTGTCCTGCGAACGCTTACGTTCGGTCAGGTCCGTGCCGGAACCGCGATAGCCCACATAATTGCCGAATTCGTCATAGATCGGCCGACCACTGACCGACCACCAGCGCTCCTCCCGCGCGGCGGCGCGCACGGCGAGTTCCTGGAAAGCGGAGCGGGCGGAGAGATGGAAGGCCAGTGTGCGCTCGCCATCGGTGCCACCGGCCCCCAGATCGAACAGATCGGTGACATTGCTGCCCAGCAGTTCTTCGGGCCGCTCATGCCCCAACACCTTGGCGACGGGTGGCGAAATATAGGTCAGCATCCCCCGGCGGTCGGTCTCCCAGAACCAACCCTGCCCGGTTTCCTCATAATCGTTCAGGATGTCCTCGGCGCGGTCGCGGATGCGGTTGCGCTCGAATTCCTGTTCCTTCTTTAGGCGGATGAGCTGGATCTGACGGCGGCTGACCAATACCGAGAAGGCGAGACTGCCAAGCAAGAGGCCAAGGGCTCCGCGTGAGCCTTCGACCAGCGCCACGGCCGACCAGCAGCCGATCTGCGCGGCGAACAGGCCAGGGGCCTTGCCGCTTTGCAGCACTGCGGCAAGCGAAGTGGTGACGATCAGCATTCCCAGCGCCACCTGCCAGGGCAGGCCATTGCCCGCGACCCAGAGCGCCACCGCCAGGCCATAAGCGAACATCGGCGCGCCCACCGTCAGCACCATGGTGGAGATACGCAACGCCAGCGCTTTGCGCGTTCGCTTCTCGTAGCTTCGTATAGCCGGGGTCGCCAATGGCAGGGCCGCCGCGATCACGGCGAGCGCCAGAGTCGGCAAAGGCGGGATCGACCATATCGCGAAAGCCGCAAAGGCCAGCGTAACCACGATCACCGGTGCGATGTTTGCCCACTGGGACGAAATCATCGAGGGGAGGAACGCACTTGCGTCTGCCTGCCGGGATCGCGAACGGGCGTTGCGCAAGGCGTGCCGCTCGGCAATTGTCAGCAGTTCCACCGCCGGATTGACCGCGCCTCTACCCTCTGCGGAATCTTCACCGGCCGCTTGCGGCGCGAGCGGATGTGGCGCGGCCTTGCGCTCCCCATCCTTGAGAATTTCCCTTCGCCGTGATGTCGCGCCCGCCATGATTGTCCGTTGCCAGTCCGGATTTGAGAAACCGTTAACAGGCAGGCAAGCAAACCATTGGGCATAATTCCGGCCTTTTGCCGGGGATTGGGCAAAGCATTGGCAATCCGCGACTTGAATTGCCGGAGCGAGCAGATCATCCTGCCGCTAATACGCTGAATAGCGGGGAGAGACGATGCGGCATGTGGCGATCATCGGCTCCGGGCCGGCCGGATATTACACTGCCGAAGCGGTGCAGAAATCCTTCGGGGAGGATGTGCGGATCGACGTGTTCGATCGCTTGCCCGTTCCCTACGGGCTGATCCGCACCGGGGTCGCACCCGATCACCAGTCGATCAAGGGGGTCTCGCGCCGCTACGAACAGACCGCACTCACAGAAAATGTCCGCTTCGTGGGAAATGTCGCGGTGGGCACGGATGTCACCATTGCCGAGCTGAACGCACTTTACGATGCGGTCGTCCTCGCCACCGGCGCCCCGGTCGACCGGGCGCTGGATCTGCCGGGTGACGATCTGCCCAATCTGTTCGGCAGCGCCAGTTTCGTGGGCTGGTACAATGGCCATCCGCAATTCGCCGATCTCGATCCGGACCTTTCGGGAAAGACTGCGGTGGTGATCGGCATGGGCAATGTCGCGCTGGATGTGGCGCGCATTCTCTCCAAATCCCGGCGCGAATTCGAAGGGAGCGACATTGTCTCCCATGCACTTGAAATATTGGAGAAATCACGGATCGAGCGGATCGTGATCCTGGGCCGGCGCGGCCCGCACCAGATCATGATGACGCCCAAGGAACTGGGCGAACTGGCCAGGCTCGACCGCGCCTCCCCTCGCGTCGATCCCCGCGACCTGCCCGAGGTAGGAGAGGATGCGCTGCTCGAACCGGGGCTGAGAAAATCCGTCACCCTTTTGCGCGGATATGCGGCGATCCCGGAAGCGATCCATGCCGAAAAACCGATCGAGATCGAGTTCCACTTCTTCGCCTCGCCCAAGGCGCTGATCGGCAATGGAAAGCTGGAAGCGATCGAGGTCGAACGCACCGAAGTGAAGGCTGGCAGAGCGCAAGCCACGGGGGAGACCTATCGTATTCCGGCCGGATTGGTTGTGAGTTGCATCGGCTATCGCAGCTCACCCATCCCCGGCGTGCCTTTCGATGAGCGGCAGGGCCGCTTCGCCAATGACGAAGGACGCATCCTGCCGGGCCTCTATTGCGTCGGCTGGGCGCGGAGGGGGCCGTCGGGCACGATCGGCACCAACCGGCCAGACGGCTTCGACATTGCCGACAAGATCGCGCAGGACGCCGCACAGGGCGTACTCGGCCCCGCACGCAAGCAGGGCCGCCCGGGCTTCGACGCCCTCGCCCGCGAGCGGAAGCTCGAACCGGTCACATTCCGCGACTGGAAGAAGATCGAGGAGGCCGAGGAACGCGCCGCCCGCGAAGGCGCTCCTCGGGAAAAATTCGTCGATATCGCAGCGATGATGAAGGCGCTTGACTGACGGGCCCTAGCTGGCCGAACCGTCATCCACGACGGTACCCCCGACACTCGCCGCCCAGGCGCCAAGCGCCTCGCCATGGGCCTGCCAGCGCGGGCCGCAGGCGGCATTGTAGCGTTCGTAGAGCGTCGGATCGCTATCCATCGCGTTCAGCGCGGCGGTCAGCGCATCGCCGAATTCCTCGCCCGCAACCGCCTGATAGCGCCCGACGAAATAGCTGAAAGCCATCGCCAGGCTGTCGTTCTCAGCGTCGTCCTCGGCAAAGCTGCCGGTGTAGGAGGCCCAGGCCGCGCATTCGATATCGTCCTGCGGCGTGGTCGGGGCGGAAGCCTCCACCGCCATGGCAGGGGCTGCCATGGCGACGAACATGGCCGCAGCGGCCAGCGATTTCAGCTTCACTACACCCTCATCGGCATGAGAACGTAAAGCGCGGGGCTCTTCTCGTCCTGTCGGATCAGGGTCGGCGCGCCGGGATCGGCGAGGTGGAGTTCCACCGTGTCCCCTTCAATCTGGTGCAGGATGTCCTTGAGGTAATTGGCGTTGAAGCCGATTTCGAAGCCTTCGGACGAATAGGAGGCGGGCACTTCTTCGGCCGCAGTGCCATTATCGGGCGAAGTGACCGACAGCACGACGCGATCCTGTTCCAGCCCCATCTTCACGGCGCGGGTCTTTTCGGTGGCGATGGTCGCCACGCGGTCAACGCCTTCGAAGAAGCTCTTGGGATCGAGCTTGAGCAGCTTGTCGTTCCCGGTGGGGATCACGCGGCTGTAATCGGGGAAAGTCCCGTCGATCAGCTTGCTGGTGAGCACCACGCCGCCTTCACCGCCCAGAGTGAAGCGGATCTTGCTGGCGGAAAGATCGATCTCGACATTGCCGTCCAGTGCCTCGTCCAGCAGCTTGCGCAGCTCGCCCACGGCTTTGCGGGGCACGATCACGTCCGGCATCCCTTCGGCGCCGTCGGGGCGCGGCAGGGTGTAGCGGGCAAGGCGGTGGCCGTCGGTTGCCGCAGCCTTCAGCACCGGCTGCCCGTCATCGGAGACGTGGAGGAAGATGCCGTTGAGATAATAACGGGTTTCCTCGGTCGAGATGGCGAAGCGGGTCTTGTCGATCAGTTCGGCCAGCACGCGGGCGGGCAGTTCGAAGCTGGTCGGCAGATCGCCTTCCACGATCACCGGGAAATCGTCCCTCGGCAGGGTGGGCAGCTGGAAACGGCTGCGCCCGGCCTTCACGGTCAGGCGGTTATCCGCGGCTTCCAGCCCCACCTGGCTGCCTTCCTGCAGCTTGCGGGCGATGTCGAACAGCAGGTGCGCCGAAACGGTGAGCGCGCCCGGCGCCTCCACCGAGACAGCGGCCATGCTTTCGACCACCTGCAGATCGAGGTCAGTCGCCATGATGCGCACCTGGCCGTCAGCCGAGGCATCGATCAGCACATTCGACAGGATGGGGATCGTGTTGCGCCGTTCGACCACCGACTGAACATGGGACAGGCAGCGCAGCAGCGTCGCGCGTTCGATGGTTGCCTTCATCGTTCCTATTCAGACCCCCTTGGGCGCACGGGCTGAATCGCCCGGGAGCGCAGGTTACATGGGGAACAAGCCTTAACGTGGCAGGCGGTCACCGCAAGGTTGCGTTTCCCGCAAGGGGGAGAATCTGGGGATAAACCTCAGCATTGTGCCCCGCTGGCTCAGTTAAACGACCCGGCCAGTGTGTAATAGCTCCCCGTGGATGCCGCATAGGCACCGACTTTCTGCCAGACGGAGGCGTCGACGGCGTCCTTGTCGAGACCGTTTTCGGCCAGCCTTGCAAGCAGCGCGTCCACCACATCCTCCGAAAATTCTTCCGGCAGCAGATTGGTACGCCCCTTCCCCACATCCATTGCATCCTCGACATAGGAAGGCGGAACGCCCGCCTCTTCGAGATCGACGGCCAGCCGGGTCATCACGATCCCCGACATGGCGAGGTTGATGTAATCCTCCTCCCGATCATCGGGGATTCCGTGGACGCTGCGGCAGGCATTGGCGATGGTCTTCACCTTCTGCCCGATCGCTTCCTGTTCTTCCTGCGTCGGCTCCCCAACCGACATGGCATCGGCCATTTCGCGCGCGAAGGCGGCGGGAACGATCAGCACGGGGCATTGCACGGCCTCCTCGGTCGTCGCCCGCGCCGGAGTGGCGGCAAGCAAGCCAAGAGCGGCGGCGGAAAGCAGCAGGAGACGCATCGGAAAGCCTTTCGCGCGGGAAAAGATCAGGAAATCATCGCCATGCCGCCATTCACATGCAGCGTCTGGCCAGTGACATAGCCCGCCTCCTTCGAGGCGAGATAGGCGACTGCGGCACCGATATCGGTGCCCTCGCCCATGCGGCCCATCGGGATGCGGGCGTTGAGCGCATCCTTCTGTGCATCGGGCAGCACGTCGGTCATCGCGGTGCGGATAAAGCCGGGGGCGACGCAGTTCACGGTGATGCCGCGGCTCGCCACTTCCTGACCCAGCGATTTGGACATGCCGACAAGGCCGGCCTTGGCCGCGGCATAATTCACCTGCCCCGGATTGCCCGTGGCGCCCACCACCGAAGTGATGGAAACGATGCGGCCGAAACGGGCCTTCATCATCGGCTTGCAGGCGGCGCGCATCAGGCGGAAGGCGGCTTCGAGATTGATCTTGATGACCTGATCCCACTCATCGTCCTTCATCCGCATAGCCAGATTGTCGCGCGTGATGCCGGCATTGTTCACCAGGATGTCGATCTTGCCGAGCGTATCGACCGTGGCGGGCACCAGTTCATCCACCTGTGTGGTGTTGGAAAGGTCGCAGGTGATCTCGACATGATCGTGGCCGAATTCGTCGTTCAGCTCGTCACGGAAGGCGCGCAGCTTCGCGGGATTGGACCCGGAAAGCGCCAGCCGCGCGCCCTGCGATGCCAGCGCGCGGGCAATGGAGGAACCGATCCCGCCCGAAGCGCCGGTAACGAGGGCGGTCATGCCTGTGAGGTCGAACATGGTCTATTCCTTTGTAAATTGCGCCTCGAACTCGCGCTTCGAATAGCGCACCAGCGCCATCAAACCCAAAAGTTCGCCAACTTTTTCGGCGGCGACTTCATCCGCGCCGAGGCCGGCCGAAATGACAAAGGATCCCACGAGGAATTCCTCCTTGCTCGTCATCTCGGCCTCTTCGCCTTGAAGCCCGCCCTCGACAGCCCGCTCGAGAGCATTCCACATGGCTGGCCGCTCGGAACGGTTGAGCGCCTCGTCCAGCTTACTCAACTCGTCCGCTGTCAAACGTCCCGAATTCCGGTAAGCCAATTCCGAAAGCCGGCTGATTTCGTAGATGCCCGCGTAATAAAGCGCCTCTTCGGACCAGCCCTCCTGCGCCATGCATTTGTCGGCCGCTTCGATGGCGACCCCTGCCAGATCCTCGGAGGAAGTTGTCCCCTCCTCATCCGACATAGAGAAATTCTCGCTCATCGCCGCGATCTTTGACCGGCGGCCCTGATCGTAGGAATTTTCCATGCAGGCGAGCCCTTCCGCGGCATGAGCCGCCCCGGGAAACGCCAGGATCAGGGCCGAACAGGCCGCAAATGTCTTCAGTCCGCGAACCATCTTATCCGATCTCTCTTGCCAGAGCCTCGATATCCGCCATCGTCACCACGCTCGAGACTGTGACGCCTTCCACCGTGCGGCCGATCATCGGGCCGACCACCTTGCCGCCCAGTTCCACGAAATGGGTCACGCCCGCTTCGGCCATGGCGATCACGCTTTCGCGCCAGCGCACGCGGCCGCAGACCTGCTTTACCAGCAGATCGCGCTCCACCTCCGGGTCGGTCACGGCGGCGGCCGTGAAATTGGCGTAGAGTGGCAGGCGGAAAGCGGCGGGCGGAAGGTCCGCCAGCGCCTTTGCCATCGCCTCGGCCGCCGGGCCCATCAGGTCGCAATGGAAGGGTGCGGAAACCGGCAGGATCACCCCGCGCTTGATGCCATGCTCCTTAGCCAGCGCCACGGCCCGCTCGATCGCGGCGCGATGGCCGGACAGGACGACCTGGCCCGGATCATTGTCATTGGCGATCTGGCACACTTCGCCTTCCGCCGCCGCATCGGCCAGAGCCTGCGCCTTGGCGATATCGGCGCCCAGCAGCGCACACATGGCGCCCACGCCCACCGGCACAGCCGCCTGCATCGCCTGTCCGCGCAGCTTGAGCAGGCGCGCGGTATCGGCCAGCGAGAAGGCACCCACCGCGCACAAAGCGGTATATTCGCCCAGCGAGTGGCCGGCCACGCAATCGCCCTTGTCGGCGATGGTGATGCCGCCTTCCTTTTCCAGCACGCGCAGGGTTGCGATGGCATTGGCCATGATCGCGGGCTGCGCATTTTCGGTGAGGGTCAGCTGGTCTTCCGGGCCTTCGCGCATGATGGCGGAAAGCTTCTGCTGGAGAGCCTCGTCCACTTCCTCGAACACTTCGCGGGCGGCGGCGCTGGCCTGGGCGAGATCCGCCCCCATGCCGACCTTCTGGCTACCCTGCCCTGGAAAAACGAATGCACGCATCTGTAAGTCTCCAACTCCCGCGCTCTCAGGCCCGCGCGGTTAGGTTTGCGCAGGCGCGGAGGCAAGTCCGAAGGGAACAATCCTGTTGGCTTCGTCATGCCCGATGTCGGCAAAGCCGAGGAAGGGAATGCCCGCGCGATCGCACCAGAAGCGGGCGATCTCCTCCGGCTCCGCGCCGAAGGGCCGGTCGTTCACCGGCACATCGCTCACCCGGCCGAGCCTGAGGCCCGCAATGCCGGACAGGTGCTGCGCGATGTGGAAGAACAGGCGGTCCACCGCATAGAGATGCTCGCTCACTTCCTCCACCATCACCACATGGCCGGAAAGGTCCGGCATCAGATCGGTGCCGCACAGCATGGCCAGCGTGATGAGGTTGAAGGCCGCCGCCGGATGCGTATCGAGATGGGGTTCCAGCCCCGAACGTTCGCCAGCCAGAAAGGCAAGGCTGCGGCGCACCGCATTCTCGCCGCCGCTGCGCCTGATATCCACCGGCATCGGCGCATGGACGGGGTGCCCGATCCCAGCCTTGTAAAGCGCGGCCAGCAGATATCCGCCGTCGGAATAACCGAGGAACGCCTTGCCCCGCGCCGCATCGCCCATCCCCGCCACCGCCTGCGCCGCGATCCGGTTTGCGCCATAGCCGCCGCGCGCGAACCACACGGCATCGAAGGAAGGATCGTTGGCGCATTCCAGCAGGGCGGCCAGCCGCTGCTCGTCCGAACCGGCGAAATGGCCCTGCGCGAGATAGCATTGCTCGTGAAACGCCAGTTCCAGCGAGGGGAATTCAGCCGCCACGGCCTCCACCCGCGCCACATCCTCGGGCGTCAGCGGGGTGGACGGAGCACAGATTGCGATGCGGATCATGCCTAGCACCTAGCTCTACGCACTCCTTTCGTCACCCCCACGAAAGGGGGTGACGACGAGCAATTGAAACTGCCGCCTGAACCTCATAGGCAAAGATCATGAGCGAAACCGCCGATCTTACCTCCCACCCCTGGTTCTTCTGCGGCATCGGCGGATCGGGAATGCTGCCGCTGGCCATGATCCTTAAGGGACAGGGCGCCACCATCGCCGGGTCCGACCGCAGCCGCGATCAGGGCCGCACGCCGGAGAAATTCGCCTGGCTGGAGCGCGAGGGCATCCGGCTGTTCCCGCAGGACGGCAGCGGCGTGACTTCGCCCGCTCAGGTGCTGGTCGCCTCCGCCGCGGTGGAAGATACAGTGCCCGAAATGGTCCGCGCGAAGGAACTGGGCTGCGCGCGAATGACACGCGCCGAGCTGCTTTCCACCCTGTTCAACCGCGCGAAATCGTCCGTGGCCATCGGGGGCACCAGCGGCAAGTCCACTGTAACGGGCATGACTGGCTGGATCATGCAGCAGGCAGGCCGCGATCCCACGATCATGAATGGCGCGGTGATGAAGAACTTCACCTCGGCGGAAGTTCCCTTCGCCAGTGCGCGGGTGGGCGCGGGCGAGATGTTCGTTTCCGAAGTGGATGAGAGCGACGGTTCCATCGCGCTCTATCGCCCCTCGGTGGCGGTGCTGCTCAACGTCAGCCTCGATCACAAGGGGATGGAGGAGCTGCGCGTGCTGTTCGGCGATTTCCTCGCCGCATCGGGCGCGGCGGCCGTCAATGCCGACGACGCGGAAGCCATGGCCCTTGCCCCGCGCGCGGCGAGGCTCGTTACATTCGGCATCGAGAGCGAGGCGGCGGATATCGGCGTGCATCCCGGCTCGGTTGTGGAAAGCGCCACCGGAATCGCGGCGCAGGTGGTGGAGCGCAAGACGGGCCAAAGTCACGCCCTCGCCCTCGCCATGCCCGGTCGGCACAATCTCTCCAATGCGCTGGCCGCCATCGCCGGGGCCTATGCCGCCGGAGTGCCGGTGGCCGATGCAGTGGCCGCGCTGGCGAGTTTCAAGGGCCTTGCCCGGCGGTTCGACGTGATCGGCACCAGCCCGTCGGGCATCACGGTGATCGACGATTTCGGCCACAATCCCGAAAAATGCGCCGCTACTCTGCGCACGCTCAAGAGCCAGCCGGGCCGGGTGTTCGCCTTTTTCCAGCCCCATGGCTACGGCCCGCTGCGCCAGATGGGGCGCGAACTGGCCGACGTCTTCGCCCGCCTGCTCGGCCCGGAGGACCTGACGCTGCTGTGCGATCCGGTCTATTTCGGCGGCACGGTGGACCGCAGCGAAGGCAGCGAGCGGATCGTGCGCCTGATCCGGGAGGCCGGCGGAAACGCCGAATATATCCCCAGCCGCGAAGATTGCGCCGAACGCATCCGCACCCTCGCCCGCCCCGGAGATCGAGTGGTCATCATGGGCGCCCGCGACGATACGCTGACCGCACTGGCGCAGGGGCTGCTGGAGAAATTGGGGTAACTGCCTGGCACTTTTCCCTTCGTCATCCCCGCGCAGGCGGGGATCCAGATCAACCGCTGCGACTGGATTCCCGCCTTCGCGGGAATGACGAAAGAAGGCTCTGCCTCGGTCAGCGCGAGCGTCATTTCATCTTGTAAAACCTGATCTTCACCGCCGGGCCTTCTGAGGGATCGGCCATTTCCAGCGTGCCGATAAAGGCCGTCTTGGACATCCACTCATACTTCCCCAGCGGTGCCTCGAACACCGGATGGGTCCGTACCGGCGAGGGCGCGGCGCCTTGTTCGGGCGGGCACAGGGCGCCCTTGTTGATCACATTGATCACCACGCCATCGTCGGTCTTGAGGAAGTAATCGGCCTCCACTTCGGTGCAGCCATCGGCGCGGGTCAGCTGCCAGTCCCAGCCGCCGGGCACGATCTCGCCCTTGATGCCCGGCCCTTCGAAGCGGCCGCCTGTGATCGGGATGATCCGGCGCTGGCCCTTGGAAGTCTTGCCCACTTCCACCACCGGGCCGAGCTTCACGATCTCTTCCAGCACGAACTCCGCATTGGGCGGGGGCGGCGCGTCGGCGGCCTGTGCCGCACCTGCCAGCAGCCCCGCACCTGCGATGGCGGCGCATGCAATCCTGTTCAGCATCCTCAATATCCCCTGTTGGTCTTTTGCCGGCATTATTGAGCCTAATCCGGCGCGAGCGGCAATAGCCCCAAGGGGCGGTTTCACTTTCCTACACGGGGTATTTCTGCTTGAGTCCTCCCATGCACCGCCGTGCCTGCCCCGCCCCATTCGCCCCCGACGCAAGGGGGGCTGACGGGGCCACGAAGGAAAAGTCACAGTGTGGCGCATGGAAATTCCGGCAACCCACTCATAAAAAAGAAAAATACGGGAAAGGCCACCAGGGTTTCGCGGGCCATTTCGTGTAAACCTTTCCCGGCCCCGCCTTCGCCAAAGGCAGTGTGCCCCGCCCGAACCCATCCTTTCCTTGCAATCGCGCGCCAAACCTGTATGTGCCCCGCTTCCTCGGCCCTCGGGCGGCGGAAACGAAGAAGGCCGGAGGGGTCCCCGCATGGGGCGGGACAAACCAGCGATCGGCATAACAGTGAAAGGAATGCGCATGCCGTTTTACGAGCATGTTTTCCTGGCGCGTCAGGATCTGAGCCAGGCTCAGGTCGATACACTGGCCGCCGGTGCCACGGAAATCGTGGAACAGGGCAATGGTAAGGTCACCAAGGCCGAAACCTGGGGCCTCAAGAACCTCGCCTACAAGATCGATCGTAACCGCAAGGCGCATTTCGTCCTGCTGAACATCGAAGCTCCGGGCGATGTCGTGGCCGAGCTGGAACGCCAGGCCCGCATCAACGAAGATATCATCCGCTACATGACCGTTCGCGTCGACGAGCTTGAAGAAGGCCCGTCCGTAATGATGCGCAAGAACGATCGTGAGCGTCGTCGCAGCCGTGAGAGGGGTGAAGACTAATGGCCCGTCCGTTTTTCCGCCGCCGCAAGAGCTGCCCGTTCTCGGCCAAGAATGCGCCGAAGATCGACTATAAGGACGTGCGCCTGCTGCAGGGCTTCATGTCCGAGCGTGGCAAGATCGTGCCGAGCCGCATCACCGCCGTTTCGGCCAAGAAGCAGCGCGAGCTGTCGACCGCCATCAAGCGCGCGCGCCAGATCGGCCTTCTGCCGTATATCGTGAAGTAAGGAGCGCTCAGCCATGGAAATCATCCTGCTCGAACGTATCGAGAAGCTGGGCACGATCGGCGACGTCGTGACCGTGAAGGACGGCTATGCCCGTAACTTCCTGCTCCCGCAGAAGAAGGCCCTTCGCTCGAACAATTCCAACCGCGCCGTCTTCGAAGCCAACCGCGAACGCCTGGAAAAGGAAAACGCGGAACGTCGCATCGAAGCCGAACAGTCCGGCACCACGCTCGATGGCGTGGAAGTCGTGCTGATCCGCGCCTCGTCCAACTCCGGCCAGCTCTATGGTTCGGTCAACGTGCGCGACATCGCGGCCGCCCTTGAAGAAAAGGGCCACAAGGTCGACAAGCGCCAGGTCATCCTGGGCGCCCCGATCAAGTCGATCGGCATGTCCGACGTGACCGTCGCCCTGCACCCGGAAGTGCGCGTTACCGTGAAGGTCAACGTTGCCCGTTCGGACGACGAAGCCGCACTGCAGAGCCAGGGCGTGGACGTCATGGCCCGTATGTTCGAAGACGAACGCGCCGAGAGCGAAGGCTTCACCGAAGCCGTCGATCCCAACGCGGAACCGGGCGAAATCCCGGCGGACCTGCTGGACGAAGCGGAGGAGGAAGCCAGCGCCTGAGCGCGGCTTTCCATCCGATAGCCCATTTCGAAAGGGCGCGGTTCCTCACGGTTCCGCGCCCTTTTGCTTTTGCGCCTTTGAAATGTAGGAATTGGCGCGTTAGCTTGCGCCATGGACCTTCCTGCAACCACCCTCTCCTCCGCCCAAGCCATCGCCCAGCTCTCCCGGCTTTACGATCAGGCAATCGCAACGCTGCGCGCCGATATCCTGGCCTATGCCGATACAGGCGCACTGCCGGATGCGGAAAAACGGGTGGATGGCTCCTATTGCTATCCCGAGCTGCTCGTCCATTTCAGCGGCGATGGCGAACGGTCCGAAACCGCCCGCGCCTATGGCAGGCTGCAGGTGGCGGGCACCTATGCCACCACCATCACCCGCCCTGCCCTGTTCGCGGATTACCTTGCCGAACAGCTGGACCTGATCGCGGCCGATTACGATGTGCGTTTCGAAGTGCGCCAGTCACGCCAGGAAATGCCTTTCCCCTATGTGCTGGACGGCGTGGCAGGCGCGCGGCTGGCAGGAATTCCGCCCACCGAACTGGCCCGGCATTTCCCAAGCACGGACCTTGCCCTGATCGGGGATGAGCTGGCGGACGGGATCGAAGTGGCCCTGCCGGGCGATCCCATTCCGCTCTCGCTGTTCGATGGCCTGCGCACGGATTACTCCCTCGCCCGCCTCGCCCATTACACAGGCACAAGGCCGGAGCATTTCCAGCGCTATGTGCTGTTCACCAATTACCACCGCTATGTGGACGAATTCGTCGACTGGGCAGGCTCGCAATTGGGGCGCGACGGCTATGTCGCCCTGTCCGGCGCGGGCGGGCTTTATCTCGATCAACCGACCGAAGGCGCGCGGGCGCAGCTATCCGACACGGCATGGCGGCGGCACCAGATGCCCGCCTATCATTTGATACGGGAAGACGGATCGGGCGTCACGCTGGTCAATATCGGTGTCGGCCCCTCCAACGCCAAGACGATCTGCGATCATGTGGCGGTGCTGCGGCCGGAGGCATGGCTGATGATCGGCCATTGCGGGGGCCTCCGCCCCAGTCAGGCCATCGGCGATTATGTGCTGGCCCATGCCTATCTGCGAGACGATCATGTGCTCGATCCGGTGCTGCCGCCGGAAATCCCCATCCCCGCCATTGCCGAGGTCCAGCAGGCCCTCGCCGCTGCGGCCGAAGATGTCAGCGGCCAGCACGGGGCCGACCTGAAGAAAAGGATGCGCACCGGCACGGTCGTCACTACCGACGATCGCAATTGGGAACTGCGCTACACCCATTCGGCGCTGCGCCTCTCGCTCAGCCGCGCGGTCGCCATCGAGATGGAAAGCGCCACCATCGCCGCCCAGGGCTATCGCTTCCGCGTGCCTTACGGCACCCTGCTCTGCGTCTCGGACAAGCCGCTGCATGGCGAGATCAAGCTGCCTGGGCAGGCCAACAAGTTCTATGAAGAGGCTATTGCGGCCCACCTCCAGATCGGCATCCACGCCTGCCAGCGCCTGCGCGCCGAAGGCCCGCGCCTGCACAGCCGCAAGCTGAGGGCGTTCAACGAGCCGCCGTTCAGGTGAGCAGGCTATTTCTCCAGTTGATAGGTTACTTTCAGCCTCTGGACGATCGTAACATTCCGTTTGCCGAGCTCTTCGCGAAGGGCAAATACCATTCCGAGATGCTCGGCAGGTGACGGCTCGTCAGTCACAATGCGGGTGACTCCTTTGAGTCGCATTCCCAGAATTTCAGCAATTAAGGCCGCTTCCTGTTTCGATTTCACCAGTGCATCGCGCTTGGCTTGTGTTTCCCCTTCACTACAGTCGAGCACCACGGGGCTGGCCACCAATATCGCAGCGCCTTCGGCTTTTAGAAGCCTGGAGGCTTGCTCAGCCTCGGCCGGGTACATGAAAGTACCGGAATAACGGAGAGGCTCCCGTGTAGGCAGATAAGTCTCCTCGCCAGTTTCCACATCGATTGCGGGAATAATCTCTTCGAAACCGCCGCTATCAGAAGGCTTCCCGTTTCCGACAAAGCCAATCGGCCCCCACGGGGCACAAGTGTCCCACGGCTTGTCGCTCTCCAACGCAGCTAGCTGTTTAGTTACGTTCGACGCCGGCTCCTCGCCCTCACCCCATTCTGCAGCCCGTGGGAAAACCGCCTCTACGTGGTAACCCTGCGCCGGAACCTTCGCGATTCCCTGAACCGCGACTTCCACTTCGACAGTCTCGGCTGCGGGCTGGATCGCCGCCAACGATGCGGCGAGAAACAACAGGCTCATGAAATCCCCCTATACTATCCGGTTACGGATGAGAGGGAGCTTAGCTCACCCCTTCCCCCGTGTCTTCGTCTTGCCCTTCACCGCGTTCTCTTCAAGGAATTCGATGATCTTGCCCGCGATGTCCTTGCCGGTCGCCTGCTCGATCCCCTCGAGGCCGGGGGAGGAATTGACTTCCATGATGACCGGGCCGTGATTGCTGCGCAGCATGTCCACGCCCGCCACGTTCAGCCCCAGCTTGCGCGCGGCGCGGATCGCGGTGGAGCGTTCCTCCGGCGTGATCTTGATCGGCCCCGCCGTGCCGCCGCGATGGAGGTTCGAACGGAAATCGCCCGGACTGCCGGTGCGCTGCATCGCGGCCACTACCTTGCCGCCGATCACGAGGGCGCGGATATCCTGCGAGCGGCTTTCCTTGATGAATTCCTGCACCAGGATGTTCACATTGGCGCCGCGGAACGCCTCGATCACCGATTTGGCGGATTGCTCCGTCTCGCCCAGCACCACGCCGATTCCCTGCGTGCCTTCCAGCAGCTTGATCACCACCGGCGCGCCGCCGACCATGCGCAGAACTTCGTCGGTCTGCTTGGGATCGTGGGCGAAGGCCGTGACCGGCAGGCCCAGCCCTGCCCGGGCGAGGATCTGCATGGACCGCAGCTTGTCCCGGCTGCGGCCGATGGCGACGCTTTCGTTCAGCGGCCAGACGCCCATCATCTCGAACTGGCGCAGCACGGCGAGACCATAAAAGGTGATGGAAGCCCCGATGCGCGGGATCACCGCATCGTAATGCTCCAGCTTCGATCCGTTATAATAAGCCTCGGGCCGATGCGAGGTGATGTTCATCGTCACCCGCAAGGTGTTGAGCACATCGATCTCGTGCCCGCGCTCCCGCGCCGCCTCCACGATGCGCAGATGGGAATAGAGATTGGCGTTGCGCGCCAGCATAGCGATTTTCATGGGTCTGTTTTCATTATCAGGCCCCTTTGGAGCCGGGATTTTCGGGAAGCATGGCGGTCCGCTCCGACATCAGGAAGGTCCGCGAAGGATCGACGAGAAAGCGCCTGCGCAATGCGGTACGCCCGATGAGCACGGGATGAAGCATGTCCGACCGGTCGGTCAGGCTGAATTCTGCATCGAACAGTACCCCGCCCAGCGAGAGCCGGGTCGTAACGACCAGCCTTTCTTCCGATTGGCCGTTCGAACTGGTGATCCTTCGGCGCGACACATGGCGAGCCTCGCACAGCGCCGTTTCATGTCCGTGACCAAGATCGATGTAGAAACGCGCCAGCGCACCGCCCGGCCGCTCGACCAGCTGGATATGCGTGGCGTGGAGCGCGGAAGTCCGCGCGCCAGTGTCGATCTTGGCCGGGATGCTCGGCAGGCCGAATTCAGGCAGGCCCACGGCCTCGCGCCAGCCCAGCACGGGTAGTGAAGTCATGGGAGTTCCGAAACCGGGCGAATCGCCGCCATTGGCCGCCCTATAGAGCGGCCATTGCGACCGTCCAGTGACAGAAGGCCGAAACCCCCGGCCTCGTCACCAGCCGCCGGGCTTGCCCTTGTTCTGTTCGTCGAGCCACTTCTTGAGCGGGGCGAAATATTCCACCAGCGCCTTCCCGCTGATCTCGCGGCTGCCGGTGAAGGCTTCCAGCGCATCAGGCCAGGGCTTGGAGGCACCCATTTCCAGCATGGCGGCGAGCTTCTTGCCCACTTCTTCATTGCCATAGAAGCTGCAGCGATGGAGCGGCCCCTTCCAGCCGGCCTGCTTGCAAGCCGCCTGATAGAACTGGAACTGCAGGATGCGCGCCAGGAAATAGCGCATATAGGGCGTGTTGCCGGGGATGTGATATTTCGCGCCGGGATCGAAGGCGTCGGCCGGGCGCTCCACCGGGGGAGTGATCCCCTGATATTCGCGCTTCAAATCCACCCATGCCTGATTGAACTTCTCCGGCGGGATCGAACCGTCGAACACGCCCCAGCGCCATTTGTCCACCAGCAGGCCGAAGGGCAGGAACGCCACCTTGTCCAGCGCCTGGCGCAGCAGCAAGCCTACGTCCTTGTCGGCGCTGGGCACCTGTTCGCGCCCGAGCAGGCCGATCTGGACGAGATATTCCGGCGTGATCGACAGGGCGACGAAGTCCCCGATCGCCTCGTGGAACCCATCATTCGCGCCGTTGAGATAGAGATAGGGCTGCTCGTTATAGGCGCGCTGATAATAATTATGGCCCAGCTCGTGGTGGATGGTGATGAAATCGTCCCCATTCACCTTGATGCACATCTTGATGCGCAGATCGTCCTTATTGTCGATATCCCAGGCGCTCGCGTGGCAGACAACCTCGCGGTCGGCCGGCTTTTCGAACTGGCTGCGCTCCCAGAAGGTCTGCGGCAGCTTCTCGAAGCCGAGCGAGGAATAGAACCCCTCCCCGATCTTTACCATGTCGAGCGGGCCCTGCCCCTTTTCCGCCAGCAGGTCGGTTATGTCGAAACCCAGATCGCCCGTGCCCGGCGGGGCGACGACAGGATAGATATTGCCCCATTCCTGTGCCCACATATTGCCCAGAAGATCGGCGCGGATCGGGCCGGTCTTGCCCTGCACCGCATCGCCATATTTCTCGTTCAGCTTGGTGCGGACATAGGTGTGCAGCGCGACATAGAGCGGCTTCATTTCCTGCCACAACCGCTCGGTCATGGCCGCGAATTCCTTCGGGTCCATGTCGTAATTGGAACGCCACATGGCGCCCGCATCGGCAAAGCCGAGTTCCTTCGCGCCCCCATTGGCGATGGCGGCAAGGCGGGCGTAATCGTCCTTCATCGGCGCGCCGACATTGTCATGCCAGCTGGCCCACATCTCGGCGAATTCGGCAGGCGTATGGGCCATGTTGCCCATCTCCGCCTCGATATCGGAGCCGTTGATCGGCTTGCCGTCCAGCGTGCCCTTGCCCCGGCCATATTGGGACTGGAGATCGGTCGCGATAGTGTTCAGCTCTTCCGCCGCGCCAGGTGTAGTGGGTGCGGGCAGGACGATGCCGGTGCGCAGAATGTCCAGCTTGCGCGCCACATCGGGATCGAGCCCCGGCAGCGCGCGATATTTCGCGGCCTCCAGCGCGTATCTGACCGATTTTTCCGTTCCGATCGCGCCGATCTTCGCCGCCAGCGCATCGGTATCCACGGTGATATAGGTAGCGTTGACCCATTGGGTGCGACCTGCCTCCACCGAATAGGCGAACAGATCGGCCTCTACGGCAGCCACGAAATCAGCCGCGCCCTGCGCCGTCATGGGAAACTGGGCGGCGCCTTCAACAGCAACGGCCTGCTGGGCAGCAGCGGGTGTCGCAAGGTCCGCGGCAAGCGCGAGCATGGCGGCGGAAGCGAGCATTTTCATCGGGAGCAGTCCTCGGGAATCAAAACCGGTTTCAGTTGCTACCGGTCTGGACGTTCCGCCGCGATGAATCAAGCCGCGAGGAAATGCACCAGTTCCTCGCCCAGCGCGGCTTCGGTGACCGAACTCATATGAGTGCCCGGTATCCAGCGCAGGCGGCCGTCGGGCAGCGCTTCGGCCAATGCCTCGGGCGGGCCATTGTCGCGATCCTTCTCGCCGCACAGCACCAGCGTGGGCATGGTGATCGCTGCAAGATCCGCCCGGTCGGTATCGCCGATGGATTCGAGCAGCAAGCGGGCGGCCACGCGGTCCACCTTCATGGTCTTCATGAACTGCACCGCGAAATAGGCCGGATCGCCCTGCCTGACACTGTCGAACCTCTCGATCGCATCGAGGAAGAAGGCAGACCGCTTCATCCAGCCGGCCAGCCCTTCCAGCCCCATCCCCGTCAGTACCAGGCGCCGGGGCAAAAGACCCGCGATCACGCAGCGCGCCGCCGTTCGGGAACCGAGCGAGAAGCCCACGAGATCGAAATCCTCCAGCCCAAGATGATCGGCCAGCGCCTCCACATCGCGCACCAGCACGTCATGCGGATAGGCCGCCGGATCGTGCGGCGCGGCACTGTCCCCATGGGCGCGCAGATCGGGCAGGATCGCCTGAAACCCGGCATCGGCGAGCTTCTGCGCATGGCCGAATTTGATCCAGTTCATCTCCGCGCTGGAAAACAAGCCATGCAGCAGCAGGACCGGGCGCCCTTCCCCCATGCGGCGAAAGGCCAGGCGAGCGCCGTCGAACGATGCGAATGTCTCGGTCATGCAGCGCCTATCGGGCAATTCGCCGCCGCCTTGCAAGGCCCCTTCCCGCCCCGCTTGCTTTGCTAAGCGGGCTTATTATAGGCACACATGTGACTCACATCGGCTTCCTGCTGGCGGATAATTCACGCCTCGCGCGCTGGGCGTTCGACCAGCAGGTGCGCGCGGCCGGCGTCACCGGGCCGCAGGCGCGGCTGCTGCTGATACTCCACCGGGTACCTGGCGAGAACCAGGGCTATTATGCCGAACAGCTGGAAGTGGAGCCCATCACCCTGTGCCGCATGGTGGACCGGCTGGAAGAAGCCGAATTGGTGGAACGCCGCCGCGATCCGGGCGACCGGCGTGCCCGGCGGCTTCACCTGACCGACAAGAGCCGCGCGATAGTGGCGCAAATCCGGCATGAGGCCGATGCGCTGGTCGATATGATGCTGGCAGGTGTTCCCGAAGGCGACCGCACGGAGTTCAAGCGCCTGCTGAAGATCGTGGGGGAGAACCTCACGGCCCGCCGCGAATCCGCCCGAGAGATTGCGAGAGCTGCCAATGGCTGATGCCGATCCGCAAATTGCCGAAACCGACAGCGCCGCCACCCCGGCAGCGTCCACACCCCGCCGCCGCTGGGGCCGTATCGCACTGATGCTGGTGGTTCCTCTGGCGCTCGCCGGGGGTGCGGGCGCCTATTGGCAGAGCGTGCAGGGCAAGGTGGAGACCGACAATGCCTATGTGAAGCAGGACAAGGTCTCGGTCAGCTCACTGGTAGGCGGCACGATCGTGGACGTGCTGGTGAAGGAGAACCAGACCGTCCAGCAGGGACAGCTCCTGTTCCGGATCGATCCCCAGCCCTATGAGATCGATCTGGCGCAGGCCAATGCCCAGATCGCCACGGCGCAGGCCGATTTGACTGCCCTGTCCAGCGATGCCGCCCTTTCCGGCGCGGATATTTCCGCCGCGCGCGAGGAAATCGCCTTTGCCCAGTCACGGCTGGAGCGGCAGCAGGCATTGTGGAACCGGGGCTTCGCCACCAAGGCCGATCTCGACGCGGCGGAACATGCCGTCGCGCAGGCCAGGGAGCAGCTCCGCGCGGCAGAGGCCCGGCAGGCCGAAGCCCGTGCCAAGCTGGCCAATGGCGC
This sequence comes from uncultured Caenibius sp., assembly GCA_963662855.2. Taxonomy (GTDB): domain Bacteria; phylum Pseudomonadota; class Alphaproteobacteria; order Sphingomonadales; family Sphingomonadaceae; genus Andeanibacterium. Next base: position 1,407,117 of record CAXXWL010000005.1, read on the forward strand.
GGCCATTCCGGGCACCAACCCGCGCATCGCCGCCGCGCAGGCGCAGATCGCCGCCGCCCGGCTGGACCTTTCGCGGACCGAAATTCGCGCCCCCATGGCCGGCCGAGTGGGTCAGGCTGACCGGCTTCAGGCCGGGCAGCAGGTGCTGGCGAATTTGCCCGTCCTCACGCTGGTGGGGATGCATGGCACTTATGTCGAAGCGAATTTCAAGGAAACCGACCTTGCCGACATGAAAGTCGGCCAGCCTGCCGAAGTCCATTTCGATGCCTATCCGGACCTCAAGCTGCGCGGCCATGTCGCCTCGATCGGCGCGGGAACCAATTCCGAATTTTCGATCCTGCCTGCCCAGAACGCCAGCGCGAACTGGGTGAAGGTGACCCAGCGCGTACCCGTGCGGATCGAGCTGGACGAGAAGAGCCCGCGCGACCTGATCGCCGGCCTCTCGGTGGACGTCACCGTCTTCACGCACGGCAAGAAGCGCTAAGGCGCCCCTGAGCCATGGCCAGCGCCGCCCGGCCAGCAGGACCCAGCGAGCGGATGCTGCGCGACGAGCCGGAAGTCGTCGCCAAGAATTACCCGCTGCTGGTGCTGGGGGTGATGCTGGCCTCGCTGATCCAGCTGCTCGACACGACGATCACCATTGTCGCCGTGCCCCATATGCAGACTACGCTGGGCGCCTCGGCCGAGACGATCACCTGGGTGCTGACCAGCTACATCATCGCCAGCGCGGTGTTCATGCCGATCACCGGCTGGCTATCCAACCGGGTCGGCCAGCGGCGTTTGTTCCTGTGGTCGGTCGCAGGTTTCATCCTTGCCTCCATGCTGTGCGGCATGGCGCAGAACCTGGGTCAGATGGTCGCTTTCCGTGCCATTCAGGGCATTGCAGGCGCTTTTATCGGCCCGCTCAGCCAGTCCGCCATGCTGGATGCCACGCGCCCCAGCAAGCGCGCCCAGATCATGACGGTGTGGGGCGTGGGCGTGGTGATGGGGCCAGTGCTTGGCCCGGTTCTGGGCGGCATATTGACGGAGAACTGGAACTGGCGCTGGGTGTTCTACGTCAATCTGCCCATCGGCGCGCTGGCGCTGTTCCTGCTGGTCACCCAATTGCCCCGGCGCGAAATCGTCCGCCGCCCGTTCGACCTTGCCGGTTTTGCCTTCATCGCCATCACCCTGTCTGCGCTGCAACTCATGCTCGACCGCGGGCCACGGCTCGACTGGTTCGAATCCCCGGAGATATGGATCTACGCCGTCATCACCCTGTCCTGCGCGTGGATGGGGCTGATCCACCTCGCCACTGCTCGCAACCCGTTGTTCGACCGCAGCCTGTTCCGCGATCTCAACCTCGTCACCGCGATGTTCTTCATCTTCGTGGCGGGCGCAATCCTGTTCTCCTCCATGGCGCTGCTGCCCTCGCTCCTGCAGAGCGTGATCGGCTATGGCGTGGTGGAAACGGGCATGATGCTGGCCATGCGCGGGCTGGGCGTGATGGCCAGCATGCAGGTGGCGGGCCTGCTGATGCGCTTCGGCGCCGATACGCGGGCGCTGATCGCGCTCGGTTTCACGGTCACCGGATTCTCGCTCTACATGATGTCGGGCTGGAACCTCGACATCACCCCGTGGGACGTCGCCCTGCCCGGGCTGGTGCAGGGGCTGGGTATCGGGATGGTGTTCATCCCGCTCAACACCAGCGCCTTTGCCACCCTGATGCCGCATCTGCGCACCGATGCGTCGAGCCTGATGAACCTGTTCCGCTCGATCGGATCCTCGCTGGGCATCGCAGTGCTCACCGCGATCCTCACCCGCAACCTCCAGATCGCGCATGTGGACCTTGGGGCGAATATCACCGCCAGCGCCTCCACCTTCATCGACCTGTCCGCGATTGACCGCTTCGGCACGCTGGGCAGCGCGGTGATGGCCATGGCCGATGCGGAAGTGAACCGGCAGGCGGCGATCATCGCCTATACGGACGATTTCCGGGCGATGATGTGGCTGTGCTGGCTGGTGGTGCCGCTGGTGATGCTGATCAAGCGGCCACCGAAAAGGCCGGGCAGCTAGGCCTGTTTCCCGCGGCCATAAACGGCCAGCACTGCGATTGAAAAGAGCGCGCCCAGCATGGCCAGCGCCATATCCTTCTGCGCGTCCCACAAATCGCCTTGCTGGCCATTATACTGGTCCGCCGTCGGGCCCGAGACCACGATTGCCAGCAGCCATTCGAATATCTCGTAGAGGCAGGAGACGGAGAGGGCGAAAGCCAGCGCCGCCCACAGGGCGCCACGCAGGCTCATCCCGCCCATGCGCGCCACTTCGGCCACCGGCGGCACCGCCAGCACGCCAAAGGCGATATGCACCAGCCTGTCGTAATGATTGCGCTGCCAGCCGGTCAGCTCGGCCAGATCGCCGCCGGTCAGCGAGCGATACCATTCCTCGTAGGGCAGGTTCGTATAGGTATAACGTCCGCCCAGCGTGTGGAGCAGGAAGAACCCCACCACGCAGCCAAGCGACAGGTTGGAGATTGGCCAGCGCTTGAGCAGCCACGGCGCGGCAACCAGCAGCAGCAGGGTAGGAATATGGTGGAGCGGCGCGACCTCGGGGTAAGGCTGCTTCACCTGCGCGGCGACAAGGGCGATGGCCAGCAGTGCCAGCCATCCCCATTGTCCCTTGCTGAGGCGCGGCATCGCGCCCGCTCCGCCGAAGGATCAGCCCTTCTTGAGGTGGCGACGGCCAAGCAGTTCGGCGATCTGCACCGCGTTGAGCGCTGCACCCTTGCGCAGATTGTCGCTCACGCACCACAGGGCCAGGCCGTTGTCGACCGTGGAATCCTCGCGCACGCGGCTGACGAAGGTGGCGTAATCGCCCACGCATTCGATCGGGGTGACGTAGCCGCCATCCTCGCGCTTATCGATCAGCATCACGCCCGGCGCCTCGCGCAGGATGTCCTGCGCCTGCTTGGCCGAAATCTCGTTCTCGAACTCGATATTGAGCGACTCCGAGTGGCCGACGAACACGGGCACGCGCACGCAGGTGGCCTGCACCTTCACCTTGGGGTCGAGAATCTTCTTGGTCTCGGCCACCATCTTCCACTCTTCCTTGGTCGAACCATCGTCGAGGAAGACGTCGATATGCGGGATCACGTTGAAGGCGATCTGCTTGGTGAACTTCCTGGCTTCCACCCGGTCGCCCACGAAGATCGCGCGGCTCTGCTCGAACAGCTCGTCCATGCCAGCCTTGCCCGCGCCGGAAACCGACTGATAGGTGGAAACGATCACGCGCTTGATCTTGGCTGCATCGTGCAGCGGCTTCAGCGCCACCACCATCTGCGCCGTGGAGCAGTTGGGGTTCGCGATGATGTTCTTCTTGGTGTAGCCGTCGATCGCTTCCGGGTTCACTTCAGGCACGATCAGCGGCACGTCCGGGTCCATGCGGTAGAGCGAGCTGTTGTCGATCACCACGCAGCCGGCAGCGGCGGCCTTGGGGGCATATTCAGCCGTAGGGCCCGAGCCGGCGGCGAACAGGGCGATGTCCCAGCCGGTGAAGTCGAAATGTTCGATATTCTGGCACTTGAGCTTCTTGCCCGTCTCGCCAAGATCGATTTCCATGCCCGTCGAACGCGAGGAAGCGACCGCAGCCACTTCGTCCATCGGAAATTCGCGCTCGGCCAGGATCGCCAGCATTTCGCGGCCGACATTGCCCGTGGCACCGACAACAACTACCCGATAACCCATCTTCATACTCCCGGTTGCCCGCGTCCGGCGGGCCGCATTTCAGCTGATAAGAAAAAGGGCGCCCCGGCTTGTCAGCCAGGACGCCCTTTCATGATCTTGAGATCGGCGCGGGCTGTTAGCCCTCCTGGCCGGCGCTCTGGGTCTCGCGCCGTTCTGCGATGCGCGCACTTTTACCGGTGCGGCCACGCAGATAGTAGAGTTTCGCCCGCCGCACGACACCGCGACGGACGACGGTAATCGATTCAATATTCGGCGAGTAGAGCGGGAACACACGTTCCACGCCTTCGCCGAAGCTGATCTTGCGAACGGTGAAGTTGCTGCCCATGCCGCGGTTCGACCGGGCAATGCAGACGCCTTCGTAATTCTGGACGCGGGTGCGTTCGCCTTCAACGACGCGCACGCCGACGCGGACGGTATCGCCCGGGCGGAAATTCGGAATATCCTTCGCGGCCTTGGCGATTTCCTCGGCCTCAATCTGCTGGATCAGGTTCATGCCCTGGTTCCCTCATCAATCGCTACGCGCCAGAGGCAGGTCAGTCCCGAGCGCCCCGTTGGCGCTCCCAAAGGTCTGGCCTGCGTAACCGTGTGTCATCCTCCGCCCTTTGTTTCCGCCAGGCGGCGATTTTCGCATGATCCCCCGATCGCAGCACTTCAGGGATCGTGCGCCCTTCCCATTCAACAGGTCGGGTATAGTGCGGATACTCGAGAAGACCTTCTTCGAAGCTCTCCTCCATACCGCTGGAAGGCGCGCCCATTACGCCGGGAAGCAGGCGAATGCAAGCGTCCAGAAGCATCAGCGCGGCAGGTTCTCCGCCCGAAAGCACGATATCGCCGACCGATATCTGCTCGATCGGCCGTCCTTCGAAAATCCGCTCGTCGAATCCCTCGAAACGGCCACACAGGATAGTGACGCCCGGCCCCGCCGCCAGCTCGCGAATCCGCGCCTGGGTAATGGGTTTTCCGCGCGGAGTCATGGCCAGCACGGGGCTGCCGGGATGGCGTTCCAGCGCATGGTCCACCGCGCGGGCGAGGACATCTGCCTTGAGCACCATGCCTGCACCTCCGCCAGCCGGAGTATCATCCACCGTGCGATGCTTGTCTTGCGCGAAATCGCGGATCTGGACCGTCTCGCAGGACCATGTCCCTTCCTCCAGCGCGCGCCCGGCAAGCGAAATGCCAAGTGGCCCGGGGAACATCTCCGGGTAGAGGGTGAGGATGGTGGCGGCGAAACTCATTCGGCGAAGCCGGCTGCGACCACCAGACGTTCCGCATTCCATTCGGGCACGGCGACCTCGTTCATGGGGACCATGAAGCGCTTGCCGTCCGGTTTCTCGATCTCGATCACATCGCCCGCGCCATAATTCTCCACGGCGACTACCGTGCCCAAGGCCGCTCCCTCATCGGAAATGGCGGGCAAGCCGAGCAGATCGGCATGGTAATATTCGCCCTCCTCCAGCGGAGGGAGCGCGGAGCGGGGGACGGTGAGGAGCGTGCTGCGCAGCCTTTCGGCGGCGCTGCGGTCGGCAATTTCCGCGAAACGGGCGATTGCGCCGCCCTTGCCATCGTCGCGCAGCTTCTTGAGCGTCAGCGCGCCGTCATTGAACAGCTTGAAGCGGGAGAGCGAAGCAACGCCCTCCCCAAACAGCTTCAGGCGGACTTCGCCCGTCACGCCATGCGCACCGGCAATGGCGGCGAGAGTGACGGGCTTATCCTGTGCCAAGGCTTAGCCCTCGGCCTGTTCCTCAGCTGCGGCTTCGGCAGCGGGAGCGTCCTCGGCCGGAGCTTCTTCGGCGGCCGGTTCTTCGGCAGGAGCCTTGGCGGCTTCTTCAGCAGCGCGAGCGGCTTCTTCAGCCTCGGCCAGCTTGGCGGCCTTTTCTTCGGCGCGTTCCTTGGCCTTGTCGCCCGGCTCGCCCTTCTTCAGGTTCACGCGAGCAGCGCGTTCCTTGATGCCGGCAACGTCGAGGAAGCGGGCAACGCGGTCGGTCGCCTGGGCGCCGACGCCCAGCCAGTAGCGGATGCGATCTTCATTGAGCGTGATGCGGGCCGGATCATCCTTGGCGAGCACCGGATTATAGGTGCCGACCTGCTCCAGATACTTGCCGTCACGCGGGCTGCGCGTGTTGGAGACCACGATGCGGTAGTAAGGACGCTTCTTCGCGCCACCGCGCGAGAGACGGATTGCAATTGCCATCTTAGTTTACCTTTCCAAACTAAATTTCTGAAATCACTTCTTATTCAATAAATCCTGGATGTTCGACGGGAGCTGGCCGCCGCCGCCCAGGCCGGGCATTCCGCCGCCTGCGCCGCCGCCCAGCCCCGGCATGGCGGCACCCATGCCGCCCTTGCCGAACAATGCGCCCAGCCCCTTGAGGCCGCCCATCTTCCTGATCTGCTTCATCGCACGCGCCATTTCCTGGTGCATCTTCAGCAGCTTGTTGATGTCCTGCACCTGCGTGCCCGAGCCCTTGGCCACGCGGATCTTGCGCTTGGCATTGAGCAATTCGGGACGGGCGCGTTCCTGCTCGGTCATGGAGCCGATGATGGCGTCCATATGGACCAGCACCTTATCGTCCATGCCGCTCTGCGCCATGGCCTGCTTGGCCTTCTTCATGCCGGGCATCATGCCCGCCAGCATGCCGAGGCCGCCCATGTTCTGCATCTGGCGCAGCTGGGTGCGAAGGTCGTTCAGATCGAACTGCCCCTTCATCATCCGCTCCGCCATGCGGTCGGCATCTTCCTTCTGGATCGTCGCCGCGGCCTTTTCGACCAGCGAGACGACATCGCCCATGCCGAGGATGCGGCCGGCAACGCGCGAAGGCTGGAACGGCTCGATCGCGTCGATCTTTTCGCCCGTACCGGCAAATTTGATCGGCTTGCCGGTAACCGCGCGCATGGAAAGCGCCGCACCGCCGCGCGCATCGCCATCCATCCGGGTGAGGACCACGCCGGTAAGATCAATCTCGCCCGCGAAGCTCTGGGCGACGTTCACCGCGTCCTGACCGGTGAGCGAATCGACTACCAGCAGCGTTTCCTGCGGGCGGGAGATCGCGGCCACGGCCTTCATCTCGGCCATCAGCGCATCGTCGACATGCAGGCGGCCTGCCGTATCGAGCAGCAGCACGTCCACGGCCTGAAGCTTGGCGGATTGCAGCGCGCGGGTGGCGATATCCGTGGGCATCTGGCCCGGGACGATCGGCAGAGTGCTGACGCCAGTCTGCTCGCCCAGTACGGCCAGCTGTTCCTGCGCGGCCGGGCGATTGACGTCGAGCGACGCCATCAGCACCTTCTTGCCGTGCTTTTCCCTGAGCAGCTTGCCGAGCTTGGCGGTAGTAGTGGTCTTACCCGAACCCTGGAGGCCGACCATCATGATCACGGCGGGCGGCGTTACCGCCAGGTCGAGACCGACAGCCTCTTCCCCGCCCAGCATCGCGACCAGCTCGTCATTGACGATCTTGACCACCTGCTGGCCCGGAGTGACCGAGCGGAGCACTTCCTGCCCCACGGCCTTTTCGGTGACGGCATCAATGAAGCGGCGGACGACGGGCAGCGCGACATCGGCTTCCAGCAGCGCGACTCGCACTTCGCGCATCGCGGCCCGGACATCGTCTTCCTTGAGCGCGCCGCGGCCACGCAGGCGATCGAAGACTGTGCCAAGCCGGTCTGAAAGACTGTCGAACATCGACCGCTTAAACTCCTCCGCCGGTCCGAAACCGGCTAAACGCGAAAAACGCCGGCGGACGAAACCTCGTCAGCCAGCGGGAAATCCAGTTGCTCGCCCATGCACCAAGGCACGGATATATCAGGTGAATGGTGGAGCCTAGCGGGATCGAACCGCTGACCTCCTGCATGCCATGCAGGCGCTCTCCCAGCTGAGCTAAGGCCCCATTCATTCATTACCGGAAGGCCGGGAGCCTTCCGAAAGCCGACCCTGCCGGGCCGGGAGGCAGCCCTTTATGAGCAGTCCCGACCCTTGGCAAGAGGATAAATCACCTTCGTCGACGTTTAATTGTCTTCGTCGTTGTCGTCGCTTGCACCGGGCACGCCGAGGTCGTCGTCGCCACCCAGATCCACGTCGTTGTCCGGCGAATCGACGTCTTCGTCGATGTCTTCCAGATCGTCGTCGGCAAGATCGGAATCCTGCTCTTCGACTTCCTTCTCCTTGACCGCTTCCTCGAACGGAATCGGCTGCTTCGACTTGAGCACGGGTTCGGGATACCACTGATTGCCGCATTCGATGCAGGCAACCGGATCTTCCTTGCCGAGGTCATAGAAGCGGATGCCGCACTTCGGGCAGCTGCGCTTCGTCCCCCACTCAGGCTTGACCATAATTATTCCTCAACTTGGCCCGCGCTGGCGCGGGCGAAAAATCTTGCGTGGTGATGGATATTACCGGCGCCGGAATCAAGTACCGCCGCCCCACCGGGTGGCGCGCCTTGCCATAGGGCAAAGGCACTGTCAAAAGCCGCGCGCAATCAGCCCTCCCTATAGAGAGTCTTCAGTACCTTGTCGCACGCCGATCCTGCCGCTGCCCGCCCGCGCCGCTTTACTGCCACCGGCCCCCTGCGCGGAAAGATTCGAGTTCCGGGCGACAAGTCGATCAGCCACCGCGCGATCATGTTTTCTTCGCTGGCCGTGGGCGAAAGCCGCGTCACCGGCCTGCTGGAAGGCGAGGACGTGATGGCCACCGCCGCAGCCATGCGCGCGATGGGGGCTTCGATCGAACGCCTCGCAGAAGGCGAATGGCGCGTGAACGGCGTGGGCGTGGGCGCCCTGCTCCAGCCAGACGCGCCGCTCGACATGGGCAATAGCGGCACGTCTACCCGCCTGCTGATGGGTCTTGTCGCCAGCCACCCGATCACCGCCACTTTCGTAGGCGATGCCAGCCTGTCCAAGCGCCCGATGGGCCGCGTGACCGATCCGCTTTCGCAAATGGGCGCGGCTTTCGAGACGTCGGAAGGCGGCACCCTGCCCCTGACCGAGCGCGGAATCGCGCCGGCCGTTCCCATTGCCTACCGCCTGCCCGTCGCCAGTGCCCAGGTAAAGAGCGCGGTGCTGCTGGCCGGGCTCAACACGCCGGGCATCACCACGGTGATCGAACCCGTGCCGACCCGCGACCATACCGAGCGGATGCTGACCGGCTTCGGCGCGGAACTGTGGGTCGAGGAAGAGAATGGAGAGCGCGTGATCCGCATTCGCGGCGAAGCGGTTCTCAAGCCGCAGGCGATCGAGGTGCCGGGCGATCCCTCCTCCGCCGCCTTCTTCCTTGTCGCCGCGCTGATCGTGCCGGGCAGCGACGTGATTATCGAGAATGTCGGCCTCAATGCCACGCGCGCCGGGCTGGTCGAGGTGCTGCGCCAGATGGGCGGCAGCATCGTGGAGCTGAACCGGCGCGAAGTGGGCGGAGAGCCGGTGGCCGATCTGCATGTGACCCATTCGGCGCTGAAGGGCGTGGAGGTCGATCCGGCCATCGTGCCCAGTATGGTCGACGAATTCCCCGCCCTGTTCGTCGCCGCCGCGCTGGCCGAAGGCCGCACGGTGACGCGCGGGCTTGAGGAACTGCGCGTGAAGGAGTCCGACCGGATCTCGGTAATGGCCGCCGCGCTCACCGGCGCGGGCGCGCGGGTGGAAGAAACCGAGGACGGGTTGATTATCGACGGCACCGGCGGCGAGCCGCTGCGCGGCAACGCCAATAGCCGGGCCAAGACCCATCTCGACCATCGCATCGCCATGAGCATGGCCGTGGCCGGGCTCGCATCGAAGGATGGCGTCGAAGTGGACGACACTCGCCCCATCGCCACCAGCTTTCCCAATTTCGAGGCGCTTCTGGATGGGTTGGGCACCCCGGCATGAACGCCGTGCCCCTCCTGCCGTTCGTGCTGAACTTGTCGAAGCACAGCCCTTTCGTTTCGACCGCCCTTTCGCCGCTTGAGGAAGAAAAACTGTCCTTCGACAAGCTCAGGACGGACGGACTTTGCCTCGTGGGGCAGGGACGATGATCATCGCGGTCGACGGCCCCACCGCTTCGGGCAAGGGCACGATCGCCAAGGCGCTCGCCGCCCATTTCGGCCTGCCACATCTCGATACCGGGCTGCTCTATCGCGCGGTCGGCTATCAATGCGTGGCGGATGGCGGAAACCCCGACGATCCCGCCGATGCCGAAAAGGCCTGCGCCTTCCCCGATTCGCTGCTGGCCGACCCTGCCCTGCGCAGCGAGGAGAGCGGCGGGCTGGCGAGCCGCGTCTCGATCCATCCCGGCGTGCGGCGCGCATTGTTCGAACGCCAGCGCGCCTTTGCCACGCAGGCAGGTGGGGCTGTGCTGGACGGGCGCGATATCGGCACGGTGATCGCGCCGGAGGCCGAGGTGAAGCTGTTCGTCACCGCCAGCGTGGAAGTGCGCGCGATCCGCCGCTGCCTGGAAATGCGGGATCGCGGCGAGATGGTGACAGTGGAAGAGATCGCCGCCGACCTGCGCGAACGGGACGAGCGGGACCGCAATCGCGCCACTGCCCCCCTTGTCGCCGCCGAGGACGCCATCCTGCTCGACACCAGCGAGATGGACCGCGACGAGGCAATCGGCGCCGCTATCCGTATCGTCAACGAACTGACCGGCCAGACGCCCTGCCCCTGATCCCCATACTCAGCACCCCTACACCCAGCACCGGAGTCCTCATCGTGATGCGAAGCCTGCTCCCTGCCCTGTCCCTTTCCGTCCTGCTCCTTTCCGCGCCTGCCGCCGCTGCGGAAATTCCGCTGCTGATCGCGCCGGTGGACGGCCGCGTGGCCGAGACCGAGGAAGATTGGGCGCAGATGGTGCCGGTGGCCTATCTGGCCGGGGCGGATCAGCCCTGCGACAGCCCGATCCTCTACCGCGATGCCGCCAGCGAGGATGGCAAGACGCTTTATCAGGAGGTCTGCCGCTGGGTAACGAGCAATTACATCGTGGCAGTCGATCTCCAGACCGGCACACGCCGGGGCGTAAGCGACGGCAGCGACGTCATGGTGCTGCGGGACGGGCCGTATCGTGGCAACCTATTGATTTCACGCCATAAATATCGCGATGGCGATGAAGGCGGCAGTTATGACCCCAGCTTCGTCATCTCCCCTGCCGGCGAAACCCTGCTGATGGTCCCCGGCACCGACGGGGCAGACCCCGAAGGTGCCCTCAAGGCATGGCTGGAGGAAACCGGCAGCAAGGCCTGGTAAGGCCCCCGCCCACCCACCCGGGCACCGGGCCAGCCCCGGTTTTCGACCTCGACAGGTGTGTAACAGGTGTAACACCCCCCTGTCCGGCCAGCGGCGAAACGGCGATTTTCCTTGCTTTCGGGCTCGCTTTGCCATAGGCGGCGGCCCGTTCGACGGGCGTATTGCGCCGATCGATGGCCACCGATCCAATCCGGGCCTTGCACGCGGCACAAGCCGCGGGCGTTCCGATTGTTCAGGCTATCGCCGGTTCCAGCGTCTCGAGAATGCCTGTGGCGGCATCCGGCCCTGCAGGCGGTTCGGCCCTTTGGCCCGCCACGGCAATGGTGCCACGGCGGAGAAAAGACCGGCGGAAACAACCGCTAGGCCGGAAATTGTCAGTACAGGAATCCTCAGGAATGGCCTCTTCGGCAAATCCCTCGCGCTCCGATTTCGAAGCGCTTCTCAACCAGTCTCTCGGCGATGCCGCCGACGGCGGCTTCGAAGGCCGCGTCGTCAAGGGCACCGTCACCGCGATCGAAGGCGACAAGGCCGTGATCGACGTCGGCCTCAAGAGCGAAGGCCGCATCCGCCTCAGCGAATTCGCCGCTCCCGGCCAGGGCCACGGTCTTTCCGTGGGTGACGAAGTCGAAGTCTTCGTCGACCGCGTCGAAAATGCCGATGGCGAAGCAATGCTCAGCCGCGACCGCGCCCGCCGCGAAGCCGCCTGGGACAAGCTCGAATCCGAATTCGGCGAAGGCAAGCGCGTTGAAGGCCGTATCTTCGGCCGCGTGAAGGGCGGCTTCACTGTCGACCTCGACGGCGCCGTGGCCTTCCTGCCCGGCTCGCAGGTCGATATCCGCCCGGTCCGCGACGTGACCCCGCTGATGGATATCCCGCAGCCCTTCCAGATTCTCAAGATGGATCGCCGCCGCGGCAACATCGTGGTTTCGCGCCGCGCCGTGCTGGAAGAAACCCGCGCCGAACAGCGCAGCGAACTGATCGACAAGCTGGCCGAAGGCCAGGTGATCGACGGCGTCGTGAAGAACATCACCGATTACGGCGCCTTCGTGGATCTGGGCGGCATCGACGGCCTGCTCCATGTCACCGACATGAGCTACAAGCGCGTCAACCACCCGAGCGAAGTCATCAATATCGGTGACGTGGTGAAGGTGCAGATCATCCGCATCAACCAGGATACCCAGCGCATCAGCCTCGGCATGAAGCAGCTGGAAAGCGATCCCTGGGATGGCGTTGCCGCCAAGTATCCGGTCGGCGCCAAGCTGCACGGCACTGTCACCAACATCACCGAATACGGCGCCTTCGTGGAGCTGGAAGCAGGCATCGAAGGCCTGGTCCACGTTTCGGAAATGTCCTGGACCAAGAAGAACGTCCACCCCGGCAAGATCGTCTCGACCTCGCAGGAAGTCGACGTGGTCGTGCTCGAAGTGGATGCCGAAAAGCGCCGCATCAGCCTCGGCCTCAAGCAGGCCCAGCAGAATCCGTGGGAAGCCTTCGCCGAGAAGCACCCGGTCGGTTCGACCGTGGAAGGCGAAGTCAAGAACGCCACCGAATTCGGCCTGTTCATCGGCCTCGACGGCGATGTGGACGGCATGGTTCACATGTCGGACATCGCCTGGGGCATCTCGGGCGAAGACGCGCTGGCCCTGCACCGCAAGGGCGAGCAGGTCTCGGCCGTGGTTCTCGACGTGGACGTCGAGAAGGAACGCATCAGCCTCGGCATGAAGCAGCTTGAAAAGGGCGCTCCGGCGGCCGGCGGCGCAACCGGTGGTACGGGCGGCCTCAAGCGTGGCGACGTGGTCACCGTGACTGTCCTCGAAGTCCGCGATGGCGGCCTCGAAGTGCAGGCTGGCGACGATGGCGCGACCGGCTTCATCAAGCGCAGCGACCTGGGTCGCGACCGTGACGAACAGCGTCCGGACCGCTTCCAGGCCGGCCAGAAGATCGATGCCATGGTCATCGGCTTCGACCGTTCGAAGAAGCCGAACTTCTCGATCAAGGCGCATCAGCTGGCCGAAGAGAAGCAGGCTGTGGAACAGTATGGCTCGTCCGATTCGGGCGCCTCGCTGGGCGACATCCTGGGCGAAGCCCTGAAGAAGGCCGACTAAGTCAGCCCCAGCCTTTCGAGGCTTCAAGAAAAGGCCCGTCGCTCAATCGAGCGGCGGGCCTTTCCTACATGGGGCTCGCGGTTTAGAGTCATTCCTGTCCGGGCCCTTGCGGGCTCGTTGCGATCCCAGCGGAAAAGACAGATCATGACGCTCCAGCTCCACCAGTTCCCCTGCCTGTCCGATAATTACGGCTTCCTGCTGCACGATCCCGCAAGCGGGGAAACCGCGTGCATCGATACGCCCGATGCCGAGGCCTATCTGCGCGAGGCCGCGGCGAAGGGCTGGACCATCACCCAGATCTGGAACACTCACTGGCATCCCGATCATGCGGGCGGGAACGAGGCGATCAAGGCGGCGACCGGCTGCACCATTACCGCGCCTGCGGACGATGCCGGCAAGATCGCGGGCGTGGATCGCACGGTCGATCAGGGTGATCGTGTGACGCTGGGCGGCTACATCGGCGAAGTTATCAATGTCGGTGGCCATACGATGGGGCATGTCGCTTATCACCTGCAAACGCCCGGGATTGCCTTTGTTGGTGATTCGCTCTTCGCGCTAGGCTGTGGGCGCATGTTCGAAGGCACGCCGCCGCAATTCTGGGCCAGCCTCTCGCGCCTGAAGGCGCTGCCGCCCGAAACCCGGCTCTATTGCGCGCACGAATATACCGCTTCGAACGCGAAATTCGCGCTCCATGCCGATCCCTACAATGTGGCGCTGGCCGATTATGCCCGCGAGGTGGAGGAGAAGCGAGCGATGGGCGAGCCGACCGTGCCCACGGTGCTGGCGCGCGAACTGGCGGCCAATCCCTTCCTCAGGGCCGATACGGCGGAAATGAAGGCGCGCTGGGGCGGGAACGAGCCTGCCGAAACCTTCGCCGCGCTGAGGGCGGCGAAGGATTCGTTCTGACGGGAACCGCCCTGCCCGGCCTGCTCAATAAGCCGCGGTAAAACGCGCGCGGCTGTGCCTGTGCTGCTCCAGCTCATCGACCATGGCGATGGCATAATCGGCAAAGCTGATCTTGCTCTCGCCATTGGCGTCGGAAACCAGCTCGTCACCGCCCAGACGGAAACTGCCCAGGCGCGGGCCTTCAAAGATATTCATCGCGGGCGAGAAGAACGTCCAGTCGACCTCAGTTTCCTTGCGGATGTCGTTGAGGAAGTGCATCGCTGGCAAGACGAAGGGCTTGATGTTCTCGGGGAAGTGCGGGGAATCATAGAGCATCACCCCATCCGCCCCATTGAGGCTGGCCGCGCCGCCGGTGATGAGCAGGCGATTTACGCCCGCCTTCTTCACGGCGGAAAGCAAGGTCTCTGCCGGCACGTCAAAATGGATCGCGCTGATCACGGCATCGACACCCTTGATCACTTCGGCCAGTGCGTCCGGGTCGGTCGCATCGCCAGCCACGGCCGTCACGCCCTCTGCCGTCGCTATACCTTCAGGCTTGCGCGCCACGGCCAGCACGGTGTGGCCACGCGACACCAGTTCCTTCACGATTTCCGAACCCGCGCGCCCGCTGGCGCCAAGAACCGCTACATGCATCGTTATATCTCCCCAGATTATCTCGAAGCCCGTCCCTGCAACAGGTGAAGGCCATGCGGCAAGCCGTATCCGCCACACAAACGAAAACCCCCGCCGAAGCGGGGGCTGACGTTCGATCAGGCTTGGGGCCGGATCAGAGGCCTGAGATTGCCTCGTCGACCAGCTTCCGGTCGGCCTCGGCATCGTGGCCCTTGGCGATCAGACCACCAGCAGCCACGGCTGCGGCACTGGCTGCACGGGCGCGAAGCTCGTCCACTGCACCGCGCTGAGCAGCGGAGATCTTGTCCTCAGCCATCTGCTTACGACGCTTGATGACGTTTTCCGTATCGGCTTCGGCCTTGGCGACAATCGCTTCTGCCTCGTGCCTTGCATGCTCGATCATCGCCGCCGCATCCTTTTCGGCACCGGCGATCTTGTCGGCATATTCCTTGCGCAGGGCTTCCGCCTGAGCGCGCAGGGACTTCGCCTCTTCGAGATGCTGACGAATCTCGACAATCTTCTTGTCGAGACCGCCAGTGATCGTCGCGGGAACTTTCTTCCACACCAGGATGAGGATGAAGACGAGCATCGAGAGGCCGACCCAGCCCGCCGGGGCAATGCCCAGCGCGCTCGGTTCGGCATGGTGAGCTTCACCTGCGGGCACCTCGGTCATTTCGACGAGATGCTCGTTCTGGTTCATCTCGAGTTCGGGCACGGCGGAGGGAGTATCAGCCATGAGTCAGCGCCTCCTTCACGGCGGACTTGGCGGCAGCGGCGGTGACTTTCACCCCCGCGATGCGGGACACGATGTCCTTCGCCGCTTCGGCCGCAACTGCCTCGATCTCGGTGAGCGCGGCAGTGCGCGCCACATCGATCTCGGCATCGGCGTCGGCAATCTTCTTGTCGAGCCGCTTCTGGGCGGCGGAAAGCTTCTTTTCGGAAGCGGCCGCAGCCTCTGCCTTGGCCTTGGCGATAAGGGCCTGGGCCTGGGCGCGATTGGCGTTCTCACGCTCCCGCCAGGCGAGCTCTTCCTCGTCGGCCTTGGCGCGCGCTTCTTCGGCGGCGGCAAGATCGCTGGCGATCTGCTGGTCGCGCAGGGCAACGGTGTCCATCACCTTGGGCACCATGCCGCGCCCGATCACGAGGAAGACGAGCCCGAAGACGACCAGCAGCCAGAAGACCTGGCTGGAGTAGGTTTCAGCGAGCTGTGCTATCTGGGGCATCGATCAGATCCGATGGGTCAGCGCGTAAACACGCCCGGCGCGGCCGGAACAAGTCCGGCCGGCACACGGGCAATCGGAATTCGTCAGGCGACGAAGATCAGGATCATCGCCACGACGAAGGCGAGCAGACCGAGAAGTTCCGCGGCCGCGAAGCCGATGAACAGACGGCCCTGCTGGCCGTCGGCAGCGCCGGGATTGCGCAGCGCGCTTTCGAGGAACGAGCCGAAGACGTTACCCACGCCGATGGCGGCCATGCCGGCACCGATAGCCGCGAGACCCGCACCGATCAGCTTTGCAGCCTGAGGATCCATTTGAAAACTCCTTTTCCTTAGAATTCGGTCAGTTGGTTCAAGTTCTTAGTGAAGATTCTCGGCATCGTTGATGTACAGCGATGCCAGCAGCGCGAAGACGTAGGCCTGAATGCCGGCCACCAGAATCTCGAGCGCGCAGATCGCGACCATCAGGATGAAGCTAAGCAGAGCGACCACCGGGCCAATACCGCTGGAAGCCGCATTGATACCGTCGATCACGAAGCTCGAAAGCACTTCCAGCAGCACGTGTCCCGCCATCATAGCAACGAACAGTCGCAGGCCGAGGCTGAAGGGCCGCACCATGAAGCTGACCAACTCGATGAGAAAGATCATCGGGATCATCGGCAGCGGCGTGCCATGCGGCACGAACAGCGAGAAGAAATGCAGCTTGTGCTTCCAGAAGCCCACCACCAGTACGATCAGGAAAGACATGATCGCCAGAACGCCGGTCACCGTGAAGTGGCTGGTGGACGTGAATGCGTGAACCCCCACCAGACCCAAGGGCAGCGGAAGCAAGCCCAGCAGATTGGCGAAGAGAATGAACATGAAAATGGAGAAGATATACGGAACGTACTTCTTCCCCGCCGGTCCGACATTAGCGGACAGCAGATTGTCGATGAAGCCGGTGAAGCTTTCGACAGCCATCTGCCAGCGGCCGGGCACGAGCTCGCGCTTCATACCGCCAGCCACGAAAATCCACAGCGCCACGGCGGCAATCGCCATCCACAGCGCGCTGTTGGTGAAGGCAATGTTGTAACCTGCCAGCTCCCAGTTCTGCGTACCGAACAGAGGTTCGATCGCAAACTGGTGCATCGGGTCGACCTTGGCTTCTTCGCCTGCCACTCTAGCGTCCCTGTGCCAATGAACGGCAGCGCCCTTCCTCCCCCATGCTGGGATCAGTCAGGACGCTGGTTCGAAATCCGAATAATGTTCCTGAAGGCAACGATAATTCCGAGGAACATCATCACCAACAGACCCCAGGGCAGAGTTCCTG
Organism: uncultured Caenibius sp.; assembly: GCA_963662855.2. Lineage (GTDB taxonomy): Bacteria > Pseudomonadota > Alphaproteobacteria > Sphingomonadales > Sphingomonadaceae > Andeanibacterium. Next base: position 1,424,193 of record CAXXWL010000005.1, read on the forward strand.
CAAACCGGTCGATCACCCAACCGATCAGCGCTCCACCACCGATCCCCCCCAGCAAATCCGCCAGTACCCGGTTGCCTGTGCGGTAATTCGCATCGGCACCGGTGACTTGCGGCTTGTTGCGCTGCTCTTCCCGCTCGCGTGCGGCCTTCAGCCGCTCATCGAGCGCGTCGATCCGCGCATCTTCGCCGATAGGTTCCCGGGCAGTTTCGTCCTCACTCATGCTGCCTTCCTAATAGGGAGATGCAGCACAAGCAAATCCGCCCCTGCCGAGGGCGCCGCCCCCTTAGGCGGGGGGTATTCTCGAGTCAACCGCAAGCGGCGCCTCAGGCGGGCATGAAAAAGGCCTTCCCGCGCCGGTCGCGCAGGAAGGCCCGATAAGTGCCGGAATTCCGCCGTTACGGGCAGCGGCTGTCGCGAACGGGAGCCTCACCGGCAGAACGGGTTTTCCACGCCCCGTCTGGTGCCTGGTATTTTTCGCCCGGGGCAGTGTCGCGGATGTTCTTGCAACCGGCACCGAAGGCGAATTCCTCTACCGAGACGCTCGCACCCTGCGCGCCTTGCGTATAGACCGCCTTGCGCTTGATATTGAGGTCCTTGACCATCTTATCGACATCGGCCGGCACACTGCCAACAGTGCCCAGATAGCCGTCCATCTTCTCGCCCACCTGGCCCGAGCTGCGCGCCGCCTGATAGGCGGGATCGCGCTGCGCGGCAGCGGGAGCGGCGACGAGGGCCAGCGCGGCGAAAGCCGCAGCCATGTGGAAGAATGTATGAGCCGGTTTCTTCATCATATCGCCTACCACTTTCAGAAAATTCCCTGATTCTGCTCGATCGTTTCCTGCACCTGGTTCTCGATCTTGTAGAGAACCTCCTGCTTGATGTTGATGTTGAGCTCGATCACGATCTTGTCCTCGGGGGCCTTGATCGTGATGCAGCCCGGCAGGGCGATCAGCCCTGGCACCAGCACCAGCAGTTTTGCCCTTCCGGCGATTCCCTTGCGAAGTGTCTCCATGCGCGCCTTATGCGCCGGGCCTTCCGGGAAGGTCAATTTCAGGGACGTCATGGCACTTGCTCACTTTCTGGGGGCTGAATGCCGGATTCATCATCCGGAAGGTCTGAGGCCTCCGGCATGGGAGGCTTGAGCGTCGGTTTCTCGATTACCTTGCCATTCGCGTCGATCAGCCCCAGCTCCTGCGGAGTGCGAGCCAGTGCAGGATCGTACATCGATTTGAAGCTGCCGATCAGCTGATAGAACGGCGCGTGGATATTCACATTGAAGCGGATCGGCAATTTGGCGAGCCGGCGGGTGATGAAGTTCTTGGACGTCCCCTCGCCCTGCTGGATGCCATCAAAGCGCACTCTGGTGACGATCTCTCCGGTGAGCGCCCCGTCGAGCGCGATCTCCATCTGCCGGTAATCGAGCGATTTGAGCGCCTCGAAGGCGTAATTGGCGATCGGGTTCATATCCTCGTAAGTCAGCTTGCCGACATAGGAGACATTGCCCCCCGGCGGGCGCGAGCTGAGCGCGCCGCCTTCGATCCGGCCGCCATTCTGGTCGAACACCAGTGGCACCCTTCCATCGAATGTGCCGGTGGCCGAAATATTCGCCAACGCCATCCGCTCGATGAATTCGGCCGCATCCACTCCTTCCAGCTGCAGCGTGAAGCGCCGCTCTTCCGCCGTGGCCATCTGGATAATGGCGGGTTCCAGCACCAGCGATCCGCCGATGAACGGCCAGCGCCCACCGTTCATGACCATGGTATAGTTTTCGCGGATCTCATAACGCAGTTCACCGCTTTCGACCTCGATGCCGGGGTTGAAGGAGCGGATCTGCAAGCGCTGGTCCGGCGCGGTGACGAGGCCGAGCAGGTCCGTGAAATTAATCGTCCCCGAAACGCCCTGCACCGGGCCGAAAGCGGCGGCAAAATCGAAATCGCGGGTCGAAAAACTACCGCTGCTGGTGACCTTGTCGGGCGTCCAGTCGATCCGCCCCTTGCCCGTGACCGTGCCGTTCGCGTTGGCGACGAGGCCGAGGGCGAGGCCGGTCAGCGTATCTGGCTGCATTTCCTGATCGAAGACGATGCCTGGAACATCAAGATCGGCATGGCCGATGCCGCTGGAAAGATCGTGCACGATATCCGCCACTGCAACACTGCGGTCGCTCTTCGGTTCGCGCAGCAGGGCATTGGCGGTGACGCGGTTGTCCACCAGTGAAAGCGTGGCATCGCGCGCCACCAGCGGCTCGAACCGGCCCGGTGCCTGACGGTCGACCAGCCGGAAGGCGCCCTCGGTCAGGTCCAGCCGGCCATTGGCGAAACGCCATTTGCCCGAAGCTTCCAGCAGGTCGAGGGGCACGGCGAACAGCCGGGCGTCGGTGCCCGCAAAGCTTCCCGCGATCTCGTCGGCAATACGGGCGTCGATCTGGCTCAGGCGGAAATGCGTGGGGGCTTCGGCCGTGCCCATCGTCACATCCACATCATGCGCCACAAGCGTGCCCGGCCAGGCGAAGCCGACCGCGCCGGATTTGAGCCGCAGCGGCGTCGCCCCCATCGTGCCCGACAGGTCGAGCGAAGGCACCCCTGCCGCCACGCGCAGGCCGCGCCCATCGCTGCGGACAATGGTGCTGCCGGTGGGCGGGCAGAGCTGCAACGTACGCCCCTCCAGCGTCAAGCTGGCAAGCGCGAGACGCTCGAAGCCGATGGTCGTGCAGCCGCGCCACAGGGCGAGGCCCTGCCCGGATGACCAATTCCCGCTGAAAGGCACCACCAGCCCCTGCGCCGACCCGCCGGGGATCGCCCCACTGGCCAGCGCGCGGCCGGAGAATGTCAGCACCCCGTTCGCGGCCTGCGCCACGGTGAGTTCGGGCAGTTCGAGACTGCCGCCACCCGCGCTGTAACGCGCCATACGCATCTTGAGTTCGGCCGCGCCGCGTCCGCCCCGGCTTTCCATCCGCCCGCTGATCTGTGGCAGACCGGGTCCGCCGGTAGTGAAATTGCCCGAGAAACGCAGCGCCCCGCCCGCGCTGCTGCCCGCAAGCTGAAAGCGCGACAGTGCCAGCAGGGTTGCGCCGCTCGATCCGCGCAGGCGGGCTTGCGGCGCAACGAGGCTGAGCATGTCCCCCGTTTTACGGAAGGTCACTTCGGCCGCGAGATCGCTGTCGCGCCCTTCCCGCGCCAGCGCGCCGCGAATCTGGGTGAGCATCGGGCCTAGCAGGGTTCCTTCCGCCGATTTAGCCGCATCGCCCAGCGCAATATCCAGCGACTGGCCGGGACGCAGGCCGGTCCCTTCGACATTGGCCTGCACCTCCACCCGCGACAGGCCGTCGCGCGTGCGGGCCGAACCTTCGACGCCCAGCGAATCGAGTGCGAGCTGCGGCGTGCGGACGCCATCGAAGCCCAGATCATATTGCGCGGTGAGCGCATTCTTGCGCCAGGTGAACTTGCCCGTGCCATCCAGCCCCTCGAGCCGGTTGGCGCCCAGCGCGAAGCTCTTGCCCGCGAGAGTGGCGTCGCCTTCCGCCCCATCAAGCGTGCGGTCGATCCGTGTCGTCAGTTCAACTGCCAGATCGCGCAGCCGCGCCCCATTGTCGGGGCAATCGAGCGCCCCCAGCCGCAAGGGGCCAGAAAAGCCCGGCCGCTCCGCATCGATAGTAATCTTGCCATAGAGTGTCGTCCGGCTGGCTGTGCAACCCTGCGCTTCCAGATTCGGGGCATTGGCGGCGAGGATACCGGCAAAGCCTCCGCGCAGATTGCCATCGCCCTGCACCTTGAAGCCGATGGGGCCGTAATCGCTTTCCAGCAGGGCACGGCCGTCCACCAGATCCAGATCGAGATCGGGGAAGCTGAAGGGCTCTGTGCTTTCCTGTTCGAACAGCAATTTGTCGAGCGCGCCGAAACTGAGCTTCCCGTCGCGATAACTGCCATAGAGGCGCGGGCGCACTACCCTGACCTCGCCGAGCTGCAGGAAGGGGAAGCGCGGTTCCAGCGTGACTTCCACCCGCTCTATCGTCAGATCCGGCCGAGCAGGATCGCCCACTACGATATCGGTAATGACCTGCCGCTGCGGCCCGATCGATTCGATCTTGTAAGTGGCTTTCACCCCCAGCTTTTCGAGCTGTCCGGTGATGACATCCTCGGCAAGGCGCTCACGCGAGGTCCACACGACAATGCCCGCCGTGGCGAGCAATATCGCCAGCACGCCCGCAATGCGCCGCCCGGTCCTGCGGCGGCGCGGAGCTGGCGCCTCGACCACTTCGGCCAAATCCTCGTTCTGCTCCGCCATCGTCCCCCACTTGCGCGCAAGCACGGCTAAAGGCAATGCACTGCACGCTGGATGAACGCCTCTATGGGGGGATATGGCGCTTGGCCGGGGATAGCGACACGAGTGGGGATACTGCCGGGCACCGCGCCCGCCTGCGCCAGCGCCTGCTGGAAGGCGGGGACGATGCGCTGGCCGATCACGAGGTGATCGAATATCTGCTGATGACAGCCCGCCCCCGGATCGACACCAAGCCGATCGCCAAATCCCTCATTCGCCGATTCGGCTCGCTTGCCGCAGTGCTCAATACCGATGCGCGAGTATTGGCAGAACACCCCCAGATGGGCGAAACCTCCGCCGCCGCGCTCAGGATCGTCGCCCTCGCCGCCCGGCGCCTTGCCCGCCAGCAGGTGCGCGAACTGCCGGTGCTGGGCAGCTGGCAGGCCCTGATCGACTATCTGCGGATCGACATGGCGCATCTAACGGTGGAGCGCGTGCGCGTGCTCTATCTCAACACCCAGAACATGCTGATCCTGGACGAGCATGTGGGCGACGGGTCGATCGACGAGGCCGCCATCCACCCGCGCGAAGTGATCCGCCGCGCGCTGGATATCGGCGCCACCGCGCTGATCCTGGTGCACAACCACCCCTCCGGCTCGCCCGAGCCCAGCCGCGCCGACATCCAGATCACCAACCGCATTGCAGAGGCCGGGCGGCTATTGGGGATCGTGGTCCACGATCACGTGATCATCGGGCGCGAAGGGCATGTCTCATTGAAGGCAAAAGGGCTGATCTGAGCGGTCAGTCCTTCGGCGGTTCGATGCCATAGCGGGCATAGGTGGATTTCAGCCCGGGGTTCATCCGCAGCGCCAGCGCCACATCCTTCGCCCCCTGCGCGTCGCCCAGCTTCGTGCGCACGATACCGCGCATGAACAGCGAATTGGCCAGCCCCGGCGCGCCGCTGAGCGCGGCGTTGAGATCGGCCAGCGCATCTTCCATCCGGCCAAGGCGGAAATAGGCCATCGCCCGGCTGTCCAGCACCGGAGGCGACCAGCCGCCGCTTTCCACCGCGCGGGTACATTGGGCCAGCATGGCGTCTTCGCGCACCTGCCACACGCTCATGTGCCAGCACAGATTGTTGAGCACTTCCGGATCGCCCGGCCGCTCTACCAGCAGCTTGTCGAGCAATTGCAGGCCCTGTTCCGCCTTGCCGGACATGCCCAGCAATTGCGCCTTCACCACCACGGCGGCGAAGTGGTCCTCGAAATCGTCCTCGTAAGTATCGACCAGTTCCAGGGCCTCGCCCACATTGCCGATCTCGGCCATGGCCTGCGCCTCTGCCAGCGCGTTTTCGGGCGTGGGATCGAGTTCGAAGGCCTTGCGGACCGCTTCCAGCGAATCATCCGACCTGCCCAGCCGCACCAGCAGATTGGCCCGACTGAAATAGGCGGACGGCGTGGGTTCCAGCGCAATCGCCTCGTCCACATCCGCCAGCGCGCCTTCCCAGTCGAGAATGCCGCTGCGGAAGGTCGCGCGTTGGAGATAGGGCGCGGCGCTATCCGGCTCCTTGGCGATCAGGGCGGCATAGGCCTTCTCGATCGGGGCGAGCCGGGCACGATCCTCCGCGCCGGTCATCTCCCACTGACGCCTGACCGTTTCCGGCGCGCGCAGGCTGAGCTTGCCCGCGGCGAACCGCGCGGCCTTGGCCTTCTCCGCCGAAATATCCTTCGGATCGATCTCCACCAGGCTGGCGACCAGTTCCTCGTTCACGGTGAGCGCGCCCTTTTCGAGCACCGCCTCGCGCTTGATCCGGGTTCCTGCGATCACGCTGTCGACGATCTCGCGCCCGCGCACTTCAAAGCCCTCGCCCCCTTCGGGCAGGATCACTTTCACCTTTGTGCGGAAACCGTAAGGCCCGGCCATCTGAACCGGAATATCGCGCCATGCCTTGCGTGCGCGGTCCGGAGCGAAGGCGAAATCGGTGGATGGCATGGCCGGCAGATATTCGCGCGCGATCCCGCGTTCGAACGTCCACATCGGCTTGGCAATGCCGGAAGCGGTGATCACCGCATGGGCGGAATCCTCGTCATAAGAAACGGAGAAATCCAGCAAGCTGCCATCGCCCACCAGCGTATCCATGAAATTGTCCACCAGCGTGGCGCGCGCCTTGCTGTCGGGCTGCGACACCCATGATCGGACCACGGAGCCAAGCGCCCCGGTGAGCTGGATCCGCGCCGAATAGAGCGAGGGCATGTCCACCCCGGCCGACTGGTCCAGCGTCAGGTCCAGCGTGCGGTCGGGCGTGGTCAGTTCGCGCTGCACCAGCGGCACCAGATCGGAACCTTGCGGCCGGATCGGCAGGGCATAGCGGAACGAGGGGACCTCCCCGATATTGGCCATGCGGGTGCCCGATGCCGTGCCATCCAGCCAGTAATCCTCGCCAGCGATGGTGGCGCGCACGATCATATGGTCGAAATCGGCGGGCATCGGCAGCAATTCCGGCGCGGAATCGCCGGAGGTGCTGTGCACTACCACCACATCGGCGGCGATGCCCATGCGGCGCAGCATTGCCAGCAGCAGCAGCGACTTGGCCTTGCAATCGCCATAGCGCAATTGCCAGGTTTCTTCCGGCTTTTGCGGCAGGTAATTCCCGCCATCCAGCCCATTGGCCAGATAGCTCACATCGTCCTGCACGATGCGCAGGGCGGCAGCGGCCCGTTCCAGCGGGCTGCGCGTGCGCTTCATGATCGCATCGACCTTGCCCGCCAGTTCCCCCTTGGGGTCAAGCGTGCCTTCGGTGGCGAAATGCGGGGCCAGCGTCTTCGAAACGTCCTGCCAGCTGGCAAAGCTGGTGACCTGCAGCAGCGGCGCGCGGCGATAGCGCAGCGGCGCATCGGGCGGCATATCCTCGCTCTCGGCCAGCGGGAGGTCGATCTCCAGCACCTTATATTCGCCCTGATCGCGCGGTTCGATCCCATCAGCGCCCGGCCCCGCCAGCCACTGGATCGGCTCATCGGCCTTCCATGAAACCTTCACCCGCCCGCGCCCGACTTGCAGCGGCGCCACTGGCAGGCTGTCGATCGACTGGACTTTGCTGCCCAGCGCCTGATCGGACTGGACCGTGGTATAGGCCACGCGCACCACATCGCCCACGCGCAGGCCCGGCACGGCCAGAGTGGCAGTGAGGACGCCGTTGATCGAACGCTGTTCGAGCTGCTGTTCGCGCCGCAGCACGGTGAAGCGCGCGCCTTGTGCGATAACGTCCACCGTCTGGCCCCCGCGCAGGATTTCCACGCGGTTGACGATCAGATCGCCCTTGTCGGGAATCCACGAGGCCGAGAGCGTGCCTGCCGAGGCGAGCGAATCGGGGCTGTCGATGCGGAAGGCAATGTCGCGATAATCCCACACTTTCGCGCCATCGAGCCGCTTCTGAATATCCACCATCAGCACGGCCGGGCCCGAAGCCTTCTCTGCGTCGGTAAGGATAACCGGCTCTACCCAGCCGGGCGCGGGTTGATAGAGCGGGTCCTCCCCCGCAAGCACAGGGGCCGCGCTGCACAGCAATAAAGTAACAAGGCCAAAGCGGCACGCGCGCGACATAAAATCTCCCCGTTTCGCCCGCAGGCGTTCCGGGCGCAGTTCTGGCAGAGGCCCGGATGCTCCGCAATCGCAAGCTGATCCGCTGCCCTCCCCCTCGCCGATTTGCGTCACCCTTGCCAAATCCGGGCTCTGCGCCTAGCCGCCCGGGCTATAGGTTCCACATCGAAGTCCGGAGTTTGTCCATGGTCCCCCGCTACGCCCGCCCCGCGATGGTCGCGATCTGGGAGCCCGAAGCGAAGTTCCGCATCTGGTTCGAAATCGAAGCCCATGCGACCGAGAAGCTGGGCGAACTGGGAGTCGTGCCCGCAAGCGCGGCCAAGGCTCTGTGGGACTGGTGGGCGACCAACCCCGTGATCGACGTGGCCGCGATCGACGCGATCGAAGCCGTCACCAAGCATGATGTGATCGCCTTCCTCACCTGGGTGGCCGAGCAGGTGGGCGACGAAGCCCGCTTCATGCATCAGGGCATGACCAGTTCCGACGTGCTGGATACTACGCTGGCCGTGCAGCTCGCCCGCGCTTCGGACATCCTGCTGGCCGATCTCGACGAATTGCTCGCCGCGCTCAAGCGCCGCGCCGAAGAGCACAAATATACCCCCACCATCGGCCGCAGCCATGGCATCCACGCCGAGCCGACCACTTTCGGCCTCAAGCTGGCGCAGGCCTATGCCGAGTTCGCCCGCTGCCGCGCCCGTCTGGTCGCGGCGCGCGAGGAAATCGCCACCTGCGCCATTTCCGGCGCGGTGGGCACTTTCGCCAATATCGATCCTTCCGTGGAAGAACATGTGGCCGAAAAGCTGGGCCTCAAGCCCGAGACGATCTCCACGCAGGTCATCCCGCGCGACCGGCATGCGATGTTCTTCTCCGTTCTGGCGGTGATCGCCAGCTCGATCGAGCGCCTCGCCGTGGAAATCCGTCACCTGCAGCGCACCGAAGTGCTGGAGGCGGAGGAATATTTCTCGCCCGGCCAGAAGGGCTCCAGCGCCATGCCGCACAAGCGCAACCCGGTGCTGACCGAGAACCTTACCGGCCAGGCGCGCATGATCCGGTCTTACGCACTGCCCGCGATGGAAAACGTCGCCCTGTGGCACGAACGTGACATCTCCCACTCCTCGGTGGAACGCTACATCGGCCCGGATGCTACCATCGCGCTCGATTTCTCGCTCGCCCGCCTCACCGGCGTGGTCGACAAGCTGCTGATCTATCCCGAACGGATGCAGAAGAATCTCGACCGGATGGGCGGCCTCGTCCACTCGCAGCGGGTGCTGCTTGCGCTCACTCAGGCCGGCATCAGCCGCGAGGATGCCTATGCCCTCGTCCAGCGCAATGCGATGAAGGTGTGGGAATCGGACGGCGCGCTCTCGCTGCTGGAACTGCTCAAGGCCGATCCGCAGGTTGCCGCCGCGCTGGCGCCGGGCCAGCTGGAGGAAAAATTCGACCTCGGCTATCACTTCGCGCAGGTGGACCGCCTCTTCCAGCGCGTGTTCGGCTGAGGTTGCGCCTTTCCTTCCCTTCATATCCCGCTTAGGGTTTGGCGGAAGCGAACGGGATAGGAGCACGCGGTCATGAATCTCATCCGCACGATAATCTGGGTCGTCGTCGCGATCGCCTTGCTGATTTTCACCTATAACAACTGGTCTCCGGTCGAGGTGAAGATCTGGGAAGACATCGTGCTCGAAACCAAGAAGCCGGTGCTGGTGATCATCTCGTTCCTGGTGGGCTTCCTGCCGGTGTGGCTGCTGCATCGCGGCACGCGCTGGCAGATGCGCCGCCGGATCAGTTCGCTGGAAACCGCCGTGCGCAACGCGGTGGGCGTCCATCTTCCCAAGGATGAAGACCCGGCCGATCCCGCCCCCGAAAAGACAGACCCCGCGCCAGAACAGAACGATAAAGAGGCCCCGTGACCAACCCAGTCTATCTCGCACTCGACCTGCCCCAGCTCGACGCCGCCAAGGCGCTGGCCCAGCGGGTGAAGTCCCATGTCGGCGGGCTGAAGCTGGGTCTGGAATTCTTCTGCGCCCATGGCCATCACGGCGTGCATGAAATCGCGCATGTTGGCCTGCCGATCTTCCTCGATCTCAAGCTGCATGACATTCCCAACACTGTCGCCGGCGCAATGCAGGCAATCCATGTGCTGGAACCGGCGATCATCACCGTCCACGCCAGCGGCGGCCGCGCGATGATGGAAGACGCCAAGGCGGCGGCGGGCGAACATACCAAAGTGGTCGCCGTCACCATGCTCACCAGCCTCGACGAGAACGATATGATGCGCACCGGCCTGTCCGGCACCCCGCACGATCAGGTGATGCGCCTTGCCGAACTGGCCGAGAAGGCCGGGCTCGACGGAATCGTCTGCTCCGGACAGGAAGTCGGCGCGGTCCACAGGCAGTGGAAGGATGGCTTCTTCGTCGTCCCCGGCCTGCGCCTGCCCGACGGCACGAAGGGCGACCAGAAGCGCACCGTAACCCCGCGCCAGGCGCGCGACGATGGCGCCAGCGTGCTGGTAATCGGCCGCCCGATCAGCCGCGCGGAAGACCCGGTGGAAGCCGCGCGAGAAATCGAGGCTACGCTTTAGACAGTCCGGGCGGACATCATATGGTCCGCTCAGGACCTGCACTTTTGTCCAGGCGAATTGGTGAGGCGATCGCGAAAGTGGGCTGGGAGCGAACGCCAATAAGTTAATCATCCCAGCGAAAGCTGGGATCGCTGGCGGCTAGGATCCGCATTCAATCCGTTCGATCTTCCATACCCTCATCGCTTCCTCGCCCCGCCAGAAAACACTTTCCTACACGGCCCAGAATGGCGTTTATCCTGCGCGATGAACAGCCTTGCATCCGCCTCCCTGCCCTGCGCCTTTCCCGCCCACGTCAGCCCGGCTTTCCGGAACGCGCAAGGCCTGCACGAAAACCCGAAACGGAAGGTGACAGTCCGGGCAGCGCGCAGCCCCGAAAAACGGCTTGAAACCGCGCCAAACGGGAGTGACACGCGGCGAAGGAAACAGGGCATTTTCCGGTCAGAAAAGGTGACACATCGCCCCACCGATTTCAGGCAGGGAGCGTCCGCGACAGGCCGTGACCCTACAGTTCGCAATCGGGGCATTATTGGCGAGTGCAGCCAACCATTTGCCCCTGCACCCCAACCCTCAATTATAGATCAGCGCCGCCGAATTGATGTTGTAGCCCAGCAGCTTGAGGCCGGAATCCTCTTTCACATAAGTGAAGGTCTCGATCCCTTCGCCCTTCTCGAAAGCGGTCCTGGTGTTGATCACCACTGTGGAGACGCCATTGTTGGTGTTCGCCTGCCAGCCGGCCTGTTCGGCGCTTTTCACCGCGCCCAGCTTGGTACGAATGGCGACGAGGAGCTTCTCGAACTCCTTTTCCGAGGTGATCTTGCGGAATTCGCCCGAAGTGCTGCGCCAGATGGCAGGAAAATCCTGCTTGTCGTAATGGGCGTGGAAGCGCTCTATTTCCTTGTCCGCCTGCTCCATGTTCTCTTTGACGCCGCAGGCCGAGGCGAACAGCGCCAGCGACAGGACAAGCCCCACACGCAACCTTGCAACCATTCTCACTTCCCCCCAGCTGTGCAATAGGCAGAGCGAGAATTCCAAAGCGGCGAGAGAATGACAAGAGTAGCGATAAAAATCTGCGGGATCACCACGCGCGACACGCTGGAAGCGACCATCGCCGCGCGGGCCGATTATGTCGGGTTCAATTTCTACCCGCCCTCCCCGCGCTATCTTCCGCTCGATGCGGCGGCGCAGCTCGCGGCGCTGGCGGGTGACAGCATTGCCAGGGTGGGTCTGTTCGTGGATGCGGACGATCATGCAATTGCCGAAGCCGTTGCCGCCGGGAAAATCGACATTCTCCAGCTCCATGGCGCGGAAACGCCGGAGCGGGTGGCCGAACTGAAGATTCGCTTCGGCCTGCCCGCGTGGAAAGTGCTGCCGGTCGCCGCCGGGCGCGATGTCGGCATGGCCACGGCCTATCGCGATGCGGCGGACTTCATCCTGTTCGATGCCAAGACCCCCAAGGGCGCGCTTCCGGGCGGCATGGGGCTGGCCTTCGACTGGTCGCTGCTGGCGCTCTATCGCGGAGCGACACCCTGGGGGCTGGCGGGCGGACTGACCCCCGCCAATGTCGCCGAAGCTATCCTCACCACCCATGCGCCGCTGGTCGACACATCATCCGGCGTGGAAAGCGCGCCGGGAGTGAAGGATGCAAGCAAGATCGCTGCCTTCTGCGAGGCCGTGCGGGCAGCGTGAACCTCAAACGAAAAGGGCGGCCCGTTTCCAGGCCGCCCTTCGCTATTCTCGAACGATAGGTCCGGATCAGAACTTCACGCCAACGCCCACGCCCAGCGTGTCCGTATCGTTGAAGTCGCTGAAATTGTGGCGGTAGAACACCTTGCCATAGAGGCTGCCGCCCAGCTTCTGCTCGACGCCCGCGCCAAGGTGCGGAGTGTCTTCGCCGTCGGTTACGGTGTAACCGCCGTCGACATAGAGCTTGGTAGCTTCGCCAGCCTTGATACCGGCGCGGCCGGTGAAGCCGACCGCGATATCGGCGCCGCCGACGAGGGCCTTGTCGGCCGACACTTCGACACCCGCAAAGGCGGAGCTGCCGAGGTCGAAATCATAACCTGCGGCAACACCGGCGGTAGCTTCAGCATCGCCGCCGCTCCAGATCGCCCCGCCACGCGCTTCGACGCGTGCTTCGTTGGCGAAAGCAGGCGAAGCCAGGGCAGCGGAGGCCGCAACGGCAGCCAGGGTGAGGACAACACGACGCATAGAAAATCTCCTTAATTCAGCCCCTCGCAAGGGGAGAACCGCTAGCTAGGATTCGCTTCCTGACACTCAAGTGAACATGATGTTCAGATATTGCATCAGGGCATCATGTTGTTGTGCATTTGCAACATATTCGTTCATCTACGCGCAATGTTTCTCTCATCCCCGCAGATTCCGTGAGCCCTTCCGGCATGAAAAAGGGGCGGCCTGTTTCCAGACCGCCCCCGAAGACTTCACAATCAGCGAAGGATCAGAAGGTCATGCCGATGCCGACCAGTGCGGTTTCGTAAGTGCCGCCATCGTGCTCAGCCATAAAGTGGCGGAATTCGCCCTTGGCATAGATGTTGCCGGAAATGCCCTGCTGCAGACCCAGGCCGAAGTTCCATGCGCCAACGCAGGCGTCACAGGGTTCGCTGTTCCAGCCGCCGGTGACATAGAACTTGCCGGTTTCGTTGGTCTTCAGGCCAAGGCGACCCGAAGCGCCGAACGACACATTGGTGCCGTCGGTCAGGATCTTGTCGGCCGATGCTTCAACACCCACGAAAGCCTTGTCGCCCAGTGCGAGGTCGTAGCCGGCGGCGACGCCGATCGTCGCATCGTCGAAGCCCTGACCCCAGAAATAGCCACCGCGCGCTTCCACGCGAATTTCGTTGGCATTCTGGCCTTCGTCCTGTGCGAAAGCGGGGGGAGCAACAACGGCCGACGCCAGACCGAGAGCGGCGGCAAACGCAAACTTGTTCATTTTATTCTCCTTGCATCCTCCCGTCGGCACTCTCTTTGTCGGAGCGGCCTCGGAAGGGGGCGCCCCCATAGTCCGGCGGGCAGGCCGAGCAATATGTGCAATGCTATACAATGCAGAATGAGCGCCTGACTGACACATTATTGCAACAGCACTGTGGCAGTATTACCCTTGCCTTTAGGTGCAACCTCCGGGCGAAGGCGGCAAAGCTCTGGACTTGCGCATACCTCTCTGCCAATCGCCCGGGCGGATATGACAGACCTAGCCAACTCATTCCGCACCCAGCCTGACGAGCGTGGGCACTTCGGCCAGTTCGGCGGCCGCTATGTCGCCGAAACGCTGATGCCGCTCATTCTCGAGCTGGAGAAGGAATATCGCGCGGCCAAGGCAGACCCTGCCTTCAAGGCCGAATTCGACAGCCTGATGGCCCATTATGTGGGCCGCCCCAGCCCGCTCTATTTTGCAGAGCGGCTGACGGAGCATTTTGGCGGCGGGCAGATCTGGTTCAAACGCGAAGAGCTGAACCACACCGGCGCGCACAAGATCAACAATTGCATCGGCCAGATCCTGCTCGCCATCCGCATGGGTAAGACCCGGATCATCGCGGAAACCGGCGCGGGCCAGCATGGCGTGGCCACGGCCACGGTCTGCGCGCGCTTCGGCCTGCCTTGCGTGATCTACATGGGCTCCACCGACGTCGCCCGCCAGCAGCCCAATGTCTTCCGCATGAAGCTGCTGGGCGCCGAGGTGATCCCGGTGGAATCCGGCGCGAAGACGCTGAAGGACGCGATGAACGAGGCGATGCGCGATTGGGTCGCCAATGTTCACGACACTTTCTACATCATCGGCACTGCCGCAGGGCCCCATCCCTATCCGGAGCTGGTCCGCGATTTCCAGAGCGTGATCGGCAAGGAAGCCCGCGCCCAGATGCTGGAACGCACCGGCAAGCTGCCTGACCTGCTGCTGGCGGCTGTGGGCGGCGGATCGAATGCCATCGGCCTGTTCCACCCCTTCCTCGACGATGCCGAGGTGGCGATGATCGGGGTCGAGGCGGGTGGCCATGGCGTGGAGACGGACAAGCACGCCGCCAGTCTGACAGGCGGCGCTCCGGGCATCCTCCATGGCAACAAGACCTATCTGCTTCAGGACGAGGACGGCCAGATCATCGAGGCGCATTCGATCAGCGCCGGGCTGGACTATCCGGGCATCGGGCCGGAACATAGCTGGCTGCACGATATCGGCCGGGTGAAGTACCTTCCGATCAACGATGACGAGGCGCTGGAAGCCTTTCAGCTGTGCTGCCGCCTCGAAGGCATCATTCCCGCGCTGGAAAGCTCCCACGCGCTGGCAGCCCTGCCCAAACTGGCAAAGGACTATGGCAAGGACCAGATGATCCTCGTCAATGTCTCGGGCCGGGGCGACAAGGACATCTACACCGTGGCCGATGCGCTGGGGGCGAAGATATGAGCCGCTTTGCAAAGGCATTCGGCAAGGGCCGCCCTGCCCTCGTCTGCTTCATCACCGCCGGTGATGGCGATACCGCCGCCAATCTCGACGCCCTGGTCGCAGGCGGGGCCGATGTGATCGAACTGGGCATGCCCTTCACCGATCCCATGGCCGATGGCCCGGCGATTCAGGCCGCGAACTTGCGCGCACTGGCCAAGGGCACGACCACGGCCGACATCCTCGCCCTCGCCGCCGGGTTCCGCGCGCGCCATCCGGATGTGCCGCTGGTGCTCATGGGTTATGCCAATCCGATGATCCATCGCGGGGCGGAGTGGTTCGCCGCCGAAGCCGCAAAAGCTGGCGTCGATGGCGTGATCTGCGTCGATATTCCGCCAGAAGAGGATGCGGAGCTTGGGCCCCAATTGCGCGCCGCCGGCCTCCACATGATCCGCCTTGCCACCCCCACCACCGATGCCGCGCGGCTTCCGGCTGTGCTCGATGGCTCGGGCGGGTTCCTCTATTACGTCTCCGTCGCCGGGATCACCGGCAAGCAGCAGGCGGCCATCGCCTCCATCGAAGAGGCCGTGGCAAGGCTCAAGGCCTCCACTGACCTGCCCGTGGCAGTCGGCTTCGGCGTGCGCACGCCCGAACAGGCAGAGGCGATCGCCCGGGCGGCGGATGGCGTGGTGGTGGGCTCCGCCTTCATCGATGTCGTCGCGGCCCATGGCGATAACGCCGCCGAGCCGCTCAAGGAATTGACTGCGGCCCTTGCCAAGGCGGTCCATAATGCACGAGAAACCATAGCATGAGCTGGCTTTCCCGCGTCCGCAGCGCGCTGCCCTTCGGCAACAAGCGCGAATCTCCCGACAATCTGTGGGTCAAATGCCCCAGCTGCGGAGAGATGCTGTTCACCCAGGAATATGAGGCGAACCTCAGCGTCTGCCCGCGCTGCGGCCATCACGGGCGCATCGGCGCCGATGTGCGGCTGGCGCAGCTTCTGGACGAAGGTTTCAAACTGCTTCCCGCACCCAAGGTGAAGGAAGACCCGCTGAAGTTCCGGGATTCCAAGCGCTATACCGATCGCCTCAAGGCTGCCCGCGCCAATTCCGCCCATCCCGATGCCTTCACGGTCGCTTCCGGCAAGATCGACGGGCGCAAGGCGGTGGTCGGCGTGCAGGATTTCGGCTTCATGGGCGGCTCCATGGGCATGGCCGTGGGTGCAGCCTTCTGTGCCGGTGCCGAGAAGGCGCTGGCGGAGAAATGCGCCTATGTGGTGGTCACCGCCGCTGGCGGCGCGCGGATGCAGGAAGGCATTCTCAGCCTGATGCAGATGCCCAAGGCCACGGTGATGACCCGCCGCCTCAAGGAAGCGGGCCTGCCCTATATCGTGGTGCTGGCTGATCCGACCACCGGCGGCGTCACTGCCAGCTACGCCATGCTGGGCGACATCCACATCGCCGAACCCGGCGCGCTGATCGCCTTTGCCGGCCAGCGCGTGATTCAGGAGACGATCCGCGAAAAGCTGCCCGAAGGGTTCCAGCGCGCGGAATATCTCTATCAGCACGGCATGGTGGACATGGTGGTGGAGCGCAAGGATCTGCGCCAGACGCTGGCCACCCTGCTCGACTATCTCACGCCGGCCAAGGCCGCCTGAGCCCCATCGCAGGACATATCGGATGCGCGATTTCGCCACCTCGGACGATCCTGAGGTCCAGCGCGAGCTGGACCGGCTCGCCGCCCTCACCCTGCCGCAGGGCCGCTTCGGCCTGGAGACGATCCGCGAAATCCTGAAGCGCATCGGCGATCCGCAGAAGCACCTGCCGCCCACGTTCCATGTCGCGGGCACCAATGGCAAGGGTTCCACCTGCACCTATCTGCGCTATATGCTGGAGGCGCAGGGCCTGACGGTCCACACCGCCACCAAGCCGCATCTGGTGCGCTATAACGAGCGCATTCGCCTCGCCGGCAAGCTGATCGAGGACAAACTCCTCGCCCAATTGCTCAAGGAAGTGCTGGACGCGAGCGAGGACCTTGGCCCCAGCTTCTTCGAAGTGACCACGGCGGCCACTTTCCTCGCCTTCGCGCGCATCCCCGCCGATGTCTGCGTGATCGAGGTGGGCCTTGGCGGGCGGTTCGACGCCACCAATGTGCTGGAAAATCCGGTCGCCTGCGGCATTGCCTCGCTGGGGATCGACCATGAGGCCTTCCTGCTGCGCGAAGATCCGGGCGCACCGGCGCATCCGCTGGCGCGCATCGCCTTCGAAAAGGCGCATATCGCCCGCGCGGGCGCGCCGCTCGTCACCATGTCCTACCCGCCGGAAGCGACCGCGCAGGTCATCCGGCTGGCCAAGGAAGCCCGCACCAGCGTGGCCATGCGCGGGCAGGAATGGTCCGTCCATGTGGATGGCAAGCTGCATTACCGCGATGCTGTGGGCGAGCTGGAACTGCCGCTGCCCACGCTTTACGGCAAGCATCAGGGCGAAAACGCCGCGCTGGCCGTGGCCATGCTGCGCCACCAGAGCGTGGTCGCGGTAACGCCCGAAGCCATGGCCCAAGGCATCGTCAACGCCCGCTGGCCCGCGCGCCTTCAGGCGCTGCGCCAAGGCCCGATCACCGCGCTGGTGCCGGGCGCGGAATTCATCCTCGACGGTGGGCATAATCCCGATGCGGCGCAGGCCATTTCGCGCGCTCTGGCGGGCCGCAGCGGGCTCGCCCTCGTCATGGGCATGATGGCCAACCGCCCGATCACGGAATTCCTGGAACCGATCGCCCCGATGATCGCCCAGATCCGTACCGTGCCGATCACCGGCCACGATTGCCACAGCCCGGAAGACATCGCCGCCGCCGCCAAGGCCCTGGGCATTGCCGACGCCGCGCCTGCGCGGAATGTGCAGGAGGCTCTGGCCAGCTTCACCCCCGGCGCGCACACCGTGCTGATCGCCGGTTCGCTCTATCTGGCGGGCGTTGTGCTGGAAGCGAATGAGGAAGTGCCGGACTGAGGTTTGGCGCTCTTCGCAGAGCGAGACTGTTCTTTTCGCGCAGAGACGCAGAGAGCACGCATCATACATCGCCCTTCGTCATTCCCGCGCAGGCGGGAATGACGACGATAGAAGTGGGCAGGAGTTCTCCGCATCTCGGCGCGAGAAACCGATTTCCCCGCGCCTCCGCGTGAATCCAGCTTGCGCTACCCCTCTTCCCCCGCACTCCCCATCGCTGAATCGACCAGCCCGGTGCGGCTCATCCACCAGAACAGCACGATGCCCGGCACGGCCGCCACGGTGGTCAGCAGGTAGAAGTTCACATAGCCGAAGCTCTCGATCAGCGCCCCCGCCGTAGTGCCCGTAAGGAAACGGCCCACCACGCTGGCACTGGCGCTGATCAGCGCATATTGGGACGCCGTGAAGCGCAGGTCGCACAGGGCCGAGAAATAGGCCACCACCACCACGCCGCCATAACCGCTGGCGATATTCTCGAACCCGATGGCTGCTGCCATGCCGATGTTGGAATGGCCTGCCGCTGCCAGCGCCGCGAAGCTGAGGTTGGATACCGCCATCAGCACCAGCGCCACCAGCACCGATCGCTTGAGGCCCATCCGCGCATAGGCGACGCCGCCGATAAACACGCCGATAAGATAGGCCCAGAAGCCGACGCCTACGTCGAAGGCTGCGATTTCATCATTGGTGAATTTGAGATCGTCGAACAGCAGGCGGAAAGTGAGGTTTGCCAGCGTATCGCCGATCTTGTGAACCAGGATGAAGGCCAGCACCAGCCATGCGCCGTTGCGCTGAAAGAACTCCGCGAATGGCCCGACGATGGAACGCCACACCTCGCCCACGCCGCGCCGTTCGATCGTCACCTTGCGGCGCTCCGGCTCGCCCAGAATGATGGCCGTGAGCATGGCAGGCAACACCAGCGCCGCGCAGGCGATATAGGCAACCGACCATCCGGCGCGCGCTGCAACTACCAGCGCCAACGCGCCCGCCCCGGCAGAGCCGATGCGCCAGCCATATTGGCTCATCCCCGATCCCGTGCCGAGCTGATAGGGCTTGAGCGTCTCGATCCGATAGGCATCGATCACAATGTCGAAGGTCGCGCCAGCCACACCCACCAGCACCGCGCTGGTCGCCATCCAGGCGATGTCCACCTGCGGATCGGCAAGGGCGAGGTTCACCACCGCAGCCGCCACGAAGATGCCGCACACGATCATCCATGAAACGCGCTGCCCTAACCGGCCGATGATCGGCAGGCGCACGCCATCGGGAATCCAGGCCCAGAAGATCTTGAGATTGTAGACCAGGAAGGCCAGCGTGAAGGCTGTGACAGTGGCTTTGTCGATCCCGTCCTGCGCCAGCCGCGTCGTCAGCGTGGCCGCGATCATCGCATAGGGAAAGCCGGAAGATACGCCGAGGAAGAAGGCTGCGAGCGATTCCTTTTCCAGATAGGGCTTGATCGAGCCCCACAGGCTGCGCTTTTCCGCCGGTGCGGCAATTTCCATCGCGTCGGCCATGCCGTCTCCCAAGATTGCAGGCGGCGAAACTAGCGCCACTGCCCGCGAAGACAAAGACCTGCATCCACAGGCATGTGACTGTGCGCGGCGAGCTGTTTGGCCCGCCTCGGCCAATGCGGATGCCCCCCGGATGGCCACCCCCGAAATGCGGCGAAAATCGTTAACGGATCGGCAATCTGTGTAACCAGCCGTTAACGAATGGACTGCATCAGGTAAGTCCTAAAACATTGGCGCAGCACCACAAATTGTGACTGCGCCACCCTTGGGGAAGGGGTGTTCCGGAATGAGGCAAGCCGGAAAAATAGGGGGCACTATTAATGTTAGAGGCATTCATCTGCCGAACAATCGGCCATCGTATAAACCGCCGCCGCGTGTGGAACGACGGGATCGATTTCCGCACCTCATGCCCGCGCTGCGGCATGGAGCTTATCCGGGATCCGGACCAGTGGCGCGATTATGATCCGGCGCGGCATGACAATCCCGGCCGCCTGCCCCACCCTCGAGAGCGCCCCGATCCGGGCTGACCGGCGTGCGTCTGAAGGGGCCCCCGGACGCAAGGCAAAGCATTTTCCTACACGGCCCTTATATGCCATTGCAGCAGTGCCATGGCTGCCGTCCTCGCCTTTCCGGTCTCCAGTTACGCATTGCGCGCCGCCCCGCAGGCCCAAAACAGGGATGCACGAAAACGCCGGTCGGAAGGTTACACAGCGATTGCCGGAATTTCCGGCAATACACTGTTTATTATATATAATTTTACGAAACGGCGGGAAACAGAAGGCGTATTTTCCGTCACTGCAAAGGTGACACCCGGGTTCCGCCCCGCGCCGCTCGCACGAAGGGAGTCATTGCTTTGACGCATCCCCCCTCTGGCTCTAAGGGCCGTGCCATGCCCCATAACAAGAACGCCAAGGCGCCCGCGCGGCCTGCCTCCAAGGCCAGACCCAAGTCGCCCGCAAAGGGATCGCCAAAGGTAGCCCCCAAGGCGAGCGAAGACTCGCCCCGCGCTGGTGACCGTATCGCCAAGCTGCTCGCCCGCGCAGGCGTCGCCAGCCGCCGCGAGATCGAGCGCATGATCGCCGAAGGGCGCATCGCGCTGGACGGCAATGTGCTGGAAACCCCCGCCACTATCCTCACCAGCCTGCATGGGGTGACAGTGGACGGCAAGCCGGTGGCAGCACCCGAAGCGCCGCGCCTGTTCATGTTCCACAAGCCGCAGGGCCTGCTGACTGCCGAACGCGACCCCAAGGGGCGCCCGACGATCTACAACGCCCTGCGCAACACCCTGCCCCCGGGCACGCCGCGCGTGATGCCCATCGGGCGGCTCGACCTCAATACCGAAGGGCTGCTGCTGCTGACCAATGATGGCGAGCTGAAGCGCGCGATGGAGCTGCCCTCCAGCGGCATTCCGCGCACTTATCGCGCCCGCGCCTTTGGCGACATTTCGCAGGCCGAACTTGAAACGCTGATCGAAGGGGTGACGATCGACGGCATGAATTACGGCCGGATCGACGCCAATCTGGAACGGCGCACCGGGCGCAACCAGTGGATCGAGCTGACGCTGACCGAAGGCAAGAACCGCGAAGTGCGCCATGTGCTGGAACATCTCGGCCTTCAGGTCAGCCGACTGATGCGCACATCCTATGGCCCCTTCGTGCTGGGCGATCTGCCGCGCGGCCAGGCCGCCGAAGTACGCCAGAAGGATGTCGAACAGTTCCGCCGCCACCTCGCCACGCGCGGGGGCTGGAAATGAGGATCATTGCCGGGGAATGGCGCGGACGACCCTTGCGCGCGCCCAAAGGGGAGACGACCCGCCCCACTTCGGACCGCACGCGGGAAACGCTGTTCTCCATGCTCACCAGCCGGCTGGGCAGCTTCGAAGGCCTGACCGTGGCCGATTTCTTCGCCGGTTCCGGCGCGCTGGGGCTGGAAGCCCTCTCTCGCGGGGCGGAAAAGGCGATCTTCGTTGAACAGGATGCGGCCGCGATCAGGGCCCTGCGCGAGAATATCGCCGCCCTGCGCGCCCAGCAGCGCTGCGACGTGCGGGCGATGTCGGTGATGGCGCTGGGCGTGGCGAAGCAGCCGGTGGACCTGTTGCTGCTCGATCCCCCTTACGAAACCGGCGCGGGCGCCGTGGCGCTCGACAAGCTGAAGCGGCTCGGCTGGATCGCACCGGGGGCGTGGATCAGCGTGGAGACCTCGTTCCGCGAAGTGCTGGACCTCAAGGGCTTCGAAGTCGACGCCACGCGCGATTGCGGCAAGGCGCGGCTGCACCTGATGCGGGCTGTGGAAGGCTGAGAGGCGCTATTCGGCGATCACGGCCGCCACGGGTTCCTCGCCCTTGCGGCCCATGATCACTCCGATCAGGGTGATAAGCCCGGATACGGCCAGGAAGATGCCCACCCGCGCCGTGCCGCCCGCTCCGCCCGATCCGGCAAGCCATTGCGCCGCCACCGGGGCCACCGCTCCGCCGATGATCCCGCCGCCATTGAAGGCGATGGAAACGCCGGTGTAGCGGACATTCACCGGAAACAGCGTGGGCAGCCAGGCGCCCAGCGGGCCATAGGCAAAGCCCATCACCAGCAGTGCGAAGGACAGCAGCACGAACACCTCGGCCAGCGTTCCCCAGGCCAGCATCGGCCCGAACATGGCGCCCAGCATCACCGTGCCCAGCGCGCCCGCCACCAGCACATTGCGCGGGCTCGCCTGATCGGACCACAGGGCGGAAAGCAGGATGCCCACCGCCAGGAAAAGATTGGCCGCCAGTTGCACCGCCAGCATCGTCTCGCGAGGAACCCCGCGCTCGGTCGTCATATGGCCCAGCGCGAAAGCAGTGGAGAGGTAGAAAATCGCAAAACACGCCACCACACCCGCACAGCCCGCAATGAGCGCCGGCCAGTGATGGACCAGCACCGTGCCCAGCGGAACCTTGTGCGGCGGGGACTTCTCCAGCGCTTCCTTGAAGGCAGGCGTTTCCCCGATGCGCAGCCGCACCCACAGGCCCAGCGCCACTAGGATCGCACTCAGCAGGAAGGGAATGCGCCAGCCCCAGGCGTTGAAATCGTCTTCCGGCAGATAGATGCCCAGCAGCAGGAACAGGCCGTTGGCGGCAAGGAACCCCACCGGCGCGCCGAGCTGCGGGGCGGAGCCGAAGCGCGCCTCCCAGCCCTTGGGTGCATTCTCCACCGCCAGCAGCGCCGCCCCGCCCCACTCTCCGCCAAGGCCGAAGCCCTGGCCGAAGCGCAGCACGCACAGCAGCGCCGGTGCGATCCAGCCGACCATCTGGTAGGTCGGCAGGAAGGCGATCAGCAGGGTGGAGACGCCCATCAGCATCAGCGAGACCACCAGCGTACTCTTGCGCCCCAGCCGGTCGCCGTAATGGCCGAACACGATCGCCCCCACCGGCCGCGCAAAGAAGGCCAGGCCGAAGCTCATCAGGCTCAGCAGCAATTGCGCGCTGGCGCTTTCGGAAGGGAAGAACAGCGGGCCGAACACCAGTGCCGCCGCCGTCGCATAGACGTAGAAATCGTAGAACTCGACAGCCGTGCCCACCATTGCGGCGGTCAGGATGCGAGAATTGCGTTTGATCGGACCCATGGGCCGCTGATTGGCACAGGAGGGCGCGAGGTCAAGCGAGCTTTTTGGACAAGCGCTTGCACCCTCGCCCCTTGTTCCCTAACTGTTCGCACATACCATGCAAGATGACCTTCTCCCTGCCCCGTCTGCGGCAAATGCCGACCTGCCGCCCTATGCGCGCGGACTGAACGCCCCTCAGCAGGAGGCGGTCCTCGCCACCGAAGGGCCGGTCCTGATGCTGGCCGGCGCGGGCACAGGGAAGACGGCGGCGCTCACTGCCCGGCTCGCCCATCTGGTCGCCACCCGCCGCGCCTGGCCGAGCGAGATTCTGTGCGTCACTTTCACCAACCGCGCGGCGCGGGAGATGCGGCACCGCGTGGGCCAGTTGATCGGCGATGCGGTGGAAGGAATGCCGTGGCTGGGCACCTTCCATTCGATCTGCGCCAAGATGCTGCGCCGCCATGCCGAACTGGCCGGGTTGCAGGCCAATTACACGATCATCGACACGGACGATCAGCTGCGCCTGCTCAAGCAGATCATCGTGGAGCAGAACCTGGACGAAAAGCGCTGGCCCGCCCGCCAGCTCGCGGGGCTGATCGACCGCTGGAAGAACCGCGGCCTCAACCCGGAAGATCTCGATGCGGGGGAAAACGAGAGCTACGCCAACGGCAAGGGCCAGCAGTTCTACCGGCTCTATCAGGACAGGCTGAAGGCGTTGAACGCCTGCGATTTCGGCGATCTGATGCTCCACATGCTGAACATCTTCCGCAAGCATCGTGAGGTGCTGGAGCAATATCAGCAGCGCTTCAAATATATCATGGTGGACGAATATCAGGACACCAACGCCGTCCAGTATTTCTGGCTGCGGCTGCTGGCGCAGACGCGCAAGAACATCTGCGTGGTGGGCGATGACGATCAGTCGATCTATTCATGGCGTGGGGCGGAAGTCGCCAATATCCTTCGGTTCGAAAAGGATTTTCCGGGCGCCAAGGTGATCCGTCTGGAACAGAATTATCGCTCCACCCCCGACATTCTCGGCGCGGCCTCCGGGCTGATCGCCGCCAATAGCGAGCGGCTGGGCAAGACCTTGTGGACCGAGCGCAATGGTGGGGACCGGGTGCGCGTGATCGGCGTGTGGGACGCGCCGGAAGAGGCGCGCCGGGTGGGCGAGGAGATCGAACGGCTGGAACGCGAAGGCGCCCCGCTCGATCAGGTCGCGATCCTGGTTCGCGCGCAATACCAGACCCGCGAATTTGAAGATCGTTTCATACAAATCGGCCTCAACTACAAGATTATAGGGGGTTTTCGTTTCTACGAGCGCGCGGAAATCCGCGACGCCCTCGCCTATCTGCGCGTGATCGCACAGCCGCAGGACGATCTGGCGTTCGAGCGGATCTATAATCAGCCCAAGCGCGGCCTTGGCGCCAAGGCGCTGGAAGTGATGCACCGCCACGCCCGCGCCACCGGCCTCCCCCTCGCCGCCGCCGCGCTCCAGCTTGCCGGGACGGACGAACTGCCCAAGCGCGCCGCTGGCACTGTCGCCAGCCTGATGGCCAGCTTTCTGCGCTGGCGCGAACTGGCGGAGCAGACGACCCCGGCCGAGCTGCTGCGCACTGTGCTGGAGGAAACCGGCTACAACGCCATGCTCCAGGCCGAACGCAGCGCCGAGGCTTCAGGCCGGCTCGAAAACCTCTCCGAACTCGCCCGCGCGATGGAGGATTACGAGACGATGGGGGACTTCCTCGAACATGTCAGCCTGGTGATGGACAATGACACCAGCGACGATGACGAGAAGGTCACCATCATGACCATGCACGCCGCCAAGGGGTTGGAATTCGACAATGTGTTCCTGCCCGGCTGGGAAGAAGGGGTGTTCCCCTCGCAGCGCTCGCTGGACGAAGGCGGGCTTGCCAGCCTGGAAGAAGAACGCCGCCTCGCCTATGTGGCGATCACTCGCGCACGCAAGCGCTGCACGATCCTCCACGCGGCGAACCGGCGGATTTATGGCCAGTGGACCAGCTCGATCCCCAGCCGCTTCATCGCCGAACTGCCCGACGCGCATATCGAGCAGGAGACCACCCTGTCAGGCGGCGCCTCCATGTGGCGGGCCAATTGGTCGGAGCGGGAAGACCCCTTCGCCCATGTCGCGCGGGATCGGCCCGGCCGTTCGCAAAATCGGGGTCCCGGCTGGCAGCGCGCGCTTTCCACCGGATATGACACCACGCCCAAGCGCATTGCCGAACCCGGCCGCAGCGCCGCCAGCTACGCCGCCAAGCCCCGCAGCGACATCGCCATGGGTGCGCGCGTATTCCACGAAAAGTTCGGCTACGGAGAAGTGGTGGGCCAGGAAGGCAACAAGCTGGAGATCGATTTCGAGACCACCGGCCGCAAGCGGGTGATCGACAGCTTCGTCAGCGTAGTGGAGTGAGGAAACCTCCCCTCCGGCAAGCGGAGGGAGCGGTTTCAATCCACCGAGAAGTTCAGGAAGCTGGGGATCGGGCCGTTCCAGCCACCATCATCGGCCCCCGCGGCCTCCTGGCGGGGGCGGCGTTCCTCGCGACGGGGAGGACGGGGATCCTCCCGGCGCTCGGGCCGGCGTTCAGGCCTGGACTTCTTTGCTTCGACCCGCTCTTCGGGCTCGCGGCGCGGCGCCGGTTCGGCGCGTTCCACGGGTTCGGCGCGTGCCTCGCGCGGGGCATCCTTGGCCTTGCGGCCTTCGGCGGGGGCGCGGCCGCGTGCCGGACGCTTCGCCTTCGGCTTTTCGGCCTCTTCAGACTGATCGGCGCGATCTTCCGCCGGTTCTTCGCCGCCATTCACGTCGAAGACCGGAATCTTCATGCCAGTCAGCTTCTCGACATTGGCGATCGCCTCGCCATCGTCCTCGGCCACGAAAGTGAAGGCTCGGCCCTTGGCCCCCGCGCGGCCGGTGCGGCCGATACGGTGGACGTAATCGTCTGGATGCCAGGGCGTGTCGAAATTGAAGACGTGGCTCACACCCTTCACGTCGATGCCGCGCGCGGCGACGTCGGAGGCGCAAAGTATGTTGATCTTTCCGTCCTTGAACAGCTGCAGCTCCGCAATGCGGGATGCCTGATCCATATCACCGTGGATCTCGCCCACAGAGAAACCGTCGCGCTTGAGGGTCTTGGCCAGTTCGCGCACCGTGGTCTTGCGATTGGCGAAGATCAGGGCGCTGCTGACATCATCGGTCCGCAGCAGATGGCGCAGCACGTCGCGCTTCTTGCGCGCCGGGACCAGCACCTTGTGCTGAGCGATGTTGATGTTCGCGGTGGCCGGACGGGCAACCTCGATCATCTTGGGGTTGGTGAGGAATTTGTCCGCCAGCTTCTTGATCGGCGCCGGCATGGTGGCCGAGAACAGCAGCGTCTGCCGGTTGGCGGGCAGCTTGGAACAGATCGTCTCGATATCGGGGATAAAGCCCATGTCGAGCATCCGGTCCGCTTCGTCGATCACCAGCAGATCGCAGCCGGTGAGCAGGATCTTGCCCCGCTCGAACAAATCCATCAGGCGGCCCGGCGTGGCGATCAGCACATCGACGCCTTCGTTCAGCGCCTTAACCTGATCGCCCATCTGCACGCCGCCAATCAGCAGCGCCATCTTGAGATCGTGGTTCTTGCCGTATTTCTCGAAATTCTCAGCGACCTGGGCGGCCAATTCGCGGGTCGGCTCCAGAATCAGGCTGCGCGGCATCAGAGCGCGCCGCCGGCCGTGAGAAAGAATATCGATCATCGGCAGGACGAAGCTGGCGGTTTTGCCGGTGCCCGTCTGCGCGATCGCGATCAGATCTTTCATCATCTGGATCTGGGGGATCGCCTGGGCCTGGATCGGCGTGGGCGTGTCATAGCCGGCGGATTCAACCGCTTGCAGCAATTCATCAGACAGGCCGAGATCGGCAAATTTCATAGGATCGATAGTGTCCGGGTTCGGCACGGGCCGCGAAATGCGCCCAGCCCTGGCGAAAGCTGCGCGCCACAAAGCGCACTGCAAACGCCGCGCCCTAGGCTGAACCGATAGGAAAAGTCAAGGAAATGGCCGAGGTGTCAGCAGTCAGTCTCTAACTGCGACAAGCTGGCGGAACTGCTTGAGTTCGCATTTAGCACCGGCACGGGAATGGATCTTGTCGCGTTTTACGCACAGCATTCCGTCTTCGGTCCGCTCGACGTAAAAACCGGAATAGAAATCCCGTGCACTGCACGCCTTTTCCAGCGCGGCGGTGATCACCTTGCGATCGCGCATGAACAGCAGCAGGCGATTGTCGGCAGATGTCGCCACACCGGCGATCCCCTGCGCTGCCACGCAATTGCCGAACTTGCGCTCCTCCATATGGGTGGAATTGCGGCCCTGCGGCAATTGGGCAAGGATATCGCGCTGGTTCGCCACGGCGCGCGGGGAAATGCGGATAGTAACGCTCTGTTCGATCCGCACCTGGGCCCTGTCGCCCGGCAGCGCGCTCTCCCCCAGGGACAACATGGGAAGCGAACTTGCCGCCGCACTGTCCAGCGGAGAGCCCGCGTCATCATCCTGCGCTACAAGGCGGAATTCCTCCTCCTCGAAAGCGAGAGGCGCATCGACCAGCCCGGCGGGAAGAAGCAGGGCAAGCGGCGCTAGGACGGCAGCAAAGCTGTTCATTCAAATCGAACCCGACGGGTTGCCCCATGCATCCCGTCACGTCTGCCTCCCTTAAGACCGCCGCTTGAACATCGGCTTAACCCTTCATCGCCAAACTGCAAGCGGGCGTAAAGCCGCAAATACTGGCGAGCGGGCAACCATCTGTGCCATAGGCGCCGCCATGAGCGAGACCTTCCTGACCGAAGCCGAAGCCCTGCTCGGCGCCCGCGGCCTGACCCGCGATCCCGAACTGATGGAGCCGTGGCTGACCGACTGGCGCGGCCGTTTCACCGGCGCGGCGCTGGCCATGGCCTCCCCGGCTTCGACCGAAGAAGTCTCTGCGCTGGTGAAGCTGTGCGCGGCCCATGGGATCGCCATCGTTCCGCAGGGCGGCAATAGCGGCATGTGCGGCGGCGCGACCCCGGACGGAAGCGGAAAGGCAATCATCCTCTCGCTTCGCCGGATGCACAATATCCGCTCGCTCGACGTGGAAGCGCGTCAGGCGGTGTGCGAGGCCGGAGTGATCCTGCAAACCTTCCACGAAGCGGTGGAGGCGGAAGGGCTGCGTTTCCCGCTGACGCTGGGGGGCAAGGGTTCGGCCACCATCGGCGGACTGGTCTCCACCAATGCGGGCGGCACGCAGGTGCTGCGCCATGGCTCAATGCGGGCGCAGGTGCTGGGGCTGGAGGCGGTTCTGGCGGACGGCAGCGTGTTCAGGGCCCTCACCTCGCTCAAGAAGGACAATCGCGGTTTCGACCTCAAGCAATTGCTGATCGGATCGGAAGGCACGCTGGGCATCGTCACGGCGGCCACACTGCGCCTCTCTCCAGGGCTTGCGGACCGGCTGGTGCTGTGGGCGGGCGTATCCTCGCTGCCGGCGGCGCGGGCCTTGTTGCTCCACTGTCAGGATGTGGCGGGCGAGGCGCTGGAAGGCTTCGAAGTGATGGCCCAGTCCACGCTGGAGGATGTGATCGAGCATCTGCCCGGCGCGCGCGCTCCGTTGGGTAGCGAACATGCCTGGCATGCGCTGATCGAGATCGTAGCCGAGCGCGGCAGCAATCGCGACCTGCGCCAGCTTGCCGAACATATGCTCGGCACCGCCTTCGAGAAGGAGCTGCTGGAAGATGCAGCCATCTCCGCCAACGAGGCACAGGCGGAGGCGTTCTGGCTGCTGCGCGATTCGATTGCACCTGCGGAACGGGCAAAAGGCCCGGCCGTGCAGCACGACATTTCCGTGGCTGTCGAGAAGATGCCCGATTTCGTGAATGCGGCCGTGCCGCTGCTGGAGGCCGCATGGCCGGGCACCGAAGCGATCGCCTTCGGACATCTGGGCGACGGCAATGTTCACTTCCATGTCATCGCCCCGCCCGGCGTCGATCCGCTCGCCTGGCAGAAGGGGGATGGCAAGGCTATCAGCGCTCAGGTCTATGATCTGGTCACGCAATGGGGCGGGTCGATCAGCGCAGAGCACGGCATCGGCCAGCTCAAGCGCGACGAGCTGGCGCGGCTTGGGGACCCCGTTTCGCTGGCCATGATGCGCGCCGTGAAGCGCGCGCTGGACCCGGCGGGCCTCCTCAATCCGGGGAAACTCGTGCCCCTTGCACCGGGCGGCGACACGCCTTAAAGCCCCCGCTCGAACACGGCGGAAACTGCCGCTTTCTTGCAATTTTTTGACGTCGGAGAGATGCCAATGGCCACCGCGCCGAGCCCTAGCCTGCCCCTGTTCTACAAGGATCTGATGCCGCTCAACCGGCGGGATCACGACAAGTGGCGCTCGCGCCGTATCGACACTGCTGACTGGCTGATCGGCCAGCATGCCATCCCGGTAACGGTTGACGAATTCGGCATGGCCCAGCGCCATTTCCCGATCGTGTTCTCGGCTGGCGAACGCCCGGTTCCGCTGGCGCTGTTCGGCCTGAACGAAGGCGTGAACGTCTATGTCGACGATCAGGGCACCGTCAGCAACGAGATCTACATCCCGGCCTATATCCGCCGCTATCCCTTCCTGCTCGCCAAGCTGGACCCGAAGAGCGAAGTGATGTCGCTCTGCTTCGATCCGTCCGCCAAGCTGCTGGGTGATTTCGAGGATGGCGAAGTGCTGTTCGAAGGCGAGGAGCCGGCCGAATTCATCAAGGGCGTGATGCAGTTCTGCGAACGCTTCGAGGAAGCGGGCATGCGCACCCAGTCCTTCATCGACGAACTGGTCAAGCACGATCTGCTGATGGACGGCGAAGTGGCGATCACTCAGGACGGGCAGGAACAGCCCTTCATCTATCGCGGCTTCAAGATGATCAATCAGGAAAAGCTGCGCGAAGTGCGCGGCGATCTGCTGCGAACCTGGAACCAGAACGGCATGCTGGCGCTGATCTTCGCCCATCTGCTGTCGCTGGACCTGCTGCGCGTGATCTTCGCTCGCCAGACGGCGCAGGGCAAGGGCCCGGGCGCATCTGCCCAGCCAGCGAACTGACCATTTGAAATGCGGTCGCGGCCTTGGCTGCGACCATAATCGAAAAAAGATCGACGCCCCCGGGCTTGCAATTGCCCGGCGGGCGTCTATCTTTAGTAAGTCCGGTTGCAGCTTCCCTCATGGCTCAGCTGGATGAGTACGCGAGAGCGTACTTCCTCCCTGTACCTTGGCCACCTCGTGCCCCGTGCACGAGGTGGTTTTTTATTGCCCGCGATCCGCGCGCAATCAGGGCAAGAGGTCGGGTTATTCCGCAGCCTGCGGAAGCTGGGCGCCCCGCCCCAGCACTGCCGTTTCCGCAGCCAGCCGCCGCACCAGCGCCACCAGCGTGGCGATCATGCCTGCCATCGCCTCCACCGGCTCGGCCAGCCGTTGGTCGAGATAGGTCAAACGGCAGACCTCCACCTGCATCGCGTGGATGCCACACGCAGGCGCGGCGTGGCGTTCCAGCACATAACCCCCTGCATAAGGCCGGTTATGCGCCGCAAGCCGCCGCTGGCGGTTGAGTTCGTCGAAAGCGGCGGCACATAACACCCCATCGCAAGTCGCGCCGAAGCGATCGCCCAGCACGATATGGGGCGCAGGCTCGCCCGGCCCGCGCCCGCCGAGCGGGGGCATGGAATGAAGATCGACCAGCAGCGCCGCGCCCCAGCGGGCGCGCAAGGTGGCAAGGCTTTGCGAAATGGCTTCGTGATAGGGGCGATGGACGCCTTCCAGCCGGGCCTCCAGCTCATGCTCCTCCAGCCGGGCGCGCCACAGCTCGCCCATGCCGGGCAGGCGGCGGGGCACCAGGCCCAGCCCGCTACGGGCCCTGCGACTCACCCTTTCCCCCCGCCTGTGTGGCGGCGTGCCACCACGCAGCATGTCCCAATCCATCTCGTCGGGCGCGCGGTTGAGATCGATCATCGCCCGCGGCGCATGGGCCACCAGCAGCGCGGCGCCCGTTTCCCGCGCGATGGCAGTGGCCAGCAGATCGACATAGCGGTCTTCCAGCCGCAGCGCCGCTTCGCCCGGATGCCGCATCTGGCCGACAAGCGCCGGCGGATAGAGCCTTCCGGCATGGGGGACGGCCACCAATACGGGAATGGGCGAAGGATCGCGCCGGGTGAGCGTGAAGGCGGGCTGCCCGGCGGAACCGGGAATCACCCCTCCCCTGAGGCCCTGCGAGTCGCGCGTGTGAGGATTGTCATCCACGATCCGCCCTTGCTGGCCCGGATTGCTAACCAAGTCAAAGCCGCCTGTGTCAAAGCAGGCCAATCGCAATTGCGCATGAGATTATTAACGGCCCATAGTCTATGGCGATTCCCTACCAGACATCGAAAAGGGACGGGTATGCGGCGAATCCTGCTGGCCGAAGATGAAGAGGCCATGCGCACCTATCTGGCGCGCGCGCTTGAGAATGCAGGATATCAGGTTTCCGCCGTGGATCGCGGCACGGCAGCATTGCCGCTGCTCGAAACGGGCGAATACGATCTGCTGCTGTCTGATATCGTGATGCCCGAAATGGACGGGATCGAGCTGGCCCAGCGCTGCGGGGAGATCAGCCCGCATACCAAGGTGATGTTCATCACCGGCTTTGCCGCCGTCACGCTGAAGGCCAATCGCGAAACCCCGCGCGCAAACGTGCTTTCCAAGCCGTTCCACCTGCGCGATCTGGTGCTGGAAATCGAACGCGTGTTCGACGAGCAGGCATCGTTGATGCTGTAAAAATCGGCGAAAGCGAAAAAGCATGCCGCCAGCCACTTGCAACCGGAGGGAGGCGCCGCTAAACGGCCCGCCTGCCGGGTGATCCGGCGGAACGAATGGTGCGGGCGTATAGCTCAGTGGTAGAGCACTATGTTGACATCGTAGGGGTCGCAAGTTCAATCCTTGCTACGCCCACCATTCGATAAAGGCGCCGCGAAAGCGGCGCTTTTTTCGTTTATAGGCCCAGTTCCTTGCACCATGGGCGAGGCCTGCTAAGAGGCCCCTCATCCCATTTCTCTAGGCACAGGGGCCCACATGGCGAAGATCAAGGTCGCGAATCCCGTCGTCGAGATCGACGGCGACGAAATGACGCGCATCATCTGGCAATGGATTCGCGAAAGGCTGATCCAGCCTTATCTCGATATCGATCTCATCTATTACGATCTCTCGGTCGAGAAGCGCGATGAGACGGACGACCAGATCACTATCGATTCCGCCAACGCCATCAAGAAGTACGGCGTAGGCGTGAAATGCGCCACCATCACGCCGGACGAAGGCCGCGTGCAGGAATTCGGCCTCAAGCAGATGTGGAAGAGCCCCAACGGCACGATCCGCAACATCCTGGGCGGCACGATCTTCCGCGAGCCGATCGTGATTTCCAACGTCCCCCGCCTGATCCCGGGCTGGACCGATCCCATCGTGGTCGGCCGCCACGCCTTTGGCGACCAATATCGCGCCACCGATTTCCTCGTTCCCGGCAAGGGCAAGCTGCGCCTGGTATTCGAGGGCGAAGATGGCACCGTGATCGACCGCGAAGTGTTCAACTTCCCGTCCTCCGGCGTCGCCATGTCGATGTACAATCTCGACGATTCGATCCGCGACTTCGCCCGTGCGAGCATGAATTACGCGCTCGATCGCGGTTGGCCGCTCTACCTTTCGACCAAGAACACGATCATCAAGGCCTATGACGGGCGCTTCAAGGATCTGTTCCAGGAAGTGTACGAGACCGAAGGCTTCAAGGCGAAGTTCGACGAAGCCAAGATCTGGTACGAACACCGCCTGATCGACGACATGGTCGCAAGCGCGCTCAAGTGGAACGGCAAGTTCATCTGGGCCTGCAAGAATTACGACGGCGACGTGCAGTCGGACCAGGTCGCCCAGGGCTTCGGCTCGCTCGGCCTGATGACCAGCGTGCTGATGACGCCGGATGGCAAGACCGTGGAAGCCGAAGCCGCCCATGGCACCGTCACCCGCCATTATCGCCAGCACCAGCAGGGCAAGGCGACCAGCACCAACCCGATCGCCAGCATCTTCGCCTGGACGCGCGGCCTGATCTATCGCGGCCGGTTCGACAACACGCCCGATGTGGTGCGCTTCGCCGAAACGCTTGAACGGGTCTGCATCCAGACCGTGGAAAGCGGAAAGATGACCAAGGACCTCGCCCTGCTGATCGGGCCGGATCAGCCGTGGATGACCACCGAGCAGTTCTTCGAGGCGATCGTCCAGAACCTCGAAGCGGAAATGGCCAACTGGGCCTGATTTGGCTCTTCCCGGATCGGGAACATGAAAGGCCGGGTTTGCGACAGCGCAGGCCCGGCCTTTCCTTATGGATCTTGCCTTGGTGAATTCAGGGCTGGCGCTGGCGGGAATAGCCTGCCTCTGAAACAGCCGCCGCTCCCCGCACCGCAGAAATGACTTTCCTACAACGACCCTGATACGCTTTATCCTGTCGGATGAAGCCGCCCGCCTCCCCTTCCCCGCTTCCGCACCGCAAGCCGGAAACCACTGCACGAAACGCGCATTTGGAAGGTCACAGTTCGCGGCCCGGCAATGCCCTGTTCCACCCCGGCCCGCTCGCGTCAGGCATGTCGGAGGAAGGCGGAATATTCACTTATTTTCAAATATTTACCAAGATTCCGGACCAAGCGGAAGAACCTCGATTCCGTGTAACATGTGTAACACCCCCCGCTCAACCGGCAGTCACGCACGGGCCATCAGGCGGGCAGCAACGCATGGTCGATCATCTTCCGCGCGATCTCCCGTTCGCCCATGATGGTGAGATCGGCTCCGCAGGATTTGAGGTGGCGTTCTTCCTCCTCGCTATGGGCGCGCGCCACGATCCGCAGGGCCGGATTGATTGCGCGGGCCTGCTGGACGATCTGCCCCGCCTCGAAGCTCTGCGGGATAGCCACGAACAGCAGTCGCGCCTCGGAAAGGTTTGCCCGGTCCAGTACTGCCTTGCCTGCCGCATTGCCTGCAATCACCGAAACCTTCTCGCCTGCCTGCGGGAAGCCGGCGAAATCGTCTTCCGCCTCGATCACCGTGATACGCTCGCCCGCGGCGATCAGCTCCTCGCCGATCAGCGAGCCGACCCGGCCATATCCGACCAGCACCACATGGCCCTGCGGAACCGGGGCGGGAGCAGCGGCCATGGCAGGGCCGCCGGCCTTCCTTTCCGCCTTGTCCTCCATACGGGCGATGAGGCTGAACAGCATTGGATTGATCAGGATGGAGAAGATCGCGCCCGCCAGGATCAGGTCGCGCGCCATGCCCGGGATCAGGCCCAGCGTGGCGCCCAGCGTGGCGAGAATGAAGGAGAATTCGCCGATCTGCGCCAGGCTGGCCGCAATGGTCAGCGCGGTACGGTGCGGGCGGCGGAAGAAGCGCACGATCAGATAGGCGGCAGCCGACTTGCCCAGCACGATGATCGCCACTGTCGCCGCCAGCGCCAGCGGATGTTCCACCACCACATGCGGATTGAACAACATGCCCACCGACACGAAGAACAGCACCGCAAAGGCATCCCGCAGCGGCAGAGTCTCTTCCGCCGCACGTTGGCTGAGCTGGGATTCGGACAGGATCATGCCCGCAAAGAACGCGCCCAGCGCAAAGGACACGCCGAACAGGGCTGCCGCACCGAAGGCCACGCCCAGCGCGATCGCCAGCACGGCCAGGCGGAACAGCTCCCGCGATCCGCTATGCGCCACCTCGTGCAGCAGCCACGGGATCGCCCGCCGCCCGACGATCAGCATGAAGGCAATGAAGGCCCCCACCTTGACCATGGTGAAGCCCAGCGCGCTGCCGATGCCGGATATGGACCCGTCACCCGCCGCGACTGCCGGCAGCAGCACCAGCGCGAAGACCATCACCAGATCTTCCACGATCAGCCAGCCGACCGCGATCTTGCCCCGCTCCGTCTCCAGCAGGCGCCGTTCCTGCAAGGCGCGCAGCAGCACCACCGTGCTCGCCACGGAGAGCGCGAGGCCGAAGACAAAGCCACCCGCCACGCTCCAGCCCAGCATTGCCGCCAGCCCCATGCCCATCAGCACCGCCACGGCGATCTGCACCACGGCGCCGGGAATGGCGACCTTGCGCACGGCCATCAGTTCTTTGAGCGAGAAATGGAGGCCGACGCCGAACATCAGCAGGATCACGCCCAGTTCCGCCAATTGGTCCGCCAGATGCTGATCCGCGACATATCCGGGGGTGAACGGGCCGATCACGACGCCTGCCAGCAGATAGCCGATCAAAGGGGGCAATTTGAACCTGTGCGCCAGCGCGCCGAACACGAATGCGAGGACGATCCCTCCGACAAGCGTGGCGATAAGCGGCGTGGCATGGGGCATGCGGCGATTGGTTCCTTCTTGTGATGATCTCGAAAGTTAATACAGAAAACTGCCCCACTGCGAAGGGCGCCGGGTCATATTTTTTCACCGCCAAGCATGAAGCGTGCCGCGACCTGTCATTCGAAGGCATTTTCGTGCGTATCGAAGGGTGACAATCCTTTCGCACCTGCAATAAGGTTTGCCGATGCAGCATGGCGATTTCACATCCACCTTCCTGTCCGATGCCCTGGTGATCCTGGGGGCGGCGGGTCTGGTGATCCCGATCTTCGCCCGCTTCCGCATCACGCCGGTGATCGGCTTCATTCTGGTGGGCGTGCTGGTGGGGCCATTCGGCCTGGGCAAGCTGGTCTATCGATATGACTGGCTGGGTTTCGTCACCATCACCGACCCTGAAGGGCTGGAGCCGTTTGCCGAATTCGGCATCATCCTGCTGCTGTTCACCATCGGGCTGGAACTGAGCTTCAACCGCCTGTGGCAGATGCGCAGGCTGGTGTTCGGGCTTGGCGCGCTGGAACTGACGGTGATTGCCGGGCTGTTGACGGCGTTCCTTTCCATGGCGGGCCAATATTGGACCGGCGCGCTGGGCCTTGGCCTCGCACTCGCGCTCTCCTCCACTGCTCTGGTGCTGCAGATTTCGGGCACCCAGTCGCAAGTAGGACGCGCCGCTCTGGCGATGTTGCTGTTCGAGGATATCGCCATCGTGCCGATCATCTTCCTGCTCGGCGCGCTGGCCCCCTATGCGGCCAGCGACGGGGCCGAAGGGCTGATGACCACGCTGTGGCAGGGTGTGCTGGTGGTGGGCGCGCTGCTGATTCTGGGCCGGCTTGCCCTCCCCCCGCTATTCGCGCAGGCGGCCCGCACCAAGAGCCCGGAACTGTTCCTTGCCGCCAGCCTGCTGGTGGTGATCGGCGCCAGCCTCGCCACTGCGGCCACGGGCCTTTCGCCCATCGTCGGCGCGTTGATCGCCGGGCTGCTGATCGCGGAAACCGAATATCACGCGGAAGTCGAACATATTACGGAGCCGTTCAAGGGCCTCGCGCTGGGCGTGTTCCTGATCACCGTGGGCATGGGGATCGATCTTTCCACCATCTGGGCCAACCTCGGCCCGATTGCCCTTGCGGTGGTGGGCGTCCTGTTGCTGAAGGCAGTGGTCACCGGCGTGCTGCTGCGGCTGATGGGCGCACGCTCAGGCATGGCGACCGAGACGGGCATTCTGATGGCCAGCCCTTCGGAGACCACCCTGATCGTGCTGGCCGCAGCCACGCAGGCGCTGCTGATCCAGCCCGGCACGGCGCAATTCTGGCAGATCGTTACCGCCATCGGGCTCACGGTTACGCCGCTGCTGGCGCGGCTCGGCCGGGTGATCGGCCGCAGGATCGACCCGATGCCGGTGCTGGAGGACGTATCCGCCCGCCCCGGCGATCCGCATGTCATCGTGCTGGGCTTCGGCCGCGTTGGCCGGCTGGTGGCCGATATGCTGACCGTTCACGGCAAGCCCTATATCGGGGTGGATGGCGATGCCGATCTTGTGGAACGCGCCCGGCGGGATGGCTATGCCGTGACATTCGGCGATGCCGCGCGCGGCAAGGTGCTGGAACGGCTGGGCGTGGATAACGCGCCCGCCGTGGTCCTCACCATGGACGAGCCGGTGCTGGCCCAGCGGCTGGTGCGCAAGCTGCGCCAGGCCCATCCCGATCTGCTGATCATCGCCCGCGCCCGCGATACGGACCATGCCGCCCTGCTCTATCGCAGCGGCGCAACCCATGCTGTGCCGGAAACGCTGGAAAGCTCGCTCCAGCTGTCCGAAGCGGTGCTGGTAGACCTTGGAGTAGCCATGGGCCCGGTCATCGCCTCGATCCACGAAAAGCGTGACGAATTCCGGATGAAGATAAAGGAACAGGGTGCGCTGGACCACACACCCAAGCTACGAACGAGTACGACGGAAGGATAGAGAGGCAGTGCGGCAGAGGATCAGGCCGCGACTGCCTCCAGCGCCGCTTTGACCGCCGCGATCGCCTCGCCAGCCTTGGCACCATCCGGCCCGCCGCCCTGCGCCATATCGGCGCGGCCGCCGCCACCCTTGCCGCCGAGCGTTTCCACGCCCACGCGCACCAGAGCCACGGCGTCGAACCTGCTGGTGAGATCGTCGGTCACCGCCACCGCAAAGGCCGCCCGGCCTTCGTTCACCGCGACCGCCGCCGCGATGCCCGAGCCCATGCGCTTCTTCGCTTCGTCCAGCAGCCCGCGAAGTTCCTTCGGATCCAGCCCTTCGATGATTTGGCCGGAGAATTTCACACCGCCAACTTCCTCGTCGGCTGCTGAGGGAGAGGCCCCGCCACCGCCCCCCAGAGCAAGAGCGCGCTTCGCATCGGCCAGTTCCTTCTCCAGCCGCTTACGCTCGTCCACCAGAGCGGCCACACGCGCCTCAACCTCCTCCGGAGAGGTCTTGAGCGTTCCGGCGACTGCCTTCAGAGCCTCGTCGCGGCCGACCAGCCACTGGCGCGCCGCCTCCCCGGTCAGCGCCTCGATGCGGCGTACCCCGGAGGAAACCGCGCTTTCAGAGACGATCCGCATCAGGCCGATATCGCCGGTGGCGCGCACATGAGTACCGCCGCACAATTCAACCGAATAATTGTGGCCGCTGTCGCTGCCCACGCTGCCCATCGAAAGCACGCGCACTTCATCGCCATATTTCTCGCCGAACAGCGCCATGGCGCCCGCCGCAATCGCGTCGTCCGGCGTCATCAGGCGCGTCGTGACGGGATTGTTCTGGCGAATCTCGGCATTCACTTCCGCCTCGATCAGCGCGATCTCTTCTGCGCTGAGCGCTTTGGTGTGCGAAAAGTCGAACCGCAGCCGGTCCGCCGACACCATCGAACCTTTCTGGGTGACGTGATCGCCCAGATGGTTGCGCAGCGCCGCGTGCAGCAGGTGTGTGGCCGAATGGTTGGAGCGGATCGCATCGCGCCGGGCAACGTCCACATCGAGACGGACCGTATCGCCCAGCTTCACCGTGCCGCTTTCGACCTTGCCGCGCATGGCATGCAGGCGCCCGAGCGGCTTTGCCGTATCGGCAATCGCGATGGTCAGGCCGTTTGCCCCGGCAATCGTACCGGCATCGCCCACCTGGCCGCCGCTCTCACCATAGAACGGCGTCTGGTTGGTGAGCACAACCACTTCCGTGCCGGCATCGGCAGACTGGACTTCCTTGCCGCCTGCCACCAGCGCCACCACCTGGCCTTCGCCGCTTGTGGAGGTGTAGCCGGTGAATTCGCTAGCGCCCTCGCGCTCGGCAATATCGAACCACACCTCCTCGTCCGCCGCCGCGCCGGAGCCTTTCCAGGCGGCGCGGGCCGCGGCCTTCTGGCGGGACATGGCGGCATCGAAGCCGGCCTTGTCCACGCCGATTCCGCGCGAACGCAGCGCGTCTTCGGTAAGGTCGTAGGGGAAACCGAAAGTGTCATAGAGCTTGAAGGCCGTCTCGCCCGGAAGCTCCCCACCTTCGTGCAGTTCCTGGGTTTCTTCCTCCAGCAGGCGCAGGCCCTTGTCGAGCGTCTGGCGGAAGCGGGTTTCCTCGCGCTCCAAGGTTTCTTCGATCAGGCTCTGCGCACGGGTCAGTTCAGGGTAGGCCTGGCCCATCTCGGTGACGAGCGCGGGCACCAGGCGGTGCATCAACGGTTCGGCCGCGCCAAGCAGATGCGCATGGCGCATGGCGCGGCGCATGATCCGGCGCAGCACATAGCCGCGCCCTTCGTTGGAAGGCAGCACCCCATCGGCGATCAGGAAGCTGGTGGAACGCAAATGATCCGCGATCACGCGGTGGCTGGCGGTATGATCGCCCTCCGCCTTCACCTTGGTGAGTTCTACGGACTGGTTGATGAGCGCCTGGAACGTATCTGTCTCGAACACCGAATGGACGCCTTGCATCACGGTGGAGATACGCTCCAGCCCCATGCCGGTATCGATGCTGGGGCGCGGAAGATCGCCGATGATCTGATCCGCTTCCTGCATATGCTGCATGAAGACGAGGTTCCAGATCTCGACGAAACGGTCCCCGTCCTCCTCGGGCGAACCCGGAGGCCCCCCCCAGATGTCCGGGCCGTGGTCCCAGAAAATCTCCGAACAGGGGCCGCAGGGGCCGTCCGAGCCCATGGCCCAGAAATTGTCCTTGGTGGCGATGCGGATGATCCGCTCGTCGGGCAGGCCAGCGATCTTCTTCCACAGGCCCCACGCCTCGTCATCCGTGTGATAGACGGTGACCGAGAGGCGATCCTTCGAAAGGCCGAACTCGCTCGTGACGAGATTCCAGGCCAGTTCGATCGCGCGTTCCTTGAAATAATCGCCGAAGGAGAAATTCCCCAGCATCTCGAACAAGGTGAGATGGCGGGCGGTATAGCCGACATTGTCGAGATCATTGTGCTTGCCCCCGGCGCGCACGCATTTCTGCGAGCTTGCTGCGCGCGGCGCAGGCGGGGTTTCGAGCCCGGTAAAGACGTTCTTGAACGGGACCATGCCCGCATTCACGAACATCAGCGTGGGGTCGTTATACGGCACAAGCGGCGCCGAGGGCATGATCTGATGCCCATTGGCCCCGAAATAATCGAGGAATGTGCGGCGGATATCGTTCGACGAGTTCATGGCTCGCAACTAGGGGCTGCGACGGCGAATGCCAAGCCCGAGATGTATCGCCAAATGCCGCTTTTGCGCCAGATATGGGACGCAGCGGCCCCGCTTGGGCTCAGGCACGCCTTGCCGTGACCACCCAGGCACCCGCCGCGAAGGCGATGATGCCGTCAATCTCCCGCGTAGCCACGAATCCGCGCAGCTTCTGGCGGAACGCAGCCCGCTCGTCATCCGACATCGTCGCCATGGCGCTGGCGACGGGGCCAATGGTGGAGAAATAGGCCACTGCATCGCTCACCGGGTCTTCTCCCGAGCCGACCACCATGGCGAAATCGAAGGGATCGAGCTGAACGTCCGTCCAACCTGCCGAAGTGAGAATGCCGCGTACACGATCCGGATCGGCAAAAGCCATCGGGCCCGGGGCATCGGGATCGGGCGGGGTTTCGGGCGGCGGCAGCAGGCTGGCGACCGCCGTGAATATCTCATTGACCGCAGGGGAGCGGAAGCAGGTGAAGAGCAGCCCCGCCCCCGGCGCGGAGATCGCCGCAAGGTGAGCGAAGGCCGGCACCGGCTCGGCGAAGAACATCACGCCATGGCGTGAGATCAACAGGTCAGGGCGAAAATCACCCTGCGGCGCCCAGCGCGAAGCGTCTCCCAGAGTGAAAGCCGCATTGCTGAGGTTGCGGCCACGATCCCGTGCGACTTCGATCAGTTGGGGCGAAATATCGACGCCGACGACATTAACGCCCGGGCGCCCCCGCGCGATCGCGAGCGACAATTCACCCGCGCCGCAACCGATATCGAGCACCTGGCTGAAAGAGAACTCACGCGTGGCGCGCAGCAGTCTTTCGGTAAGCCCGCCCCAACTCCGGTCGGTCCGGCGCCATTCGGCGGCCCAACTCTCCCCGGCCTGTCCTTCCCAATCCAATGTTCTCGACATGCGGACCGCACCTCCCATGTGTCACTGCGATTTGCTACTCCGTCCATGCCCTTACGCCAAGCCACCGGACGAAAAAGCCGGCGCGCGATCCCTTGAGAGATTCGCAGCGCCGGCTCCGTTCTTGCAAGCTCCGCCGCGAAGCGGGGCTTCTTGAGGATCAGTCTTCAGAGTCCGCGTCCGGCCCCGTCATCATCTCCTCGGCAACCTGATCGGTCCGGCCGCGAATGGCGGCTTCCAACCGGTCGCAAATCTCGGGATTTTCCTTGAGATAGGTCTTGGCGTTTTCGCGGCCCTGACCGATCCGAATGCTGTCATAGCTGAACCACGAACCCGACTTTTCGACGAGGCCGACCTTCACGCCGAGATCGAGAATTTCGCCGATCTTGGAAATGCCTTCGCCATACATGATGTCGAATTCCACCTGCTTGAACGGCGGGGCGACCTTGTTCTTCACTACTTTCACGCGTGTCGCATTGCCGACAATTTCCTCGCGGTCCTTGATCGCACCGGTGCGGCGGATGTCGAGGCGAACGGAAGCGTAGAATTTCAAGGCGTTACCGCCAGTCGTGGTTTCCGGATTGCCGTACATCACGCCGATCTTCATGCGCAGCTGGTTGATGAAAATGACCATGCAGCGCGAACGGCTGATTGAGCCGGTCAGCTTGCGCAGCGATTGCGACATCAGGCGGGCCTGCAGGCCGACATGGCTGTCGCCCATCTCGCCCTCGATCTCGGCCCGGGGGACCAGCGCGGCGACCGAATCGACCACCAGCACGTCGATCGCATTGGAACGCACCAGCGTATCCACGATCTCCAGTGCCTGCTCGCCCGTATCGGGCTGCGAGACGATCAGTTCATCGATATTGACGCCCAGCTTCTTGGCATAGACCGGATCGAGCGCGTGTTCAGCGTCGATGAAGGCCGCCGTGCCGCCGCCCTTCTGCGCTTCGGCGATGACGTGGAGCGCCAGCGTGGTCTTGCCCGAGCTTTCCGGACCATAGACCTCGATCACGCGCCCGCGCGGCAGGCCGCCAACGCCCAGGGCGATATCGAGACCGAGCGAACCGGTGGAAATCGCTTCCACCTGCATCGTTTCCTTCGAGCCCAGCTTCATTGCCGAACCCTTGCCGAAGGCACGGTCAATCTGTGCGAGAGCGGCGTCCAGCGCCTTCTGACGGTCCATAGTATCCTTATCCACAAGCTTCAGTTGCGTCGCCATCGAGGGCCTCCGTCAGTGCCTAGAGCCAAGACCGGAAAGGTCAACCGACGGAAGATGTATCGCATTTGTTCTCATGGAACAAGAGTGGAACGGAAAATTTCCTACACGCCGGAAACTCCAGCGATTCCGGTAGTTTCAGCTGCCTTCTGCCTCAGTGGAACGCACTTGCCAGTCAATGGTCACCGATTGGCCGGCGGGAATCGTCCGCTCGATCACCCACTGCCCGTCCTTCACCACCATGCCCTTTACCTTCTTGCGCACCGCCCAGTCGGCCGGGCGGCCGAGTTCGACGCGCGCCTTGATCGGGTGGCGATTGGCATTGGTGAGAGTGGCGCGGGTGGGCAGCCAGGGATTGCCCTCGTCGCCCGGCTCGGCCTCGGTCTGACGCGCGCAAAGGGCGAAGGCATTGGGGCTCACGCCCAAGGCGATCTCCACATCCTGCCCTTCGGCATAATCGCGCAGGCTCTCCTCGCCCACCAGCAGTTCGCCCGCAGAGGTCGGCTCGAACAGGGTCACCCCGCCCATCGGCAGGGCCACGCCCAGCCCGTGCTTCTTGTCGTTCTTGGTCTTGAGCACGCGACGCAGGGGCAGCGGCTCCTCATTGCCGTCCCATGGCGAGCAGGAGGCGCGATATTCCAGTTCGCCCTGCACTGCATCCTTATCAAGGAAGGCGACCTGCTTCATCGACTTGGAGGCCACCGTCACCCGTTCGGGCACGCGATAGAGCTTGAGATCGCCCAGCGCTTCCTCAGTCGCAACCATCGCAATGGGAGACGCCATTTCCATGGCTGCTCCACGAGCCTGCGCGGTCACAATGATATCTCCGGCATCCTTGTACATCATCGGAGCAGGCGGTGGCGCGGGATACGGATATTCCTCCGGCGATCCCTCCGCCGTGCTCCCCAGCGGATAGCAGGTCAGATTGAGCCCCCGCCCCTGCGGCGGATCGGAAAGACCCTGAAAATCGCTCTCCACATTGAGCTTACCCGCCACCACCAGCAGCGTGGCATCCTCGAAGCTCTGGCCATTGTCGTTCACCAGCGTGAGCCAGCTCCGCAGGTGCAGCTTCTCCTTGCCCACGGGCGCAGCGTCATCGAACGTACCGACATAATGGGCCTGCCAGTCGAAGCCCCAGGCGATGTAGGTCAGCTGGACCTGATAGGTGCCGCCGCTCGCATCGCGGGTGTCGATGCTGAACACCGGCTGGGCCGAAAGCCCATCGGGAATGCCATCGAACGTCAGCTTTTCCGGAATGCCCGCGCAGCGCACCGCTTCGTAACCCTGCGCAGTCTGCAGCACGAGGCCGCCATCGGCGCGGGTGCGGACCACGGCGCTTTCCGCAGTCTGCACGCCCGTCGCCGGATTGGTGCGGGTGATGGTGACACGGTTGCCCAAAGTCCCGTCCACCAGAGCTGCCGGAGAGAGAAGATCGGCGTTGCGGTTCTTCTCGATCGTGCCGCCCGGCAGTCCGGTGACGATAGCGCTGACGGCCACCATCCCTTCGGCCACGCCTTCGAAACGGATGGTCGATTCGCCCGCCGACAGAGTGACAGTG
This sequence comes from uncultured Caenibius sp., assembly GCA_963662855.2. Taxonomy (GTDB): domain Bacteria; phylum Pseudomonadota; class Alphaproteobacteria; order Sphingomonadales; family Sphingomonadaceae; genus Andeanibacterium. Next base: position 1,467,837 of record CAXXWL010000005.1, read on the forward strand.
CGCGTCTCGTTGATCATGGCGAAGCCGCGCGGCCACTCGCGATTGATCTGCTGATCGGGCCCGCGATCGGGATCGCGATAGAGCGTGACCGAGACGGCACTGGGAGCCGATGCGTTGACGGCTTCACGCGCTGCGGCTGGGGAAGCTCCCACTGTCGCCAGCAGCGCCGCAGCGAGCGTCAAGGACGGAAAGGCGGCGCGCGCCATCGGCCGTCTCAATAACGTGTTTCGAAAGTGACCCGCACAACCCGCTCGCCATTGGCGGGAACGGGCACGGTCCATTTGCGGCGGTCGGCATTGAGCTGTTCGCCCGGCACATCCTCGCTCACCACGCGGTAATCGCGGCCCCACCAGCCACGATCGAGGCCGTTCTGGAACAATTCGACATTCACAGGCTGCGCCTTCGCATTGGTGAGGGTGTAGCGCATGGTGGTGCGATAGAAGGTGACGGGCCGCTCGGCCTCGCCCCGCACTTCGCTGCCATCTTCCTTGATCACGCGCCAGCGGGCGGATTTCTCCCACTCGGCGCCAGTGATCTTCTCGCGCTTTTCCACTTCAGCCTTCACGAAGATGTCGAAGGCATCGCCGGTGGTCAGCGTCAATTCACTGCCCATCGGCGTGTGGCCGATCTGGTTCTCGCCGATGAATTGCGGCGAGCCCTTGCTGTCGCGCTGATAGAAACGGACGGTGCCCGCCGGAAGCGCATCGCCCAGCCCGCCTTCCTTCGAGGAAGAGAAGGCGATCTGGCTGGAGACATTGCGCGGATCGCTGTCGCTCTGCAACCAGCCGACCGTGAAGCCATAGACCTTGCGCGCGGGCACTGCCTGCGCATCGAGGAAGCTGACCTGCTTGGTCTGGTTGTTGGCGATCGTGGTGCGCCCATCGATCGGGTAGAGGTAGAAATCGCCCAGTTGCTCGCGGTCGGCGGTTTCCGTGCCCGGCACGAAAGCGCCGCGCGGCGCGGAGGCCGGTCGGGGCGAATAGCGGGTGTTATAGCTGACGTTGCCGCCCGAGGGGCTGCCGGCCACCAGCAGGGTCTTCGCATTGTCGAAAGTGGTGCCGGTGCTGTTGGTCAGCGTCACCCAGCCCTGAACGTCCACCGTGCCCTTGCCCTCGTCATAGAGAGCGACATAGTCCGACGACCAGCCGAGGCCGGGGGTGAGATAGCGGATCGAAGCCGGGCGATTGCCCGCACGGGCGCTGTCGACCGTGACCGAAAGCGTCGGGCGGGCACGCAGATTGGGCGGCACGCCGTCGAAAATCACCCGCACCGGCAGGCCATCGTCACGCAGCACCTCGATCCGGTCCCCAATCTTGATCACCACGCCGCCGGCAGTGGAAAGCACTGTCGCCCGCTCGCGCGTTTCCTGCCCGGTGGCGGGATTGGTGCGCAGCAGGGTGACGGTCTGGCCGATGGCCTTTTCCATCAGCTTGGTTGGGGTCAGCAGGTCGAAATCGAAATTCTGTTCCACGATCCCGGTGTCCGCCGCCGAGAAGCTGAGCGTTTCGGGCCGGATCATGGCCGACACATCCGGGAATTCGATCCGGCTGCGGCCATTGGCAATGGCAAGCTGGCGCACATCCTGCACCAGCGCCTGCCCGTTGTTGTAGATCGTCACCGAGACATCGCCCTGGCTGCCGGTGGCGGCCGTCTGGGCGGAGGCAGGGAACTGCGTAACGAGAAGCGCAGTTGTGACGGCGAGGCGGGCGAAGTTGCGGATCATGATCTGACCTACTCCCAAAAAATGCGGGCAAAGATGCGGGGTCCATACCCTTGACGGACACAGTTGCGCCCGCAGCGTTACCCTTCGATGAACGGAGGCATAGGGGCGATAGACGGTGACATGAAGCGTAACATCCACCCGCTGCCGCCTCCGCGCAGACGCTGCCTGCCCCGGACGGGTGCAGCGATGTGTAACCCTTATCGACCGGAAAACACCCTTTTTCGTGCAAGGCGTGTCCCCCCACTACGGCGCGGTTTCAAGCCGTTTTTCGAGGTCGAATATGGGCCGATGTGTCACCTTCCATTTCGGCTTTCCGTGCAGCCCCTGCGAGGTCCGAAAAGCCGGGCAGGCAGGGGCCGGAAAGGCGCAAGGCAGGGCGAAAGCAGGACGGGCCATTGCGCAGGATAAACGCCATTTGCGGGCGTGTAGGAAAGTGTTTTCTGATGGGGCAGCACGCAGAATATATCCGCCCCGGTCAGGCCCCTGCCTTCGCAGGGGCGACGGCTTTGGCCTACCCCCGCGGCGCGCTCAGCACTTCGGCGACCTTGTTCGCGATCTGCTGGACGGAGAAAGGCTTGGGGAGGAAATACATATCCTCAAGGTCGATCTCGTTACGCAGCTGTTCCTCGGCATAGCCGGACATGAACAGCACCGGCAGATGCGGCGCGATTTTGCGCAATTCGCGGGCCATGGCAGGGCCATCCATGGTCGGCATCACCACATCGCTCACCACGATGTCGAACTCTCCGCCGCCGCGCACCTTTTCCAGCCCTTCTTCGCCATCGCTGGCGGTGGTGACGATATAGCCCTGCCGGGTCAGCGCCCGTTCGGCTACGGCGCGGACCATGTCCTCGTCCTCCACCAGCAGGATGCGCCCACCGCCCGACCAGCTGGAGGCCACTTCCTTCTCCACCTTCGGGGCTACCGGCTCGGTCGAATGGTGGACCGGCAGATAGATGGTGAAGCGCGCACCGCGTGTCGTGCCGTTTTCGTTCGCCACATTGTCGGCAAAGATGAACCCGCCCGATTGCTTGACGATGCCATAGACGGTCGAAAGCCCCAGACCCGTGCCCTTGCCCATTTCCTTGGTGGTGAAGAAGGGATCGAAGATCTTGGCCAGATGTTCGGGCGGAATGCCGCCGCCGGTGTCTTCCACGATCAGCGCGGTATAATCGCCCAGTGGAAGGATCTCGCTGCCCATGCGGCGGATATCCGAAGAAGCGACCCGGCGCGTGGCCATGGTCAGCCGCCCCGTACCCTCGCCATTGCGTCCGGTATGGCTGTGGATCGCATCGCGCGCGTTGACGGCGAGGTTCACGATCACCTGTTCCAGCTGCTGCGGATCGGCGCGGACCGGGCCGAGATTGCGATCGTGATGAACCTTGAACTCGATCTTCTCGCCCATCAGCCTCTTCAGCAGCTGGCTGACCTCGGCCACCACATCGGGCAATTGCAGCACTTGCGGGCGCAGGGTCTGCTGGCGCGAGAAGGCGAGCAGCTGGCGCGTCAGGCTGGCGGCGCGGTTGGAATTGGCCTTGATCTGCTGGATATCGTCATAATCGCTGTCGCCCGGCGTGTGGCGCAGCAGCATCAGGTCGCAATAGCCGATGATCGCGGTCAGCACATTGTTGAAATCATGCGCCACCCCGCCCGCCAGCTGGCCCACCGCCTGCATCTTGGTGGCCTGCGCCACCTGCCGCTTGAGGCGTGTCTCCTCGGTCGTATCGGCAAGGCTCAGCAGCACGGCCGGCTCGCCCAGACCGCGCACACCCGCAAGCCCCAGCGAGACGGGCTCTTCCGGATTGCTCTTGAGCCGCACCGCCATGTCCCCGCTGGAGGCGGAGCCCTGGCCGTAACGGCGCACGGCATCCACCAGCGCGGCCTTGTCTTCTTTCACCACCAGGTCGGAAGGATAGGGCACCAGCGCCCGCCCCTCGATCCCGGCTGCGCGCATGAAGGCGGGATTGGCGAACAGGAAATGCCCGTCGCGATCGGTCATGGCGAGGCCGAGGGGGAGCTGTTCCAGCAGCGCCTGCAATTGCGGCGTGCCGGTCTGCGCTTCGGTTCCCCATGCTCCGCCGATGCCCACGCCCGCTTCCAGCAGAAGCAGCAGCGAAGGGGCCTGTTCGGGCGAAGCGTCCCTGCCGTCAGGATCGGCCAGCGGCACATGCACCATGGTCTGCGGCGTGCCCTTGCGGCCTTCGCGGGCGAAGAAAATGCGGTCCCGCTCGTCGCTGCGCAGCAGGCTGGCGAAATCCTGCCCGGCCAGGGTCGCGCCCGGATCGCCCGCGGCGCGCGCGGCAAAGCCCTCGCTCGCGCTGCGCACTGTGCCATCGGAGCCGACCAGCGCGGCCTCGATTCCGGCATGGGAGAGCACCCGGCCGAAGGAACCGGCAATGCGGCTGCCGATCTCGCTCAGCGGATCGCTGCGCATCAGCGGTTCGAACCGCCAGACGAGATAATCGTCCCCCCGCCCAGCCCGCGCCGCGCGCACTGTCCAGCCCTTGCCCTGCGCCTCCAGCATGTCGAGCGTGGCCGAGCCGTCGCGCCAGGCGGCGCGCGCCGTGCGGGTGAGCAGTTCCACCGCGCCATCGTCGAACGGCATGGCGGGCGGTGCGTTGGCTGTGCCGAAAGTCTCGGCGAATTCGGAATTGGCGCAGGTCAGCCGGCTCGCGCGGTCGGTAATGGCAACGGCCACGCCCGGTTGCTCGATCGCGGCGACGGTAACCGACCAGTCGGGCAAGGTGCCGACAGCAGCAGCCGGAGCGGCGCGCGTGCGGGAGACGAACCATGCCAGCGCGCCCAGCACACAGAGCGCCCCGGCATAGGCCAGCATCACGCTCGCCTCGCCGGTGACGATCCAGATCAGGATCGCGCTGGCGGTCAGCGCCCCCGCGACAAGCGCGGCTTCATTCCATGCCGTGCCGCCCGGCCGCTGCGGCGAGATATCGGCGGCGCGCTTCATTCAGCGGGGCTGAGCCCGCCGGCGCCCGCATCCGGGGAGCCCGGATTCGCGGTTCCATCGGCGGCAGGCAGGTTCGGCCCGATCCCGCCGGCAAGCCGCTGGCGGCGCTTGCGCGCCACCATATTGCGCCAGATGAAGGAGGTGACGAGATAGCCGATCGCGGCGGAAACGCTGGCGATCACGAACAGGCCCAGCAGCAGCGCAGGCGCCGCGTCCGACAGGAGCCATTTCGTCCAGTCGCCCACCGAGGCGCCATGTTCGTACAGGGCCGCGAATGTCCCCAGATCGGCATGGAAGCCGAGACCCGAGCCGATATAGAGCGATGCCGCCAGAATGAAGGGTGTAGTCGCCGGGTTGGACAGGAAGGTCATGCCTGCCGCCAGCGGGATATTCCCCCGGAAAGGCACGCACATCAGCGCCGCCCCCACGATCTGCACGCCGGGGATCAGCGCAAAGATGCCCACCAGCAACCCGATGGCCACCCCGCGCGGCACGGAGCGGCGCGTGAGGCGGAACAACTCCGCCCGCCGCGCAAGCGGGCGAACGAGGCGGATCTCCTCAAGCTGTTCCCGGCTGGGAATCTGGCGCTTGATCCAGTCGGCCAATGCGGTTTTCGAACGGGTGGCGGTCATCTGCCCTTGCATATCGGTATCGCCGCCCATTGCGGCAAGGACTATCCTTTACCGAATGACAGGCGAATGGCGGGTGAACGGCCTTTCGCGCGCAAGTTGCGGCAGGGCAAGCCCCAAACGGCCCAAAAACAGGTCAGGCGTAAAGGAAACGCCCTGGAGGGAAAAAGCGGACCTAGCCCCGATCGCGCAGCAGCCGGGCCTTGTCGCGCTTCCAGTCGCGTTCCTTGATGCTGGCGCGCTTGTCATGGGTCTGCTTGCCCTTGGCCAGCGCCAGTTCCACCTTGGCCCGCCCGCGCGAGTTGAAATAGACCGACAGGGGCACCAGCGTCATGCCCTTGCGCTCCACCGCGCCGAACAGCTTTTCCACCTCGCGGGCATGGAGCAGCAGCTTGCGCGGCCGCTTCGGCTCGTGATTGAAGCGGTTGCCGTGGCTGAATTCGGGGACATTGGCATTGACCAGAAACACCTGGCCATCGCGAATCTCCGCATAGCTTTCGGCAATCGAGCCCTGCCCACCGCGCAGGCTCTTCACCTCGGTGCCGGTCAGGGCGATCCCGGCCTCGTAGGTGTCCTCGATATGATAGTCGAAGCGCGCGCGGCGGTTCTCCGCGACGATCTTCTTCTTGTCGAAGGTAAGGGGTTTGGGCCGTGCCATGGTGAGGCGCCATGTAGGGGCAGTGGGGCAAAAGGAAAAGGTGCGACTTTTTCCGTGGACGTCCTTACTTGCCCTGTGGCCTGATCCCGCCCATTATCTGGACGGAAAAGGGGGCGCATCAATGGGTTGGCACGAAAACATCAAAAGCTTGCGGCTTGCCGTGAGCGGAGCGGTCGCGGCTTGTCTGTTGATGGTACAGCCAGCGCAGGCGCAGAATGTTCCCTCCATCGAAGCCTATGGCGAGCTGCCTTCGGTGGAAGATGCTGCGATTTCGGCAAGCGGCGAACGCGTGGCGATCGTCACCACATATGACCACCAACGCCTTCTGCTGATAGTCGATTCCTCGATGAACCTGCTGCGCCAGATAAGGGTGCAGGACGCCAAGCTGCGCGATCTCGAATGGATCGGCGACGAGGCCGTGCTCGTCGTCACGAGCGAAACCGAAAATCTGCCCATGGGGTTCACGACCGATGCCTACGAAGCCTTCAGGGCCATCACCGTTCCGGTGGACAGCAAGAAGGAAATCCAGGTGGTCTTTGCCGGAAACAGGAGCATCGTCACCTCGATCTTCGGAAATTACGGCGTGCGCAAGGTGGACGGGCAATGGCGCGGATATTTCGGCGGCATCCAGCTCGCGCGTTCGCTCGACCTGGGATTTGTGCTCTCGGGCACGGATATCTCGCTGATGGAAGTCGACCTGCTCAAAAATTCGGCCCGCAAGGCCGCAAGCCCTCCCTCGGATAAGGTGTCGCGCGAATGGCTGGTGGACGCCGATGGCAAAGTGGCGGCACGCTTTGACCTGCAAAGCGATTCCGGGCGGTGGCAATTGTTTGGCAAGGGCGGGAAAGCGCTGGCCAGCGGCGTTCAGCGGGAAGGTCGCGCCGGCCTGATCGGCCTGAGCTTTGACGGCAAGAGCGTGATCTACGTCGTCAGGGAAGAAGGCCGGTCCGTATGGTACGAACGAATGCTGGACGGCAGCGGCGAACCGCACGAAGTGTTTGGCGAAGTCGGGATCGGGAATACCTATTTCGACCGGCATAGCGGACGCGTCCTCGGCATTCTGCAGCGGGGTACCAGCCCGAAGCCCGAATTCTTCGACCCCGTCTGGAACGATCGCGCACAGAAGGTCACGCGCGCATTTTCCAAGCTCGATTTCGCAATCGAGGATTGGAACGACACGTTCAGCAAGGTTCTGGTGCGCACCAGCGGCACAGGCGACAGCGGCACATGGTATCTGGTGGACATCGACCAGTTGCGGGCTGAGGCAATCGGCCGCGAACGCCCCGCCATCGCGGCCGAGCAGGTCGGCCCCGTCTCCGTCTTTTCCTACAAGGCGCAGGACGGGCTGGACATCGACGGTATTCTAACCGTCCCGCCCGGCCGGGACGCAAAGTCGCTGCCGGTGGTGATCTTCCCCCATGGCGGCCCCGCAAGCTTCGACCGACCGCAATTCGACTGGTGGGCACAGGCTTTCGCGTCGCGCGGCTATGCGGTGTTCCAGCCCAATTTCCGCGGATCGACCAATCGCGAAGCCGCCTTCCGCAATGCCGGCTATGGCGAATGGGGCCGCAAGATGCAGACCGACGTCTCCGACGGTCTGGCCGCACTTGCCGATGCGGGCATCGTCGATCCGAAGCGGGCCTGCATCATGGGGGCCAGCTATGGCGGTTATGCGGCGCTGGCGGGGGTAACAGTGCAGAACGGGCTCTATCGCTGCGCCGTGTCGGTGGCTGGCGTTTCCGACCCCAGGCAGATGTACAACACCGAAGTGCGCGAGAGCGGAAACAGCAATGTCCTGCGCGAAGCGCTGAAGGCGGAACTGGGCAGTAAATCGGATCTCGATCAGGTTTCCCCCCGCCGCCTTGCCGGAAAGGCCGATGCACCGATCCTGCTGATCCACGGCCGCGACGACACAGTCGTCGCCTTCGAACAGAGCACGAAGATGGCCAATGCCCTGAAAGACGCGGGCAAGCCGTATAAGTTCATCGAACTGGCCGGAGAGGATCACTGGCTCTCCCGCTCCGAAACGCGCAAGCAGATGCTGGCGGAAGCACTGGCCTTCGTGCAGGAACACAATCCGGCGGATTGACCGGGAGAGGCTTGGGAATGGAAGCTGGAGAGATCCTTGAGAACGTGCGGGCGCTATCGCCCCGGATCATGGCTCGCTCTGCTGAAATAGAGGAGTTGCGCCAGCTTCCCGGCGATCTGGTGGCGGAACTGAAGCAGGCGGGCGTGTTCCGCATGGCTCGCTCGCGCGCGAAGGGCGGCCCGCAGATGAGCCTGCCCCAGCAACTGCGCGTGATCGAGGAACTGGCCTATGCCGATTCTTCGGTCGCATGGTGCGTGAAGATCGGCGCCGATAGCGGGCTGATCGCAGAATTTCTCCCGCCCGATGTGTCGGCCGAATTGCTACCCTCCCCGGATTCGATCACGGCTGGCCAGTTCACCACCGGGCGCGGCCGGCTGGACCGGGTGGATGACGGCTACGTCCTGACAGGCCGCTTCCCCTTCGGCAGCATGGCAAACCATGCCGACGTCATCATGAGCGGGGCAATTGTCCATGTGGACGGGGTTCCGGTGACAGGCGCGAACGGCCTGCCCGAAACCCGCCTGGCCTTCGCCCGTGCCAGCGAATATGTGCTGGAGGATACCTGGCGCACCCATGGCCTGCGCGGGACTGGCAGCAATCATTACCGGGCAGAAGGCATCTTCATTCCGGAAGGGCAGGCGATGCTGATCGGCGAAGCCCTCTTCGCTGGGCGCGAGCCGCTTTATTCCTCCGGCTTTAACTGGGTGACCGCCATGGCGGCCGTCCCGCTGGGAATAATGCGCCGGGCGATGGACGAAGCGAAGGCCCTGATCGCGCAGCGCACCGGAGGCATTCCGCCCCGCCCGATGGCGGATCTCACTCACGTGCGCGAAGCCATCGCACATGCGGAAATGGCGCGTGGATCGGCCGAAGCCTTCCTATATTCAGCCGCCGACGCCTTCTGGGCGGAGCTGGAACAGGGCACTCCGTCGCTCGAAGCCAAGGGCAGGCTGGCCCTGTCCAACGTCAATGCCTGCCGCACCGGCGCGGACGTGACGCGCATGCTGTTCGACCTGATCGGCGCGAATGTGATTTTCGATGGTTCGGTGATCGAGCGGCTGGCGCGCGATGCACTGACCTTGCGCCAGCACATGGTCGTCTCGCCCGCCCATCTGGAGCATTACGGCGCGATGATGCTGGGCAAAACGCACCCTTCCCCGCTCTATTGAGCGCCGCCTTGCCAGATAGGCCGCCGGATCAGGCGACCCGCGCCCGATCCCCCGCGCCTTCGACTTCCACCGTGGGCATGGCCTTGCCGAACAGATAGCCCTGCCCCTGCCCGCAACCTTCCTCGCGCAGGCAGGCCAGCACATCCTCGCGCTCCACGCCTTCGGCGGTCACGGTCAGGCCCAGCGAACGGCCGAGGCTGATGATCGCCCGCACCACGGCGCGCGATTCCGGCTCTTTGGCCAATTGCAGCACGAAGCTCTTGTCGATCTTGATCTTGGTGAAGGGGTAATGGAGCAGATAGCTCAGCGAGCTGTAGCCCGTGCCGAAATCGTCCATCGAAATGCCGATGCCCATTTCGCGGATGCTCTTGATGAGCGAGGAGGTCTGCTCGCCCTGTTCGATCAGCACCGCCTCGGTGATCTCCAGTTCCAGCCGCGAGGGTTCCAGCCCCGACCATGCCAGCGCCTGCAGCAGCGAATTTAGCAGATGCCCGTTACGGAACTGCAGCGGCGAGACGTTCACCGCCAGCTTGTGATTCGAAGGCCATTTGGCCGCCTCGACACAGGCTGTGCGCAGCACCTGCTGGCCGACAATGTCGATCAGGCCCATTTCCTCGGCCAGCGGAATGAAGACTTCCGGCGAAACCGCGCCGCGTTCTGCATGATTCCAGCGCAGCAGCGCTTCGTAACCGTCGACCTCCTCGGTCTCCAGATCGATCAGCGGCTGGTAATAGACTTCCAACTCGCCCTTCAGCACCGCGTTACGGAAATCGTTTTCCAGCCGGGTGCGTTCCTGTGCGGCAAGGTCCATCGCCGGTTCGAAATGGCGTACCGTCCCGCGCGCGCCGGATTTGGCGGCATAAAGCGCCAGATCGGCATAGCGCAGCAGCGTTTCCGAATCGCTGCTGTCGCGCGGGGCGTCGGCAAGGCCCATGGTCGCGCCGATGCGCAGCACATTCTCACCGATGAAGAACGGGCGGGAAATCTCCGCGATGATCATGCGGCAGGTTTCCGCGACCACTTCCTGCGAGAAGCCGGGAAACAGGATCGCGAATTCGTCGCCGCCCAGCCGGCATAGCAGCGCGCCTTCCGGCACCAGCGCTTCCATGCGCCGCGCGGCCTCCGCCAGCAGCGCGTCGCCCGGCTGGTGGCCATAGGTATCGTTGACGTCCTTGAAATGGTCGAGATCGACCATCGCCAGGGTGAAGCGGTTTTCCTCGCTGGCCGAAGCCAGCAGGCAATTGAGCTGTTCGCGGCACTGCACACGATTGGCCAGGCCGGTCAGTTCGTCATGCCGGGCCATATAGGCCATGCGGGCTTCCGCGCGGCGGCGTTCGGTTACGTCGAACACCGAAAGGATCGTGGCGATACCGTCTTCCAGCATGGTCTGGCGCGTGAAGAGCACGGATTCGAGGCGCGAGCCGTCCGCCGCGCATTGCTGCCAGAAACGGTCCTTCTCCGAATGGTCGCTCACCAGCAATTCGCGCGCGGCGGGCCATTCCTCGGGCGCGAAGATGCGCGAGGCGGGAAGCCCTGCGAATTCCTCGCGCTGGAAGCCGAAATGGGCGGCAGCGGCCTCATTGGCGCGCAGGATCGTCTCGCTCTTCGGGTCATAGACCAGCAGCGGCACGGGATTGCCTTCGAACAGCAGGCGGAAACCCTGTTCGCGGCGCTTCATGTCGGTCACGTCCACGCGCAGGCCGATTGTGCCGCCATCGGCGGTGCGGCGTTCCTCGATCAGGATGGTCTGGCCGCTGGAAAGCCGCTGTTCGTGGCGAGTGCCCTCGCCCGGATTCTCGATCAGATCGAGGCGCTGCGCGATCCATTCGTTCTCATGGCCCAGGGCCTCCGGATAATCGCCGCGTGCCACGCCGATGCGCAAAGTATCGGCCAGCTTAGCGCCTTCCTTCAGCAAATCGGCCGATTTGGCATAGATCTTGGCATATTCCTGGTTCCACAGGATATATCGCCCCTCTGCATCGAGGAACACGATCCCTTCCGGCAGCACGTCGATCGCCTCGCGCAGGCGCTTTTCAGCACGGGCGGCAGCCTCGGTGGCCGCGCGCAGTGCCTCGCGCTCATCCGCGATGCAACCGTGGCCGGCCGAACCCCCATCCTTTACGCCGTGCATTACTCACCCCTTCGCGACCCATGCGCACCGGCCGGATTGGTACCGGCTTAAGGGTTAATAATTTGTGCAGCGCACCATATCCGGAGCGAGGTTTTTCAGTGGGATAAGGGGAATTCCTGAGGGGTCAGACCAGCCCGGCATGCTCCAGCGCCTCGTCCACCGCCTTGCGCGCTTCGGCACTGGCAGTGACAAGCGGCAGACGCACGCTGTCATCGAGGAAGCTGTGCACCCGGCTGAGCGCATATTTCGCCGGCGCGGGCGATGCGTCAGAGAACATGGCGTAATGCAGCGGATAGAGCTTGTCGTTCAGCTCGCGCGCCTTGGCGAGGTCATTCGCAGCAATCGCGGCCTGGAAATCGGCGCACAGGCGCGGGGCGACATTGGCGGTCACCGAAATGCAGCCCACGCCGCCGGCTGCGCTGTGGGAAAGCCACAGCTCGTCATCGCCGCAAAGCTGCACGAAACCGCCATTCTCGATCCCCATGCGGTGATCGGTCACGCGCGAAAGATCGCCGCTGGCGTCCTTGATGCCCACGATCCGGCTGGGGAAGCGGTTGACCAGTTCGCACACGGTTTCGGGCTTGAGATCGGTCACCGTGCGGCCCGGCACATTGTAGAGGATGATCGGCAGATCGCTATGTTCGGCCAGATAGCTGTAATGCGCGATCAGCCCGGCCTGGCTCGGCCGGTTGTAATAGGGCGCCACGCACAGGCCCGCCTTGACGCCGCACTTCTTGGAGAAGTTCATGTGCAGCAGGGCGTTCTTGGTATCGTTGCTGCCGCAGCCGGCAATCACGGGCACGCGCCCGGCGGCCTGTTCCACGCAGACTTCGATCACGCGATGATGTTCGGCATTGGAGAGAGTCGAGGCTTCGCCGGTGGTTCCGCAGGGAACCAGAGCGGAAGATCCGTTCTCGATCTGCCAATCCACCAGGCGGCGGAAACCCTCTTCATCGAACGACCCGTCGCGGAAAGGGGTCACCAGGGCCGGAATGGAACCGGAAAACATCGACATTGCCTCTCGTCTTGCCCAATTTTCCCAATCGGGTACCGTCTGGCAACCATGCCAACGGATTCACGTTCAGCGCCTGATAAGGAGCCTAGGCCCACGATGTCCAGCATGCTTCGCATGTCCTCCATCGTCCTGCTCGCAAGCCCCCTGCTCAGCGCCTCGGCTCCGGTCGCGGCGGAAGATGCCGGGGAGTGGGACCGTGCACGCGCCCAATTGGTCGCAACCCAGCCCGGCCCGGTGGCCCAGGCGATCGACCGGTGGCAGCAGCTGAGCGCCAGCTCGCGCTTCACATTCGACGATTATTCCAGCTTCGTACTCTCCAATCCGGGCTTTCCGGACGAAGCCAAACTGCGATCCTACGCCGAGGCGCGGATCGGCACCGATGTGGTGGACCAGAACCGCCTGCTCGCCTTTTTCGACCGCTATCCCCCGCAGACCAATCCCGCCCGCGCGCAATATGCGCTGGCACTGAATGCCGCCGGGCGGCCCGAGGCGGCGGATATGGCCCGCGCGGCCTGGCGCGGTGGATCGATGAGCCAGATCGCCGAAACCACCCTGTCCGCGCTCTATGGCTATGCCTTCACGACCGAAGATCAGGATGCGCGGATGGACGCGCTGCTGTGGGAACGAGACGCGACCGCCGCCGCTCGCCAGCTTAGCCGCACCACGCCTTCGCGCCAGGCCCTGTTCAGCGCCCGCCTCACGGCCGCGCAGGGGCTGGACCCGCAGGCGATCGATATTCCCGGCGGCAAGGCCGAAGCGCTGAAAGATCCGGGCTATGTCTTCAACGTGGCGCGCCAGCTGCGCAAGGCGGGCCGCACGCAGGAAGCGGTGAATATGCTCGCCGCACGCCCGGTGCTCGCTTCCCGGCCGTTCGATCGCGAAGATTGGGTGGAAGAACTGCTGGTCACCGCCCGGGCAGGCAGTGCTCGCGCTGCCCAGCGAATCGCCGCATCGGTGGACGATGCCTTCGCCCCGGGCGAAGACATCTCCGGCCTCTCCTACGGCCTGCGTGACGATTACACCTCGCTGATGTGGCTGGGCGGAACCAAGGCGCTGTGGGAACTGAACGAACCCGCCAGCGCCGCCCCGCTGTTCTATCGCTATGGCGCAGCGGCACGCACGCCCTACACCCGCTCCAAGGGCTTCTACTGGGCCGGTCTGTCCGCCGCCCGCGCGGGCGACAATGCCGCCGCGCGGCGGTATTTCGAACAGGCCGGCCAATATGCGGACCGGTTCTACGGCATGCTCGCGCGCGAGCGGCTGGGCCTGCCTATGCCCGACCTCACCCAGGCGCCGCTGATCGAGCCGGATCACAGCCGCAAGGCCGAATTCCTCTCCCGCCCACTGACCCGTGCAGTGCGCGAAGTGGCGCGCGACGCGCCGTGGTCGGTCGGAATCCGTTTCTATCGCGAAATCGCCAGCCAGGCCTCCAGCAAGGAAGATCTGCTGCTGGTGGCTGAACTTGCGCGCGAGATCGGCCGGCGCGACCTTGCCGTGATCCTGGGCGACGAGGCCGCCGCGCGCGGCCACTCCGATTTCACCGCGCTCGCCTTCCCCACCGTGCCCACGCCTGCCGCCACCGACTGGACGATGATCCATGCGATCGCCCGGCAGGAAAGCCAGTTCGCCCAGAATGCGGTGAGCCATGCGGGCGCGCGCGGGCTGATGCAGCTGATGCCCGGCACTGCGCGTGAACAGGCCGGCAAGCTGGGGATGGAATATCTCTCCGCCTCGCTGATGGACAATCCGGATTACAATCTGCGCCTGGGGGAAGGATATATCCGCCGGATGCTCGATTATTACGGCGGCTCCTATCCGCTGGCGGTGGCGGCCTATAATGCCGGGCCGGGCAATGTGAACAAATGGCTCAGGGCCAATGGCGATCCGCGCACCGGTTCCATCGCCTGGATCGACTGGATCGAGAAGATCCCGCTCTATGAAACCCGTAATTACGTCCAGCGCGTTCTGGAGAATGCCGTGGTCTATGAAGCGATGAATCCCGGCAAGGCCAGCCAGGGCAGGCCGCGCGGCATCAGCCAGTTTCTGGGTAAAAACACGCCGGGCTGAAATCGGCCTGTCTCGCAAGAGTTGCGACGAACCGTTTGATTTCAGGGCAAAGCGAGCCGCTGGCAAGGTGGCTCGCCATGACATCGGCCCGCATTTTGCGTATTATTCCTTGGTGGCTGACGGCTTAACCAGCCCTGATAGGTCCCGATAAACCAGGGGCGGTCAGGATCGGGAAAGCGGCGATTGGCCGCGCGAACACAAGCATCGAACAAGAGAGGCAAGGCGCCCGCTGCCTGCGGGGCGGCGCGCGGTCGCGCGTGATCGGCACTGTCAGAAGGAAGTTGCCATGACGATGACCAGAATGAAGTTCACCGGACTTTCGCTCGGGCTTGCCGCCCTTCTGGCTGCGGCGGCCCAACCCGCCCTTGCCGCGCATGGAACCAGATCGGGAGATTCCCTTCCCCGGAAATCCTCCGCCTTTGCTCGTACCGGCGGGCCCGCCCTCGGCAGTTCCGCCTTGGGGACCCAGCGTTTTCCCCCCGGAGGCTTCACCCCCGGCGGCAATAATGGGGGGAGTTTCTTCTATGTCATTCCCCTGCCCCCGAGAATCCTCACCCGGTTGGAGAATTTCTTCGTCAGCCGGGGGATCGATAACCCCGCGCTCTGCCGGATTTTCGCGTTCAGCTATTGCGACGATAACGACAGCCCCGGCTGACCGCGACTGCCACCCTGCGGGGGCTTGGCCATCGCGCGCGCCATGCGCTACAGCCGCGCGCGATGGACAATCGCACCAATCCGATCACGCCGCAGGGTCTGGCCGCGCTCAAGGCGCGCTATGACCATCTGCTCGGCACAGAACGCCCCGCGATCGTCGAGATCGTGAGCTGGGCCGCCGGCAATGGCGACCGCAGCGAGAACGGCGATTACCTCTATGGCCGCAAGCGCATGCGCGAAATCGACCGGGAACTGGCCTTCCTCGCCCGGCGGATGAAATCCTCGCGCGTGATCGAGCCGTCCGAGCAGACGGACCGGAGCCGGGCATGGTTCGGCGCCACCGTGACCATCGCGGACGAGGAGGACGAGGAGCACACTCTCACTCTGGTCGGCGATGACGAGCAGGAGCCTTCGGCCGGCAAGATCGGCTGGAGCGCCCCCATCGCCCGCGCCCTGCGCGGCGCGGCAGTAGGCGATCTGCGCAAGGTGCGCCTGCCCGACGGGGAGAAGGAATGGGAAGTGGTGGCCGTTTCCTATCCGGACGAGAGGGCTTCCTGACCATGGCCGAAATCGTCAATCTGCGCATGGCCCGCAAGGCGAAGCTGCGCGCCGAAAAGGCCGATCAGGCGGCCGCCAATCGCGCGAAGTTCAGCCGCACCAAGTCGGAAAAGCAGCTGAGCGAGACAGAGGCCGAGCGCGCTGCTCGCCAACTCGACGGCGCAAGGCTGGAGCGCGACTGATGCGCACCACCTTTGAAGACGCGACCGTGCGGCTCTATCACCTGAGCGACGCCATGGAGGGCGGCGCGGCCGAGACCCTGTTCTACGGCCCCCTCGCCGAAGCCATGCGCATCGCCGCCGCCCAGCCCGAGGACGTGCAGGAAAGCCTGTTCATCGCCACCGATAATGATGTGGTAGCCTGGCTGGATTTGATCGAAGAGTAAGCTCGCGGGCGAGTTAAGGCCGGAAAGGGGCGAAGGTGTGGGCAGGCCTTCCTCCGCCAGGATGGCCAGTTTGGGGTGGGAAGCGGACATTTCAGTTCAAGCTCATTTCAGAGAGTTTCGCCGCCTCCACTTCTCTTTCGCCCAGTGGGCAACGAAGGGAATGGCGAAAAAAAGAGGAAGCGAGATGAGCAGCCCAACCCAGCCGAACCTGATGAGAATCAGGTAGGTCAGAATAACCCCTAAGATACCCCGGAGGATCGCAGTTCTCTTCCCGGCTCGGTCCATCAAGGTCGAGTATGGTCTGATCTAAAGGTCCGCAATGTTGTCGTTTCCGCACAATCGGCTTTTGGGAGGCCTTACTTTGCCAAGGGAAGGCTGGGGTGAGACGTCGTGCGGTGGAACAGGAAAGGGGTTTAGCCCCTCCCCGTTCCTCTCACATCACTCAAGCCTCCGCTTCACCGATAGCCGCCGGTTTCGCCGTGCCTTTCGCCTTGGCCGGCTTCGCCTCCCGCTCCGTGACCACGGTTTCACCCGGAGCAGCCGCTTCAGCCTCTGCCGGGCCCTTCACCAGCCCGCCCAGCGAACTGCCATCCAGCCCCAGTTCCTTCATCAGCCCGTCCAGCACCGGGGCCTGCGCGCGATAGGCGAGCGCGGCGGCAACGGCGTCATTCGCCAGATTGCCGCTGCCGCCACCCGCAGGCACGCCGGGGCCGCTGCTGCCTGCCTTCTGGGTAAGCCCATCGACCTGCACGATCCGGATCGATTCGATCGCCTCCAGCGGCTTGGCGCTTTCGCGCACCAGTTCGGGCAGGACCTTGAGCAGCGCCAGCTTGGTCTGCAGCGAGATCTGCTCCATCGAGAGCAAATTCGCCGCTTCGTTGACCGCGCGCTGGCCCGCGGCCTCCACTTCGAAGCGCACGCGGCTAGCTTCGGCCCGCAGCTTCTCGGCATCGGCCTCACCCTCGGCCTCGCGACGCACGGCGTCTGCACGGTTGGTCGCCGCATCGCGCTCGGCCTCCGCCTGCACTTTCACCCGGATCGCTTCGCGTTCGGCCGCCTTGGCCGCTTCGATCAGCTCGATGCGCTTGTCGCGCTCGGCCACTTCGGTTTCGCGGGCGGTGACGACGCCTTCCTCGGCGGCGACGGCCTTGGCGCGCGCTTCGTCCGCCTCGGCCCGTGCCTGGCTTTCCTCGCGGCTCTTGTTCTGGACCGCGATCTGCTGCTCCTGCCGGGCGATTTCGAGCGCCTGGGTCTGGGCGATGCGCGATTGTTCGACCGAGCGGTCGGCCTCGATCTGATTGGAATCGATCGCCCGCTTGGCCTCGATCCGCGCGGCTTCCGCTTCCTGATTGCGCTCGGCCTGCTGGCGCGCGATCTCGGCGGCCTGTTCGGCGCGGCGCATCTCCACTTCGCGCTCCTGCTCCAGCCGGGCGAATTCATTGTCGCGGCTGATTTCGAAGCTGCGCTTGGCCGCTTCGAGATTCTTCGTCTCGATCTGGACGCGCGTATCCTGCTCGATATCGTTGCGCGCCTTCTTGCGCAGCTCGATCTGCTCGGTCAGCTTGGTCAGACCCTCGGCGTCGAAGGCATTGTTGGCGTTGAAATGCTCGATGCTCGTCTGGTCCAGCCCGGTGAGCGAGACGGATTCCAGCTCCAGCCCGTTCATCGCCAGATCGTTGGAGGAAACCTGCTGCACCTTCTGGACGAATTCGGCGCGCTGCTCGTGCAACTCGTTCATCGTCATGCCGGCTGCGACCGAGCGCAGCGCATCGACGAATTTGCCTTCCACCAGATCCTTCAGCGCATCGGGGATCATGGTGCGCTGGCCCAAAGTCTGCGCCGCCATGGCGATGGAACCGGCATCCGGGCGTACGCGGACGTAGAATTCCGCCTTCACGTCGATCCGCAGACGGTCGAGCGTGATTAGTGCGTCCTGATTCTTGCGCTCCACCGCGAGGCGCACCGTGTTCATGTTCACCGGCATGGTTTCATGCAGCACCGGCAGCACCAGCGCGCCGCCGTTCATAATCACCTTTTCCCCGCCAAAGCCGGTACGCACAAAGCTGACTTCCTTGGTTGCGCGGCGATACAACTTGGTGATCGTCAGGCCGATGATCACAAACACGAGGAAGCCCGAGCCACCCCAGATCCCGATCTGGATCAGATTATCCATCCCATAACTCCCGTAGTTCAATCGGCAGGCGCCAGGCGGCGGTCCTGCAATTCTATGCAGTAGAAGGTTTCACCTTCGCGGCGGACGAGGAGCACTTCGTCGCCCTCGAGAATTTCGGCGTCCGCCTCATGCGGCTCCACCATCACGTGATGCGGATGATCGTGCAGATCGCGCACCTGCGCGCGGGCGGGAAAGCCTGCCCGCGCCTTGCCCGTGACGATGCGCGCCCGACGGCCGACCAGACTGTCGAGCGAAACGGCACTCGTCTCGTCGCGCGGCAGAAGCGCAGCCAGCGGGCGCGAGACGAGGCCCGTCGCCGGTAGGGCAGGCACCACCGCGATCACCGCCGCCAGCCAGCGGTCCAGCGGGGCGCCGAGCAGTCCGTCCGCCAGCGACTGGATACCCACGCCCAGCCCCGCGAACAGGAACAGGAACAGCGCCAGCCACACAGTGAAAGGCACGCGGCCGATCCCCAACAGGGACAGCAGCCCTTCGACAAAGCCGAGGTCGCCATCTCCATCCAGATCCGGATCGAAGCCCGTCTCCGTGTCGAAATCGAGCGCACCCAGCAATTGGGCCAGCGCCAGCAACAACATCGCCGCCAGGGCGGCCATGAACGGCAGATTATGGTCCGCGAGCAGGTTCATGCCGAACCCCCCGCTGCAAATCCGGACATTTCCCCCCTCCGAATCGCCCGCCGTGGAGGCGAACAAAGTCATTCAATCGGGAAGAGGATGAAGAATCCAGCACAACCGGATGACGCAGCGCGCAAATTGCCACCGCTACGGAGAATACCGTAGCACAGGAGTCAATGGCGACGATCCGCCATTGCCGCCACGCCTGCCGGTGATAGGAAGCGGCCATGCGCAAGCCCATCACCGCCCTGCTGGCTGCCCTCCTGCTCACCGCTCCGCTTGCGGCGAAGGATAGTCTGGGCGTGTTTTCGGACTGGGGCGCGTTTCGCGATCCGGCAGTGCCGCGCTGCTATGCCATCGCCATGGCGCTGAACGCCGCCGCCGCGAAGGATTACCAGCCCTTCGCCAGCGTGGGCACCTGGCCCCGGCGCCAACTGCGCAACCAGATCCACTTCCGCCTGTCCCGCGAGGTCAGCCCGGCGGGCAGGATCGTGCTGACCGTGGGGCGCGGCACCACTTTCGAACTGGCCGGCGGCGGCGGCGATGCCTGGGCGCAGGACCGCAAGATGGACGCGGCAATCATCGCGGCCATGCGCTCTGCCGGGGGGATGACCGTGACCGCCCGCGACACGAACGGCGCCCGCTTTACCGATCGCTACAGCCTGACCGGCGCGGCCACGGCGATGGACGCGGCAACGGTGGGCTGCGCCAAGCTGCGATAGGCCCTGCACAAAAGAAACGGGCCGGGATTTCTCCCGGCCCGCGGCCTATGCGCTTCTGTACCGAACAGTGGCGTCAGAAACGCACGCCAAGGCCCGCGACAACCTGATGCCGGTCGAGATCGACATCGAAGCGATCGCTCTCCAGCCCGCTCGGAGCCTCGGCCTCGCCTTTCGCATAGTTGGAATAGCGATACTCACCCTTCAGGAAGAGGTTCTTCGAAAGCGCGAGTTCCACGCCAGCGCCTGCGCGCCAGCCGTCAAGATCGACGTCGGTCTTCGTATCGGTCACATTGTCGGTGGCCAGAATGTCGAAGCGGGTGTTGGTGTAGCCGCCCTTGGCATAGACGAGGGCCGAAGTGCCGATAGGCACGCCCACGCGCAGGCCGGCGTAGAGATCCCGCCCTGCCGAGGCATTGGCCACGCCGAAGCCGGTGAAGGCCGCTGTATCGTATTCGGTGCTGGCCTCGGACTGCATCCATTCGCCTTCGACGCCCAGTACGACACCGCCCATCGGCATGTCATAGCCGACGCCGACGCCATAGGTCAGGCCGTCGATCGACTGATCGAGATCGTCGGCATTGTCGATATCCTCGGTGCTGCCGGGGCGAACGCTGTCATAGCCGACCAGGCCTTCGATGCGGAAACCGCTGAAGGCATCGGTCTCTTCCTGAGCTGCCGCAGGTGCGGCAATGACTGCCGCGGTGCAGGTTGCGATAAGGAATAACGTCTTCTTCATGGGTCCAATCCCTTGCTTTTAGCGCAGCGGATATGCCGCGCTCCTTCTTGGATGAGGACCTGTTGGGCGCTTGAGCATTAACCTTAGACAACAAAAATATTGTTGTATTTCAGCAACATCGTTTCACGGATAAATTGTGCCCCTTGTACGGCGAGCCGCAAACACCATGGAAAAAGCGCGCCCTTTGCGTGCGGCGAAACACCCCCTATATGCGGCGCATTGTGACACATACTCCGCTTATCTCGATCCCCGGTCAGTTTGACCCGGTTCCCGTCGCGCGCGACATTACCCCGCGCGAGGATGGTCGTATCGACCTGCTCGGCCTCACCCGGCCTCGCATCGCGGAATTGTTCGCCCAGGCGGGACTCGATGCGAAGCAGGCCAAGCTGCGCGCCAAGCAGGTGTATCACTGGCTATACCATCGCGGCGTGACCGAGTTCGAGGCGATGACGGACATCGCCAAGACCATGCGGCCCTGGCTGATGGAACGCTTCGTGATCGGCCGCCCGCAGATCGTGGAAGCCCAGCATTCGACCGATGGCACCCGCAAATGGCTGCTGCGCACCGACGATGGCCATGATTACGAGATGGTGTTCATCCCCGATGCGGACCGGGGCACGCTCTGCGTTTCCAGCCAGGTCGGCTGCACGCTCAATTGCCGTTTCTGCCATACCGGCACCATGCGGCTGGTGCGCAATCTCACCCCCGGCGAAATCGTAGGCCAGGTGATGCTGGCCCGCGACGCCTTGGGCGAATGGCCCAAAGGCGCCAATGACCCGCGCCCCGCCACCATGGCCGGCCTCGATTATGACGAGGACGGGGACGAGGATGAGGACGAAGGCAGCTACACTTCCGACGGGCGCCTGCTGACCAACATCGTGATGATGGGCATGGGCGAGCCGCTGTATAATTTCGACAATGTGCGCGATGCGCTGAAACTGGTGATGGATGGCGATGGCCTCGCCCTCTCCAAGCGGCGCATCACCCTTTCCACCAGCGGCGTGGTGCCGATGATGGAGCGCTGTGGCGAGGAAATCGGCGTGAACCTCGCCGTCTCGCTCCATGCGGTGACCAAGGAAGTTCGCGACGAGATCGTGCCGATCAACCGCAAATACGGGATCGAGGAACTGCTCAAGGCCTGTTCCGACTATCCCGGCGCGTCCAATGCCCGGCGCATCACTTTCGAATATGTGATGCTGAAGGACAAGAACGACAGCGACGAGGATGCACGCGAGCTGGTGCGCCTGATCAAGCAATACAGCCTGCCCGCCAAGGTGAACCTGATCCCGTTCAACCCCTGGCCCGGCGCGCCCTATGAATGTTCCGACCCTGCGCGCATCCGCCGCTTTTCGGAAATCGTGTTCGAGGCCGGCATTTCCGCCCCCGTGCGCACCCCGCGCGGGCGAGATATCGATGCGGCTTGCGGTCAGCTGAAAACCGCCGCCGAGAAGAAGAGCCGCGCCGAGCTGGACCGGCTGGCGGCGGAAAAGCAGGCCGCGCTGGAGGCTGATTTTCCGCAGGGGTAACGGGGATTTAGGCGCGTGACAGGGCGAAAACCCTGCCCTACCCCTGCAGGATGCCCTATATCTATCTGCTCATCGCCATCGTGGCGGAAGTGATCGCCACATCGCTGCTCAAGGCGGCGGACGGCTTTTCGCGGCCGCTCCCCACCGTAGGCTCGGTGGTGGGATATGCGATCGCCTTCTATTTCCTCTCGCTCACCTTGCGCACTGTGCCGACGGGCGTTGCCTATGCGATCTGGTCAGGCGTGGGGATCGTGCTGGTAACGGCGGTGGCCTGGATATTTCAGGGGCAGAAGCTCGACAGCCCGGCGGTGATCGGCATGGGGCTGATCACGGCCGGAGTGCTGGTGATGAACGTCTTTTCCAAAACCGCGGCTCATTGACCGGGTCTGGCGCAGATCAATCCTCGCCGCACTCCGCGTCGAATTTCGCGCGGGCAGCCGCGATTGTCTCACGATTGCTCACTGCCCAGGCGCCCAGCGCCTTGACCGGGCATTTGAGCGAATGGCCCAGCGGCGTGAGCGCATAATCCACGCGCGGCGGGACACTGGGCGTAACCGCCCGGCTCACCAGCCCGTCCCGCTCCAGCCCGCGCAGGGTGCGGGTGAGCATGCGCTGGGAAATCCCGTCGATCGCGCGGCGCAAGGTGTTGAAGCGCAGCGGGCCTTCATCGAGGCTCATCACCACCTGCATCGACCATTTGTCCCCCACGCGGCTGAGCACTTCGGTGACCGTCTGGCAGGCGCCGCTATGCGGCACGTCGAGGGCAATGAAGGCCTCCACGGGCACATCCATGTGCCTATCGGACAATAAAGTGCCTTCTTGCGCGATAGTGGTAGTGGTTTCCATATGGCACCTGGTTATCATTTGTTACCGGAGAATTCCAGATGAAGATTCTGCATATCGACAGCGCCACCACCGGCGAGAACTCGGTCAGCCGCGAGCTGACCAAGGCCGCGCTGGACCATTTCACCGCCAAGCATCCCGATGCGGAAGTCACATCGCTGGATTTCGACACCGATCCCCTGCCCCACCTGACTGCCGCCACCACCGGCGCGATCCGCCTGCCCGCCGAAGCGCATACGCCCGAGATGGCCGCGGCCTTCGACGCCGAACGTGCGGTGCTGGACCAGTTCCTTGCCTCGGACATCGTGATCCTGGGCGTGCCGATGTATAATTTCACCATCCCCAGCTCGATCAAGGCCTGGCTTGATCGCCTTGGCGTGCCGGGCGTGACCTTCAGCTATTCCGAAGCCGGCCCCAAGGGCCTTGCCGGTGGCCGGAGGGTGATCGTGGTCTCCTCGCGCGGCGGCGAATATGCGTTCGACGGCCCGATGGAGCATCAGGAAACCTATCTGCGCGACATGTTCGGCTTCATCGGGATCGACGATGTCGAATTCATCCGCGCCGAAAAGATCGGCTATGGGCCGGACGTGCGCGCGGCTGCGATTGCCGATGCAAAGGCAGAGATCGCGAAGCTTTGATCCGGTAACCCGCTTGCCTGAGCCTGTTGGGGCTACGTTTGCGCGTGGCCTTCGACAGGCTCAGGCTGAGCGGGAACTGGTTTGAATTCCACACAACACCCGCTCGTCCTGAGCCTGTCGAAGGCCCCGGGATACCCTCAGCCCCAATCTCCAGCGCCCAGCACCCCACCGCTGGAAATCGTGACCACCTTCCCGCCGATCCAGACCGCATTGTTCTTGTCCACCGAGCAGAACACAAGCCCATCGGCCCCCACCTTGCGCCCCTGCGCCGCGACATAGCTGCCCTGCGCCAGCCCGGTGCCGAACAGATACATGGCCGCCGCCGCATTGAAGCTGCCGGTTACGGGATCTTCCACCAGCGCCCCCTTGTCATTGACGAAGAAGGCCCGGATTTCCCATTCGGCGCCTGATGCTTCTGGCGATTCTGCGGGATGCGGGCCGGCAAGGCCGATATCCGTGCCCGGCTCCGCGCGCGGCAGGGGGCTGGCGGCCAGCACATCTTCGGCAGAGCGAAGGCGCAGCATCTTCCAGCCGGGGCCATTGTTGGCGTGGACGGCGGAGAGGATCGCGCCTTCCTCCACCCCGGCGATCCGCGCTGCCTCCGCGCGTTCCTCGTCCGAAAGCTCGCCGCCCTTCACCAGCGGCGGGGCGCAGAAGGACAGCATCCCGCCATCCTGCCGCACTTCCACCAGCCCCACGCCGCATTCCTGCACCACCACGCCCTCGCGGCGCGGCGCGCCACCTGCTTCCAACCAGGCATGGCAGGTGCCGAGCGTGGGGTGGCCCGCGAAAGGCAATTCGCCGCCGGGATAGAAAATCCGCACCCGGTAATCCGCTGCCGGATCTTTGGGAGGCAGGAGGAAAGTCGTCTCCGAAAAGCCCAGCCATTGGGTGAGCTTCAGCATCTGCTCCCCGCTCAGCCCCTCCGCCCCGCGCACCACGGCCAGCGGATTGCCCTTGAGGGGAGCGGAGCCGAAGACGTCGACGAGATCGAGCAGCGGGTAGTCACTCACGGGATTGCCTTTCATCGGATGCAGCCACTCGCAATGACGAAGTGGATTGCGTAAAGCCTCATCATGGACCCGCAAACCGCCGAATTCTACCGCACCCGTTCGCGCGAATGGGCCGCTGCCCTGCCCCATGAACTTCGCCCGGAGCTGGACCTCTTCCTCGACAGCCTCTCGCCCCACGCGCGCATTCTCGAACTCGGCTGCGGCGACGGGCGCGATGCGCAGCGCATGATCGCGCGCGGCTTCACCGTGGATACGAGCGACGGCGTGCCAGAAATGGCGCAGCTTGCCAGCGAGCGGATCGGGCGCCCGGTTCCGGTGATGCTGTATGAAGAACTGGAGGCGGATGGCCTCTATGACGCGGCATGGTGCCATGCCGCGCTGCTGCATGTGCCGCTGGTGGAATTGCCCGGCATTCTTGCCCGCATCCACCGCGCGCTGAAACCCGGCGCGCCCTTCTATGCCAATTACAAGGGCGGCGAAGGCGGGCACCACCAGACAAATGGGCGCGACGATTTCGGGCGGTTTTACAGCTACCTGTCCATTGCCGATCTTGAGGCTGCCTACCGCGAGGCGGCGGATTGGGCCGATCTGGGATTCGTCACCACGCAGGGCGGCAGCTTCGGCGGTACACCCACTGTCTGGCACGCTGTGACGGCCCGGAAATAGCGTTCCCCCTCCGCCCGTCCCGCAAAATCCACGGCTTGGCTCCTCACAGAAATTCCAACGATCCGTTCAGCAAAGGTTTTGCCCGGATGAACGAAACCGCCGTCATTGGATTTGATCGAGCAAGGAAAGGATCGAGCCATGAAGAAGTTTATGATGGCCATTGCAGCCGCCGGCCTGGTTCTCCCCGCCGTCCCCGCCGCCGCGCACGATCGTGGGCGCGACCACCATTCGCACGACTATCATGATCGCGACCATCGCCATGATCGCAGCGTCTATGACAGCCGGGGCCGCTACAAGGAACCGCGCCGCGTGACCCATAATGACCGCGTCTGGCGCGGCAATGACGGCCGCTATTATTGCAAGCGCGACAATGGCACGACCGGCCTGATCATCGGCGCCGCCGGTGGCGCGCTGGTGGGCCGCGCGATCGACACCCGCGGTGACCGCACGGTCGGCACGATTCTGGGCGCGGCCGTGGGCGGCCTGCTGGGCCGCGAGATCGACCGGGGCGAGGCCCGCTGCCGCTAAGGGTGGCCGCCCTACAGCGTAACGACATCGAGGGCCGCGCGGCGATGGAGCCGCGCGGCCCTTCGCTTGTCCGACGCGTTCCCCTTGCGCGGCGGGGCCGCTGCTGCCATGTCGAAAGCTAGCTAAGCAATAAGACCCGGAGAGACCCCCATGATCGAAACGCCGCTGGTATCCTGCGACGATCATCTCGACCTCAACATGCTGCCCGCCGATGTGTGGACCCGCCGCATGGCCTCCAGCTGGGGGGATCGCACGCCGCATATCGAAGAAAACGAGCGCGGCTGCCACTGGCTGTGCGACGGGCAGAGCTGGGGCATGTGGTCCGGCAAGCCGTTCAATTTCGGCCCCGGCCCCAAGCCGATCAAGACCGCCTATGATCGCGGCGGCGTGGAGGACACCACGCAGCTGCGCGCCGGCCATCCCAGGCTGCGGCTGGAAGACATGGACCGCGACGGCGTGTGGGGCCATCTGGTGTTCGGCCCGGTCACTTCGATCAAGACCGATGACGAGGCGCTGATGCGCGCCTGCTATTCCGCCTTCAACGACTGGCTGTATGAGGATTTCTGCTCCGCAGCGCCGGATCGTCTGATCGGCGTCGCCATGCTGCCCCCTCACCCGGAACCCGCGATTGACGAGCTGAAGCGGCTGGCGAAGCGCGGCGGGGTGAAGCAGGCCAATCTCCAGATCGCCGTGGCCGAACCGCGCCTTGAAGACCCGCGCTGGGAACCGCTTTTCGCGCTGCTGGAAGAAACCGGCATCGTCCTGTCGTTCCACGTCACCGTGTTCCCTTCCGCCACCAAGGCGTTCGACAAATACAAGGGCAGCCCGGGCGCGACGTTCCTGCACGCCAAGATGTTCATCGAACAGTTCCTCGATCCCTTCGTCGATCTGTTCGCCTGGGGCATTCTGGAACGCCATCCGGGCCTGAAGATCGTGATCGCCGAAAGCGGCGTGGGCTGGGTTCCCTGGGTGGTCGAAGAACTCGACTATCGCCATCACCGCCTGTGGGAATGCGCCGATTACTGGGACGACAAGGGCGGCATCCCGCACAAGATGAAGCCGTCCGAAGTGTTCAAGCGGCAGGTCTACGGCACGTTCCAGCAGAGCCCCACGGCAATGCGGCTGCTCGAATTCTGGGGGCCGGACAATCTCCTGTGGGCCAGCGACTATCCGCATCCGGATTCGATCTGGCCGAACAGCCAGTCCACCATCGCGAAGACCATGGGCCACATGAACCCGGAAGACGTGCGCAAGATCGTCGGCGGCAATGCGGCCAAGCTTTATGGGCTGGATCTGAGCAAGGCGACGGTGCTGGGCAGACTGGATATCGGACGCGAGGCGGTGGCGGCGTAAGGGCGCCCGTTCCCCCTTGCGTCATCCCGGCGAAAGCCGGGATCGGTGGCGGGAACGCGCCAGGCGGCCAGCGGTCCCGGGTCAAGCCCGGGACGACGGGACTTCATGGAAAAGGCCGCGCTCCCTTTCGGAAACGCGGCCTTCCCTGCCCCACTCGGAATTTCGTCAGCTCGGAAGTTTCGAAGCATCCGCCCAATTGCCATGCAGGCCGGAACGGATGCGGATCGGCAGTTTGGCGCGGCCAATCGGGCCTTCGCCCATGTGCAGCGCGTCCAGCACCACCAGATCCGAATAATTGGTGATCAGATTGTCCACGAGCGCGATGATATAGCCATCGCCTTCCGCACTGTCGGGCGAACGCGGCACGAAGCACGGTTCCTGGATGATCGATTGCGGCCCTGCCCACCAGTAATCCTGCTTGCCGGTGGCATGGTCCCAATGGCCGATCTTGTTCATCTTGAAGCCCGAAGCGCGCCCGCGCAGGAAGTCCATCGGCATTTCCGGGTCCATCACCAGCCCCCAGCCATGGCGATAGGGCTGGCCGACATAGCGCTCGTCGATGCGCGGAAATTCGTCGATCCAGTCGGTCAGCTTCTCGACGGATTCGAAATCCTCGCCATTCGATCCCAGGTCCACCGTCCAGCGGTGGAGATAGGGCAGCGCCGCCACCGGATCGAAGCTGTCGTCATGGATATCGGGGAAGAAGGGGAAGCTGTTCCCTTCGGCCTGCGGGATATCGAAATGAATCTTCGTGCCGTCCTGGAAGGCGTTCATCACATGGGATGCGAAGATGTTCTTCGGCGCCTTGAACCAGCGCATGTCCTTGTTGGTCACCCCGCTGCCGCGCGGCAGGATGCCGAGATAGACCGGCAGCGTCTTGTCGAAGCCGAAATGCGGCTTGCCTGCCTTCAGCCGGTCCCAATTGCCGGTGCAGGGCACGATATGGAAGATCGCATAATCCTGCGTCAGCCCGTAATCGTGCATCATGCAATAATAGGGCACGGTGAAGAGGGTCTCGAACAGCACATTACCGTCCGGATCGATCTCGAAATAGCTGCAATCGGTGGTGAACAGGCCCGTGGCCGCATAGCCGAAATTGCAGAAATTCCCCGTCACCGGATCGATCTTGGCATGGGCGGAGAAGGTCTGGTTCTCGATCTTGCCGCCGAAATCGGTATAGCCCTGCGTCTCCAGCGTCAGCGGGTCCATGATGAGGCAGGGGCTGTCTTCCTTCATCGCATAGAGCTTGCCGGCATGGACCATCACATTGGTGTTGGCCGTGCCCCGAATCATGCCCTTCACGCTGTCCTCGTCGGTCAGGGGATTGCGATAGGCGCCGAACAGGCTGCGGCCCGCCTCGCGCTCGGCCTTCCACTTGTCGGTCTGGGCATAGCGCTGCTTGAAATCGACCTTGCCGTCATGAAAGCGGAACATGCTGACCATGCCATCGCCATTGAAGAACTGGTCATTCTCGAATTTGGGCGGGAATTGCGCATCGGGATGAACCCGGTGAAACGTGCCGTTGAGCTGGGAGGGAATCTCGCCCTCGATCTCCACATCCAGAATGTCCCCTTCCAGACGGATGGGGCGGAGCACTCCGGTAAAGCCGGGTGTGTCGGGATAGTGGGCCATGGCAACTCTCCAGGTTCATTGATATTTCATCAATCTACCGATCCCGACGCGCAGCGAATTGATCTGGCTCAAGAAACGCGCGAAAGCGGTGAGGATTTTTCGCGGGAGTTCAGCGCATGGCATACCGGATCGAAGCCATCCTCACCGGCAGGGCCGTGCCCTTCCGCGGCGAGGAGCGTAGTGCCATCGCCAAGCAGCCCGCGCCCGGCCCGGTTTCCGTCGGCCCGCTGGGGCTGGAGGGGGACGAACAGGCCGACCGCGTGCATCACGGCGGCACCCATATGGCCGTGCATCACTATCCGCTGGATCACTACGCCGGCTGGCACGGCGAGCTGGACGACCACCCACTGCTGGCCTCGCCGGGCGCCTTTGGCGAAAATATCTCCACCCTCGGCCTCACCGAAGCGGACGTGCTGATCGGCGACCGCTTCCGCATGGGCAGCGCGCTGGTGGAAGTCAGCCAGGGCCGCCAGCCCTGCTGGAAGATCGACCACAAGTTCGAGCGCAAGGGCATCACCGCCAGCGTGCTGAAAAGCGGCCGCTGCGGCTGGTATTACCGCGTGCTGGAGCCGGGCATTGCGGCGGCGGGCGATCCCTTCGTTCTGGAAACCCCCGGCCACAAGGGCTGGAGCGTGGCGCGGGTTTTCGCCCTGATGTTCCACAAGGGCGCGGATGCGGGCGAACTGGCGGAACTTGCCGGTCTGGACGCGCTCTCGCCCGAATGGCGGGAACGGGCGGCGATGCGGGCAGGCAATTGAAATATCCTCCCCTCCCCTGAACGTGGGAGTGACAGGCACGAAAGATACCCGCAGGCGATTCCCTTGAGCCCATGCCGCATGCCAC
Source organism: uncultured Caenibius sp. (assembly GCA_963662855.2). Classification (GTDB taxonomy): domain Bacteria; phylum Pseudomonadota; class Alphaproteobacteria; order Sphingomonadales; family Sphingomonadaceae; genus Andeanibacterium. The sequence continues at coordinate 1,497,188 of CAXXWL010000005.1, forward strand.
ATATGGATCTGCACCATGTCACGAACCCGAGCGTTCCGCCCCAGGCTGCATCTTGCCGCCCTTCTCGCATCCGGCCTGTGGCTGGCCCCGACAGCGGCCTTGGCCCAAACCGACCGGGGCGACGAAATCATCGACCATTACGACCCTGAAGCGATCCGCTGGGCGGCAGGCGAGATGGGCTGGACCGTCAGTACATCGACGCCGAACTCCGCCGGCGAAGTGCTGGTGATTGAGGCGGGCAGCGGAGTGCCCATCGTGCTGGGCGGCGCGGAATGCAACCCGCCGCCCGCGCAGGGCGGCGCCCGGCTGTGCGAGGCCGTCAACCTGATGGCTGTGGTCAAGACCAGCGGCAAGCCCGGGGTTCAGCAGGTGGTGGACCAGTTCAACACCCAGGAACGCGTGGGCGTGGCGGTGGTGATGAAGGACGATTGGGTGGCGCTGAAACGGCTGGTGCTGCTGGAAGGCGGGATGACCATCGTGGCCCTGGCGGTCAACATTCACAAGATGAATGGCAATGTGGCCGATCTGGCCAAAATGCTGGCCGCGAATTGAGGAGCGCGCGATGAACGCAATAGACAGGGCAATCCGCGTTCTGCCCGCCCTCGCCTCCCTGCTGCTGCTGGGCGCGGCACCGGGGCCGGAACTGATCGGGGACTTCGATACAGCACAGTTGCGTAAACTGGTCGAGAATATGGGCTATACCTGGATCGACTCCTACGGCTCCGATGTGATCAGCCCCTCGGCAGTGATCGAAGCGCCTGGCGGGCGAAGGATGCAACTGTCCCTGCGCGCCACCGAATGCACGAAGGAAGGCGGGCAATGGTATTGCACCGCCTTTGTGATCAGGCCCTTCAATCCCGGTTCCGTCAGCGCGACCGACCTTGCCGCCTATGCGCGCAGCCTGAACGAATCCCAGTCTTTCGCCCGCATCGATCCCTATTCCATGACCTTCTACAATCAGAAGACGGTCGCGCCGGTCCGCTATGTGAGCCTGGGAGGGGGCGTGACCGCGGCCAATATCCAGGCCGAGATTCGCATGTATTCAACGCTGGCCGATGCCGCCTACAACCCGGCCACAACAGCGGCAGGCAGCGACACGGGCGCAGTCCAGACCGCCAGCGGGCTGGCGCCGGGGCGCTATTCCTTCTCGACGCGCGCCAAAACCTATAACGACAGCGGAACATTCTGCATCGACCAGAGCAACAAGGACGATAATCTCGGCCGCATCATCGCCCAGCAGATCAGCGGAACCGGCGGCTGCACAGGTTCCGCGCCCAATGGGTCCTCGGTCAATCTGAGCTGTCATGGCTCCATCGCGGATTCCACACTCGGGATCACGGCGGGTTCGACCTCGTACAACTTTTCCGGCGATATCATCCTCGAAACGGATGGGCTGGGCGGCCGCGGGCGGCTGTTCATCCAGGGACACGCCGAATTGGTGGGAAGCTGCTGAGCCACCCTTCGTCATTCCCGCGAACGCGGGAACCTAGTTCAACGGTTGCAGCTGGCTTCCCGCGTTCGCGGGAATGACGAAATATTGTGGGCGCATTGCCCCTAATCTCACCTTTCCTACACGGCCGAAATATGGTCCACTGCCCTGGATGACGCGCCCCATTCACCACCGCCAAAGGTCACACCCAACCGCTGGAAAAGGCAGGGGATTTTACCCGGTCCACACCCTCGACATCCAACCCATACGAGGGTGTAACATGTGTAACACCCCCCTCGCCGCATGACGCAGCCGGCAGTCCTTGTAACCGGCGGCGGCAAGCGGATCGGCGCGGCGATCGTGCGGCGCTTTGCGAGCGAGGGCTGGCATGTGGTGATCCACTGCAACCACTCTCGCGGCGAGGCCGAGGTATTGGCAGCCGCACTGCCCTCCGCCGAAGTGGTGGTATGCGACCTGATCGACAGCGAGGCGGCCATCGCGATGATCGAGAACCTCGCTGCCCGGCTGCCGGACTGGCGGGTGCTGGTCAATTCCGCCTCGATCTTCGTTCCGGACGAGGCGAGCGGGCTCGATCCCGAAACCAGCCGGCTTTCGATGCGGATCAATGCCGTATCGCCGGTGCGCATGTCGCAGGCCTTCCTCGCCAATGCCCGCAGCCCCGCCGGACGCAGGGTGATCGACATCACCGACCAGAAGCTGGCCAATCCTAACCCGGACTTCTTCTCCTACACCATGAGCAAGCACGCGCTGGCCGCCACCATCCCCATGCTCGCCATGGCGGACCGGCGCGGGCGCGACCGGATTTACGGCCTGGCTCCCGGCGCGATCCTGCCCAGCCATGACCAGACGCCGCAGGAATTCCAGATCTCCGGCAAGCTCAATCTGCTGCGCCGCCTGACCGGCGCGCAGGAAGTGGCCGATGCGGCGTTTTTCCTGGCCCAGGGCTGGCTGGAAAGCGGCACGACCCTCTACGTCGATTCCGGGCAGCATCTCCTTTCCCAGCCCCGCGATGTGCTCTATCTAGCCCGCGAGGAGGAGAGGCCTTGAAGAAGAGCCCCCCGCAAAGGAAACATGCCCTGCCCACGCGCCTGTGGCACTGGCTCAACGCCATTTGCCTGGTGGTGCTGTTCATGTCGGGCCTCGGCATATCCAACGCCCATCCGCGGCTTTACTGGGGCGAATATGGCTTCGACCGGGCCGATGCATGGCTCCGCCTGATCCGCTTTCCCGATTGGATGACGATCCCCGGCCATTACAGCCTGGCCGAAGCGCGGCTGTGGCACCTGCTGTTCGCCTGGCCCTTCGCCTTCGGGCTGCTGCTGTTCATGCTCGCCTCGCTGGCGAACCGGCATTTCATCCGCGATCTCGTCACCCGCCTTTCCGAATGGCGCTGGGGCGCCATCCGCGCCGATATCGTGAAGCATCTGAAACTGGATTTCGCGCACAGCGGCACCAAGTTCAACTTCCTGCAAAAGCTCAGCTATGGCGTGGTGATCTTCATCCTGCTGCCGCTGATGATCTTCACCGGCCTTGCGATGAGCCCGGGCATGGATGCCAACTGGCCGTGGCTGCTGGACATCTTCTTCGGCCGCCAAAGCGCGCGTTCGATCCATTTCCTCTGCGCCTGGATGCTGATCGGATTTCTGGCGCTGCATCTGGTGCTGGTGCTGCTTTCCGGCCCGATCGGCCAGATCCGCGACATGATCACCGGCGGACGAATGAAGGAGGACACGCCATGAAGCGCCGTTCTGTCCTGACAGGCGCGGCCGCCTTCTTCGTGGCCGGCTGTTCGAAACTGGCGGAAAGCGGGCCGGTTTCCTCGCTGCTTTCCTCGGTCGAGGATTGGAACAAGGGGCTGCACGAGTTGCTGGGCCGCCGCAAGGCGCTCGCCCGGGAATTCTCGCTGGAAGATATCTCCCCCGTCTTTCGCGGCAATGGCACCACCGATCCGCAGGAAGCAGGATACAAGGCACATGTCGCGGCGGGCTTTGCCGACTGGCGGCTGGATGTGACGGGCATGGTTTCCACGCCCCTCTCGCTTTCGCTGGAGGATGTGAAGGCCCTGCCCCAGCGCACCCAGATCACTCGCCACGATTGCGTGGAAGGGTGGAGCGCCATCGGCCAGTGGACCGGGCCGCAACTGGCCCATATCCTCGAAAAGGCCGGAGTAAAGCCGGAAGCACGCTTCATCGTGTTCCGTTGCGCCGATATGCTGAACGGCAGCGCCTATTATGAAAGCGTCGATCTGATCGATGCCTTCCACCCTCAGACGATCATTGCCCACAGCCTCAATGGCGAACCGTTGCCGGTGAAGAACGGCGCACCGCTGCGGATGCGGATCGAGCGCCAGCTGGGCTACAAACACGCCAAATATCTCACCGGGATCGAAGCCGTCGCCAGCCTCGATGCCATTGGTGCCGGCAAGGGCGGTTATTGGGAAGATCGCACGGGCTATCAATGGTATGCCGGAATCTGACACAAGGCCACCAGCCGACTGACGGACCCGATTGACAGGGCCCGCCACCCGATTCCATGTTCCCCTGTGGGGGCGCCGTAACTGGCAAGGGGAGAAAGCCCATGTGGCTACTCGAAAAACTGCTTCGGCAGGTGATCCGCGAAGGCCGTCTGGTCATCACTGACTATGACAGGCGGACCTATGATTTCGGAGATCGGGCGGAAGAACCGATCTGCATCCGGCTGACCGACAAGAACACCGCCATGCATATCGCCCGCCACCCCGATATCGGCGCGGGCGAGGCTTATATGGACGGCCGTCTGGTGGTGGAAGCGCCGCACGACATCCGCGACATGATCCTGCTGGTGACCCGCAATGCCGGGCGCAAGGGCCTCAAGCCGCACAGCCCCATGCGTCGCGGGCTGGATTTCGTCGCCGCCCGGCTCGACGGGATCAATCTGCGCACCAAGGCGAGCAAGAACGTGGTGCATCACTACGATCTCACCCGCCGCTTCTATGAGCTGTTTCTCGACGAGGGGCGGTTCTACACCATGGCCTATTACCGCAATCCGGCCAATTCGCTGGAACGCGCCCAGCTGGACAAGCTGGCCCTGATCGCGGCCAAGCTGCGCATCCGGCCCGGCCAGGGCGAAGGAATGCGCATCCTCGACATCGGTTGCGGCTGGGGCGGCCTCGCGCTCTATCTCAACCGGCATTACGGCTGCGAAGTGCTGGGCGTCAGCCTCGCCCCCGACCAGGTGAAGTTCGCGAACGAACGGGCCGAGGCTGCGGGAGTGGCGGACAAGGTCCGCTTCGAACTGCGCGATTATCGCGACGTGCAGGACAAATTCGACCGCATCACCAGCGTAGGCATGATCGAACATGTCGGCGCGCTTCATTATGGCGAGTATTTCGCCAAGACCCACGAACTGCTCGCCGATGACGGGGTGATGCTCACTCACACGATCGGCCGGGCGCGCGGACGCGGGACGACCGACAAATGGACCCGCAAATATATCTTCCCCGGCGGCTATATCCCCGCAATGAGCGAGCTGGTGGTCGCCATGGAGCGGACCGGCTGGGAAGTGGGCGATGTGGAAGTGCTACGCTATCACTACGCCCACACGCTGGCCGAATGGTATCGCCGCACCTGCCAGCACGAACGCGAGATCGTCGAGCTCTATGACGAGCGGCTGTTCCGCATGTGGCAGTTCTACCTTGCCGGTGCGGAGCAGAGCTTCCTGTCTGGCGGGATGGTGAACTTTCACCTCCAGTCCGTGAAAAACCGCGACGCCCTGCCGATGACGCGGGACTATATCGCGGAGGAAGCCGCACGGCTCATGGCGCTGGACGAAACACCGGAGTGGCACTTGGCCCGACAGGCCGAAGCGGCGGAGTAAGGCCCGGCTTGCCCCTCCATAGGGGCCATGCAATGGGCGCCCATGGTTTCTTCCCGCTGCCATAATTCGCTGACGCGCGGCGCGATCTTCGCTCAGGCATGGCCGATCATGCTGGCCCAGGCGACCATTCCGCTGGTGGGGGTGGTCGACACCGCCGTGATCGGGCGAACCGGCGACGCGACCGCGCTCGCCGCGGTTGCCCTTGGCGTCGCCATCGTCAATTTCCTCGTCTGGGCCTTCGGCTTCCTGCGGATGGGGATCACCGGCCTCGTCGCGCAGGCCAGGGGCGGGAGCAAAGACGGCGAAGTGAACGCGCTGCTGGCACGCGGCGTGCTGCTGGGCGGCCTGCTCGGCCTCGGCCTGTTTGCGCTGCAGTGGCTGATCGTTCCCGGCGCGCTGGCCCTGATGGCAAGCGGCGAGACGCTGGACCGCGAGGCAGCCGGTTTCATCCACGCCCGCCTGTGGGGCGCGCCGGCGCTGTTAGCAGTCTATTCGATCAACGGCTGGCTGCTGGGAATGCGCCGCACCCGCTCCGCCCTTGTGCTGCAGCTGGTGATGAACAGCGTCAACATGGCCGCCAATATCGCGCTGGTCTGGGGCGCGGACATGGGCGTGCGCGGCATTGGCTATGGCACCGCGCTGGCGGAATGGACCGCGCTTGCCACCGGCCTGTGGCTGACCCGCGATGTCTGGCGCCGGCCCCCTCACCGCGACACGATCCTCGACCGGGCAGCCCTTGCCCGTCTGTTCGCGGTCAATCGCGATCTGATGATCCGTACGATCGCCCTGCTCACTTTGTTCACCTGGTTCACCAATGCCGGCGCGCGCCTCGGCGCGGAGGAACTGGCCGCGCAGCAGGTGCTGATGCAATTCGTCTCCATCACCGCCTTCGTGCTCGACGGGTTCTGCTTCACTGCGGAAGAGCGCGTGGGCAGCGCCATCGGTGCGCATTCGCGGGCGGATTTCCTGCGCGCCGTCCGGCTAGTGGGTGAATGGTGCCTGCTCGCCGCCCTTGCCTTCACTGGGCTGATCCTGCTGGTGGGCGATCCGCTGGTGGCCATGCTCACCACCAATGAGGGAGTGCGTGCGGCCGCCAGGCCGCTACTATGGTTCGTGGCCTTCGTGCCGCTCATCGGCCTTGCCTCTTGGCTGCTCGACGGGGTGTTCATCGGCGCCACCGAAGGGCGGGCGCTGCGCAACGCAGCCATCTTCGCCACCGCTGCCTATATCACCACCGACCTTGCCTTGCGTCCGCTCGGTGCCACCGGAGTGTGGCTCGCGCTGCTGGCGGGTTATGCTTGGCGCGCGTTGGCGCTGGGCTTCTACTGGCCGCGCCTGCTTGCCCGCCTTGCACCGGGGCGCGATGGCGCATAGAGCGCCGGGCGATTCCATAGTCTCTTATCCGGAGCCGCCCATGTCCGATATCAAGCGTGTCGTCCTCGCCTATTCCGGTGGTCTCGACACCAGCGTGATCCTCAAATGGCTGCAGGTGACCTATAATTGCGAGGTGGTCACCTTTACTGCCGATCTCGGCCAGGGCGAAGAGCTTGAGCCCGCCCGCGCCAAGGCCAAGCTGATGGGCGTGCCCGATCACCACATCTATATCGACGATCTGCGCGAGGAATTTGTGCGCGATTTCGTCTTCCCGATGATGCGCGCCAATGCCCGCTATGAAGGCGACTATCTGCTGGGCACCTCTATCGCCCGCCCGCTGATCTCCAAGCGCCTGATCGAAATCGCCCGCGAAACCGGCGCCGACGCCGTGGCCCATGGCGCCACCGGCAAGGGCAATGATCAGGTGCGTTTCGAGCTGTCGGCCTATGCGCTGGAGCCGAACATCAAGGTCATCGCCCCCTGGCGCGAATGGGACCTGACCAGCCGCACCGCGCTGATCGCCTGGGCCGAAGAACACCAGATCCCCGTACCGAAGGACAAGCGCGGCGAGAGCCCCTTCTCCACCGACGCGAACCTGCTGCACACCTCTTCGGAGGGTAAGGTGCTGGAAGATCCGTGGGAAGAAACCCCGGATTACGTCTATTCGCGCACCGTGAACCCGGAAGATGCGCCGGACGAACCCGAATATATCACCATCGACTTCGAAAAGGGTGACGGCGTTGCCCTGAACGGCGAAGCCATGAGCCCGGCCACCTTGCTCGCAGCACTGAACGATCTGGGCCGCAAGCATGGTATCGGCCGCCTCGATCTGGTCGAGAACCGCTTCGTCGGCATGAAGAGCCGCGGCATGTACGAGACCCCCGGCGGCGAGATCTACGCCCGCGCCCATCGCGGGATCGAGCAGATCACGCTGGATCGCGGCGCGGCACACCTCAAGGACGAGCTGATGCCGAAATATGCCGAGCTGATCTACAACGGCTTCTGGTTCGCGCCGGAACGCGAGATGCTGCAGGCCGCGATCGACCACAGCCAGGAAAAGGTGTCCGGCACGGTCCGCCTCAAGCTCTACAAGGGCAGCGCGAATGTGGTCGGCCGCAAGAGCCCCAACAGCCTCTATTCGGAACGCCACGTCACATTCGAGGACGATGCCGGCGCTTACGACCAGAAGGATGCGGCGGGCTTCATCAAGCTGAACGCCCTGCGCCTGCGCCTGCTGGCCCAGCGGGACCGGTAAGCCACCAGCATCGGGCGCGGTTTTTGCGGCAACGCAGCGAAACCGCGCCCTAAAGCAGAGTTTATTCGCAGCCGCAACGAAGATTCCGGACTTATCCACACTAATCCACTGCCGATTCCGGCAAAAGTGGATAAGTCGGGCTTGCGCGGCTTGAACGACTCACTCGCTGGGCGCACCTTTCAATCATCGAGACGGGAAATCCGGACAGAAATCGCAGAAAGCCGCAAGGCCGTGAAGCGATGGAGGACAAGGAAGACACTTCTCGAGACCGTGGCCGAAACCATGCTGATCGGAAGCTGGCGAAATCGCGAAAATCTTCGGATGGACGCGTGGCGAGTGAAAGAACAGCGAGGGGCAAGCCATCGGTTGGCCGGAAAGTCCGGCCCGGTGTGGATGGGAATGCAAGGCTTCGGCCAGGCATAACCAGATGAAGCGCAGGGCCCCCAACGGACCGGAAAGCCGCGGAACCGCCGGGCGGGAGTGAGAGTGCCTTCGGGCTCGATCCCCCGCCTGACGGGACCGGATGCCGGCGCGAGCGCCGGGCGACACAGCGCCCTCTCGGGGGTCGCCAAACGCCGGTCATCGCAGCCGGTGCAGTGAGGGTGGCAGCGATGCCGCCCTCATTTGCATATGGGATCCGGCCCGATTCGCACCTTCCAGACATTCCCCAGCCCCTCCACTGCCAGTGGAAAACCCCCTCAATTCGCCCCAAATTCGCCCGCACACTCGGTGAACCGTTGTTCGCCAGCGACAAGATGTGGGGCGTTAATTCCTTCCGCCACCAGATGCTGTATGCGCCGCCCTCGATGAAACGCGGCTCGATCCTTCCGGCCCCGCTCAAGCGGCACCCCCTCACCCAGTCTTTCGCCGGTGCAGGCGCGGCGCTGCTGCTGGCGGCGCTTGGTGCCAGTGCCCCCGGCCATGCGCAGACCGCGCCGGTGCTGGTCCCCGCAACTGTCCAGTCGAGCGCGCTCGAAGGCGGTTTCGCCCTTCCCGATCAGTCGCCTGCGGTTCCGGCCACCGATACTGACGACGCCGGAGAGCATGTCGGCACCGGTCTCGCCAGCTGGTATGGCAAGGAACTCAAGGGCCGCCGCACGGCCAGTGGCGAACCTTTCGATCCCGCCGGTTTCACGGCCGCCCACCGTTCGCTGCCCTTCGGCAGCCTGGTGCGCGTCACCAATACCGGCACGGGCAAGAGCGTGGTGGTCCGCATCAACGATCGCGGGCCCTTCACGCACAAGCGCATGATCGACGTCAGCCAGGCCGCCGCGCGCGAACTGGGGCTGATCGGCCCCGGCAGCGGCCAGGTGAGCATTTCGCTGCTCAGCGAGTAAGGCTGCCGCCCCGCCCCAACGCAACCGGGCGGGGGGAGAGGCAGAGGCGACAGCCCCGTTTCAGATCATGCAGGCCAGCCGCTCAGCGGCAGCGCACCTGACCCTTTTCGATCTCGCTTCCGATGATCGCGCCAACCCCGGCGCCCAGCAGAGTGCCCAGCACCTGGGATTCGCCCGGGGCGATGAGGTTGCCGGCAATGCCGCCCGCCAATGCGCCCACGATCAGCCCGGTGGTCCCGTCACTGCGGCGGCAATAGAATTTCCCATCCTTGCCGCGATAGATCCGGTCCTGCCGGGATAATTTATGCTCCCGGTATTTCCTGTCCGACCTGTAATAGCGGGAGGCATCATAATCATTATACCTCGGGTCCGGGCGGTTATAATCATAGTCCCGGTACCTTCCCCGTCCATCGTCGCGATAGCTGTTATCGGTAGCACAGCCGCCGACAAGTGTCGCAGCTGCAGCCGCGATCAATAACGCATGGCGCATGATCTGTTCCTTTTCTCTGAGAACGTCGAGCTATAGGCTTACTGCTGCGCAATACAAGGACGCCGGGCGGAACGCAGGGGCCTGCATCGGGGCACCCGCCGGCCAGCCTGTTACACCTGTTACACATCCATTTGCGGCGGAATCGGGCCAGCTCTTCACCTCGTAAGGCAGCTTGGCCTGCATGGGGTTCACCTCCTCGGCATCCTCGTCGATTATATCTTCCTGCGCGCAGCAGAGCACATCGATCCGCGCGCACAGCGCCGCATGGGCCTCGTCCCATTCGGCCCCGGCACGGCTGCGCGCTTCCTGCCCGGCGACGAGGATCGGATCGGGGCCAGCGCCATCCCAATCCGCCGCATCCTCGCCCTCATTTTCCTCATCCTCACCGGGTTCGAAACCGAGTTCGTAACCGGCTTCGAAACCGAGTTCGTATTCCCCGCCCCATGGATCGCCCGCAAAGGCTTCCTCCAGCGCCGCGCGCTCGGCCTCGGCCCCGGCCTGCTCGACATGCATGCCCCGCGCGGGCAGCGCGTCCCCGCCCTCGTCCAGACCGCCCAGCCGGGCCAGCATCAGGTCAAAGGCCTCCGCATCGCCCGGTGCGCCCTGCGCGGCCCGCGCATCCAGCACCTCACAGCGCCGGTCCAGCCGCGCGAGATGGGCCAGCAGCAGCCTGCTGTCATAGCGGCGCCTGTGCCCCACCACTTCGCCGCGATGGAACACCGGCTCGGCAATCCCTTCCAGCGCGCGCACTGCCAGCACCGCCTCGGCATGATCGCGCGCCAGCGCCAGCGCCCGGTCCCACACCTGGGCAAACAGGGAATCGCGCCGCCGCGTGCGATAGGCCGTCATGGCGGAAATCCCGCTCAGCGCGCAGGCCATGCGCACATTGCCGCAAGTCGCCAGCTGGTCGCAAAAGCGCATCTGCCGCTCGCGCGTGAAGGTGGTGTGGGGAAGATGCCCGCCCTCGTCATACAGCGATGGGGAGGATGGGAAGCCCGCCGCCCCGCCAGCAACCCCGCCCGCAATCCCGCCCGCACCCCCGCCCCCACCGGCGCCAAACGCCGCCTGCTCCGCATCCGGCCCCTCCCCCGGCAGGCCGATATCGCGCCGCGCGGCAATCCACCCGCGACCGGCCGGATGGCTCTTGTGGGGATTGGGCTGGGAAGAAAGGCCATCGGGCGAAAGATCATCCCCGGCCCCGTCCTCCTCCAGCTCGCAGGGCAGATGAAACCGCAAATCCTCCTCGGCCCCCGCCTGCTGCTGCGCGGCGGAGGAATTGGAAGCGTCGATCCGAGAATGTACTGACATGGTTCACCTCATAGTCACGAAGGAACCAATTCAGTTATACAGACCACTGCCTGTAGGAAAGTCGAAAATCGCGAGAGATCCTCCCCCATCGGGGGAGGGGGACCACACGAAGTGTGGTGGAGGGGCACAGGCCTCACAAGCGAGAGGCGAGAACGGCGCGCCAAGGCGGGCCTTCGCGAGCCCCGGAGAGGCCGAAATCCGTTCACGCAGAGACGCGGAGGGGCAGAGAGAACGGTTCACGCAAAGGCGCGAAGCCGCAAAGAAGAAACACCCAACCCAAACCCCCACGCACCCCCTCCCCCGTCACCCCGGACCTGTTCGGACATCATCCCCCTTACGTCATGTGGGGCTAGATGTAGTATCTCGCTGGATTCGGCGGGAGGAAAACTAGAAGCATGCTCGGAAACGCTATCGCACTTATCGCCATTGCGGCGATGTTCGGACTTGAGGCCTACAAGGTGAAGGACCGCATCCCTCGCCTTGTATTTGGCGCCATCGCAGTTCTTTTCGCGTTGGGCGGCTTCGGCATCAGCCCGATCGTTGAAAAGTCGCCCGCAGTGGGCACATTCCTTTCAGGCATTTTCGAGCAGCCTCTGTCTTGGTTCATGCTCTTCATCGCTCTGTTCTTCGTCCTTCGCCCTCTCTGGACAAAGCCTGGCTCCTTCTCGGCGTTAGACTACGCGCCGCCCGATCAGGTTGAGGATATCCGGATCAAGATCGAGAACCTTGAAGTGAGTATTTCTCGCAACACCGCGAACATCAATGGAGTAGTGGAAACAGTCGTGGGCTTACAGGATGATTTGACCGAGAACGCGAGGCTCACCTCTCAAAATGAGGGCGGGTTAGTGGCCGTCACACATATGATGAGTGAAATCCAAAAGGACGCCATCGCGGACTTTAAGGAATTGAGAGAGGCCGACGCGCAACTAGGCAAAGCGATTGATGAGACCAAGGCTCAAATAGCCAAAGAAGTCACCGAGCGAGTGATGGCCGACACAAATTTGCGAAGATCATTCGCGGCCCTTTCCGACAAGGAATGGATCGAGCGCGCAACAAGCGAATTGGCGCGAAGGGCGAGCGAACTCTCTACTCCAACAGATAGTGGCGCGGATTTGAGTTCATCAGCCGTTTGGAGCGAATGGTCGGGCCGATATGACGAATGGGACAACCTATTACGCGATTATATCAGTGTATCAGCACGTTATGTTTCAAATTTTGAGGAGATATTGCAGGTTGAGGATGCAGCGTATGGAGCCAATTGGGAAATCAAAGACAGCCAATTCCCGAATTCTGAAGGCGTACGGCGCTACAAGAAGTTCCGCATTATTTTAAGCCATTGGCGCTCGGCCCAAAGAGAATTGAATCGCAAGGTTCAACAAGCTGCGTTCGAGGGAATATTTTTTAATGACTTTTAACGATCCCAACGCCCGCTTTGACAAGCTCCTAAGCGCCATGCTGGCGGGCGGGCCGCCCTCTAGCGCGAAAGAAACCATCATCCGGTGAAGCATCAAATGGGGAGCCTGACGCAGGATTACGGTGACAGTGCACTAAACCTCCGGGATTACGGGGATTGAGGTAACAGTACACTAAACCCCCACCCCGCAACCCAGCTGGACCCCGGAACAAGTCCGGGGTGACGAGGGAGGTCAGGCATCGGCGCACCCCTTCTTCGCGTCTTTGCGCCTTTGCGTGAGGCCCACTCTGTTCCCTCTGCGCTCTCTGCGTCTCTGCGCGAGCAAAATTCCGGCCTTGCCTCCCGGGCGAGGCCGGTCGGGATACACTACGGCTGACAACGCTTGGGGCGAACCCCGTCCACCACGGTATGCACGCAAATAAGAGGGCTACCACTCTTCGGGTCGTTTCAGCCTTCCGGCATCCCATTCCCGCAGCGTTATTTCCGCGCTGAACGAAATAAGACGATGATCGCCCTGCGCAATTTCCTCCAGTCTCTTGCGGGCAAGTTCAGGGGCATCATGCAACAGGAAGCCGGCGGCCCACCGCGCAACGGAAGGATCGGAATTCTCCAGCAATCGCGTGAAGGTGTCGAGACCTCCATCCGCCTGCGCCCGAATTTCGCGATATGCGGCAATAATCTGCTTGAATGCGGCATTTGCATCGCGGCCGCTGCGAAGTTCACCGTGCCGTCTGGCGGCGGCGGCAAAGCGTTCCGCAGAGACTCCCAAGGACGAGATTTGCAGCGGCAGCAAACCTACTTCCCGCCCTTGCCCTTATCCAGCTGCGCGCGGATCGCTCCGCCCGGGAACTCCTCATTGTGGACATTGACGTAATAGGCGGCCGGATTGGCGACCAGATCACTGGCCAGTGCGGCGTCGATCTGGATGCAGGACTGGCTTTGCATATAGGTCGGGGTCTGGAGCGTCACCACCGGGGGGCCGGAGGTGCCGGCCGCGCCCTTGTGGATATGGGCCGCCGTGGGCGTGGCGATGCCGGAGACCATCACGGCGTAGCACAGCCGGCTGAATTCCTGATCGACCGTAGCGCTGAACAGCCCCGTACCGTCAGGATCGCCCAGCGGCACGGTGCCCCTGCCATCCAGCAGCGCGGTTAAGGGCGCGCCGCGGCCGACCTTGGCGGGCTTGGCCCCGAGTTCCGCCGTGACGCAGCCGGACAGGGCGAGCAGCGCGGCGGGCAGGAGGAGCGCGGCATTACGGCGGCGGGCGGGCTGGATCATGGGAAGCTCTCCGAGTGCTGGGATCGGCGCGCGGCCGTTTATTTGCCGAGCATAGGCGCCAGATATTGGCCCGTATAGCTGCGTGGTTCCTTCACCACCTGTTCGGGCGTGCCGGTGGCGACGATCTCGCCCCCGCGCACCCCGCCTTCGGGGCCAAGGTCGATAATCCAGTCCGCCACCTTGATGACGTCCAGATTATGTTCGATCACCACCACGGAATTGCCCTGGTCCACCAGCCTTTGCAGCACTTCCAGCAGCTTGCGCACATCTTCGAAATGGAGGCCGGTGGTCGGCTCGTCGAGGATATAGAGCGTCTGCCCGGTGGAGCGGCGGCTGAGTTCCTTGGCCAGCTTCACCCGCTGCGCCTCGCCGCCCGAAAGCGTGGTGGCCTGCTGGCCGACCTTCACATAGCCCAGCCCCACTTCGTTGAGCATATGCATCTTGTCACGGATGGGCGGCACGGCCTTGAAGAATTCCTCCGCATCCTCGATCGTCATGTCGAGCACGTCGGCAATGCTCATGCCCTTGAATTTCACTTCCAGCGTTTCGCGGTTGTAGCGCTTGCCGTGGCATTCCTCGCAAGTGACGTAAACGTCGGGCAGGAAGTGCATCTCGATCTTGATCAGCCCGTCGCCCTGGCACACTTCGCAGCGCCCGCCCTTGACGTTGAAGCTGAAGCGCCCGGCCTTGTATCCGCGCGCCAGCGATTCCGGCAGGCCCGCGAACCAGTCGCGGATCTGGGTGAAGGCGCCGGTATAGGTGGCCGGGTTGCTGCGCGGGGTGCGGCCGATGGGCGACTGGTCGATCTCGATCACCTTGTCGCAATGTTCGAGGCCCGTGATCTTGTCATGCGCGCCCGCGATCACCCGTGCGCCGTTCAGCGCGCGCGCCGCACCGGCGTGCAGCGTGTCGATGGTGAAGCTGGACTTACCGCTGCCCGAAACGCCGGTGATGCAGGTGAAAGTGCCCAGCGGGATGCTGGCGGTGACGTTCTTGAGATTGTTCGCCCGCGCGCCCGCCACGGTGATCTTGTGGCCATTGCCCTTGCGGCGCTTCTTCGGCACCTCGATTTCCCGCGTGCCGTTGAGATAGGCGGCGGTCAGGCTGCGGGTGCTGGCGAGGATATCCTTCAGCGTGCCTTCGGCCACCACTTCGCCGCCATGCACACCCGCACCGGGGCCCAGGTCGACGATGTGATCGGCGGCGCGGATCGCATCCTCGTCATGCTCCACCACGATCACGGTGTTGCCCAGATCGCGCAGGCGCTTCAGCGTGACCAGCAGCATATCGTTATCGCGCTGGTGCAGGCCGATGGAGGGCTCGTCCAGCACATAGAGCACGCCGGAAAGCCCGCTGCCGATCTGGCTGGCGAGGCGGATGCGCTGGCTTTCCCCGCCGGACAGCGTGCCGCTCGTCCGGTCGAGATTGAGGTAATCCAGCCCGACATTGTTGAGGAAGCCCAGCCGCTCGTTGATTTCCTTGAGGATGGCCTTGGCGATCTGGTTCTGCTGGGCAGTGAGATGGTGCTGCAGATCGCCAAACCATTCCACCGCATCGCTGACCGATAGCGCCACCGGCGTGGCGATATCCGCGCCCGCCACTTTCACCGCCAGCGCCTTCTCATTGAGGCGCTTGCCATGGCAGGTCTCGCAGGGCTGCGCGGTCTGGAACTTGGACAGTTCCTCGCGCATCCAGGCGCTGTCGGTCTGCCCCAGCCGGCGGTTGAGATTGCCGATCACGCCTTCGAAGGCCTTGCGCACGGTATATTCCTTGCGCCCGTCCTTGAAGGTGAGGTCCACCGGCATCCCGCCCGTGCCATGCAGGATGATCAGCTTCTGGTCCGGCTCCAGATCCTTCCACGGCGTCTCGAGGCTGAAATCATAGGCCTTTGCCAGGCTGGCCAGCACCTGCATGTAATAGGGCGACGGCGGATTGCTCTTCGCCCAGGGCACCACGGCGCCCTTCTTGAGGCTCAGTTCCTCGTTGGGCACCACCAGTTGCGGATCGAACAGCAGCTTTTCGCCCAGCCCGTCGCAGGCCGGGCAGGCACCCTGCGGCGCGTTGAAGGAGAACAGCCGCGGCTCGATCTCCTCAATGGTGAAGCCGCTGACCGGGCAGGCGAATTTCTCGGAGAACACGATGCGGTTGGCGGGAATGCCTGCGCCCTTCATCGCGCCGCCGCTTTCCTCCCCTTCGCGCCCCGGAACCACACCATCCGCCAGATCGACGAAGGCCAGCCCCTCGGCCAGTTTCAGCGCCTGTTCGAAGCTGTCGGCCAGCCGCGTTTCGATCCCTTCCCGCACGGCAAGGCGATCGACCACCACTTCGATGTCATGCTTGTATTTCTTGTCGAGCGCCGGGGCTTCGGCAATCTCGTAAATCTCGCCGTCGATCCGCACGCGGGTGAAGCCGGCCTTCTGCCACTCGGCCAGTTCCTTGCGATATTCGCCCTTGCGCCCGCGCACCACCGGGGCGAGCAGGTAAAGCCGCGTGCCTTCGGGCAGCGCCATCACCCGGTCCACCATCTGGCTGACCGTCTGCGCGCTGATCGGCAGACCGGTGGCCGGGCTGTAAGGCACGCCCACCCGCGCCCAGAGCAGGCGCATGTAATCGTAGATTTCCGTGACCGTCGCCACGGTGGAGCGCGGATTGCGGCTGGTGGTCTTCTGCTCGATCGAGATGGCGGGGCTGAGGCCGTCGATATGCTCGACATCCGGCTTCTGCATCATCTCCAGGAACTGGCGCGCATAGGCGGAGAGGCTCTCCACATAGCGGCGCTGCCCCTCGGCATAGATCGTATCGAAGGCGAGCGAGCTTTTCCCCGAGCCGGAAAGCCCGGTGATGACGATCAGCTTATCCCGCGGAAGGTCGATATCCACGCCCTTGAGATTATGCTCGCGGGCACCGCGTACGGAAATGGTGGTGAGTGACATGGGCGCGATCTGGGGGCTGGAGGGCGAAGAGTCCAGTGACCTTCAAGGCAGGCCACCGGACACCCTTTTGTTCCGCAAATGTTCGCGTCAGTCAAGTGGGCTGCGAACCTCACCTTCGCGCTGCCTGCCCGGCCCCTATTGCCCGGCCGTTCGCCCGATCAGAGTCCCGGCCAGAGTCGGCCCGCCATTGGTGGACTGAAATACCGAGCCGACTTCCTGCGCCGACGGGCCGTAGAACTTGCCGAGCCATTCAGCCCGATCCATTCCGGAAACGGACAGGCTGCCCTCGAAGAAATTATAGTCGCTTCTGAGCTGGGCATCACCCGTCCAGCTCCGGCTCGTCTCAAAGACACCGGTCTGCGCATATTGCTTCGCCGCGCCCGAAGTGGTGATCGCGCCGCTGGTGAAATTCACGCCCAGAGTGCCACTGCCGTGAAGATCGTGCAGGGCACCATCTGCGGCGATCACGGCGAGCATGTCGACATTGTAGCTGCCAGACCCCGATCTGGGCACGGAGCTTTCGGGTGTTTCGACGCCGTAGACGAATGCCTTCAGATAGCCCCTGAGAAGGTCGGAATATTCCTGGACCTGCTGCAGGAAGCCTGCCCCAACATAGCGGTATGTGAACCGGCCGGAAGTTCCCGGTGCAGTAAGGACGAGGCTCTGGCCCGTGTTGCCTGCAATCTTCTGGAAGGTCGTGAATTGTCCATTGCTTGCGCCATTGACCTTATCGGCAGGCCCAAAAGCGATCCCGTTGACCGTGTAGGTCTGCGCGGCAGAGTCATAGGTGATGCTCAGCGCCTCGGTCCACGAACCGTTGCTGCCTGCACCGTTAAGCTTCGAGATTTCGGCGGTTCCCACCACGCCCAGGGCCATGAATTGCTCGCTGGCCAGGGGAGACAGCAAATCGTCGTTGGCCGATGGCGTCGGAGTGGGAGTCGGAGTTACGATGACCACCCCGCCCCCGGACGGCGGCGCCGTCTGCGAAGACGACGCAACCGCAAGCGCAGGGACGAATGACGGCAGCGTGGAATTGGCCTGGCTCGGTGTCGGTGTAGGCGTTCCGCCGCCGCCCGGAGTTGGCGTTGGCGTGGAGTTCACCCCGCCTCCACCACAGGCCGCCAGCATAAGCCCCAGCGCAGCGAGGGAAGCCCCCGCGAAGCAACGCAAAACCGTCATCGAATACCCCCGCCTTAAGCGGCCCGCAGTGCCGCCTGAATTGCTGATGGGCCAGCAAGCCCGCCCGTCAAACCTATGAAAATCATGTGACTCCACAAATACCAAGGCAACGGGACTGAATCCGAAACGGATGCGACCACATCGTTCGATTTACCCCCTTCCCGCGCCGGAACGCGGGAAAGAATATGCTCAATCCTTCTTGCCCACAGCGATGCCATAGAAAGTGTTGCCCAATGCGCCGCCAACTGCGCTGGTGTAATAATGCAGCGCCCAGGCAAAACCGTATTCATCGGCATTCGGGCCGTAGAAATCGCCTGATACCTGGCCGGTGTAATCGGGATATCCGGTTGCCGTTCCGTACATGCCCATGGTCCCGATGCCGCCGTCGAACAGATAGGTGCCTAGCGATTGCGGCGTCGCCTGATCCGTGAACAGGGTGATTTCGCTGGCAAATGTGCCATTGCCGAAATCGGCAGTAAGGCCCGACGTCCCATGCACCCCGCCGACATAGCCCGTCGAGGCCATTTCGGCCTGACCGATAGCGATCCCGCTATATCGGGCAGTGCCGGATCGCGGCATCAAAGCCTCCGGCGTCACATTGCCGAAGGTGAGCATGTAGTGCTTTTCCTGCGTTCCCGCGCCAAAATCATAGTGGGTCTCGAACGCGGCGAAGCTCGTATAGGTCAGGTTGATTTCGGAATTTCCGGGAGCGGAATTGTGCACCCAGCCGGAAAGCTGCCGGTCGCCTTCATTGGTGTTGTATTCGATGCGTGCGGCATTTTGCGTCCCGGCAACGATGTCGCTCGCCTTGATCACGAATGGCAGGGGCGAGTGGTTATAGCTATCTTGGAACACGAAGCGGTTCGCCGCCGGATCGAAGTCAAGCTCGACCCCGCCATCGACATAGCTCGGATAGAGAGCCGTATTCGTGGCGAAAGTCACCGGGCTGGAATAGGCCGCGAGCGGGGTCGACGCGTCGATCAGAGCCTGATCCTTCGCCCCGACGAAATAGCCGGCCAGAAGCGCATTGGGGCCGTTGGAAGCCATGAAGGTTCCGCCAACTTCCGCCGCGCCAGCCCCGAAAAACTGCCCGTTGAAATCGCCGCTATAGCTGTTGTCGGGCGAAGTGGCCGTCAGCGACCCGGAAAAACCATTTACAGAAGACGAGATGGCGCCGCTACCGACGATGGAAGCCTGGGCATTCAGGTTCACGTCTTCAAGGACAAGTTCCAGCGCGCCGTCCAGCGACACCTGCCCGCTTCCGAAATCCGCAAACAGGGTTCCGTCACCACTCATGGAAATGAGCGCTGACGGCTCGCTCGAGAAATCGGCCGCCTGGTATTTCTTGTCGAGGAACGTGCCCGCCATCGTAAGCTCGTAAGCGGCTTTCCCGCTGACCGGCACGGCGTTCTGCGCGGTCGGAAAGCCATAGACGAAATTGCGGAAATCGAGATCTTCCTTCGTACCATCGAGAAGAATGCGCGACGCCCAGCTCATTCCGGTGACATATTTCAACGTCTTGAAGCTGGTTCGGTATTCGCTCTGGTAAATTTCAATCCGGTCCACCGGATAGAAGCGCTGCTGATATTGCTCCACTGTGTGGACCGCCACGCGCTCGCCCGAGACGAGCGTATATTTGCCAGTCGCCGCGTCGAAATGGATGATCACCGGGGCGGCATCGTGTCCGATGGAGGAATAGGTGCCCGCCGCTGAATCATAAATGGTGGAGAGGGTCTGGGTATTGGCCGTGAAGAACTGGTTATAGGCCGGTTGCACGAAGTCGGTATTGGTGCCGCCATTGCCGTCGCGGCGGCCGATCAGCACGCCGACTGCCGCGTTCTGCTGCCTGTCCTCGGTGGAGAAGACCGCCCCCACCTCCTGCGCATTCGGGCCGTAGAAACGCCCTTCCAGCGTGCCCGTGAAATGCGAATAATCGTAAAACGAGAATGTGCCGACAAAGCCATTGGCCGTCGTACTGAGCGTGGCTTTGCCATCGAATTCGACATCGTCGTAATCGGCACGGGTCAGCGTTCCGTTGGTCAGGACGATTCCTCTGGCAAAATCGACGTCGAGATGGCCTGAACCGGTGATGGGATCGATCGCGGTTCCGTATTCATGGGTCTCGTATCCCATGAGATCGACTGCATAGGAGGCCGATCCCGTGCGGGGCAGCGCGCTATCGGCCGTTTCCACCCCATAGGTTGCCACATCGATCAACGCCGTCGCCAGACCGGGCTCGGTGCGCTGCCAGAAGGCACCGCCGACATAGCGATAGGTGAAGCGCCCGGAAGTTCCCGGCTTGGTCAGCGTCAAAGTGTCGGTCACCCCGCCGGCGGAAATCTCATATACCGCGAGCTGGTTCGTGCTCTTGGACTTGCTGAGATCGCCCGGCCCGAATGTCTTCGATCTAGACCCTACTGTCAGCGTGTAGGTCCGCGCCGTCGCATCGTAGACGAACGTCAGTTGCGGGCTGGCGGCCGTTGCCGTGATTGAAGCCGAACCCACCGAACTGGCAGACATTTCGGCAGCATCGTTCGTGAAGCTCTCGCTTACCAGCGGGGCAATGAGATCGTCATTGGACGTCGGCGGGGTCGGGGTTGGCGTTTCGGTCGGAGTTTCGGTCGGCGTTGGCGTTCCACCGCCACTGCTGGGCGGAGTTGGCGTCGGGGTCGGCGTGGAATTCACCCCTCCACCGCCGCAAGCGGCCAGCGTCAGACAAAGCGCGGCAAGCGAGGCCCCGGCAGAAAAACGCGAAATCGTCATGAAACCCCCAGATCCAGCAATTTCTGGCTTCAGGCCCCCGCCCAGCCAATCATTGCCCTTTATCGCCCATGCCGACCCCTGCGAAGGCATTCGGAAGGAGTTTGCTCGTGAACGGACTCAATCCTGTGACTTGCGCTCGATAATGGGCGATAATGGAGCAAGACCCACAGGGCTCCGCCAAAAGGATGGGCGGAGTGCCCAGATCGAGCCCGAAGGACCCGAACCACTTCACACATGCAGGAGAATCACGCCATGGACGCCGCCAAGCCACCGGAAAATTCCGCCGAATTCGCGATCGGGCTAGCCGTTCTGCCGCAGCACAATTGGCAATGGTTTATGGTCAGGGGCGTGCTGGCGGTGATGCTGGGGATCGTGGCTCTGCTGATGCCTGGATTGACCGTGTTTGCCTTTGCCCTGCTGTTCGGTGCCTTCAGCTTTGCCGACGGGCTGCTGTCGTTGGTGGCCGGGATAAAAGGCGCGAAGGATCGTAGCGAGCGGTGGGGCGTGCTGGTGTTTTCCGGCGTGATCGGCATTGCGGTGGGCGCGGTGTTCTTCGTCTGGCCGCTGGTGGCCGCCGCGGCCTATGCCTTCTTCCTGATCGCCACCCTCGCCTTCTGGGCGCTGCTGACCGGCGTGCTGGAGATTTCCGCCGCCATCCGCCTGCGCCGCGCTATCGAAGGTGAATGGCTGCTCGGCGCGGCGGGCGTGCTTTCGGTGCTGCTGGGCATTGCGATCCTGGGATCGCTGGCCATGGCCCCGGGCGCGTCGCTGATCTCGCTGGGCTGGCTGATCGGGCTTTATGCCCTGATGAGCGGCGTCGCGCTGGTCATGCTTTCGCTGCGGCTGAAGCGCGAGGAAGGCTGACCTTGCACCCCGCTGCCTCAGGGCGGCGGGGCCTTGGTTCCGAAGACGTTGCCATAGGTCAGGAAGTTCGAACCTTCCGCTTCGAACACGTAACCCATTTCGACCGCATTCGGGCCAAAGAAGGCCCCGGTGAATCCCCCGCTGGCCGATCCGGAAAGCGTGCCGTTGAAAGCGGGGCCGCCGGACAGGATTACCCCTGTGCCCGTCATGTCTCCAAAGTCGCCGCCTTGTGTATCGAGGCTTACCAGAGTCGAAATCGTTCCGCTGGCGAAATTCGCGCTGAAACTGGCCGATCCATATCCGTCACCCAGCGTGTAGAATTGCGTGTCCAATCCGTTGGGAACCACGACCGCGCCGAAGATGCCAGTCGAGTAAGTGCCCGTGCCGGATGTGGGCATGGAAGCGTTTGCCGTGGGCTGGCCGAAGACGAAAGCGACCAGTGGATTGATATTGCTGTTGTTGACGTTCAGAATGTTGGCGTTGATCTTCGCATAAGTGCCGAAGCGGGTGTAGCTGAGCGGAACCCCGCTGATGGTGGGCACGTGAAGCTCGAACACTTCCTGCGGCAGTTCGGTGAAAGGCACGGTTCCGCGCGTGAACAGCGCCAGATCGGCCGTACTGTCGGGCGACAGTTCCGAAGCGTTGAACTTCACGAGCAAGCTGTTGTTGCGGATCAGCTGAATCTCGTTCGAGCTGACCACATATTTCACCTGAATCCGGCTACCCAGGTTCCCCTGCGTCAGATTGGTGCTGCCGGAAAGAGTGGCGCTCCCATCATATGACGCCGTGTTGATTGCCGCATCGAGAGGCAGGCCGGAGAAGACCGCGCCGAGAGGCGGGGTCAGTGTCGGTGTAGGAGTTGGTGTCGGCGTGGGAGTGGGCGTCGGGGTCGGTGTGGGAGTGGGAGTAGGCGTAGGAGTCGGCGACGGAGTAGGCGTCGGCACAGGGGTGGGAGTTGGTGTTGGAGTAGGCGTAGGGCTCGGCGTGGGGGTTGGCGTAGAGGTCGGCGTTGGCGTCGGAGTGGGCGTTGTTGTCGGGGATGGGGTCGGCCCGGGCGCGGGTGTCGGGCTGGGAGTGGGAGTGCTGTTCATCCCGCTGCCGCCGCATCCGGCCATGATCAGCGCGATCGAAACGAGCGATGCACCGGCCGCAAAGCGCAAATTCTTCATCATGCCCCTCCTGTTCCAGCCCGAAGGCCCTGCCCCATTTGCCCTGGATTGTACGAACGCCCCCGCGTCCGCTCCACCGCGCGGACATGCGCGGCAGATGTGGCGGCCGCCCCTCCCGCGGGGCGGCCTGACCAGTCAGTCCTTCTTGCCGGCGGCAACGCCCTGGGCGTCGAAATCGGAGCCGGTGAAATACCAGCCATAGCCCACCTCGCCCGCCTGCGGGCCGAAGAAGGCGCCGGAGAATTTGCCGGCGGCGCTGTTCGTGCCGGTCAGCGTGCCGGCAAACACCGGGCTGGCCACATTGAAGGTGCCGGTGCCGGTGGCCGTGCCGAAATCGCTGGTCGCCCCGCCGGCGGCCTCGCCCTTGAGGACCAGCGTGGTGTCGATCTTCCCTTCGGCGAATTTGGCCGAGAAAGTGCCGGTCGAGTGGCCGCCCAGCAGATAGGTCTTGCTGTCGCCGTCGCGTGTGGCCGTACCGTCCACCATCATGGTGTAGGTGCCGGTGCCGGTGCGGGGCATGTCGTTCACCTGAGTGATGATGCCGCCCACCGAGCGCCAATATTCGATCTTGCCGGTGGAACTGGTGTTGCGCGTGAAGTCGAACAGCATGGTGTAGGACAGCGGCACGCTGGCCACCTGCGGAATGGTAATGTTCAGCGTGTCGGTTACGCCGGACGTCGTCTTGGTGAAGCTGGAGGTCGTGCCCGGAGTGGCCGACCCGATCGGGAATTCCACCGCGGTCTGGCCGCTCGGCGTCACCTTATAGGTATCGGTCGTCTCATTATAACCGATCAGCAGCTTGCTGCCGAATACGTAGGAATCATAGCCGGTGGGGTCTGCGCTGCCGGTCTTGCTCCAGAGCACGCCAGCCGAATTGAATATCTTGTTGCTCGGCGCCGCGAACGCTTCCGCAACCGTCAGATAGGGTTCGACCGGACCGGTTGGGGTAGGCGTCGGTGTCTCGGTTGGGGTCGGGGTCGGCGTCGAATCCACTCCGCCGCCGCAGGCCGCCACAGTCAGCCCCAGCACGAGGAGCGAAGCCCCCGCCATCATCCGCATCGCACTCATCACAGAAACTCCCGCTTTCACCCGGCCTCTAGCAATAGACGTACCGGCAGCACTCAAACCTCAATTCGCGCTTCCTGCACCAAAAAGCGCGCCTTGGGCAGGGGGTTCTGTATCCCATTTCCGGAAAACCTGGACCGGAGAATGCATGCGCCAGTCAGCCGCCGGCCGATAGCGGTGGGCGCTCCGCCGAATTTGCAGGCTGTCGGGGATGCGTTCGGGCAGGTCAGTTCTTCTTGCCGACCACCCTCCCACTGGCGTTGAAGCCTGCGTTCTCCGCGTAGAATGAATAGCCCATCTCCGCCCCTTTCGGTCCGAAGAAGGCACCCGAGAAAAGTCCATTCGCAGAGCCGCCAAGAGTACCCGAAAAACCCGGCCCGCCGGACGCAATCGTCCCGGCCCCCGTCATAGTACCCAAATCCACCGTGGCAGCTTCGTTCACGCCGATCAGATGGAGCGATGTAGACACCGTCCCTGCACGGAAATCAGCGGAAAAGCTTGCCGAGGAATCCAGAGAGAAACTCAGGTCAAGCCCACCTTGGTATTTCGTCGCGCCGCCGGTAACCAGCTTCGCTGAATATGAGGCAGAGCCGGAAGTCGGCAGATCGCCATCCTGTGTTGCAACGCCGAACACCCCGCTATAGCCAGCATAGCCTGTTAGAGACGTGGAAGTGTCGCTCTCATATGTCTTCCAATCGATAGTGGCGAGACGCAGATAGGACATGGGAACTCCGTTGAATTCCGGGTCCAGCACGCTGAGCGAATAGGTCCAGCGCCCGAGGCTGTCCTGCAATTGATAGAGCTGCCACTGCCCCGGAATGGGCGTGGTTGTCTTGCTTTCCGGGGGAAATACCACCTTCTGTCCCCCGGGAAGAGTCGCCTCCACACTGCTCCCGGCGAAGTCGATCTTCATGGCTACGCCGCTCGCATAGGGAAGCGATGTGACGACAGGCGGGGTCGTGACCAGTAGATCATTCTGTACGGCCTTTATCCCGCTCAATTTGAACGTCTTGGTTCCGGTCTGGGAAGAGTAGGCCTCATACACGGGCGCAGGCGCGGGAGCGGGAGTTGGCGCGGGGGTAGGCGTGGAATTCACGCCGCCTCCGCCGCAGGCTGTCAGCGTCAGGCCCAGCGCAGCCAGCGATACACCCGTTGCCAGGCGCAATTTCCCCATGATTTCCCCCTCCACACGCAGATATGGGCGCCAGGCTATACCCATGCGCTATCGGGGGAGATAACTTCCCACCGCGCAATGGAAAGCGAAGGCGTCTCCATTTCGGAGAGAACGCCTATGGCCCCCTCAGAATGCCGCGACCAGCCCCATCTCGGCGGATACCCGGTCGAAATCGTAGATCTCCACGGTCGACCAATTGCGCTGGTAGGCCACGCGCACCATCGGCGCGAAAGTGCCGAAGGTCAGGCCGCGGAAGGTGCCGGAAAGGCTGGCGGAGAAATTGTCGTCCTTGCGGCGCTGGGGATAGAGGAACAGGCGCTTGTCCGCTTCCAGCCGGCGATAGCCCAGATTGAACACCGCCGTGGTCCGGCCCATCTCGCGATAGAGATAGGCGTTCACCCCGCCGCTGGCCGTGGAATAACCCGGATCGGCGGCCACATCGCGCGTGCCGCTGACCTGCAACCCGCCGCCGAAGCGTGCGCTGAACGCCCGGTCCAGCCCGATTGCCAGAGTGTAGATCTGGCCATCTTCCAGATCGTTGCGGTGATTGTTCTCCGACAGCGCCGTGCCATCCACCCGCAATTGCGTGCGCCCGCCCAGCGGGTGCTGCCAATTGCCGGTCACGCCATAGGATGCGCTGTAGGGATCGAGCCCATACCAGCGCCAGCTGCCCGCCGCCGCCAGCGAGAAGCGGTCCGCCCCCCAGCGCCATTGCGGCCCGATCTGGAGCGAGGAGGACAGATCGTCAAACCGGCTCTTGCGGTAGAAATCGCCTGAGCCCGAAGCGCGCAGCAATATATCGGTCGTCTTGCCCACGGGCAGGCGGTGGTAGAGCTGCCCGCGCAGCGAAAGGCCGATGCCCGATTGCGCCTTGGCATCGTCATCCAGCGTGAAATCGCCGATCACCGTGCCCAGAGTATCGGAATGGGTGGCATTGTTGATATTGGTGCTGGGCGCTGCCGCAATCTCGAAACCGCCGCCGGTGCGCTTGAAGGCGGTCAGCGCATTGGCGAAGAAACGCACCTGCTGTTCCACTTGCGGCGGCAGACCGGAAGCCTCCGCCGCGCGCAATTCGCGCCGCGCCTCCCCCATATTGCCCATCTGCGCCTGCAGCCGCGCGAGCTGGATGCGCACGGCGGCGGCATCGGGCTTGTCGTCCAGGATGCGGCGCAGCAGAACCGCCGCCTCGCGCGGCTTGCCCATATGGTCGGCATACATCATCGCCAGCCGGAAGCGGGCTTCGGTGCGCAATTCCAGATCCGGGTCCTGCGCCAGCGCGCGATAGGCGGCCTCCGCCGTCACGAAATCGGCGGAATCGCGGGCGGCGTCGGCATATTCGAACAATTGCGCCGCGCTCATTTCCACTGCCTGCCCGCCGCCATTGGCAGCATCCTGCCCGGCAGTTTCCTGCGCGCAGGCGGGAGAAGCCGGAATGCCGCAGGCCAGCAATGCCAGCGACGCCGCGCCGGAAATCGGAAATTTCACCCTAGCACCCTCAACAGAATGATCGCGGCACCGGCCCCGCCGCATATGCAGAGCGACAGCGCATAGCTTCCCCCGCCCGCCCGGTCGAGAGGGCCGCTCGGGAACCCGTTCGATGATGGAGTAATTTCATGATAAGGCCCGGTTCATGCGTTGACTGTATCGACAGGCCGGTAAGTTTTCGCCGGTATCGACAGGCGGGGGCCATCCGGCCCTTGCCATCGGCGCACCCGCTCCGCATTGTCGAGCGGAAGAATGAGGAGAGTCCTTGATGGAACGCCCTAACCCCCACGATTTTCGCCGCATCGCCCTTCCCGCGCTCGCGGCTGCGGCCATGCTCGCCATTTCTGCACCGCTGCTGGCCCAGCAGGCAGGGGATGCCGGCGAACTTCCCAAGGGAAACACGCCCGAGGAAGTCGCCCAGCGCAAGATCGCCAACGAGCAGCAGGCCGAATTCGCTTCCGGCCAGTTGCAGAACAACGCCAATTCCCAGGCCGAGTACGAGCGCAAGCTGAAGGAAGTGGAAGAGGCCAAGGCCAGGATCGCCGCCGATCAGGCCGCCGCCGAGGCCGCCTATGAAGCCGAGAAGGCCAAGCGCGAGCAGGATTATCAGGCCGCCATGGCCAAATGGCGCGACGATGTGGATGCCTGCAAGGCCGGTGAACTCGCCCGCTGCGGAGCCGCACCGGCTCCCAGGCCGTGACGATCGATGGCGGAACCGGGCGTGCCCTTGCGCGCATGATCGCGCTGGCATTGACCGGGGCTGCGGCGGGGCAGGCGATGATCGCCGCCCCGCTCCACGCCGCGCCGCCTCATTCCGGCAAATCCCAGCCCGCAATTCCGCCGCCGACCGAAACCTTCCCGATGGAATCGGCAGACGATGCCGCTGCCTTTGCCGCCGCCGGTTTCAAGCTGGTGGACGAAAGCTGGCGCGGCTGCGACGATCCCGGCACCGCCAGCTATGTCCCCGGCCAGATCGAGCAGGTCGCGGACCTCAATGGCGATGGCCAGCCCGAGGCACTCATAACCGAAGGCAGCACCGTCTGCTTCGGCATGACCGGATCGGGCTATTCGCTCGTCAGCCGCAATGGCGCCGGTCAATGGAAGCTGATCGATCAGGGCACCGGCATCATCCGCTTCCTCGAAACGCGCGGCGCGGGCAATTGGCCCGATATGGAAGTGGGCGGCCCCGGCTTCTGCTTCCCGGTGCTGCGCTGGGATGGCGCAGCCTACAAGCTCAACCGGCGCGAATATGAAGGCAAGCCCTGCTGACAGGCGCCGGCCGTTCGCCGCACACCTCTTGTTCAGCGCGCATTTTCTAGGCATGGCTCGACCCGATTGATTACGGGCGTAACCTTCTCGCGCCCGCAGCAGGAGATGTGCCGATGAAATCCCGACTGCTTGCCGCCGCTGCTCCCATTCTTCTTGGCGCGAGCGCACTTGTCGGATGCACCGGCACAGGCAATGCGGAAGGCATGAATTCCGCATCATCGATTCCCCATGGCACCGGCTATTTCGCGCAGGAATCCACCCTGCCCTTCCACGCCCCCGATTTCACGAAGATCAGGGACGAGGATTATCGCGACGCGCTGGAGCAAGGCATCAGGATCCAGCTCGCCGAAGTGGAAGCGATCGCCAATAATCCCGAGCCGCCGACATTCGACAACACGTTGGTGGCGATGCAGCGGTCGGGCAGCATGTTCATGCGCGCCTATGCGCCCTTCGGCCAGATGACATCGGCCAATACCAACGACACGCTGGACGCGATCGACAAGGACAACTCCCCCAAGATCGCCGCGATGCAGGATGCGATCTATCTGAACCCCAAATTGTTCGCGCGCGTGAAGGCGGTTTACGACAATCGCGCCGCGATGAGCATGACGGCAGAAGACGCGATGCTGCTGGAAACGGCCTATGCCGATTTCGTCCATGCCGGCGCGCAACTGGATGCCGGACAGAAGGAACAGCTCAAGGCGATCAACGGCAAGATCGCGGGGCTGGAAACCGAATTCTCCCAGAAACTGACCGAGGCGACCGCCGCCAAGGCCCCGCTGTTCGACAGTGCCGCCGAGCTTGCGGGCCTCACCCCCGCGCAGATCGACGCGGCGGCCAAGCTCGCCACGGAAATGGGCCATCCGGGCAAATATGCCCTCGCCATGGTCAACACCACGCAGCAGCCGCAGCTTGCCAGCCTGACCAATCGCGCCACCCGCCAGAAGCTGTTCGAGGCGAGCGTCAACCGCACTTCCGGCGGCGACAAATACGATCTTACCGGCATCATTTCGGACCTTGCCGAATTGCGCGCCAGCAAGGCCGCGCTGCTGGGCCAGCCCAATTATGCCGCCTATGCCCTCTATGACCGGATGGTGAAGGACCCGGCCAAGGCCATCGCCTTCATGGAGGATTTCGTCCCCGCCGTGGCCGCCACCCAGACGCGCGAACGCGCGATGCTGGAAGAAATGGCCGCTTCCGAAGGGCAGAACATCAAGCTCGAACCGTGGGATTGGGGCTATTATGCGGAGAAGGTCCGCAAGGCCCGCTACGACATCGACGATGCGACGGTGAAGCCTTATTTCGACGTGTG
Organism: uncultured Caenibius sp.; assembly: GCA_963662855.2. Classification (GTDB taxonomy): domain Bacteria; phylum Pseudomonadota; class Alphaproteobacteria; order Sphingomonadales; family Sphingomonadaceae; genus Andeanibacterium. Next base: position 1,526,162 of record CAXXWL010000005.1, read on the forward strand.
GAAGACGCTGGAAGACGGCGTGTTCTTCGCCGCGAACAAGTTCTACGGCATCAGCTTCAAGCGCCGCACCGATATCCCGACCTATCATCCGGACATGCGGGTCTACACCGTCTATGACAAGGACGGCAGCGAGATGGCGCTGTTCTATTTCGATCCCTTCGCCCGGCCCAACAAGCAGGGCGGCGCGTGGATGGGCAACTTCGTCGAGCAGTCCTATCTGACCGGCGACAAGCCGGTGATCTACAACACGTCGAACATCGCGCCTCCGGCCCCGGGCGAGCCCGCGCTGGCGACGGCGGACGATGTGAACACCATGTTCCACGAATTCGGCCACGCGCTGCACGGCATTTTCGCCAGCCAGCAATATCCGGGCCTGTCAGGCACCAACACGGCGCGGGACTTTGTGGAATTTCCCAGCCAGTTCAACGAGAATTTCGCCTTTCTTCCGGAAATCCTGAACAATTATGCGAAGCACTACCAGACCGGCGAGACGATCCCTGCCGAGCTGGTGAAGAAGATCGAAGCGGCCGGAAAGTTCAATCAGAGCCTCGGCTTCGGCGAATTGCTCGCCTCCGCCCTGCTCGACATGAAGTGGCACGATCTGACCCCCGCCGACGGACGGCAGGATGCCAAGGCCTTCGAAAAGCGGGCGCTGGGCACCATCGCGCTCGACACCGGGCTGATCCCGCCACGCTATCGCTCGCCCTATTTCCGGCACATCTGGTCCAATGGCTATTCGGCCGGCTATTATTCCTACATCTGGACCGAGATGCTGGCCCATGACGCATGGGATTGGGTGGTGAAGAACGGCGGGCCGACACGGGCCAATGGCGACCATGTGCGCGCCACCTTCCTCGGCCAGGGGCATACGAAGGATTATGCCGACATGTATCGCGACTATGCCGGCCGCGACCCGCAGATCGCCCCGATGCTGGAAGCCCGCGGCCTCAGCGGGGAGTAAGCCCTTTCGCCACAAGCGCCCGCGCGCCCGGCTGCCCCAGCCAGCGCGCGGCGACGCCCCAGACGCGGGCGATGCTGACATGGCTCAGCGCATCGTCCGGCAGGGCGTCAGCCACAAGCTCCCCTTTGTCGAGCAGCAGTACCCGGTCTGCATGGTTCATCGCCAGCGCGAGATCGTGCAGCACCAGCACTACGCCTGCCCCGGCCTGCGCCGCGCGCCTCAGCGTGGCGAGCAAGGCGAGTTGGTGTGCCAGATCGAGCGCGGCGAGCGGCTCGTCCGCCAGAATCCAGCGCGGCTCGCCCGCCAGCACCCGCGCCAGCAGTGCCCGCGCCTTCTCCCCGCCCGACAGGGTCGAGACGGGGCGCTGCGCCAGAGCCTCCAGGTCACAGGCCGCCAGCGCTGCAGAGATGGCTTCCGCCCCCGCGTCGCCATGCGGCAGACGGCCCAGCGCGACGAGGCTGCGCACCGCCACATCCCATGCCACGTCGCCGGCCTGCGGCAGATAGCCGATCGCCCGCGCCCGTTCGCGCGGATGGAGCGCCGCCAGTGGCGCGCCATCCAGCAGCACCGCGCCGGAAGAAGGCTTCGCCAGCCCGGCCAGCGCCGCCAGTTGGGTCGATTTGCCCGCCCCGTTCGGCCCGCAGATCGCGGTGATCGTACCGGGCCGGAGCGTGGCGGAAAGGCCGCGCAGCACATCTCTGCCGCCCAGCCTGACGCAGAGACTATCCACCGCGAGCATCATGCCAGCCCCCTCCTCATCCGCAGGAGCAACAAAAGGAAGAAGGGCGCGCCGATCAGGCTGAGCGCGATACCCAGCCGTAGTTCCGTCACCAGCGGCAGAATGCGGCACAGGCAATCGGCCACCAGCACCAGCAGCGCACCCGCCAAGGCGCTCGGCAGGATCAGCGAGCTGGGCCGCCGGTCAGTCAGCGGGCGAACCAGATGCGGCACGATCAGGCCGACAAAGCCCACGATCCCCGCCACCGCCACGCCCGCACCCACGGTCAGCCCTACGCCCAGCACCAGCAGCACCTGCAACCGCGCGGGGTTCACTCCCAGCGAGCGCGCCGCAGTCTCTCCCAGGGTCAGCGCATCGAGCGACGGTCCGGCCAGCCGCAGCAGCACAATCCCCGCAAGAGTGAGCGGCGCTGCGATCCGGACATCGGCCCAGCTCCGGTCGGTCAGCGCGCCCATCAGCCAGCTGACGATCTCGCTCATGGCAAAGGCATTGGGCGCAAGGCTGATGACCAGCGATGTCAGCGCGCCCGCTAGGCTGGCGATCATCATGCCCGCCAGCGTGAACAGGCCGACACTGCCGCTGCGCCCGGCGATCAGCGCCAGCAACGCCATCGCCCCCGCCGCCCCCGCCAGTGCGAACAGGGGCAGCAGCCAGGCCGGGGCGGAATAGCCGAACAACAGGCTCGCCACCGCGCCCAGTGCCGCGCCCGGCGCGATGCCGAACAGCCCCGGATCGGCCAGCGGGTTACGCAGATATCCCTGCATCGCCGCGCCTGCTGCCCCCAGCCCGCCGCCGATGCACAGCGCCAGCAGCGCACGCGGCAGGCGCAGATCCATCAGGATCAGCGCGACATTGGGCGTTGAGGCCGGATCGATCCACACGCGCCCCGCGAGCAACGAAAGCGGGATCGCAATGGCGAGCGCGATGAGGAGGAGAGGGATTGGGCGGGTCATGTACGGCCTCCCACCACCCCCCGGCCCCCTCCCCTGAAGAGGAGGGGGAGATTCCCGCCCGCTGTCTTAGCCCCCTCCTCTTCAGAGGAGGGGGTTGGGGGTGGTGTTGCCAGATCGGCCCTCACTTCCTTCAACCGTTCCACCGCGCGCACAACGGTCGGCCCGCCGCAGTACAGCAGCGAGGGGTTCAGCCACTCATATCGCGTACCCTTCACCCCCTTGAGCGCCGGATGGCCCAATGCGCGCTCGCCGCCCGCTGCCAGCACCAGCTCCGGCGGATCGGCCAGCACCCGTTCCAGCGGGAGATAGGCCCCCTGCCCCAGACCGCGCGCGGCAGCGTGGCTGGCAAAGCCGGTGCGGGAAAGCAGGTCCGCGATCAGGCTGTCCGGCCCGGCGACGATCCCGCCCTGCTGCCACACCAGCGCGTCGACCGGCGCAGCGCCTTCCGGCGGCGAGGCCTTTGCCAGCGCCGCCTCGATCCGCGCGATCAGCGCCTCGCCTTGCTCGGTACGCCCCGCGAGCGCCGCAAGTGCGCGCACCTGCGCCTCGCTTTCGGCCACATCATGCGCGACATCGAGCGTCACCACGCGGATGCCCAGCCGCTCGAAGGCATGGCGGGTCGCGCCCGGCAGGAAACTGCCCGCCACCACCACATCGGGCCGCAGCGCCAGCACTTCCTCCGCCGTGCCGCTGGTCGCGGCAAAGCGACGCGCGGACGCCAGAGCCATCGAGGTGGACTGCGGATCGTGGCTGTAATGCGAAATGGCGAGCAATTGGCCCGGCGCGGCGACCTCGGCCAGGATCGCATCGCTGCAGGGGTTGAGCGAGACGATGCTCGGCCCCTCCCCATCCGGTGCCTCTCCACGCGCAGGCGCGCATCCTGCGAGAACAGCCAGAAGAACACAATATAACAGATATTTAGGCACTATACCCCCCACCATGGCACAAGTGCCGTCCATGGCGAAAGGCGCACGCTGGTTTCCCGGCGCAAAGCCAGTGCGCTTGCCATCGGTACACCCCGCCCGAGGCCGAACGACGCTTCACGGGCAGGTCTCCTGGCTCGCCGGATCAACACCATCGCACCCGCCTTCCCGCGCCCCTCATGCAAGGGTTGCAGTGGCATGTGAGCGCGCGGCTCCCCGGTCACAGTTGCGGGGGCAGCGCAGGATTCAGGATCGCTCCCTCACCTGCTTCCCTCTTCGGCCTGCTTTCGCAGACAACCCATGACGCGGCTCCAGCGATAGTCCGCCGGACACGGTGTCGCAAGCGCCGCGCTTAAACCCTTGTTCAGCACTTAACCTTTAGAGGCGCGCTGTACCGCTTCGGCACGAACGGGAATTCGCGGCTGCGCGCCGCCCGCTTTGGAGATACGCGCCAAGGCGCGTTTCCGCACCGCCTGCCCCGAAGGATTCTTTTGCCCCTTTCCGCCGCCCTTGCCCCTATGCCTACCGATAGCCCGCGCAGCTTCCTGCGGGAAAAACCGCGTGCGCGGCATCGCGGGCGGCGGCTGGCGGCGCTGGCACTGGCGCTGGCGGTTCCGGCCTTTGCTGCCCCTGCGGAATGGCGCAGCCTGCCCCTGTTCGGCAGCGAGGAAGCCCGCGCCGCAAGCCCCATGGGCTTCGAGATTGCGGGCGAAAGCTTCCCCGGTTCGGCCTTCTATTATCTGGCGGACGACCCCTATGCCTCCTTCGCCGCCGCCCCGCTGGCAGGCGATGCAGGGCTGGCGCAGCCGGGTACGGACAGTGCCGACGGCCCGGCCGCGCGCCCCATCGCCCTTGCCGGAAGCCCGATCGACAAGGCACGCGCACTGCAGTGCATGACCATGGCGATCTATTACGAGGCGGCCACCGAATCCGATGCCGGCCAGCGTGCCGTGGCGCAGGTGGTGCTCAACCGCGTGGCGCACCCCGCCTATCCCAATACGGTATGCGGCGTGGTCTTCCAGGGTTCGGAGCGCTCGACCGGCTGCCAGTTCAGCTTCACTTGCGACGGTTCGCTTGCCCGCGCGCCCGCGCGCAAGTTCTGGGACCGGGCACAGCGCGTGGCCATGGCCGCTCTGGCAGGCGCGGTCTACCGCCCGGTGGGCCTCGCGACCCATTACCACACAGTGCAGATCCACCCCTATTGGGCGGACAGCCTGAACAATATCACCACCATCGGCGCGCACACCTTCTATCGCTGGCGCGGCGCGGCGGGGCTGCCCGGCGCCTTCACTCAGGCCTATTTCGGGGCTGAACCCCTGCCCCAGCGGCACCGGCCCACAGCCGCGCCCGATCCGGCTTCGCTGGCCGATCCGATCGAGCTGGCGCGGGTATATGAAGCCTCGCTCGCCGCCGCGCAGACCGTTTCCCCATCCGCCGGCCGCTCCACACAGGGCGTTGCACCTGCGGCCATACCGCCCGCACCCGCGCCCACCTATGCGGCGGATATCCAGGCGCGCGGAGGCGAGACGCTCTATTCGGGCAATCGCCTGCCCTCCGGGGGCGATGTGAAGAGCCAATATTCGCAGTCCGGCCAGTGGATCGGCCATCCGTAAGGCACGGCTCACCGCAAAACCGCCGATCTCCGCCACGGAAACCGCTCGTTACAATGGTTTAGATGCTGGAAACCATGCGCGGGAACAAAGGCTTCAACTTGCCCCTGTAGGAACGTCCCAAGGCAGAGCGGTACGGCAGCGTAGCCGCCGCCACCGGGATGATGAAGGTTCAAGCCTTATGACAATCCATTTTGCCGCGGCAGACGGTCGGCTGATCCCCAGCCTCAGCACGTCGCGTGCACGCGCCACCATGGCGCGTCCCGCCAATGACAATATCGCCCTGCATGGGCGGAAACAGCAGGTTGCACCGGAAACCCAGAGTGTCGACCGGGCCATGCTGCACGCCGCCCTGCGCCAGTTCGCCCAGCACGGCATCGGCGCTGCCGAACATGCCCGCAACCAGGCCGAACGCGCGTTCTTTTCGGGCGATAGCGACACCTATCGCTGGTGGCTGGGCGTATGCCGCACGCTGGACCGCCGGATGGCCGCCGGGCTGGCTCGCCGCGCCGAAGATAGCGAAAGCACACGATAGTTTCCCACATCTGCTGGTAAGGATCATCTTAACCATTCGGTGACCTCTTCCGGCTATTCCGGGCGCGTGGCGATCCGGAGAAGACCGATTAATAAGGTCAAGGAAATCCTTGCACGAACGATGTCCGGCGATGCGCTGGACGATCGCGTACGTCGCAAACTCGTCACCTCTCTTTACACCCAGCCCTCCAGCCTCGCGATCGGCGCCCTGTGCGGCGTGGGCGCGGCCTGGGCCGTCGGTTTCGTCTCCGGCAATCTCCCGATCCTGATCGGCGCTCTGCTGCTTACGGCAGTGGCGGTGCTGCGTGTCGGCATGGCCGCCCGCCTCGGCCCCGACAGCGACCGGCGCGACGCAAGGCTGCTCGAACTGGTGTATGAAGCGGGCGCCTTCAGCTTCGCCTTCCTGGTCGGCGGAATTACCGCCCTCACCATCTGGTTCGATCTTCAGACCGGGCTGCAATTGCTGATGGTAAGCTACGCGGTGGCCTATGGCGCGGGCACGTCCACCCGCAATGCCGGCCTGCCGATGATCGCGCTGGGCCAGATGATCCTTTCGCTTGCGCCGCTGATTATCGTCGCGGCGATCCGGGCGGAGCCGATCTATATAGTCTTTTCCGTCACCACCTTGCTGCTGATCCCGGCGATGGCATCGGTCACCTTCAACATCTTCGACGTGCTTCGCGAATCCGTCGCCGCAGCGGAAACCAGCCAGCGCATGGCCGACAAGATGCGCGACCTTGCCCGTACCGACGTTGTCACCGGCCTGTCGAACCGCGCCGGTCTCAACCACGAGATGGTCGAGAAGCTGATGACGATGCATGACGACCAGAAGCTGGCGCTGTTCTGGGTCGATCTCGACAAGTTCAAGGAAGTGAATGATACGCTGGGCCATCCTGTGGGCGACCGCGTGCTTTCCGAAGTCGCCCGCCGCCTGCGCGAAACCTCGCCCGACGGCGCCACGGTCGCCCGCTTCGGCGGCGACGAATTCATCGTGGTGTGCGAGGTCGGCTCCCGTTCCGACAGCGAACGTCTGGCCGGCAGCCTGCTCGACGAAATTTCCCGTCCTTATCGTATCGACGGGGAGCGGCTGGAACTCGGCGCGTCCATGGGTATCGCCCTGATGCCGGATGACGGCACCGATCTCGACACCGTGATGCAGAGCGCGGACCTTGCGCTCTATCACGCCAAGGTCAACGGCCGGAACCAGACCAGCTTCTTCGATGCTTCGATGACCCGCGACCTGATGCGCCGCAAGGAAATCGAGGCCGAATTGCGCGCCGCCCTGCAGCGTGACGAATTGTCGATCTTCTTCCAGCCGATCGTCGATCTCGAAACGGGCCGGATCAAGACCTTCGAAGCGCTGGTACGCTGGTTCCACCCGGAGAAAGGCGAGCTTCGCCCGGACGAGTTCATTCCGGTGGCCGAGGAAACCGGCGTCATCATCACGCTGGGCAACTGGATCACCGCACAGGCGGCCAAGGCCTGCGCGCAATGGCCGGAAGACGTGACCATCGCCGTTAATCTCTCCCCGGTGCAGATCAAGGCGCCGGGTTCGGCGCTGGGCATCCTCAACGCGCTGAAGGAAGCCAAGCTCGACCCGTCGCGCCTGGAACTGGAAGTGACCGAGAGCCTGTTCCTGGAAGACAATCACCACACCGCCCGCTTCATCGAGAAGCTGGCGGCCGAGGGCGTGCGCTTCGCGCTTGACGATTTCGGCACGGGCTATTCCTCGCTGGGTTACATCAACAAGTTTCCCTTCAAGAAGATCAAGGTGGATCGCAGCTTCGTGTCCGGCCCCAATGTCGGCCGCAAGAGCGATGCGATCATCCGCGCCGTGGCCGAACTCGGTTCGCGGCTTGAAATGGACATCGTGGCCGAGGGCCTCGAAACCATCGAGCAGGTCCGCGCGGTGCGCGATGCCGGCTGTACGCTGGGCCAGGGCTATTATTTCAGCCGCGCCGTGCCCGATTACCTCGCGGCCACCCTGCTCGCACAGGAACGCGAGAAGGAACCCAGCACTATCCGCCTGGTCGGCTGACATGCCGGGGGCCGGAGTTTTCCCGGACCGAGTCACCACTGGCGGCCAATCCCTCGCCCCCTCTCGCATTCATCATCCGGACATTCGCAACGGGCAACAAGGCGCGCCTGATGTGATGCCTCGCGCGCTTGTTCCACAGCGCGCGAGGAAGGTGATTTACGCGCAAAACCCGCTGCAGTTGATATTGCGAACCATTATCGCAAAATAAGCAAAATTGGCGGCTTTTGGCGGTTGCCAAAGCATTTAGCCAAGCCTAGGGCCGATTCAAACTTGGGCGCTCGCCTCTCGCGGGATGCGGGGTGCGCGCCATTCAGAAGAGCAACGCTCCCGCTCTTTCGCGAAAGGCAAGCATCGCACATGGCCCGCAAGAAGATCGCCCTCATCGGCGCCGGTATGATCGGCGGCACTCTGGCCCACCTCGCTGCGAAGAAGGAGATGGGTGACATCGTCCTCTTCGACATTGCCGAGGGCATGCCCCAGGGCAAGGCGCTGGACCTTTCGCAGTGCGGCCCCGTCGAAGGTTTCGACGCCAGCATCACCGGCACCAACGATTATGCCGATATCGCGGGCGCTGACGTTATCATCGTCACCGCCGGCGTGCCGCGCAAGCCGGGCATGAGCCGCGACGATCTGCTGGGCATCAACCTCAGCGTGATGAAGGCCGTGGGCGAAGGCATCAAGGCCCACGCGCCTGACGCTTTCGTGATCTGCATCACCAACCCGCTCGACGCGATGGTGTGGGCGCTGCGTGAATTCTCGGGTCTGCCGCACAACAAGGTCGTCGGCATGGCCGGCGTACTCGACAGCGCCCGCTTCGCCACTTTCCTCGCCTGGGAATTCGGCGTCTCGGTGAAGGATGTGAACGCCTTCGTGCTGGGCGGCCATGGCGACACCATGGTGCCGGTCACCAGCTACACCACCGTTTCGGGCATCCCGGTCGACGATCTGGTTGCCATGGGCAAGTCCAGCAAGGAAGCGATCGACGCCATCGTGCAGCGCACCCGTTCGGGCGGCGGCGAGATCGTCGGCCTGCTCAAGACCGGTTCGGCCTATTACGCCCCGGCCACCAGCGCCATCGCGATGGCCGAAGCCTATCTGGGCGACCAGAAGCGCATCCTGCCCTGCGCCGTCTATGTCGACGGCAAGTATGGGCTCGACGGCCTCTATGTCGGCGTTCCGGCGGTGATCGGCGCCAATGGCGTGGAAGAAGTGGTGGAGATCGCGCTGGAAGGCGAGACCAAGGCCAATTTCCAGGTCAGCGTCGATGCGGTCAAGGAACTGCTCGTCGCCTGCAAGGGCATCGACCCGAGTCTGGGCTGAGCCTGCCTTGCTGCTGGCAGCCGCCTTTCTTCCCATGGCCGTAGTCGCGGCCAGCGCGGACCTCGCGGAGCCGGAACCCTATCCGGCACGCGAGGTGCTGGCTGCCTTCGCAACGGCCTGCTCCGGCATTGAGGATATTGCGGTCGCCCAGGCATCCATACAGGCTGCCGGCTGGGAACGGTTCGAGCCGGCAGCGGACAGCGCCATCGGCCGCATCCTGCATTCCGGCGAAGAACTGATGGCCCGTGAAGACCCGACGGTCGCGATGATCGACGGTGGGGTCTGGCACAGGAATGTGGCGGGCCGTGAGCTGTTCACGATCGTCTCGGGCGTGAAGCTCGACGGGATCATCTCGCACGGCTGCCGGGTCTACGACCTTTCCGCCCCGGCCGCTCTTTCGGCTGAGGATCTGGGCAACTGGGCCGTGCGCGATCCGGTGGAACGGCCCAACGGCATCGCCGGCGGCACAAAGTTCGTCTGGAACCCGGGGCTGAAGCCCGGCCACATGGAAATGGAAATCAGCTTCGTACCGCAGGGCACGAAGCTCCCCGAACCGCTGGCCGGCATTCCGCTGTCCGGCCTCGTATTCACTGCCTCCGCCGTGGAGTTTACCGATTTATGAGCATCCTCGTCGACAAGAACACCAAGGTCATCACCCAGGGGATGACCGGCGCCACCGGCACGTTCCACACGGAACAGGCTGTGGCCTATGGCACGCAGATGGTCGCGGGCGTGACCCCCGGCAAGGGCGGCACGAGCCATATCGGCATCCCGGTTTATGACACGGTGGCCGAGGCGAAGCACGCCACCGGTGCGACCGCTTCGGTGATCTATGTTCCGCCGCCGTTCGCCGCGGATTCGATCCTGGAAGCGATCGATGCGGAGATCGAGCTGATCGTCGCCATCACCGAAGGCATTCCGGTGCTCGACATGGTCAAGGTCAAGCGCGCCCTTTCCGCTAGCAAGAGCCGCCTGATCGGCCCGAATTGCCCCGGCGTGCTGACCCCGAACGAATGCAAGATCGGCATCATGCCGGGCTCCATCTTCAAGAAGGGCTCGGTCGGCGTCGTCAGCCGTTCGGGCACTCTCACCTATGAAGCCGTGCACCAGACGACCATGGCGGGCCTCGGCCAGACCACCGCTGTCGGCATCGGCGGCGACCCGGTGAACGGCACGAACTTCATCGACGTGCTGGAACTGTTCCTGGCCGATGACGAAACCAAGTCGATCATCATGATCGGCGAAATCGGCGGCAGCGCCGAAGAAGAAGCCGCTCAGTTCCTGAAGGACGAGGCAAAGCGCGGGCGCAAGAAGCCGATGGTGGGCTTCATCGCCGGCCGCACAGCCCCTCCGGGTCGCCGCATGGGCCATGCCGGTGCCATCGTTTCGGGCGGCCAGGGCGGCGCGGAAGACAAGATCGCCGCGATGGAAGAGGCTGGCATCCGCGTCTCTCCCTCGCCCAGCGAGCTCGGTACCACGCTGGCCGAACTGCTGAAGGAACTGGCGTAATCCCTCACCCCCGCTTCGGCGGGGGCATAGTACGGTGAACCTCATCATGGGTAACGAACTGCACGAATTCCCGCTCGATTCCGGCTCCGAAGGGCCGCAACCCGGCCCGAGCTGGAAGAACCCCCGCTGGCCGCTGACCGATGTGGCGAGCGAGGACGACCTCACGCAGGCGCTCGATCCCTTTGCGATGAAGGCCGCCGTCAAGCAGTCCGCCGAAAAGGCCGGGCTGAAGCTGGACGAGCGCGCGATCGAGCAGGCGGCGGCGGATTCGATCCGCGCCATGATGCTGGTGCGCACCTATCGCGTGCGCGGCCATCTGGCCGCCGATCTCGATCCGCTGGGTCTGCACCAGCGCGATTTGCCTGCCGACCTGACGCCCGAATATCACGGCTTCACCGGCGATGCACTGGACCGGCCGGTCTATATGGGCGGCAATCTCGGCCATGAATGGGCTACCGTGCGCGAAGTGGTCGAAATCCTGCGCGCCAATTATTGCGGGCATGTCGGCCTGGAATACATGCACATCACCGATCTGGAGGAGCGCCGCTTCCTCCAGTCGCGCATGGAAGGTGCGGGCAAGGAAATCGAATTCACCGAAAACGGCAAGAAGGCGATTCTCGCGGCCGTGATTCGCGGCGAGGAATATGAGAAGTTCCTCGGCAAGAAATATGTCGGCACCAAGCGCTTCGGCCTGGATGGCGGCGAAAGCATGATCCCGGCGCTGGAAGCCGTGATCAAATATGGCGGCGCGCTGGGCGTGCGCGAGATCGTCTACGGCATGGCCCATCGCGGCCGCCTGAACGTGCTCGCCAATGTAATGGCCAAGCCCTATCGCGTGATCTTCCACGAATTCTCGGGCGGTAGCGCCAATCCCGACGATGTCGGCGGCTCGGGCGACGTGAAATATCACCTCGGCACCAGCACCGACCGCGAATTCGACGGGATCAAGGTTCACATGAGCCTGGTGCCCAACCCCAGCCATCTCGAGACGGTGGACCCTGTCGTGCTCGGCAAGGTCCGTGCGCAGCAGGCCTTCCGCGAGGATCTGGACAAGCACGAACAGGTGCTGCCGGTGCTGATCCATGGCGATGCGGCCTTTGCCGGCCAGGGCATCGTATGGGAATGCTTCGGCCTTTCCGGCGTGCGCGGCTACAGCACGGGCGGCTGCATCCACTTCGTGATCAACAACCAGATCGGCTTCACCACCAGCCCGAAATTCGCACGCAATTCGCCCTATCCCTCGGATGTGGCAAAGGGCGTGCAGGCGCCGATCCTGCATGTGAACGGCGACGATCCGGAAGCGGTGACCTTCGCCTGCAAGCTGGCGGTGGAATATCGCCACACTTTCAAGCGCGATATCGTGATCGACATGTGGTGCTATCGCCGCTTCGGCCACAATGAAGGCGACGAGCCCAGCTTCACCCAGCCGCTGATGTACGCCAAGATCCGCCAGCATCCGCGCGTGAGCGAGATCTACGCCCAGCGTCTGATCGAAGAAAGCGTGATCGACAAGAACTGGGCGGGCGAAACCGCATCGCACTTCATTGCCGTGCTCGATCAGGAATTCGAAGCGGGCAAGGGCTACAAGGCCAATGAGGCAGACTGGTTCGGCGGTCGCTGGAGCGGGCTCAACAAGCCGGCCGATCCGGAAACCGCGCGCCGCAACATCAACACCGCGATCGAGCCCAAGCTGTTCGAAAGCCTGGGCCGCACGCTCAGCACGGTTCCGGCGGATCTTGAAATCCACAAGACGCTGGCCCGCGTGATCGATGCCAAGCGCGAAATGTTCGAAAGCGGCAAGGGCTTCGACTGGTCGACGGCGGAAGCCCTCGCCTTCGGCAGCCTGATGATGGAGGGCTTCGGTATCCGCCTTTCGGGGCAGGATTCCAGCCGCGGCACTTTCAGCCAGCGCCATGCGACCTGGATCGACCAGCGCGACGAGCGGAAATACATACCGCTTTGCGAGCTGCCACACGGCAAGTTCGAAGTCTATGACAGTCCGCTGTCCGAATATGGCGTACTGGGCTTCGAATATGGCTTCGCCAGCGCCGACCCGAAAACGCTGGTGCTGTGGGAAGCCCAGTTCGGCGATTTCGCCAATGGCGCGCAGATCATCATCGACCAATATATCGCCGCGTCAGAAGCCAAATGGCTGCGCGCCAACGGGCTGGTGATGCTGCTGCCGCACGGCTTCGAAGGCCAGGGACCGGAACATAGCTCGGCCCGTCTCGAACGTTTCCTGCAGCTGTGCGCGGGCGACAATCTGCAGGTGTGCAACATCACCGTGCCGGCCAATTACTTCCACGTATTGCGCCGCCAGATGCTGCGTCCGTTCCGCAAGCCGCTGATCATCATGTCACCCAAGTCGCTGCTACGCCATCCGATGGCCAAGTCGCAGGCGAGCGAGTTCACTGGCGAAGGGCACTTCATGCGCATCGTGTCGGACACGAAGCCGATCGAAGACAGCAAGGTGCGCCGCCTCGTGCTCTGTTCGGGCAAGGTCGCTTACGATCTGATCGAAACGCGCGACAAGGAAGGTCTGGACGATGTCTCGATCGTCCGGATCGAACAACTCTATCCCTTCCCCGGCCAGCCGCTGGCCGCGCGCCTCGCGCGGATGAGCAACCTTCAGGAAGTGGTCTGGTGCCAGGAAGAACCGCGCAACAATGGTGCCTGGTTCTTCGTGGAAAGCCAGATCGAGGCCGCCCTGAACGATTCCGGCAAGCAGGGCATGCGCGCCTGCTATGCCGGTCGCGATGCCGCCGCCTCGCCGGCAACTGGCCTCGCCTCCAAGCATAAGGAACAGCAGGAGGCGCTGATCGCCGCCGCGCTGGGCCTCGACCATTCCGCCCCCGCCGCCGACAAGGCGCAGGGCAAGCAAGCCTGACCCTCACAGGGAAGAACGACCATGACCATCGAAGTCAAAGTCCCCGCGCTCGGCGAATCCGTCACTGAAGCCACTGTCGGCGAATGGCTGAAGAAGCCCGGCGAAGCCGTGAAGGCGGACGAACCCATCGCCAGCCTCGAAACCGACAAGGTTGCCGTGGAAGTGCCCAGCCCCGTCGCGGGCGTGATGGGCGAATATAAGGTCGCACTGGGCGATACGGTGGAAGTGGGCGCTGTGCTCGCGCTGGTCGAGGATGGCGCAACTGCCGCTGCCCCCGCCGCGCAGCCTGCCCCGGCATCCGCCCCGGCCCCGGCCATTCCCGCCGCTGCCCCCGCCGATGCGGTGGAGGCCGACGCACTGACCCTTTCCCCGGCGGTGCGCCGCGCGGTGCTGGAACATGGGATCGATCCCTCCACCGTGAAGGGCACCGGCAAGGACGGCCGCCTGACCAAGGAAGACGTGCTGGCTGCGGCCAAGGCCAAGGAAGCGGCACCCGCTCCCGCCGCCGTCAGCCCTGCCCCCACACCTGCTCCCGCCGCCACGGGCGAGCGCCGCGTGGAACGCGTAAAGATGACGCGCCTGCGCCAGACCATCGCCAAGCGCCTCAAGAGCGCACAGGAAACTGCCGCCCTGCTCACCACTTTCAACGATGTCGACATGTCGGCGGTGATCGAGGCGCGTAACAAGTACAAGGACGTGTTCGAGAAGAAGCACGGCGTGCGCCTTGGCTTCATGAGCTTCTTCGCCAAGGCATCCGTGCTGGCGCTGAAGGACGTTCCCTCCGTGAACGCCCAGATCGAAGGCGACGAGATCGTCTATCACGATTACGTCGACATCTCGGTGGCGGTCTCTGCTCCGGGCGGCCTCGTCGTGCCGGTGGTGCGCGATTGCGACAAGCTGAGCTTCGCCCAGATCGAACAGTCGATCGCCGATTACGGCAAGAAGGCGCGCGACGGCACGCTGACCATGGCCGACATGCAGGGCGGCACCTTCACCATTTCCAATGGCGGCGTGTTCGGCAGCCTGATGTCCACCCCGATCATCAACCCGCCGCAGAGCGCGGTGCTGGGCCTGCACCGGATCGATGAGCGCCCGGTGGTGGTGAATGGCGAGATCGTGATCCGCCCGATGATGTACATTGCCCTGTCTTACGACCATCGCCTGATCGATGGCCGCGAGGCGGTGACGGCGCTGAAGATCATCAAGGAAGCGATCGAGGATCCGACGCGTCTGCTGATCGATCTGTAATGGCGAATGTTACGCGCACCCTTCGACAATCTCAGGGTAAGCGGACATTGGTTTGAGTGAAGAGTTCCGTTCGTCCCGAGCCTGTCGAAGGACGCGCACCACGGAGGCCCAAATGGCTGACCAGTCTTACGATTACGATGTCCTCATCATCGGTGCCGGCCCCGGCGGCTATATCGCAGCAATCCGTGCGGCCCAGCTTGGCCTGAAAACGGCCTGCGCCGAAAGCCGCGAAACTTTGGGCGGAACCTGCCTCAATATCGGCTGCATCCCCTCCAAGGCGCTGCTCCATGGCTCCGAACTGTTCGAGGAAGCCGCCCACGGCACGCTCGCCAAGTTCGGCGTGAAGACCGGCAAGGTCGAGCTCGATCTCGACGTTTTGCTGGGCGAGAAGGACGCGGCGGTTAAGGGCCTGACCGGCGGGATCGAATATCTGTTCAAGAAGAACAAGGTCGATTGGCTGAAGGGCTTTGCCAGCTTCAAGGACACCCATACCGTCGAAGTGGCCGGGCAGACGGTGACGGCGAAGGACATCGTCATCGCCACCGGTTCTTCCGTCACCCCCCTGCCCAATGTCGAAGTCGACAATGCCAAGGGCGTGATCGTCGATTCCACCGGAGCGCTGGCCCTGCCCAAGGTGCCGGAACATCTGGTGGTGATCGGCGGCGGCGTGATCGGGCTTGAGCTGGGCTCGGTCTGGCGGCGTCTGGGCGCCAAGGTCACTGTGGTCGAATTCCTTGACCAGATCCTGCCCGGCATGGACGGCGAAGTGCGCAAGGAAGCGCAGAAGCTGTTCGCCAAGCAGGGCCTGCAATTCAAGCTGGGCACCAAGGTCACCGGCGCCACCGTGAAGGGCAAGAAGGCCACGCTGACGCTGGAACCCGCCGCCGGCGGCACGGCAGAGACGCTGGAGGCCGATTGCGTGCTGGTGGCCATCGGCCGCAAGCCGAATACGGACGGGCTGAACCTCGAAGCCATCGGGCTTGAACTCAACAAGCGCGGCCAGATCGAAACCGATCACAGCTTCCGCACCGCAGTGGACGGCGTCTGGGCCGTCGGCGACGTGATCCCCGGGCCGATGCTGGCGCACAAGGCCGAGGATGAAGGCATCGCCGTGGCCGAATTCATCGCCGGTCAGATCGGCATCGTGAACCACGATGTGATCCCCAGCGTGGTCTACACCATGCCCGAGATCGCGGGCGTCGGGCTGACCGAGGAAGCGGCGAAGGAACGCGGCGAGATCAAGGTCGGCAAGTTTCCCATGATCGCCAACAGCCGCGCCAAGACCAATCGCGACACGGACGGTTTCGTGAAGGTGATTGCCGATGCGAAGACCGACCGCGTGCTGGGCGTGTGGATCATTGCCAGCGTGGCCGGCACGATGATCGCCGAAGCTGCCCTGGCCATGGAATTCGGCGCGCTGAGCGAGGATATCGCCTATACCTGCCACGCCCACCCGACCCATTCGGAAGCGCTGAAGGAAGCGGCGATGGCGGTGATGGGCAAGCCGATCCACATCTGATGAGCCTGCGCCCGTTCCACCTGGCATTCCCGGTCGATAATCTCGCGCAGGCCCGCTCTTTCTGGGGCGGTACGATGGGCTGTCCGGAAGGGCGCAGCAGCGATCAGTGGATCGATTTCGACTTCTACGGCCACCAGATCGTCACTCATCTGGTACCCGGCACGCGCGAGGCGAATGCCACCAATCCGGTGGATGGCCACAATGTGCCCGTGCCGCATTTCGGCATCGTGCTGACGCTGGAAGACTGGCAGGAACTGGCCGACCGGCTCAAGGCCGCAGGCACGGAATTTGCGGTGGAGCCCCACATCCGCTTCAAGGGCCAGCCCGGCGAGCAGGCGACGATGTTCTTCCGCGACCCTTCGGGCAATGCGATCGAGATGAAGGCCTTCGCCGACCTAAGGCAATTGTTCGCCACAGAGTGAACCTGCGCTAGGGTCTGCCATGCAGACCGGAGAAGCAAATGGCACGATCAACCCCCATGCAGCGTTTCGCCCGCTGGCATATCTGGCTTGGCTGGCTGGCCGGCGTGCCGATCCTGATGTGGACCGTGACCGGCCTGTTCATGGCCGCCCGACCGCTGGAGGAAGTGCGCGGAGAGGATTTGCGAGCCGCCCCTGCCCTGCTCGACCCGGCAGGCCTGATCGTGCCGCAGAACCTCGGCCCGGTGAAGGACATGGTCCTGGCTACCCAGCCCGATGGGCCGGTGTGGATCGTCACACTGAAGGATGGCGGCCGCTATCGCTATTCCGCGCGCGACGGCAGCGTTGTCGCTCCGGTAACGAAGGACGAAGCCCGCATCATTGCGAGCGCCGCCTATGCCAGCGATGCCGCACTTGAAAAAATCACCTATTTCCCCGGCGATAGCGCACCGGGCGATCTGCGGCAGCCGATCGACAGCTGGCAGGCCCATTTCGCAGATGGGACCAATCTCTACATCGCCGATGCCACGGGCGAAGTGCTGGCCATGCGCACCAGCTTCTGGCGCGCCTATGATCTGATGTGGGGCCTGCACATCATGGACCTCAAGACACGCGAAAACGCACATCATCCGATCCTGCTGATCTTCGCCACGATCTCGGTTCTGGGCGCGCTGCTTGGCTGCGTATTGATGTTCCGCCGCCGCAAGGCACGCGTGAAACCGGCATGACCGGCACCGCAAGCCCCATGCTGGCCCTCCCTCCGGCATTCGATCTTGTCGCCGTAGGCGTGTTCGCGCTCAGCGGGGCATTATTGGCCGCACGGATGCGGCAGACCATCGTGACCATGGGCTTTTTCGCGCTGGTCACCGGCGTGGGCGGCGGATCGGTGCGCGACGTGTTGCTGGGCGTGCCTGCCTTCTGGCTGCACGATCCCTGGATTGCCCCGGTGATCCTGGCGATGGCGCTGCTGGCCTGGTTCACCCCGCATCGCTGGTGGGAAGGGCAATTGCTCGAATGGCTGGACGCGGCCGGCCTTGCGGCCTTTTCCGTATTGGGCACGGCCAAGGCACTCTCGCTGGGCGCTGCCCCCGTTCCTGCCGCGATCCTGGGAGTAGTGACAGGCTGCGTTGGCGGCATCATCCGCGACATATTGGCGGGCGTGCCTTCCATCGTCATGCGGCCGGAAATCTATGTGACCGCCGCCGCGCTTTCCGCCGCCCTGTGTGCGGCAGGCATGGTGCTGGGGCTCAACCCGCCGCTGGTATGGGGTGTGGCCGCGCTGGCAGGTTTCGCCCTGCGCGGCGCGGCCCTTCGCTGGGGGCTGAACCTGCCCGCCTATTCGCGCGCCGGAACTCAGCCGCCCGAAGCGTCGTAATCCTCAGGCGGATCGGCGTAATCGCCGGGATAGCCTGCCTGCGCGCGGGCGCGGGCATAGGCATCATCGTTCCACTGATTGTCGGAACCCGGATAGGCGCCGTCATTCAGAGAGACACCACCCAGATCGACATTGCGGATGCGACCGTCATTATCGATCCAGCAGTTGAAACCGTCACCAGAATCAAGCTGTCCGGAAATCCGCCAGCCATCCGCGACCCGCGCGGCATTATCGACGCTGGCAACACGCGCATCGCCGCGTTCCACCTGATCCGTGCAGATTCCCACGGCATTGTCGATCCCACCGCTGGAATAGCCCGATCCGCGATAATTGCCGGACTCCCGATAATCGGGGCGATTGTCCGGCTCGGGATAGGAAGGCTCGCGATAACGGTAATCGTCGCGAGGTTCGGATGCGCGGTTCGAATTGCTCGCCGCGCTGGCGATAGCGGCGATGCCACCGATAATCAGCACGCCAGCCAGCACATCGCCCACATCCACCCCGCGATCGTGATGATGGCGGCCCCCGCCCCACCCGGCCATGCTCTCGCTTCCACCAAGGGTGAGCGAATGGCTCAGCGCGCTTTGCGGCGCGCCCGGATGCATCGGGAGGCCTGCCGCTGCGGCGGGCGCGGCAGCCATGGAAATCACTGCGGCGATTGCGGCGCTGCCGGCAAACAGGCGGATGAACGAGCGGGCCATCGAACGGCTCCTTGACCAGGTTCCGACACCAGGCTGAGCCCTGCCGGATCGTAAGAATGAACCAGGCGGTTCAGGCCTTTTTGCGCCTGAACCGCCTTAGCTTCAAGAGATGGTGACTTGCACCGGTGGGTTACAGGCCGCGAATGCCGCGGAAATCCACATCCGACACCCGGCCATAGCGAACTCGGCAAGTGAAGGTGCCAGCGTCATATCCCGACACGCGATCGTTCCACCCGCGATAATCGCCGCCCCAGCCATTGCCGTAGCGATTGTCGCCCCGGCGCCAGTCATGGCCGCGTGTGTTCACCGCGATGCGTCCCTTGACGCGATAGCCGTCCCGCGTCCGGTCGATATCGCGAATGTCGGTCACATCGGCGCGGCCACCATAGGAATAACGGCTGGCCTGACGCTCGGCAGCGGCAACACACCGTTCTACCGCAGCGCGCGCGCTACCACCCCGGCGATCGCCATAATAGCGGTCGTCATAGCCGCGGCGGTCACGCCCGTCGTAGCGGCGGTCGTCATAGCGGTCGCGGTCATTGTCGGAAGCTGCCGCCGCAATCGCGGCGATGCCGCCCACGATCAGCGCTCCGGCGATCACGTCGCCCGCATCGATGCGGTCGTCATGGCCATCGCGAGCGAATGCGGGAGTAACGGAAGCCATAGCCACGGCGCCTGCCGCGACGGTTCCGACCAGGGCCTTGGTAATGGTCTTCATGATTGCTGTCCTCTTCAAGTGCGGGGCGAAACTGCCCTGCCATGTGAAGAGGTTTACCGATTCGTCCGTGATGCGATGCTGAATCGACCCGACAGCATCCGTTCATTAATCGAGCATCTTTTCTGAACACCCATAGTAGGCCTTCCGGTAAAGCGCGGAGTTACTAGCCCAAGGAAAACGCCCACAGCGAGAGGCCGTTCTTTGAATGAGGCCGTGATGGAAGAGGCCACGCGCCCTGTGCCGGGCCGAGCGAGCCCGAGTGGGAATGAGACGCCGAGCATCGCAGGCAATGAAAAACCCGCCAGGATCGCTCCCGGCGGGTTTTTGGATATCAGCGCGATGGCTCGATTCAGGCTTCCGCCATATCCAGCTCTTCGCTCATCACCGGGCCGCTATCCTGGCCCTTGGCGTCCACATCGCGGTCCACCAGTTCGATGATCGCGACCGGGGCAGCGTCCGAAGCGCGGATGCCAGCCTTGATGATGCGGGTGTAGCCACCTTCGCGACCGGCAAAACGCACGGCCAGCACTTCGAACAGCTTCTTTTCCTGTGCATCGTCGAGCAGGCGCGAGTGAGCCAGACGGCGGTTCGAAAGGCCGCCACGCTTGGCCAGCGTGATCAGCTTTTCGACATAGGGGCGCAGTTCCTTGGCCTTCGGCGTAGTGGTCTGGATCTGCTCGTGCTTGATCAGCGCGGCGGCCATGTTGCGCATCAGAGCGGCGCGATGGCCGGACTTGCGCTGCAGTTTGCGGCCGGAAAGTTTATGACGCATTTCTCTATCCTTCGTTCGTAAGGGGTCCGTGTGAGGTAACCCGGTACTGGCGGCAGTTGAGGGTCGCCGCCGTCACCCTGTTCGTCATTCCGGGTCGAAGCCCGGAACAACGCAATTGCTTTAACCCAGCAGTTCCTGCTCGAGCTTCTTGGCCATTTCCTCGATATTCTCGGGCGGCCAGCCAGGGATGTCCATGCCCAGGCGCAGGCCCATCGAGCTGAGAACTTCCTTGATCTCGTTGAGCGACTTGCGGCCGAAGTTCGGCGTACGAAGCATCTCGGCTTCGGTCTTCTGGACCAGATCGCCAATGTAGATGATGTTGTCGTTCTTGAGGCAGTTGGCCGAACGCACTGAAAGCTCCAGCTCGTCCACCTTCTTGAGAAGGTAGCGATTGAGCTGGTTGGCGTCCGATTCTTCCGGCTGAGCGGCAATGCCGATCATCGGGCTGGAAGGCTGCGGAATGCCGTCTTCGAAGTGGACGAACAGGGTCAGCTGGTCCTGCAGAATGCGAGCGGCATAGGCCACTGCGTCTTCCGGAGTGACAGTACCATCGGTCTCGACCGTCAGGCTCAGCTTGTCATAGTCCAGTTCCTGGCCGACACGCGCGTTCTCGACCTTGTAGCTGACCTGCTTGATCGGCGAGTAGAGCGAGTCCACCGGGATCAGGCCGATCGGGGCGTCAGCCGGACGGTTGGAAACCGCCGGGACATAGCCCTTGCCGCTATCGGCGGTGAGTTCCATGTTCAGCGTGGCGCCTTCGTCGAGATGGCAGATCACGAGATCCTTGTTCATCACCTCGATATCGCCGGTAACGGCAATGTCGCCCGCCTTCACATCGGCCGGGCCCGTCGCCGAAAGCTGCAGCCGCTTGGGGCCTTCGCCTTCCATCCGGAGCGCGATCTGCTTCACGTTCAGGACGATGTCGGTCACATCCTCGCGCACGCCTGCGAGCGAGGAGAATTCATGCAGCACGTTCTCGATCTTGATCGAGGTGATCGCAGCGCCCTGCAGCGAGGAAAGCAGCACGCGGCGCAGGGCGTTGCCCAACGTCAGGCCGAACCCGCGCTCGAGCGGTTCGGCAATGAAGGTCGCCTTGCGGCGCCCATCGCCGCCGGCCTTCACTTCGAGGCTGTTGGGCTTCTTGAGTTCCTGCCAGTTCTTCATGTTGACGGACATGGACTTCCCCTAGAGGTTTTATTTGCGGGATCGGCCGTCGTCGCAGGATGCGCCGCGGCCGATCCGAATTACTGTGCGGCCCCGAAGAACCGCGGGCAGGTTCAAATCAGACGCGGCGACGCTTGGACGGCCGCACGCCATTGTGCGGGATCGGCGTCACGTCGCGGATCGAGGTGATGGTGAAACCCACCGCCTGCAGGGCGCGCAACGCGCTTTCGCGGCCCGAACCGGGGCCCTTTACTTCGACTTCCAGGGTGCGCACGCCGTGTTCGGCGGCCTTCTTGCCGGCGTCGTCTGCGGCGACCTGCGCAGCATAAGGCGTCGACTTGCGGCTGCCCTTGAAGCCCATCATGCCTGCAGAGGACCAGCTGATCGCATTGCCCTGAGCATCGGTGATGGTGATCATGGTGTTGTTGAAGCTGGCGTTCACATGCGCGACGCCGCTGCTGATGTTCTTACGCTCGCGGCGCTTAATGCGCTGGGGTTCGCGTGCCATGGTTCGTATCCTGTCCTGAAAATGAGAAGCATGCCTGGCCGGTCGGGCCGGGGCTTACTTCTTCTTACCTGCGATCGGCTTGGCCTTGCCCTTGCGGGTGCGCGCATTGGTGTGCGTGCGCTGGCCACGAACCGGAAGACCCTTGCGATGGCGCAGGCCGCGATAGCAGGCCAGGTCCATCAGGCGCTTGATGTTCATCGCGGTGTTGCGGCGAAGATCGCCTTCCACGGTGTAACCGGCGTCGATCGCTTCACGGATCTGCAGGACTTCCGCATCGGAGAGATCCTGAACGCGGCGGCTGTGGTCAATGCCCAGCTTGTCCGCGATTTCCAGGGCCGACTTGGGGCCGATACCGTGAATATAGGTGAGCGCGATAATCACGCGCTTGTTGGTGGGGATATTTACCCCGGCAATACGAGCCACTTAATTCTCCTGCTCCACAGGGGCCGAACATATCCGCATGAAGCCATGCGGAAAGGGCGAATCCCCTATCTCAACGCGTTGCACATCTCCGAAGAAAGACGGCTTTCTCGCCACGGCAAAAAGCCCGGATGGCGAGCACTGTCTGCCGCCTGCCGGACTATCCGTCTCATTCGGAGGGATCGGCGCCTACGCCGATTCGAGCGCCACGTCAACCGCCAGCTGCGCACAGGCCGCATGGATCGCCGATAAGCGAAGCGATTGTCCGTTGGTTAAGCATATACCCGAGTCCGCGCGGTCGGTCAAAGCCCCGCGGCGGCGCCTCTTCCGCCAGAGACGAACTGACCGCGCCGCCCCGCGAAGGAGTGGCGCGGCCTAGCTCAACCCGTAAGGCCGGTGTGGATCAGGAGCCGAGAATCTTCTCGATCCCGGCGGTCACCACATCGATATCCGCCATGCCATCAACCCGGCTGACGATCCCGCGCTCTTCGTAGATCGGCAGGATCGGCGCGGTCTTGGCGCGATATTCGGCCAGGCGCGTGCGCACGGTTTCCTCATTGTCGTCCGGGCGGCGCTTGAACTCGGTGCTGGCGCATTTGTCGCACACGCCGTCCACCTTGGGCCGTTCGAACTTATCGTGATAGCCTTGGCCGCATTTGGCGCAGGTGAAGCGGCCCGTGATACGCTCGACCAGAGCGTCCTCGTTCACTTCAAGCTCGATCACATGGTCGAGCTTGCGGCCATGGGCGGCAAGAATCCCGTCCAGCGCATGAGCCTGCTCGGCCGTGCGCGGATAGCCATCGAAGATCGCGCCGGTGCTCTTGCCCATGACTTCGAGTTCGTCGGAAATCAGCGCGGAGACGATCTCGTCGGAAACCAGCTCGCCCGCTTCCATTACCGCCTTGACGCGCAGGCCGGTGGGCGTTTCCGCCTTCACGGCGGCACGCAGCATGTCTCCGGTCGAAAGCTGGCGCATGCCGTGGCGTTCTACCAGGCGCTTGGCCTGCGTGCCCTTGCCTGCTCCCGGCGGCCCCAGAAGGATGATATTCATTAGCCCTCCCCGTTAATCCATGGCGGCGCGGCGTTGGCGGACCTTGCGGCCCGCCCGCCGATCAGCGCATCCGCCCTTTCAGCTTCGCCTTCTTGATAAGGTCACCATATTGGTGCGCCAGAAGGTGCGACTGGATTTGGGTGATAGTATCCACAGTCACGTTCACCACGATCAGCAGGCTGGTGCCGCCAAGGAACAGCGGAACGCCTGTCTGCGCGATCATGTATTCGGGAAGACAGCACACTACGGTGAGGTAAATCGCCCCGATCACAGTGATGCGCGTCAGCACATAGTCCAGATAGGTGGCGGTGTTCTTGCCCGGACGGATGCCGGGGATGAAGCCGCCATTCTTCTTGAGATTGTCAGCCGTCTCTTCCGGATTGAACACCACGGCGGTGTAGAAGAAGCAGAAGAAGACGATACCGACCGCATAGAGCGTCATGTAGAGCGGCTGGCCATGCTGCAGATATTGGTTCAGCGTCACGATCACTCCGCCCAGCGTGCTGTCGGTGCTCACCGAATTGCCGGCGAACTGGCTGATGGTGAGCGGAAGCAACAGCAGCGAGCTCGCGAAGATCGGAGGAATCACACCAGCGGTGTTCAGCTTGAGCGGCAAATGGCTGCGGTCAGCCTGCATCATGCCGTGCTGGGACGCCCGCTTGGGATATTGGATCAGCAATCGCCGCTGTGCCCGCTCCATGAAGCAGATCAGCAGCACCAGCAGCACGACCATGGCAATGAAGCCGACGATCACGAAGGGGCTGATCGAGCCCGAACGGCCGCCTTCGAACATGTTGGTGGTGAAGGTCGGGAACTGGGCGACGATGCCGGCCATGATGATCAGCGACACGCCATTGCCGATCCCGCGCGAGGTGATCTGCTCGCCCAGCCACAGCAGGAACATGGTGCCGCCGATCAGGCTGATCACCGCCACTATGCGGAAGGTGACCCCCGGCTCGACCACGGCCTGAAGGCCGCTCTGCGCGCCGTAGCTCTCCAGTCCCGATGCGAGGAACCAGCCCTGAATCGCCGTGAGGAACACTGCGCCATAGCGAGTATATTGGTTGAGCTTCTTGCGCCCGCTTTCGCCTTCCTTCTTGATCGCCGCCAGGGCGGGATGAAGCGAGGCCGCGAGCTGCACCACGATCGACGCCGTGATGTAGGGCATGATGCCGAGCGCGATGAGACTCATGCGCTCAAGGCTGCCGCCCGAGAAAGTATTGAACAGGTCGAGAATGCCGCCGCGGGTCTGCGAATAGAGATCCTCAAGGATCAGCGGATTGACACCCGGCAGCGGAACGAAGCTCAGGAAACGGAAAACGATCAGCGCGCCGATCGTGAACCAGATGCGCTGCTTGAGCTCTGTCGCCTTGGAGAAGTTGGCGAGATTCAGATTGCTCGCAATATTGTCGGCGCGTGATGCCATGGGAACGCTTAACCTTTATTAGGGGCGTAACGGCTCGGGCCGATACTCCCCCTTCCTATCAGCTGAAGCCCATATAGGGACCGGGCGGAGATGCGAACACCCCCGCCCGGACGATTCCCCGAATTATTCGGCAGCTTCGGCAGCCGGTGCAGCAGCAGCGAGCAGTTCCACAGAACCGCCGGCCTTTTCAACCGCGGCAACCGCACCCTTGCTGGCGCCGGCGACCTGGAACTTGACCTTGGCGGTCAGTTCGCCCTTGCCCAGCAGGCGCACGCCGTCCTTGCCGCCGCGGGCAAGACCGGCAGCCTTGAGGGCCGCCTGATCGATCGTGCCGCTGATGTCCAGCTTGCCGGCATCGATGAACTTCTGGACCATGCCCAGGTTCACTTCGGAATAATCCTTGCCGAACGGATTGTTGAAGCCGCGCTTCGGGATGCGCATGTGCAGCGGCATCTGGCCGCCTTCGAACCCGGCGATCGAAACGCCGGACCGTGCCTTGGCACCCTTCTGGCCGCGCCCACCGGTCTTGCCCTTGCCGGAGCCGATGCCACGGCCGATACGCATCCGACCCTTGCGGGCGCCGGCATTGTCGCGGATTTCGTTCAGTTTCATAATATGCACTCGCTTTCGCTTTGTTCGCGCTGAATGGAAAGGCGGGCCCTTAGCGGCCCGGGGGCGGCTTGTCACCCCCCTTTGGCTGCAGCCCCTGCTACGACCTTCGCCACATGGCGCGATCCACCGAGGCGTTCGCGCAGCCAGTCGCGCATAGGACGTTCGAACCAGACGTAGCTGACCCGCGCCATGGCGACCGCCAGCACGAAGAACAGCGCCAGGAACCACCCGTTCTGCGCGATGTCCTGTGTTCTGACCGCGGGCATCAGGACCAGCATCATGGCCAGCTGGATCGGAAAGTGCCAGAGATAGACGCCATAGGTGTTCTCGCCCAGCCACTCGCAGCTCCGGTCAAGCCAGGCAGGTGCCCTGCTCTGCCACTCCGCCAGCAGCAGGAAGAGCGCGCCGAACATCCCCGTAATGCCGAACATGCGCCATCCCCAGGCTCCCCAATGGAGCGTGGCGGCAAGGCCCACTGCCGCCAGCAACGCCACCAGCACGCCGAGCAGCCAGCCCTTGCCCAACCGTCCCTCGCGCAGGATCGACAGGGTGCAGCCGGCAAAGAAGTAGGAGCCGCAGGAAAACACCCCCGACTTGGCACCCCATTCATGGTCGGCGTATGTGAAAGCCAGCGCCAGAGCCAAGGTGAAAAAGGCGCCGAAGCGGCGCGCAAGCCCGCGTGTGACCCAGAAGACCCCGTAGATCGCGATCTCGACCGAGACCGACCAGACAGGTCCGTTGAACGACAGGCCCGTACGAATCCAGTCAGAGGCCATGAACAATTGCGCGACGAAGTGCTGCCAGTCGAACTTGCCGTAGATCGGCGTGTAGCCAAGCCTGTGCAGCGCGACGAATTGCAGCGCAGTAACCACCAGCAATGTAAGAATATGCAACGGATAGAGCCGCGCGATGCGGTTCACCACGAAGCTGCGCGTGCCCACGCGGTGCCCGTAATAGACATGGGCGAAGACGAAACCCGAGATCAGCCAGAATACCTGGACCGCGAAATAACCCCACTCATAGGCCGACCAGAGCACGTCCCGCGAAGGAAAGAGATCGAGATAGCCCGGGATTTTGCGCCGGTCGGGACCGGACATGAAGAAATGGACATAGTGGTAGAACAGCACCGATAGCGCTGCGATTCCCCGCACGCCATCGACAAGCGAAAGATAAGGCCGGTTTGCCGCCGCCCTCTCCGCCCTGCCCGTTCCCTGCGCCGCACCCCTGCCTTCCATTGCGCGCCCTTAGCTCCGCCGTGATCGCCACGCCAACGAAAAACCCCGGCACGATGGCCGGGGTTTTCCTTATCCGTATCGGAAGCGAGTGATCAGCCGACCACTTCCACCATGTGCGGAAGCTTGGCGATGGCGCCACGCACTTCCGGCGTGTCTTCCAGTTCGACCACGCGGTGCATCTTGCCGAGCCCCAGGCCGATGAGGATCTTCTTCTGGCTTTCGGGCCGGCGGATCGGCGAACCGATCTGCTTGATCTTGATCTTTGCCATCGGTGCTTACTCCGTCAGGGCCGCGGCTTCGGCTTCCGCCTCGACCTCGTTCGAGCCACCACGGCCGAGAAGGTCGGCGACCTTCTTGCCGCGACGCTGGGCAACCGACTTCGGCGAAGTCTGATTGACGAGAGCGTCGAAAGTGGCGCGGATCATGTTGTAAGGGTTCGAAGTGCCGACCGACTTGGTCACCACGTCATGAACGCCCAGGCTTTCGAACACGGCGCGCATCGGACCACCGGCGATGATGCCGGTACCGGCCGGAGCCGACCGAAGGTTGACCTTGCCTGCACCGAAACGGCCCTTGCCGTCATGGTGGAGGGTGCGGCCTTCCTTGAGCGGAATGCGGACCATCTTCTTCTTGGCAGCGGCAGTAGCCTTGGTGATGGCTTCCGGCACTTCGCGAGCCTTGCCATGGCCGAAGCCGACGCGGCCCTTGCCGTCACCCACCACGACCAGCGCGGCGAAACCGAAGCGCTTGCCGCCCTTCACCGTCTTGGAGACGCGGTTGATGTGGACGAGCTTCTCGATGAGCTCCTCGCCCGTCTCCTCCTCGCCACCACGGCCGCCACGGCGGTCGTCACGACGGCCGCCACGGCCACCGCGATCGCCCCCACGGTCACCGCCGCGGCCACGGCCGCCACGGCCACCACGGCCTTCGCGTGCAGTTTCCTCTACGGGTGCAGCCACAGCTTCCACCGAACCCTGGGTTTCAGGGGTCTGTTCGTTGTTGATCTCGTCAGCCATCATCAGAACTCCAGCCCGCCTTCGCGCGCGGCGTCAGCCAGCGCCTTGACGCGGCCATGGAACAGGAAGCCGCCGCGATCGAACACGACGGAAGTCACGCCGGCCTTCTTGGCGGCATCGGCGATGTCCTTGCCCACCTGCACGGCAGCATCGACATTCGCACCGGAGGACTTGATCCCCAGGGTCGATGCGGCGGCCACGGTGCGGCCGACAGCATCATCGATGATCTGCGCGTAGATGTGACGGCCGGTGCGATGCACCGACAGACGCGGACGACCACCCGCACGGCTCTTGAGCGCGGTGCGCACACGGCGCCGGCGGCGTTCGAAAAGGGAGAGCTTGGCCATCTTACTTCTTCTTCCCTTCCTTGCGGAAGATGTATTCGCCGCGGTACTTGATACCCTTGCCCTTGTAGGGTTCAGGCTTGCGCCAGCGGCGAACTTCGGCCGCGAACTGGCCGACCTTCTGCTTATCGATCCCATTGATCTCGACCGTGGTCTGATCCGGGGTTTTCACTTCCAGGCCTTCCGGCACGTCGAGATCGACGTCGTGGCTATAGCCAAGCTGGAGCTTCAGCTTCGCACCCTGGGCCTGCGCACGATAGCCGACACCGGTGATTTCAAGCACCTTGGTGTAGCCTTCGGTCACGCCCGAGACGAGGTTGGCCACCAGCGTGCGCTGCATGCCCCAGAAGGAGCGGGCGCGCTTGCTGTCATTGGCCGGACGGACCGAGATGGTGCCGTCCTGAAGCTCATAAGTGACATCGTCAGCCAGACCCAGCGTGAGCGTGCCCTTGGGGCCCTTCACGGTGAGAATGCCGTCCTGGATGTCGGCGGTGACGCCACTGGGGATCGTCACCGGCACCTTGCCGATGCGGCTCATCAGAACACCTCCGCCAGTACTTCGCCGCCGACGTTCTGAGCGCGTGCTTCGGCATCCGAGAGCACGCCCTTGGGCGTCGAGACGATAGTGATGCCAAGACCGTTGCGGACATTCGGCAGTTCCCTGGAACCCGAATAAACGCGGCGGCCCGGCTTGGACACGCGGGCGACATGCTTGATCGCAGGTTCGCCTTCGAAATACTTCAGTTCAATCCGCAGCTGCGGGTGCTTGCCGGTGGCATCTTCCGTGTAACCACGGATGTAGCCTTCGCGGCGGAGCACTTCGAGCACGTTGGCGCGCAGCTTGGAAGCCGGCGAAAGGACGGAATCCTTCTTCGCCTGCTGGCCGTTGCGGATGCGGGTGAGCATATCACCCAGGGGATCGGTCATAGCCATTTGCGGATCCTTACCAGCTCGACTTCGTCACGCCCGGGATCAGGCCCTTGTTGGCCAGGTCCCGAAGCTCGATGCGGCAGAGGCCGAACTTGCGATAATAGCCGCGCGGACGGCCGGTGGTGGCGCAGCGATTACGAACGCGGGTAGGATTCGCGTTGCGCGGGATTTCCGCCAGCTTCAGGCGAGCCACAAGGCGCTCGGTTTCGTCGAGCGTCTCATTGTTGGCAACGGCCTTCAGCTTCGCGTACTTAGCTGCATACTTCTTGACGAGCTTCTTGCGCCGCTCGTTCTTGTTCACGGAACTCAGTTTCGCCATGGACTTAAGCTCTCTCTATCAGCGGCTCACGCCGCTTCCTTCTGTTCCTGCTGGTCGGCAGGGAAAGGGAAACCGAACAGACGCAGAAGCTCGCGGGCTTCTTCGTCGGTCTTCGCGGTGGTGGTGACGATGATGTCCATACCACGCACCTTCTCGATCCTATCGTAGCTGATCTCGGGGAAGATGATCTGCTCTTTCACGCCCATCGCGTAATTGCCGCGCCCGTCGAAGCTCTTCGGGTTCAGCCCGCGGAAGTCGCGGATGCGGGGCATTGCGATGGTCACGAGGCGGTCGAGGAATTCGTACATGCGTTCGCGGCGCAGGGTAACCTTGCAACCGATCGGCATGCCTTCGCGCAGCTTGAACTGTGCGATCGACTTCTTCGCCTTGGTGATCACGGGCTTCTGGCCGGCGATCAGTTCCATTTCCTCAGCAGCCGTCTGGACCTTCTTCTTGTCCTGGCTGGCTTCGCCAACGCCCATGTTGAGCGTGATCTTTTCCAGCTTCGGAACTTCAAGACGGTTCGTATAACCGAACTTCTCGGTCATCGCCTTGACGATCTGGTCCTCATAGCTCTGCTTGAGGCGAGGGGTATAATTGTCAGCCATCGATGACCTCCCCGGACTTCACGGCCACACGGACCTTTTTGCCGTCACGCATTTCGAAACGGACGCGAGTCGCCTGGCCCGACTTGGGGTCGGCCAGCGAAACCTTGGAAACCGCGAGCGGAGCTTCGAAACGATCGATGCCGCCCTGCGGGTTGGTCTGCGAAGGCTTGCGGTGACGGGCAGCCACGTTCACGCCCTGCACCACGACCTTGCCGTCCTGCGGCAGGACCTTGGTGACAGTGCCGGTGCGGCCCTTGTCCTTGCCCGAGCGGATGACGACAGTGTCGCCCTTCTTGATCTTGGCCGCGGACATCAGAGCACCTCCGGCGCGAGCGAGATGATCTTCATGAAGCCCTTGCCGCGCAGTTCGCGCACCACGGGGCCGAAGATACGGGTGCCGATCGGCTCCTCGTTCTTGTTCACGAGCACCGCTGCATTGGTGTCGAAGCGGATCACGCTGCCGTCGGGACGGCGAACGTCCTTGCGGGTACGCACGATCACGGCGCGGTGAACGTCACCCTTCTTCACGCGGGCACGCGGCTGCGCCTCCTTGATGGAGACGACGATCACGTCGCCGACGCCAGCGGTACGGCGCTTGGAGCCGCCCAGCACCTTGATGCACTGGACGCGCTTCGCGCCGCTGTTATCCGCGACGTCGAGATTGGATTGCATCTGGATCATCGATCCGGTTCCTTCTCAATCGGCTTGCCGGAACCAGTCCGGCAGTTCCAAATTCTTACGCTTCGGCTTCGAGATTGGCTTCGAGAGCCTCACCCTTGCCCGCCGTCACCCGGTCCAGGACCTTCCAGCTCTTGGTCTTCGAAATCGGGCGGGTCTCTTCGATCCGCACGGTCTCACCGACCTTGAAGGAATTGTCCTCGTCATGGGCATGGTACTTCTTCGAGCGACGGATGATCTTCCCGTACAGCGGGTGCTTCACCTTGCGCTCGACCTTCACCGTGATGGTCTTGTCGGTCTTGTCGGAGACGACGGTCCCGATAAGGATACGCTTCGGCATCGTCTAACTCCTCAGGCCTTGGCTGCCGCAGCGCGTTCGCTCTGCAGCGTCTTGATGCGCGCGATATCGCGGCGGACTTCCTTCACCCGGGCGGGACGCTCGAGCTGGTTGGTCGCGGCCTGGAAACGCAGATTGAACTGCTCACGCTTGAGTTCGACGAGGTCAGCGGTCAGCTGGTCGTCGGTCTTGGCGCGGAGATCCTCGATCTTGTTCATCGCTTAGCCCTCCAGGTGCGAGGTGTCGCCCAGACGGGCAACGACCTTGGTCTTGATCGGCAGCTTCATCGCGGCGCGGCTGAAAGCCTCCGCGGCGAGCGGGCCGGCAACGCCATCCAGTTCGAACAGGATGCGGCCCGGCTTTACGCGAGCTGCCCAATATTCGATCGAACCCTTGCCCTTACCCTGACGGACTTCGGCAGGCTTCTTGGAAACCGGCACATCCGGGAAGATGCGGATCCAGAGACGACCCTGGCGCTTGATGTGACGCGTGATCGCGCGGCGAGCCGCTTCGATCTGGCGAGCGGTGATCCGTTCCGGCTCAAGGGCCTTCAGGCCGTAAGAGCCGAAGTTCAGGCTCGAACCACCCTTGGCATCACCCTTGATGCGGCCCTTGAATGCCTTGCGGAACTTGGTTTTCTTCGGTTGCAGCATTGTCTTTACTCAGCTTCCCGATCAACGAGCCGGACGGACGCCAGAGGTCTGGGCTTCCATCATGAGGCGGTCCTGCGCCATCGGATCGTGGGCGAAGATCTCACCCTTGAAGATCCAGCACTTGATACCGATGATGCCATATGCGGTCAGCGCTTCGGCTTCGGCATAATCGACATTGGCGCGCAGCGTGTGAAGCGGCACGCGGCCTTCACGATACTGCTCGACACGGGCGATTTCGGCGCCGCCGAGACGGCCGCCGCACATCACCTTGATGCCTTCGGCACCCAGGCGCATGGCCGACTGCATCGCGCGCTTCATCGCACGGCGGAAAGCCACGCGGCGAATCAGCTGATCGGCGATGCCCTGAGCGACGAGCTTGGCGTCGATTTCGGGCTTGCGGATCTCGACGATGTTCAGCTTCACTTCGCTGGCAGTCATCTTCGACAGCTTGGTGCGCAGCTTCTCGATGTCCGCACCCTTCTTGCCGATGATCACGCCGGGGCGTGCAGCGTAGATGGAAACGCGGCACAACTTGGCCGGACGCTCGATCACGATCTTGGAGATCGCTGCCTGCGGCAGGGTCTCCACCACGAACTTGCGGATCTTGATGTCTTCCTCGAGCAGCTTGGCATAGTCGCGCCCTTCGGCGTACCAGCGGCTGTCCCAGGTGCGGTTGATCTGCAGGCGCAGGCCAATGGGATTGCTCTTGTGACCCATGATCAGGCCTCCTCGACTTCGCGAACGACGATGCGCAGACGGCTGAACGGCTTCAGGATGCGCGTGGACTTGCCACGGCCCCGCGTATGGAACCGCTTCATGGTGACCGACTTGCCCACGCTCGCTTCGGCGACGACCAGAGCGTCGACGTCGAGATTGTGGTTGTTCTCGGCATTGGCGATCGCCGAGGCGAGCACCTTCTTCGCGTCCTGTGCCATCGCCCGCTTGGAGAAGGTCAGGATGTTGAGGGCCTCTTCGGCCTTCTTGCCGCGGATCAGACCGGCGACCAGGTTGAGCTTCTGGGCGGAACCACGAATGGTGGTGCCGACCGAGAGCGCTTCCTTGTCACCGACGCGGCGGGGAGCTTTCTGCTTGCCCATTAGCGCTTACCCTTCTTGTCGGCAGCGTGGCCCGGGAAGTTGCGCGTGGGCGCGAATTCACCAAGCTTGTGGCCGACCATTTCCTCGTTGACCGAGACGGGGATGAACTTCTGGCCGTTGTAGACGTTGAACGTCAGGCCAACGAACTGCGGCAGGATCGTCGAGCGGCGCGACCAGGTCTTGATCACACCCGCACGGGTGCCCTGTTCCTGCGCGTCTTCTGCCTTCTTCAGCAGATGCAGGTCGACGAACGGGCCTTTCCAGACGGAACGAGCCATGGCGCTTACCTCTTCTTCTTCGCGTGACGCGAACGGATGATCATCTTGTCCGTCGCCTTGTTATGGCGGGTACGGGCGCCCTTGGTCGGCTTGCCCCACGGGGTAACCGGATGACGGCCACCCGAGGTGCGGCCTTCACCACCACCATGCGGGTGGTCGACCGGGTTCTTGGCGACACCGCGGGTCAGCGGGCGCTTGCCCATCCAACGGCCACGACCGGCCTTGGCCAGCGTCTGGTTGGAGTTGTCGGGGTTCGAAACCGCGCCAACCGTACCCATGCAATCGCCACGCAGATAGCGCTGTTCACCCGAGTTCAGGCGAACGATCACCAGACCGCGGTCACGACCGACGAGCTGCACATAGGTGCCTGCCGAACGGGCGATCTGCCCGCCCTTGCCCGGCTTCATCTCCACATTGTGGCAGATGGTGCCGACCGGCATCTGGCTGAGCAGCATTGCGTTGCCCGGCTTCACGTCGGTCTTCTCGCCGGCGATCACCTGATCGCCAACGGCCACGCGCTGCGGTGCGAGGATATAGGCGAGTTCGCCATCCTCATACTTGAGCAGCGCGATGAACGCGGTGCGGTTGGGGTCATATTCGATCCGTTCCACGGTTGCGGGCATGTCCCACTTGCGGCGCTTGAAGTCCACGAAGCGGTACTTCTGCTTGTGACCGCCACCAATGCCGCGCGAAGTCACGTGGCCCTTGTTGTTGCGGCCGCCCGTCTTGGACTTGCCTTCGGTGAGAGCCTTGACCGGCTTGCCCTTGTACAGGCCCGAACGGTCGACCAGCACGAGGCCGCGACGCGCGGGGCTAGTCGGCTTGTAGTTCTTGAGTGCCATTGTCTTCTAGCCTCAGATGCCGCTGGTGACGTCGATGGGTTCCTGGCCGGCGGCCAGGGTCACGATCGCCTTCTTCACGTCGGAGCGCTTGTAGGCCTTGCCCTTCCAGCGCTTCGTCTTGCCCTTCTGGACGATCGTATTCACTGCCTTCACCTTGGTGTTGAACAGTGCCTCGACCGCTTCCTTGATCTGCGGCTTGGTAGCGCTGTCAGCGACCTTGAAGACGACTGCGTTGTTTTCCGACAGCAGCGTCGACTTCTCGGTGATGTGGGGCGAAAGGATCACGTCGTAATGACGAACGTCCACGTCCTGCTTCTTAGCCATTGAACCGCGCCTCCAGTTTTTCGACCGCCGCGCGGGTCAGCACCAGCGTGTCATGCTTCAGGATGTCATAGACATTGGCGCCGATGGCGGGGAGGACGTTGATGCCCTTCAGGTTGCCGGCGGCGCGCGCGAAATTGTCGTTCACGCTCTCACCGTCGATAACCAGGACCTTGCCGCCCCAACCCGCCTTGGCGAGCTGACCGGCCAGAGCCTTGGTCTTGGCATCCGTCAGTTCCAGGCTGTCAACGACAACGAGGCCGTTCTTCGCCTTGGCCGAGAGAGCCATCTTGAGGCCCAGCGCACGGATCTTCTTGTTCAGCGAAATGTCGAATTCACGACGACGCGCACCATGTGCCTTGCCGCCGCCAATGAACACCGGCGCCTTGCGATCGCCGTGACGAGCGGTACCGCCGCCCTTCTGGCGACCGAACTTCTTGCCGGTACGGGCAACGTCCGAACGCTCGCGGGTCGCACGGGCAATGCCGCGGCGATTCTCGAGCTGCCAGGTGACAACGCGGTGGAGGATGTCGGCGCGCGGCTCGAGGCCGAACACTGCATCGTTCAGTTCGACTTCGCCCTTGGCGACCGAACCGTCGAGGTTGGAAAGCTTCACCTTCACGACTTAGCCCTCCTGGCCATCGGCCGCTTCGACCGCGACAGCCTGTTCGGCCGGCGTGTCGGCAGGTGCCGTGTCATTGCTGTTTGCCGCGCTCTTCAGCCCGGCGGGATAGGGAGCCTCGGCATGGCGCGAAACCTTCACGGAATCGCGAACCAGCAACCAGGCGTTCTTCGAACCCGGGACCGAGCCCTTCACGAAGATCAGGCCACGCTCGTCATCCGTGCGGACGATTTCGAGGTTCTGCTGAGTGCGCTGACGGTCGCCCATGTGGCCGGCCATCTTCTTGCCCTTGAACACGCGGCCCGGATCCTGGCGATTGCCGGTCGAACCGTGAGCACGGTGGCTGATGGAAACGCCGTGAGTGGCGCGCATACCGCCGAAACCCCAGCGCTTCATGGCGCCGGCGAAGCCCTTGCCCTGCGTGTGGCCGGTGATGTCGACCAGCTGGCCCGGCACGAAGTGCGAGGCAGCGATCGTCGAACCGACTTCCAGCACCGCATCGTCGGCAACGCGGAATTCCGCGACCTTCATCTTCAGCGACACTTCAGCCTTGGCGAAATGTTCACGCTGCGGCTTGGCAACGTTCTTCTGCTTGGCTTCACCCGAACCGACCTGGAGCGCGGTATAACCGTCATTCTCCTGGGTACGGACCGAAACCACCTGGCAGTCTTCCAGGGCGAGAACGGTCACGGGAACGTGACGTCCATCCTCCTGGAACAGGCGGGTCATCCCGACTTTCTTAGCGATCACGCCAGTGCGCATGATCAATCTCCTAAAACAGAGGCACCTGGACCCATTCCAGGTGCTTGCCAGCCCTAATTGTGATGCATCGCCCCGTCCGGGCTGAGCGCCCCCCCCCGGGTCCGAGACCTCAGGGAGAGCAAGACGGGGGACGCAGCCCGGATCGATGACCCGGCGGTATCCCAATGTCTGCGCGGGAACTTCCCGCGGACCGGCCCGAAAATCCGGGTCCGGATAGGATGTGGCCCGAAGGCCGAAAACTTGCCGGAGAACCGGCCTGCCCCCGCTTTCGCGAAGGGCCCGATCAAACCCGCTTAGGCGAGCTTGATCTCGACATTCACACCAGCTGCAAGATCCAGCTTCATGAGCGCGTCGACCGTCTGGGCGTTCGGCTGCACAATGTCCAGCAGTCTCTTGTAGGTGCGAACCTCAAACTGCTCACGCGACTTCTTGTCGATGTGCGGACCGCGGTTCACGGTGAACTTTTCGATACGCGTAGGAAGCGGAATGGGGCCCCGGATCAGCGCGCCGGTACGGCGGGCGGTTTCCGCAATCTCGCCAGTCGCCTGATCGAGAACGCGATGGTCAAACGCCTTCAGGCGAATGCGAATATTCTGAGCTTCCATTTCCAACTACCGATGCGAAAGAGCCAAGGCAGCCCGAGAGCCACCAAAAAACAAAGAACCGCCCCGCCTCACCGAATTCTCGGGAAGGGGCGGCCCCCAATGCCAATACAGGCGAAAAAACCGGACCCGCAGGGGACGAATCCCCCGCGGGTCGCGCGCCTATATTACTTCGTGATCTTGCTGACAACCCCCGAACCGACGGTGCGGCCGCCTTCGCGAATTGCGAAGCGAAGACCTTCATCCATCGCGATCGGAGCAATCAGCTTCACGCCGATCGTCACGTTGTCGCCCGGCATGACCATCTCGGTGCCCTCGGGGAGGATCACTTCACCGGTCACGTCGGTGGTGCGGAAGTAGAACTGCGGGCGGTAGTTGGCGAAGAACGGCGTGTGACGGCCACCTTCGTCCTTCGACAGCACGTAGACTTCGGCGCTGAATTCGGTGTGCGGGTTAACGGTGCCCGGCTTGGCGAGGACCTGGCCACGCTCCACCGACTCACGGGCGATGCCGCGAATCAGCGCACCGACGTTG
This sequence comes from uncultured Caenibius sp., assembly GCA_963662855.2. Lineage (GTDB taxonomy): Bacteria > Pseudomonadota > Alphaproteobacteria > Sphingomonadales > Sphingomonadaceae > Andeanibacterium. Next base: position 1,562,747 of record CAXXWL010000005.1, read on the forward strand.
TCGCCAGCTTCGCCGCGATCGAGCAGCTTGCGGAACATCTCCACGCCGGTCACGGTGGTCTTCTGGGTGTCCTTGATGCCGACGATTTCGACTTCGTCGCCCACATTCACGATGCCGGTTTCGATACGGCCGGTCACCACGGTGCCGCGGCCCGAGATCGAGAACACGTCTTCGATCGGCATGAGGAACGGCTTGTCGACCGGACGATCCGGCTGCGGGATGTAGTCGTCGACGGCCTTCATCAGCTCGAGGATCGACTTTTCGCCGATTTCCGGATCACGGCCTTCGAGAGCGGCCAGAGCCGAACCCTTGACGATCGGAATATCGTCGCCCGGGAAGTCGTAGCTGGAGAGCAGTTCGCGAACTTCGAGTTCGACCAGCTCGAGCAGCTCTTCGTCGTCCACCTGGTCGACCTTGTTCATGTACACGACCAGAGCCGGCACGCCGACCTGACGGGCGAGCAGGATGTGCTCGCGGGTCTGCGGCATCGGGCCGTCAGCAGCGTTCACCACCAGGATCGCGCCGTCCATCTGGGCGGCACCGGTGATCATGTTCTTCACATAGTCAGCGTGGCCCGGGCAGTCGACGTGCGCATAGTGGCGCGCATCGGTTTCATATTCCACGTGAGCGGTCGAGATGGTGATACCACGCTCGCGCTCTTCGGGAGCCTTGTCGATGTTTGCGAAATCGACGGGGGCGCCGAGAACCTTGGTGATTGCAGCGGTCAGCGTGGTCTTACCATGGTCAACGTGACCGATGGTGCCGATGTTGCAGTGCGGCTTGGTCCGCTCAAATTTTGCCTTAGCCATTTGTGTAAACCTCTATTTTCTCAAAATTCGATCAATGCGGGAGATCGGCGCCCGCTGAATCAGGCGCCGCCCCTAAACGGTCGCTCGCCGTTAGGCAAGCTTCTCCTTGACTTCGGCCGCCACATTGGCGGGCACTTCGTCATAGTGAGAGAACTGCATCGTGTACTGGGCGCGGCCCTGGGTGAACGAGCGCAGTTCGTTGACGTAGCCGAACATGTTGGCGAGCGGCACAAAGGCCTCCACAACCTGGGCATTACCGCGGCTGTCGGTGCCCTGGATCTGGCCACGACGGGAGTTCATGTCGCCGATCACGTCGCCCATGAATTCTTCCGGAGTTACCACTTCCACCTTCATCACCGGTTCGAGCAGCTTGATGCCCGACCGTTCCGCCACTTCGCGCATCGCGCCGCGGCCGGCGATTTCGAACGCGATCGTCGAGGAGTCGACGTCATGATACGCACCGTCATACAGGCGGATTTCGAAGTCGATGATCGGGAAGCCGATCAGGTAGCCGCTGGCTGCCTGCTCGCGCATGCCCTTCTCGATCGAGGGGATGTATTCGCGCGGAATGTTGCCGCCCTTGATCTCGTCGATGAAGGTGATGCCCGCACCGCGTTCGCCCGGAGCGACCTTGACCTTCACGCGGCCGAACTGGCCGGTACCGCCCGACTGCTTCTTGTGCGTGAAGTCGACATCCACCGGCTTCGAGAGCGATTCGCGGTAGGCCACCTGCGGCGCACCGACATTGGCCTCGACCTTGAATTCGCGGCGCATGCGATCGACCAGGATTTCGAGGTGGAGTTCGCCCATCCCCTTGATGATGGTCTGGCCCGATTCATGATCGGTCGACACGCGGAACGAGGGATCCTCGGCAGCCAGGCGGTTGAGGGCGATGCCCATCTTTTCCTGGTCGGCCTTGGTCTTCGGTTCCACCGACAGTTCGATCACCGGCTCGGGGAATTCCATGCGCTCGAGAATGATCGGCGCGCTCTTGGCGCACAGCGTATCGCCGGTGGTGGTCTCCTTGAGACCGGCCAGCGCGACGATGTCGCCCGCGAAAGCCTCGTCGATGTCCTCGCGATTGTTCGAGTGCATCAGCAGCATGCGGCCGATCTTCTCGTCCTTCTCCTTGACGGAGTTGAGGTACGAACCCTTGCTGAGCTTGCCCGAATAGATGCGGGCGAAGGTCAGCGAGCCCACGAACGGGTCGTTCATGATCTTGAACGCCAGCGCGCTGAAGGGGGCTTCGTCGCTCGAGGGACGGCTGTCTTCTTCGTCCGAACCGGGCTTCACGCCCTTGATCGCCGGAACGTCGATCGGGCTCGGCAGATAGTCGACAACGGCGTCGAGCAGCGTCTGCACGCCCTTGTTCTTGAAGGAGGAGCCGCACAGCACCGGAACGAAGGCATGCTCCAGCGTACCCTTGCGGATCAGCGCCTTGAGCTGGGCCACGTCGGGCTCGGTGCCTTCGAGATAGGCTTCGGTCGCCGCATCGTCCTGTTCGACGGCGAGTTCGACCAGCTTTTCGCGATATTCGGCAGCCTTGTCGGCCAGATCGGCCGGGATCTCTTCATAGAAGAACTCGGCGCCCAGGCTCTCGTCCTTCCAGATGATCGCGCGGTTGTTCACCAGATCGACCAGGCCCTTGAAGCCGCCTTCCGCGCCGATCGGGAGATAGAGCACCAGCGGAACCGCGCCGAGGCGGTCGATGATGGTCTGCACGCAGTAATAGAAATCCGCGCCGGTGCGATCGAGCTTGTTGATATAGCACATGCGGGGCACGCCGTACTTCTCGGCCTGACGCCACACGGTTTCGGACTGGGGCTCAACGCCGGCCACGCCGTCAAAGGCGGCGACCGCGCCGTCGAGCACGCGCAGCGAACGTTCCACCTCGATGGTGAAGTCCACGTGGCCCGGGGTGTCGATGATGTTCAGGCGGTGTTCGGGGCCATTGCCCTCCTCGGCCTTCCAGAAGCAGGTCGTCGCGGCCGACGTGATGGTGATGCCGCGCTCCTGTTCCTGCTCCATCCAGTCCATGGTGGCGGCGCCATCGTGCACTTCGCCGATCTTGTAGGACTTGCCGGTGTAGTAAAGGATCCGCTCGGTCGTGGTGGTCTTGCCGGCGTCGATATGCGCCATGATACCGAAATTGCGGTAGCGGTCGATCGGATGGCTGCGTGCCATGGTGGTTTCCTTAAGGCCTTTCGGAGGTCAGGCCGGCCCATGCCGGCCCTCGCCCCATATAGTAACGATTGTGACCGGCAAAAGACACGCCGCAGCGTGCCCTTCCCGGCCCGCCGCTTACCAGCGGTAGTGGCTGAACGCGCGGTTGGCGTCGGCCATGCGGTGAGTATCTTCCCGCTTCTTGACCGCATTGCCGCGATTGTTCGCCGCATCCATCAGCTCGCCCGAAAGGCGGGCGGCCATGGTGGTTTCCGCACGACCGCGCGCGGCACTGATCAGCCAGCGGATCGCCAGGGCCTGCGAACGCTCGGGGCGCACTTCGACGGGGACCTGATAGGTCGCACCGCCAACGCGGCGCGAACGCACTTCGATGGCCGGCTTCACATTGTTGAGGGCGTCATGGAACACCTGCACCGGATCGGTCTTGGCCTTGGTCTCGACAGTCTCGAGAGCGCCATAGACGATCTTTTCGGCGGCAGATTTCTTGCCGTCATACATCAGGTTGTTCATGAACTTCGAAAGCACCACATCCCCAAACTTGGGATCGGGCAGGATTTCCCGCTTCTCGGGACGACGACGACGTGACATCGGTAATTCCTTCTTGTCTGGGCGGCGCTTCCGTCAGGCGGCGCGCCGGCCCTCAATCCAAACTCGCAGCGGAGCCTTACTTCGGACGCTTGGCGCCGTACTTCGAACGGCTCTGCTTGCGGTCCTTCACGCCCTGCGTATCGAGAACGCCGCGCAGCACGTGGTAGCGCACGCCGGGAAGGTCGCGCACGCGGCCGCCGCGGATCAGCACAACCGAGTGTTCCTGCAGGTTGTGGCCTTCGCCCGGGATGTAGGAGATGACTTCGCGCTGGTTCGTCAGGCGCACCTTGGCGACCTTGCGGAGAGCCGAGTTCGGCTTCTTCGGGGTCGTGGTGTAGACGCGAGTGCAAACGCCGCGCTTCTGCGGGTTCTGCTCCATCGCAGGAACCTTGCTCTTGGCCTTCTGCGGCACGCGGCCCTTGCGGACCAGCTGGTTGATAGTAGGCATTGAATTCTCTTCACCTTGTTTTCCGATCCCAACGCGGGACCAGGAGAGGTCGGCTTTACAACCGGGTGAAGAGTGAAGGACCTGCCTCGCCATGCCGGGCCGGTTTGCACCGCCCGAGGCACGAGGTCCCTGCAAAGGCAGGGTCAGGCCGAAACGCTCCACCAGGCCCCAAGGCCGGGTTACTTTGCCGGCCGTCCCCGAAGGAACCACGCCGCCAATGTTCAGCTCGATATGCCCGGAACAGGGAATCCCCGCTCCAAGGTTGGCGGGCCATTAGGGGAAAGGGGGGAGTTGGTCAAGCGGTGGTGGGGGTGCGCCTAATCGCGGCTATTGCGGAGTGATGATCGGAACGGCCGAAAGCAGACGTGGGATTGGCGCGATGTCTTTGACGGCGATCAGCGACGCTCCGAAGGGCCCCCGTTGGAGGACAAAATTGCATTGGGATCAGCCAAGGATGCGGATGGTCACCTGCCTGTTCGGAGTACAAAGCTTGTGCCCCTTAGCCGTGTGGGCAAGGTTAACCTCATGACCAGAAGTCAGCCGGAATTTCTCTACAACCAGAATATTCCCTGCCTCAAGTTCCGCTTCGACAATTTGTCCATCCGCCAAGCCCAAGTCGCGGCAAACAGTTTCCGGAATCTTGAATCGACCTTGTTTGCTGTGAACCGTCACTTCAAATTGACTCAATACTTTCTTCATCGCCCTCTCCCAGCTAATTCCGCAGGCCCAATCATTACTTGGCTCCACTCTTATCTCCAGAAAGATAGGATGACATAATTGCGGCGGGCGACACCAGCGGCAAAGCGTCATCGTTGACGATGCCGTCGTTCACCGGGCGGAACAGTGCTGCCAGCACGATCTTGCGATCATCCTGCGCGGCATCGCCATCGGCGGTGAGGCTGATATAGGTATCGCCCAATGCGGCCCTAGATTCCGCGTCAATGGCAAGGTGATGTTCGGTCATATAGAGGCGTACAAACACGCGAGTTGCCCAAAGGCCCAAAGTGAGGACCAGTAGTGTGCCTGCCGAACCGAACACGGTCCCGATGAAGGGATCGTCACTGCCGGTGATCAACGGTCCGCCACGAAAAAACAAAAATGCTCCGGCAACAACGGCGAGAAATGTGCACACGCCAGCCCAAACGACCTTGCCTCCCAGTTTCTCTTTGTTGGTCCGATGCAAGGTCGCGCGCGCACTCCACAAGTCAGAGGTTTTGGAAAGTTCGAGCTGCTGACGGTAAGCCTCAAGGGTATTTTCCCATTCCGCCTGCAACTTGGTGGTCCGCTCTTCGATCCCTTGCATGAGAGCTTCGCTCTTTTCGACAACCTCGCGCATCGAGGAAGCCATTTCACCCTGCTGCTGCTTCAGCAAATGCAAATCCTCTGCGAAGGTCTGCACATTGGCAAGGAATCGCTTGGGATCAGGAATCGCATCGTGAAGAGCGGCAGGCAATACTACAGGCAGTAGGCCATTAACTGCCTGCTCGATAAGGGGCATCCATTCCCTCCCCCAACTAATTTCGGCCGGTTTATTTGGATCGATTTCCGCCAATTTGAACGCGAGTTCAGTTTGGCCATTTGAAACTGCCAATCTGATGTCCTCACCAATCCGAGAATCAAAAGGTATGGCCTTTAGCTCCCGCGCCATGGATGCGACATGCGCCTCTGCTTTCGTTTGATCTTCGAGTTCAACGAATTCGGGGATTTGCGAACGGAGAAGGAGAAGCCGGTGGCTTAATCGCCGACCAATCGGCTTGATGGGCGTTTCCTCTCCGATTTGCAGCCAGCGCATCGCATCGTCCGCTAGGGACTGCTTCAGTGCGGCGAAATCTGGGAAGGCAACTGCTTCCCCGTTCTGTCCAAAGTTGAGCCTAAATACCATTCGTCCCCATCCCAAATTCTAAGGCATCTACGCCACACCGAGACCCCGCGGCAGATGATGGTCATCTCGCCGTCATAGGCAACATCATCAGGCACATTGGGGTCGGAAGATATCAGGATCAGTCCTCATCTGAACCTTGTGAAGCACAAGCGCGGCTCAAATCTCTCCCATCGATCCGCGCTGCCTACATCCGCAATCAAGAAGTGCACGCGCTACATCAGCGCCCCATACTCGTTATACGGCGCTCCCTCCTCCCCCCTACCCCAACAAACCATTTTCCTACACGCCCCGTTTCTGCAATCTGGGGCGGGCTATGGCCCATACTCCCCCGCATGGCATCACCCGCATATCCCCCTATCCGCCGGAGGATCGGGTGCGGTTCCGGCTGGCTAGCGCGCGGGTATTCTTCGCGCCTTTGCGGCTTTGCGTGAGGCACTACTGGGGCCCTATCTGCGCGGGGGTGACGATGGGAGAATGCGTGGCGGGCGTCGGGCAAAGTGCCGCCTCGCGGCAGGCGCACAGCCTCCACGAAACGGCAAAAGGAAAAGTCACACCGGCGAGCGCGGGAAAGGCTGAAAAACGGCTTGAAACCGGGGCTGACGCGGGGGTTACGCCGCGAGTTTCAGGGGCCGTTTCGTGTAACATCGGGGTGACATATCCACCCCGCTTTGTTCGCGCGGCGGAGTTGCGGCGCCGCCCTGAAAACGGTGCCGCTCGCAATGGCGGAAATTGTCCTGCTTCAGTTGCCCGGAGGCGGAGGCGGCGGGCCGCCGGGGCCGCCCGGTCCACCGATCAGATTGGGGCCGCGCGGCTCGCGCTTGCCCTGGGCTTCGCGCAGGGCGATGATCTCTTCCGGCACCAGCCATCCATCCTTGTTGGCATCGGCCTTCTCGAACCGGGCGCCCTGATAGGCGAGCAGTTCTTCCAGCGAAGTGCCGCCATCGTAATTGCTGTTGGCCTCCACGATCAGCGTGGCGCTGAGCGGGGCGATGATATCCTCGAACACTTCGGCCTCGCGCCCGTTGCCGAGATCGAGCGGCAATTGTTCGGCCACGATGCCGCCGCCCTGCGCGGCCGCGCTGCCGCCGCCATCCGCCAGCACGACCGAGCCGAGCGAATGCTGCCATGCGGCGAATTCCTCGGCGCTGATCTGGCGGTTGCGGTCCGTATCGATGGCGGCGAAGCGCTGCGCTATCACCGCCGCCTTGCGGGCTTCGATCGCGGCGTTGAATTCGGCAAGGGTAATGGTCCCGTCACGATCTGTATCGCCTGCGCGGAAGATCTTTTCCACCGCCTGGTCGAACTTCTTGCGGGCAATCGGCTCCGCCCGCTTGGGGCCGGACCGTCCACGCTCGATCCGCGAGGGATCGCCGCCATATTCGACGCCCTGCGCCTGCACCGCGACTGGCGCGAACAGCACGAGGGCCAAGGTGAGAACTGCCAGATTTCTGCGCATCGCGAACCCCTGTTATGCCTTGCTCCAGCGCGCGTTTCCTTTGCCCCGGACGCTGAACGATGGATGAACTGATGCGCCGCGCGGGGCCCTTACTTGCCGATGATGCCCAGCAGCTCGATCGTGAAGAACAGGGTCGCCCCGCCGGGGATCGGGCCGCCGCCGCGCGGGCCATAGCCCAGATCGGCGGGCACCGCGATCTCGATCGTATCGCCCACGCCCATCTGCGGCACGGCCATCTGCCACGCCGGGATCAGCCCGCGCAGGGGGAAAGTGGCCGGGCCGCCCGAGGCATAGGAACTGTCAAACTCCGTACCATCGGCCAGAGTGCCGCGATAATGGATGCGCACCACATCGCGCAGGGTGGGATGCTGGCCGCTGCCATCGCCCTTCACCCGGCGCCACATCAGCCCGCCTTCCATCCAGCTCCAGCCATCTTCCGCCTTGAGCGCGGCCAGCGCAGCCTGCTGCTGGTTGAGCCAGGCGGCATCCTGATTGAGGCCGGTGCCCTGCGGCTCCTCCTCCGCACGGGCGGCGTTGAGGACCAGCGCGGGAATGGCCGTGACGGCCAGCAGCGCGAAGGGGGCGTAGGAAAGGAAGCGTTTCATGGGATGTTACTCAAAATGGCCCTCAAGCAGCGAAGCGGTAGGGCCGATCAAGACGTCAAGAATTCGACCAACTGGCGCACTTTCTTCTGCCGCCATTGCGGCCGGGGGGCGACGATCCAATAGGCGCGGTGGCCCGGTTCCGGCCCCTCCAGCGCCTTCAGCCGGCCATCGGCCAGCGCCTCTTCCACCAGCAGCAGCGGCAGCATGGCCTTGCCCAGCCCGGCCCGCGCGCTGGCCAGCGCCTGCGCGGCATTGCCCACCTGCAGCACCGCCTCCTCCCCTTCGGGCAGAGGCGCGCCGGGCCATGTGATCCAATCGTCAGGCGCGCCGTCGGCGGCCACCACCACCCGCATGGGCGGCGCGATCTGGATGCCTTCCAGATCGCCCGGCCCTTCGGCCAGGCGGATCGCGATATCGAGATTGGCCTCGGTAAAGTCCACTTCCTCGCCCGCGATCAGCTGATAGCGGATCTCGGGGTTCTCCTTGCGGAAGGCGGCAAGGCGAGGGGCGAGCCAGGTAGCCCAGAATTCATGCGGCGCGGCAATGGCGTAGCTGTGGCTGGACTGGCCGGCCTGCATGGCCTGCACACTCTCCTCGAAGCGCAGGAAGCCTTCGCGCAGAGTGTCGAGCCCGGCCATCGCCTCGTCCGTCAGCTCCAGCCCCTTGGACGTGCGGCGGAACAGGACCACGCCCAGCACATCTTCCAGCGCGCGGATCTGCTGGCCTACGGCCGCCGGCGTCACCGCCAGCTCGTCCGCAGCGCGGGTGAAGGACAGGTGCCGGGCGGCGGCATCGAACACGCGCAGGGCGTTCAGGGGCAGATGCGTGCGCTTCATGGTGATCCGGCATCTAGGCGCGCAGAGGCGCGCGGGCAACCAAACATGGCTTGGCGGCGGGAAAGCTCAATCGGCAGTGGCCGGCGCGGCGAGCGGGAAGAAGGGGATGGCCACTTCGAACAGTTCCCCCTCCCGCTCCCCATCGATCCGGCGGAACGTATATTGCCCCTCCATACTGCCATGGGGCGTAGTGAGCGGGCAGCCGGAGACGTAATCATGGCTCTTGCCCGGGGCCAGCACGGGCGTTTCGCCCACCACCCCTTCGCCTTCCACGATATTCACCATGCCCCGGCCATCGGTGATGCGCCAATGGCGGGTGAGCAATTGCACGGTCTGGTCGGAATCGTTCTCGATCCGGATGTGATAGACCCAGAACCACTTGCCCGCTTCCACGCGCGACTGATCGGGCATGAAATTCACCGCCACCCTGACGGTGATGCCCTGCGTGATCGCGGCGTGCTGGAACAGTTCCTTCATGAGTCGCGACGGTAGCCATATTTGGTGGCAGGTCAAAGGGGTGGTATGCAGCCGCATGGGACGAACACGCGCCCTGCCCCCGGCAATCCCGCCGCGGCGCTGCTTATGGCGCCCGTAACGCCCACGCGCGCGCATCCCGGCGGGCTCGATTCCAGCGGCTGCCACACCAATCGCAAAACCGGCGAATATCACTGCCACCGCGCGCAGAGCCCGCCACGGACGCCGCCTGCTGCATCTCGGAAAAACACTCAATCGGGCGGAACCTATTATGCGAATTGCGCGGCCGCGCGCGCTGCGGGGGTTGTTCCACTGCGGCGCGGCGATCCCGGCTACCGCGCCGGGCTCGATCGCGACGATGACGGGATTGCCTGCGAATATGAGCATGAGCCCCGCTCTCACCTTCACGCCCCTTTATTCTTGCGAACGATTCTCATTAGCGATAGATGAGTCGCAGATGCCCGGGCCAGTCGCACGGCCAACCGATGGGAGTTTTCGCGATGAATCACGGCCGTTCCGCCGACCTGCTACCCCTGCCCCTGCCGGCGGACCGGACCCGGCGCATGGTGCTGGTCACCATCCGCCGCATGGCCGCCCATGGCATTCGCGATGCGCAGGCCGCATGGCTGATGCTCGACCTGTTCGGCTCGCGCTTCCGCCGGCCGCTGGTGCTGCTGCGTGCCTTCATGCTGGAATTCGCCCAGTCCTCGCACCGGGCGATCCGGATCGCGCCCTGTTGTTCGCTGCGAATGACGCGGGACGAAGGGATGCTGATCGATGCCCTGAGCCTCGCCGCCGATCACCCCGCGCTGGCGGAAGATGCGCTGGTTCGGCTCTCGGGCAATCCCTGCATCTGCGAGCCGCTATCCGCCGCTGCCGTGTTCGGCCGCGCAATTGCAGAGCTGGAACCGGCGCGCGCCTACCACTCACCTCCATCGCTGGAATCCGACGCATAATCGTCGACCTGCTCGTATGAGCTCCAGTCGGTATCGTGGCGACGCTCTTCCTGCGCCTGCATCTCGCTCATTTCTCGCTGCATCTTCAGCGCCTCGTGCTGCATCTTGGGCAAATTGCGCATGGCCGCGCCAGCACTCTGGGCCGTGATCTTTGCTTCGTTGAACGGCCGCCGGGCAAGCACGGAATCGACATATTCGGCAAATGCAATGTCGGTCATTTCCGCGGTGGCCGAAGCGGCGGCCCCATCCATCGCCTCGCGCTTGCAGCTGGTGGAGACGTTGATCCCCGCATCGCCCACGGGCTTCAGTTCGGCCCGGCAATCGAGCGCGGCGAAACTGCCACTCGCCTCATAGCGCACGACATTGGGCGCGGGCGCGGTGACCAGCACATCCAGCCGCCCGAAAGGCTGCTTGCCCTTGCGCAGATCGGCGGCGCCCAGCATCCGCTTCGCCTCACCCACGCTCAAGGCATAGGCAGCCTCAGGCGCTTGCGATTTGAGCGGCATGAAATAGACGCCGGCACCGGCCGCCGCGACCAGTATCGTTCCGAAAATGAATTCGCGCATTGGAGTCCCCACTCTTTTGGCGGGGAATTCCTAGCGCGAAGGGGTTACTATTTTGCTGAAAAGGCCCGCCGGGCGGTTCAAACTCCCGCGCGGTCGAAAGCCTGGGCGAGATCCTCGATCACGTCCTGCGCGTCTTCAAGCCCCACATTGATGCGCAACATGCCTTCGCCCACGCCTGCTTCCGCGCGGCCTTCCGGCCCCATATTGTGGTGGGTGGTGGTCGCCGGGTGGCACAGCAGGCTCTTCGAATCCCCGATATTGTTGGAAATATCGATCAGCTCGAGCGCATTGAGCACCGCCATTGCCTGTTCCCGCCCGCCATCGACGAAGAAGGAGAAGATCGGCCCTGCGGCGCTCATCTGGCTCATGCACAATTCGTGCTGCGGATGACTGGGCAGGCCGGGATGGAGCACGCGGCTGACCCGGCTTTCGACGAATTGCGCCACTTTCAGCGCATTCTCGCTCTGCCGCGCAGCGCGCAATTCCAGCGTTTCCAGACCCTTGAGCACCACCCAGGCGTTGAACGGCGCCAGGATCGGGCCGGTGTTACGCTGGAAGGGCATCAATTTGTCCTGAATCCATTCCTCGCTGGCGCAGAGCGCACCGGCCAGCACGCGGCCCTGCCCGTCCATCAGCTTGGTTGCGGAATAGGCGACCACATCGGCGCCATATTCCATCGGGCGCTGCAGCGCCGGAGTGGCAAAGGCATTGTCCACCACGGTGACGATGCCATGCGCCCGGGCAATCGCGCAGACGGCGCGCATATCCACCACATCCATCGTCGGGTTGGCGGGGGTTTCGAAGAAGAACACCTTTGTGTTGGGGCGGATCGCTTTTTCCCACGCGTCATTGTCGCGCGCATCCACGATGGTCTTCTCGATCCCGAAGCGGGGCAGAAGATTGTCCACGATCCAGCGGCACGAACCGAAGGCCGCGCGGCCGGCCACGATATGGTCGCCCGCGGAAAGCTGGCACAGCAGCGCCGCCGTCATCGAAGCCATGCCGGTGGCCTGCACGCGGCATGCCTCGGCGCCTTCCATCATGGCGATGCGTTCTTCCAGCATCGCGGTGGTGGGGTTCTGCATGCGCGAATAGACCATGCCTTCCGCCTCGCCCGCAAAGCGCGCGGCAACGATCTCGGCCGTGTCGTAAGTATAGCCCGAGGTGAGGAACAATGCCTCGCTCGTCTCGCCCTGCTCGCTGCGCCAGGTGCCCGCGCGCACTGCGCGAGTGGCCGGGCGCCATTTGGAAGTGATCGAGCGGTCGGTTCCGGTGGTCTTCTTCATGGCGGCGCGTTTAAGGCGGGCGCGGCGGCTGGGCAAGCAAGCTTTGGTTCGGCGATGCAAAGCGGCGCAAAGGAGCACGGCCGAACCAATAGCCGATTGCTCCGGCCAATGGCTCTGCTATCCAGCGCGGCGATGATCCTGCCTCAAGCGACTCCCCGCGACCCTATCGGCTGGTGTGCGGCAATCACTCTTGCCTTCGCCGCGCTGGTCTTCTGGCACCTCGGCACGCCTTCGCGCATCTATTTCGACGAGGTGCATTATGTGCCCGCCGCGCGAATCCTCTCGGCATTCGATCACATATCGAACCGAGAGCATCCGCTGTTGGGCAAGGAATTGATCGCCCTGGGCATCGCCCTGTTCGGCGATCACCCGTGGTCGTGGCGCTTTTTCCCGGCAATCGCAGGCATCGCGACCCTGTTCGCCTTCATGCGCGGCATGTGGTTCGCCTCGCTCTCGCGCTTCGCTACGCTGAGCAGCGGGATTCTGTTGGCGACCGGCTTCATCCTGTTCGTCCAATCGCGCATTGCCATGCTGGACATCTTCATGGTCGCCTTCGCCATATTGGCGCTGTGGATGGTGGCGGGCGCGGTCCGCCTGCCGCAGCAGGCGCGCTGGCGACTGATCCTGGCGGGCATTTTCATGGGGCTGGCGCTGGGCAGCAAGTGGAACGCCGCCCCGGTACTGATGGTGCCGGGCCTCGCCTTCCTGGCGATCCGCCTGAAGGAGGCGGGCCCGCGCTTCCTCACCGCCACCGATGCCGCGCCGATAAGGGGCATCTCGCTGATCGAGGCAGGCCTGTGGCTGGGCGTGCTACCGGTGGTGGTCTATCTGGCCACCTTCTGGCCCGTGTTCTTCTACGCCAAGGACCCGCTTACCATCGGCGGCTATTGGGAATACCACCAGAAGATGTGGGAACTGCAGCAGCAGACGGTGAAGCCGCATCCCTATATGAGCCGCTGGTACCACTGGGTGATCGACTGGCGGGCGATCTGGTATCTCTATGACAATGTCGACGGCGCCCAGCGCGGGGTGCTGCTGATCGGCAATCCCTTCAGCATGATCGCCGGGCTGGTCGCGGTCGGTTGGTGCGCCTTTGCGGGCGTGGTGCGCAAGAACCAGGCCGCGCTGGCCATGGCGGTGCTTTATGGCGTTACCCTTGGCATGTGGATTATCGCGCCCAAGCCGATCCAGTTCTATTACCATTATTTCCTGCCCAGCTGCTTCCTGCTGGGCGCGCTTGCCGTGGCGCTGGACGATCTGTGGAAGGCCGGCTGGAAGAAGCTGGCGCTGGCCGGCGTGGTGCTGAGCGTGGCGGTGTTCGCGGTCTTCTATCCGATCATCTCTTCCACCGCCCTGCCCGGCGGCAAGCCCGCCTATGAATTCTGGATGTGGCTCAAGAGCTGGCGCTGAGCCGGCTCCTCAACCCGGTGCATGGGCGGCGAGAAATCCCGTCCACTTGCCGACGGTCATAGTGGCCAGATATTCGGCCTGCATCTCGGCGGTCAGCACCTCAATCATCCGTTCGCCTTCCACCCACATTTCGATCACGCCGAACAGCCCGGCGCGGCTGCGATATTTCGCGGGCCAGCCCTCGCGCGCGGCAATCGCCATCACCTCGTCCTGCGAAAGACGCGTGGCCATGGCGAAATGGGTGGAGAAGCCGGGCACATTGCCCGCGCGCATGTCGAAATTGCCGACGGCGTCGGCATCGCCGGGCACCTCTTCCAGAACCGTTCCGCGCGGATAGACTTCCACCATCGTATTGCGATCGTCGCCCGCCATGGCGAGCCAGCTTCCCTCGCTGACCGGCGGAAAGGGCGTGACAGTCCCACCGCCGAACAACTCGGCGAGGACGGAGGCGACGTGGTGCGGCTGGCGCGCATCGATCGAAAGATGAAACAGCATCTCGGTTCTCCCCTTGAGCCGCGACGGCGACTCGATGGCGGGCCATCTGGCTTATGGCACAAAATGTGTCAACGATAATTTGACACATTTTGTGCCACGTGGCAGAGGCTTCCCATGACCGAAGACGTAACCATACAGGAAAAACCCGCTTCCAACGACGAGCGGATCGATGAAGCCCTGCTTCAGCTCGCGGCCGAAGGCGCGCAGTTGACCCACGATGCCGTGGCGAAAATCTCGGGTGTCTCGCGCCGAACGGTCTATCGCCGCTATGCCGATCAGGTGGCGTTGCGGAAGCAGCTGTGGAATCTTCTCTCTCCGCCCGGCGGGATGCCGCGCAGCCTGCACGACCTGCTCGAATGGGAATTGCGCGAGACTTTCGAGAAATTCGACCGGCAGGCAGCTATCATGACCGTTGCCTCCGCCAGCCCGGAAGGGCGGCAGATGCGGCTGGAGATGAAGGCGGAGCGCGTCGCCGCCTATCGCGCAATCTTCGGCCCCCATACGGCAGCGCTGAACGAAGACCAGCAGCGCAAGGCCCATGCGGCGATGCAATTATTGTGCGGCGGCCTCGCCTGGCGGGAAATGCGCGATCAGTGGGATCTGGATGGAACCCAGTCTGCCGACGCTTCGACCTGGGCCGTGAAAGTGCTTATCGCCCACCTCGACCGCGAGGGCGCGCGGGCCTTCGACCTGCCCACACCGCAGGACCCGCCTGTTACTTGAAGCGGCCCCAGACGAAACGGCTGGACAGCGCATAATTCCACACCGAGCCCACCAGAATGCCGACAATGGCCGAGGGATAGGCATGGAAGCCGGAGCGCACCAGCGCCGCCGCCACGCCGACATTGGCCAGCATCCCCACCGAACAGGTCAGCGCGAAACGCAGCCAGCCGCGCAGCAACGGGCCAGAGCCGGTCAGGCGCTTGTCCGCATAGGTCAGCGCATTGTTGAGCACGAAGTTGAACGTCATCGCCACAATGGAGGCCACTGTCTGGCCCACGTCGAACTGGGTGATCCAGCGCCCGAAGACAAAGCCATCCCCCCCTGCAAAATGCAGGAAGGTGGCCAGCACCGCCATATGCACCACCACGCCCGCCGCGCCGATCGTGCCGAACAGGGCAAAGCGTGTGGGGATGATGCGGCCCAGCCATTTGTCGTAAAGGCCAACGAGAAATTCGAACACTACCGTTCGGTCCAGCTTGCTTTCGCCTTCCGCGCGGGCGGCGAAGGAGAGGGGGAATTCCTTGATCCGCAAAGGCCGGTCCACCGTGGCGAGGATATCGAGCAGGATCTTGAAGCCCACACCCGAAAGGCGATGCGCATCGGTGCGCAGGGTTTCCGCGCGGAGCATGAAATAGCCGCTCATCGGATCGGTCAACTCGACGCCCGTGACCTTGCGGGCCAGGCGGTTGGCAAAGCCCGAAGCCTTCACCCGGTCCGGCCGGTTCCAAGCCTCGGTACTGGCGCCTTCGCAGAAACGCGAGGCATAGGCGAGATCGTATTCCCCGCTCTCGACCGCCTCCAGCATTCCCGGCAACAGGGCGGGATCGTGCTGGTGATCGGCATCCATCACCGCCACGATCGGGGCGGCGGTGGCGCACATCCCCTCGATCGCGGCGCTGGCAAGGCCGCGCCGCCCGATCCGCTCGATCACGCGAACGCGCGGGTCTTCCAGCGAAATGGCGCGCGCTTCATCCGCCGTGCCGTCGGGGCTGTGATCGTCGACGATCAGCGCTTCCCATGCGATCCCCTGCAGCGCCGCATCCAGGCGCGCGACCAGAGTGCGCAAATTCTTGCGCTCATTATAGGTCGGCAGGACGATGGCGAGGCGCAGGGTCATGCGGGCGATGTCAGAGCCGTGCCACCACTGCGGCGCCGATTTCCGCCGTGCCGGCAGCGCCGCCAAGATCCGCACCCTTCACACCATCGGCCAGCGCCTTCGCCACGGCACCTTCCACCCGCGCGGCTTCCGCTTCCAGACCCAGCGAATGGCGCAGCAGCATGGCGAGCGAGAGGATCATGGCCATGGGATTGGCCTTGCCCTGCCCGGCAATGTCGGGCGCGCTGCCGTGGATCGGCTCGTAAAGGCCTTTGGTGCCATAGGCAGTCTGCGTCTCGCCCAGCGAGGCGCTGGCGAGCAGGCCGATCGAGCCGACGCACATGCTGGCCTGATCCGAAAGAATGTCGCCAAACAGATTGCCGGTGACGATCACGTCGAACTGGCCGGGATTGCGCACCAGCTGCATCGCGGCATTGTCCACATACATGTGGCTCAGTTCCACATCGGGATATTGCCTGGCGACATCGATCACCACGTCGCGCCACAGCTGGCTGGTTTCCAGCACATTCGCCTTGTCCACGCTGCACAGCCTACCTTTGCGGCCCTGCGCGGCGCGGAAGCCGACATGGGCGATCCGCTCCACCTCGTCCTCGGCATAGGACATGAAATCGAAGCCCTGACGGCGCCCGTCATGCAGCGTGCGCGTGCCCTTTTCGCCAAAATAAACGTCGCCGTTCAGCTCGCGCACGATCAGCAGATCGATTTCGCGCGCCACTTCGGGGCGCAGGGCCGAAAGGTCCTCAAGGCCGGGGAACATGGTCGCGGGGCGGAGGTTGGCGAACAGCGTCAGCGCCTGACGCAGGCCCAGGATCGCCTGTTCGGGGCGCAGATGGCGCTCCAGATTGTCGCAAGACGGATCGCCCACCGCGCCGAACAGTACCGCATCGGCCGCCTTGGCGATCTCCAGCGTTTCGGGCGGAAGCGGGTGGCCGTGCTTCTTGTAGGCGCTGCCGCCCACGTCGCCATGCGACAGCTCGATACCCGGCAACGCCAGCGCATCAAGCACCGCCAGCGCCTGCTCCATGATCTCCGGACCGATACCGTCACCGGCGAGCACCGCAATCTTCATGTTTCCATTCGCCCTAGTCTGTCCCGCAGAATCGCGCGCGCCGCCATAACATCGCCGCGCCTGTCGGCAAGCAGGTAGCGCTCCAGGGGTGCGGAAAGTGCATCCAGCGCCCCCAGCGCCTCGGCCAGAGTTTCGCACCGGGGCGGGATCGCACCGCCATATCCCAGTTCGCGCAGCACCAGCGCCTCGTAGGCTGCCAGTGCCCCCGCCCAGCCCCGCGCGGAGGGCGCATGGCAGATCGCGTCGAGCAGCGCCGAAAGCGCTTCATAAAGCGAAGGATAGGCCAGCCGCTCGGGCAGGACGGTGGCCGTCAGCGCACAGGCCCATTCGATTGCGGCGGACGGCAGCGGTTCGGACAGCCAGGGCCCCCGGCTCTGCACCAGTTCCAGCCGGGCGAAGGGCAGCTGGCTTTCCGATTTCCAGCGCAGATCCGCTTCCACCAGATTGCCGGGGATCACCACCGGGCGCAGGTTGCGACCCCTGCCCCCCGCGACATAACCAGCCACCAGCCCATGCTCCGCCGTCAGCAGCCGCGCGATCACCGCCGTCTCCCCATGGGGGCGGGCGGCGCAGAGAATGGCGGGGGCGCGGATCTGCATGAGCGCGGTCTAGGCGTGAGCGAAGCCCGGCACAAATCTTTCGCGGGGAGGACAGTTTGTCCATTCGGAAAGACGGGCGATCATGTGTATGGCGCGCGCATGGACAAGAAACCGAGTCCCGCCCCTGAGCCCTACTCCAAGGAAGAGAAGCTCCAATGGATCCTGCGTTGCGGCTGGAAGGGCCTGTGCCCGCGCTGCGGCGAAGGCAAAATGTTCGCTTCCTGGCTGAAGCTCAACACCAAGTGCGAAAAATGCGGACTGGACTACCGCTTCGCCGCCCCGGATGACGGGCCGGCCTTCTTCTCGCAATGCATCGTGGCCTTCCCGCTGCTGTTCGTGGTGGTGTGGCTGGAAGTGGCCTATCACCCGCCGATCTGGGTGCATGTAGTCTTTTCGGGGCCGCTGATGCTGGCGGGATGCCTGTTGCCGCTGCGCCCGATCAAGGGCTGGCTGGTGGCGTCTCAATACGTCAACAAGGCGCAGGAAGCAGGCACGGAAGGCCTGTGGGCCAAGCTCCACGCCCGCGACGAGGAGCTTGGCGGCAAGGGGGAGTAAAAGGCCCGGCCGGGCTTACTTCTTCGCCTTGAGCGCGGCTTCCAGCGCGGCCAGACGCTCGGCCAGCTTTTCATTATCTTCCCGGGCTTTGGCGGCCATTGCCTTCACCGCGTCGAATTCTTCGCGCGAAATGAAGTCGAAGCCGCCCATGGCGCCTTTCATCCGTTCCCGCGCGGCTTCGCGCGCTTCGCGGGTCATGCCCGCAAAGGTGCCGGCCGCACTGTTCATGAGCTTCACGAAGTCGGATACGATGGGATTGTCGCTTTGCATGGCGCCTATTTGGTCCCGCCCGGGCCGCTGCGCAAGATCAGAGTTCGATCCGCTGCACGGCCCCGGAATATTCCGCGCCGTCGGAGTTCGGATTGAGCTGGATCAGCTGGTAGGTCAGCAAGCTGGCGAAGCAGACCCAGGCCAGATAGGGCAGCAGCAACACGCCCGCCTGCCAGCGCACCCGCCAGAACAGCACCAGCGTAATCAGCACCGCCAGATCGATCGCCCCAAGCAGATAGAGCGCCCAATGCAGCTCGTGCAGGCCGAAGAACACCGGCGACCAGGCCAGATTCAGCGCAAACTGGATGGTGAACATCACCAGCGCCGCCGTCCGCCCCCGCGCGCCCCACGCCGCAGCCACAAGCGCGGCGGCAAAGCCCATCAGGGCATAGAGCGCGCTCCACACGACCGGGAATGTCACCGGCGGCGGATAGAGCGCGGGCTTCTCCAGCGCGGCGAACCACGGATTTTCAGCCGCCGAGCCCGACGCGGCCCCTGAAAGGAAGCCGAGCAGCAGAACCACAGGTACGAGAAACAGCGCCCAGCGGAAGAAACTTGCCCTCAGCTGTGCACGCGAGGCGAGAACGGTCATGCGAACTCCGAACGATTCGGTTGCGCGGATATTGGCCGTCCACGCGAGCTGCGGCAATCACGTGCGTTACACCGTTCCCAAAGCGGGGCGGAATGGTAAAATTTGACTTGCTCCCGCCGCTCAGCCCCGCTGGGCGGAAATCAGGAACTCCACATTGCCTTCCGGGCCGGTGATCGGGCTTTCCACGATCCCGTCGATTCGCCAATCCTCACCTTCCAGCCATTCGCGCACTTCGGCGCAGACGCGCTGGTGCAGCGCCGGATCGCGCACTACCCCGCCCTTGCCCACTTCGCCCTTGCCCACTTCGAATTGCGGCTTGATCAGCGCCACGAGGCGGCATTGCGGCGCGGCCAGTTTCAGCGGCACTTCCAGCACCTTGCGCAGCGAGATGAAGCTGGCGTCGCACACCACCCAATCGCATGGCGCATCGATCTGTTCGGGCGTGAGGATGCGGGCGCTGGTCTGCTCCAGCACGGTAACGCGCGGGTCCTGCCGGAGCTTCCATGCAAGCTGGTTGGTCCCCGAATCGACCGCGAACACCCGCTGCGCCCCCTTGGTGAGCAGCACATCGGTGAAGCCGCCGGTCGAACTGCCGATATCCATGGCCACGGCGCCGGTGGGGTCCAGATGGAAATGCTCGATCGCATGGGCAAGCTTGATCCCGCCCCGGCTGACCCAGGGATGATCGCGCCCGCGCACGTCCAGCACCGCGTCTTCCGCCACCTGCTGCCCAGGCTTGAGCACCTTGGTCTCGCCCACGAAGACGAGGCCGGCCATCACCAGCGCCTGCGCCCGGGCGCGGCTCTCGGCCAGGCCGCGCGCCACCAGCAATTGGTCGATACGTTGTTTTCCCGCCATGAACGCAGGCCGATAGCGGGCCAAGCGCGCTTGAGCCAGCGCCGCCTTTGAGCCAAGGATGGACGCGATGAAACTTCGCCTTTCCGCAGCCCCGCTTTTGGCCGCCGTGCTTGCGGCCCCGCTCCTCACCGCCTGCGTTCCCGCCGCCCGGACGCCCGCGCCATCGCCGGCGCCTTTGCCGACTCAGGCACCGCCCCCCGCCCCTGCGCCCACGCGCGCGCCTGCCCCGGCTCCTGCGCCCGCGCCGGTTCATACAAACTGGATGGACGCGCCGCGCAGCCCGGGGAACTGGTTCTACAAGCAGGCCGGGGGCTTCTCCTTTGCCGCCTATGGCGCGAGCGACACCAAGTTCGATTTCGTGATGCGCTGTGACCGCGCGGCGCGCAGCATCGCGCTCGGCCGGGTCAGCAATCAGACCCAGGCCCAGCCCATGCGAATCCGCACCGAGAGCACCGACCGGCTGCTGAATGCCCAGCCGCGCCAGGGATCGATCGAAACCCTGCTCGCCGCGGATCTTTCCGCCAGCGATGCGCTGCTCGATGCCATGGCCATCAGCAAGGGCCGGTTTGCGGTGGAAACGGGCGGGGAAGCGACGCTCTACATACCCAGCTGGCCTGAGGTCACGCGAGTGATCGAGGATTGCCGATAGGGGCAGCTGCATTTTCGGGCGAGAATCGCCCGATATTTCCCCGAGTCTGAGCGGCGACGTTTTGGCGCCAACTGCAAAGCGTGCCCCCCGCGCGCCGGGCCGATCGCCGGCCGGAGCCTGTCCCGACAAGCGCTCAAATTGTCGCATTCTTGATGCTCAAACGACAGATTACGCGGAGTTTTCCGTTCGCAAGGCCGTTCCTTGCCCCCAGAAATCTCAGGAGTTCACATGTCCAAGACAATCAAAACAATGGTCGCAGGCAAGGCCCTGCTGGCCCTCGTCGCCCCTTTCGCGATAAGCGCCGCTTACGCGGAAGAAGCGCCAACCCCCACCCCTGACGAAACGGCTACGCCGGCCCCGGCTCCGACCGAAACCCCGACTCCGGCCCCCACGGAGGAACCGACGGCCGAGCCGACGGAAGATCCCGGCAACTGAGCGTATTCCGGCATCCGCCCCACACCCGTTTGCGGGGCGGGTTGCCGCCGATCGTCGATGAAACCATGGCAGCCGCCACGCCCGCTCACCCGCAGGCGTGGCGGTTTTGCGGTGGGTTCGGAAAATCGGGAAGGCCGGGTGGAGTAGTGTCCTGACAACCCCCATACCCGAAGCGCTCAATTCTGACGGGGAAAAACATATTTGCAAGACTTGTGTTGCGTCGCATCATGACTCACATTGGGTGCAAGGCACGCGAGACCGCGGGCCCAGCCGCAGAAAAAGCGGTGACTTTGGCTCAACAGCGCGAAAGGAGGTGATCCGATGTCTCATGGTTCAGCAGGGAGGTCGGTTATTTTCCGCGCGGAGCATTATCGTTAAATCCAGCAGCAACGATAAAGGCTCCGTGAGCGGCACTTCCGGCCGCTGACCATGCGAAAACCCGCTCCCGGTTCGCCGGGGCGGGTTTTCACATATCTGGGCAAATGCTCACGAAACTCAGCACGCACACCCGTTACAACGGCAACTTTACTCCCACTTGCACCGCCTGTGGATTTCGGTTTAACCGCCCGGATCAACCGGAGTTAAACCTTCCCATGGCCGATTTCCCCGCCGTCGAATTCAATCGCCTGCCTCATCCGGCCCCCGTGGGGCTGGCGGAACGCAACAGCGCGCTGGCCAATCCCGGCTTCGGCACGCTGTTTTCGGACCATATGGTATCGATTGACTGGGCCGACGGACTGGGCTGGCACAATGCCAAGGTAGGCCCGCGAGAGCCGATCACGCTCGATCCCGCCGCCGCCGTGCTGCATTATGCGCAGGAAATCTTCGAAGGGCTGAAGGCCTATCGCCTGTCGGATGGCGGCACTGCCCTGTTCCGCCCCGATGCCAATGCGCGCCGCTTCAACCAGTCGGCCCTGCGCCTCGCCATGCCGGAAATTCCGGAAGAAACCTTCATCGGCGCCGTGCGCGAACTGGTGGCCGCCGATGCGGACTGGTTCCCCAGCGTGGAAGGCGGCTCGCTTTATCTGCGGCCCTTCATGTTCGCTTCGGAACCGTTCCTGGGCGTGCGTCCGGCCAAGCAGTACAAGTTCCTGGTGATCGCCAGCCCGGCGGGCAATTACTTCAAGTCGGGCGCCCCGGCCGTCTCGATCTGGGTGTCGAGCGATTATACACGCGCAGCCCCTGGCGGCACGGGCGCAGCCAAATGCGGCGGCAATTACGCCGCCAGCCTCGTGCCCCAGGCCGAAGCGATTGCGCGCGGGCACGATCAGGTCGTGTTCCTGGATGCGGCCGAGCATAAATATATCGAGGAACTGGGCGGCATGAACCTGTTCTTCGTGTTCGATGACGGGCGCATGATCACTCCGCCGCTGACCGGCACGATCCTGCCCGGCATCACGCGTGACAGCCTGCTGACCCTCGCCCGCGAGGAAGGGCTTACCGTGAGCGAGGAACGCTATTCGCTCGATCAGTGGCGCGAAGATGCGCAGAGCGGCAAGCTCGTCGAAACTTTCGCCTGCGGCACGGCCGCCGTGGTCACTCCGGTGGGCAAGGTCGCGGGCCATGATGGCGAATTCACTGTCGGTTCGGGCGGCCCCGGCCAGATGACCAGCAAGCTGCGCGAGAAGCTGGTAGGCATCCAGCGCGGCACCGTGCCCGATACGCATGGCTGGGTGACGCGGCTGGACTGAGCGGGACAGTCCCGTGGCTGAGGAACCCGGCCTGCCCGTCTGCGTCGCGGCGCTTTACCAGTTCACGCCCTTCGCGGACCACAAGGCCCTGCGCGCGCCGCTGCTCGCCCTGTGCGAGGAGCCGGGCGTCAAGGGCACGCTGCTGCTGGCGCATGAAGGGATCAATGGCACCATCGCGGGCAGCGACAATGCGATTGCCCGGGTGATCGGCCACATCCGCGCCCTGCCCGGCTGCGCGGGGCTGGACGTCAAATATTCCCGCGCGCCTGCCATGCCCTTCCACCGCATGAAAGTGCGACTGAAGAAGGAAATCGTCACCATGGGCGAGCCGGATATCGATCCGCTGGCCAGCGTGGGGACCTATGTTTCGTCGGAGGACTGGAACGCGCTGATCAGCGATCCGGAAACCATCGTGATCGACACGCGCAACGATTACGAGGTCGCCGTCGGCAAGTTCCGCGGCGCGATCGACCCGCAAACCGCCACGTTCCGCGACTTCCCGGCCTGGTTCCGCGCCGAACGGGAACGTCTGCTGGGAGAAGGCAAGGCGCCCAAGGTGGCGATGTATTGCACCGGCGGCATCCGCTGCGAAAAATCCACCGCCTTCCTCAAGGCCGAGGGTGTGGAAGAAGTGTTCCACCTGAAAGGCGGCATCCTCAAATATCTCGAAACCGTGCCCGAGGCCGAGAGCCTGTGGGAAGGCGAATGTTTCGTCTTCGACCAGCGCGTGACGGTCGCCCACGGCCTTGCGCCGGGCAGCTATGACATCTGCCACGCCTGCCGCCGCCCGGTGAGCGACGCGGACAAGGCCTCACCGCTCTATGTCGAAGGTATCAGCTGCCCCGCCTGCCATGAGGAGCGCGACGAAGAACAGCGTGCCGCCTATGCCGAGCGGCACCGCCAGGAAATGCTCGCCCGTGCAAGGGGTGAAACGCATGTGGGGGCGAGCTTCGGCAGCGAGGGTTAGGCGGCTTGCGGGTGAGCGCGGCGCAGCGAAGGCAACGACAGGGACAGGGTGGGAGCTACCGGGGCTCAGGGTGCTCTTTCGAACATGCGAACAGCCTTGCCTCTATAAACTCCCTCGCGAAATGGGACATAGCCAAGCTTGGCTGCAATGCGGATTGAGCGCTCGTTTGCCGGATCGGTCATGCAGACTGTGCGCTGCCGTCCGACAGCGTCGGAATACCACCTATGAGCTGCTTCTGCGGCTTCAAACGCTATGCCGCGACCATGCCAGTTCGATATAACGGACCAGCCTGTTTCATCATACTCGTCATAGCCAGCGCCCATGCCGCGACGGGCATCCCAAAGTCCTGTCTCCCCGAGAAAAGTGCCGCTGCCTTTTTCCAATACGGCAAAGTTTCCATAGCCGAACAAACTCCAGTGGCCGACATATCTCATAAGTCTATGCCATGCGTCTTCGGGTGAAATCGGCTGGCGCCAAGGCACCTGCGGCAGGGGGTCTGCGGCCATTGTCAAATAAGGCTCGTAGTCGTCCTTTTCGAATGGGCGCAAAATAAGGCGTTCAGTCGTTATCATCTCTGGTCTGCTTCAGGATCGTCTCACGCGAGGATCATCGCACACCATCGAGTTCGTCAGCAATGTCGTCGTTTCCTGACTGCCCGGTTGCAAGCGCCAGCATTGGGAGCTGGAACGATGGCAACGGGATGGGGAAGCGGCAGCCCCCTTGCTCCATCACCACACCCGCTCATCCTCGTCATGGCGACTTGCGCTGCCAATTGACCACGGAGCAGCCCAACCGCCCACACGCGGGGTGAGGCGCATGTCAGGGCGACTTCTGGGGTGGAGTGTTAGGGTCCGGAATGATGTGAGGTCCGGTCGCCACCAGCAGCGAGAACTGCCTGCAACAGTCAGGGACAGCCCCCGCCGAGGCGGGGGCTGCGTTTGAGTCAGCAGGGCGCCTCGCCGGTGTGGTACTCGATATGCGACACCACATTGGTGATCAATCCGCCGCTCGAGTAGAGCGTGCCATCGTCACAATACATTTCGGCACCGGATATGCCCCAAATGTAGTCATAGTAAACGATGTAGTAAGCACTGGCAGGCGATGCCATGAACATCGATGCCACGGCCGCCCCTGCGCAAAGAATTAGCTTGCGTGCTGCAATCATCATTCTCTCCTAAGTATTATTACGCAAATCCTCACGGGGAGATTTGGTTAATAGTGCTTTAGGGATATTGCGCATGTTTATTGCATAAATTTACGTTCGACTCGCTCCCCGACTGAATTCATAGCATCCAATATAGATATTACTAATAGCGATGCAGGATCTTCCCGGTTTTGGGCAACCCCTTTCCGTCAGCGCGAGAAACCACTTTCCTACACGCCCCGAAATGGCGTTTATCCTGCTCGATGGAACGCCCGGCCCCTGCCTTTGACCTGACCTTGCCCTGCACGCCGCCTGCATTCGGCAGGACCGCGCGAACCCCGCACGAAAAGCCAAATCGAAAAGTCACAAGTCGCCGCGCGCCGATGCCCGGAAAATGGCTCGAATCTGCGGCACACAGGGGGCCCGCGCGGCAAACTTCACAGGCCGTTTTGCGTAAACTTCGGGTGACACACCCACCCGAGCCAGACGGCCTAGATCGCTTGCCCCGCCGCCTTCGCGCTCGCCCAAGCCCATTGGAAATTATAGCCGCCCAGCCAGCCGGTGACGTCCACGGCCTCGCCAATGGCGTAGAGGCCGGGGAGCTTGCGCGCCTCCATCGTCTTGGAGGAAAGCTCCGCCGTGCTGATGCCCCCGATGGTTACTTCGGCCTTGGCAAAGCCTTCGCTGCCATTGGGGAGGAAGCGCCAGTCGGCCAGCCGCCGCGCGGCCTCGGCCAGTGCCTTGTCGGAGAGGTTCCCCAACTCGCGCTCCAGCCCCAGCTTTTCGGCCAGCACCGCCGCCAGACGATCGGGCAGGCTTTCCCCCAGCACGGCGCGCAGGCCCGAACGCGGACGGGCACGCTTGGCCTCTGCCAGCCAGCCTTCGCCCCGGCCGGGCAGGAAATCGATCCCCACTTCCTCGCCGCGCCGCCAGTAGGAGGAGATTTGCAGGATCGCCGGGCCGGACAGCCCGCGATGGGTAAACAGCGCCGCCTCGCGGAAGGCGGCCTTGCCGCAGCGCGCGATCACCTCTGCCGAAACGCCGGACAGTTCGCGGAACAGGGCCTCGTCCCCCGGCAGGGTCAGCGGCACCAGCGCGGGGCGCGGCTCCACCACCTTGAGGCCGAATTGCCGGGCAAGGTCATAAGCGAAACCGCTTGCGCCCATCTTGGGGATCGAGGGGCCGCCGGTGGCGATCACCAGTGCCGGGGCGCTCGCCTCCTCGCCGCCTGCCGTCACACGGAAGCGGCCGTCCGCATGGGAAACATCGCTCACCGGCGCATTGCAGCGCACATCCACCCCGCCCCTGGCGCATTCCTCCAGCAGCATCTCCACGATCTGCCGGGCAGAACCATCGCAGAACAATTGGCCCAACGTCTTCTCATGCCAGGCGATGCCATGGCTATCGACCAGAGCGATGAAATCCTGCGGCGAGTAACGACCCAGCGCCGATTTGGCGAAATGCGGATTCTGCGAAAGATAACGGTCGGGCGCGGTGTGGAGATTGGTGAAATTGCAGCGCCCGCCGCCGGAAATCAGGATCTTCTTGCCGGGCGCATCGGCATGGTCGAGCAGCAGCACGCGCTTGCCGCGCTGCCCGGCCGTGGCCGCCGCCATCAGGCCCGCCGCGCCTGCCCCCAGAATGATCGCATCGAATTCACCAGCCATGGCACGGCCCCTAGCGGGTGCGCCGCCCAACGCCTAGCCCAGCCGGATCACACTATCCGTCAGCCGCTCCACCTCGACCATGTCATGGCTGACGTAGAGCACCGGCAGGGCCAGCTCGTCGCGGATGCGTTCCACCACGCGCAGGATATCCTCGCCCCGCGCCGCGTCGAGCGAAGTGAGCGGCTCGTCCATCAGCAGGAATCTGGGTGCGGACAGCAGCGCGCGGCCGATGGCGACCCGGCGCGCCTCGCCGCCGGAAAGCGTCACCGGCATACGCTCCAGCAAATGGCCGATGCCGAGGAAATCCAACACTTCGCCCTGCGTGATCCAGCGTTCTTCCGCGGCATGGAGCTTCTCGCCATAGGCAAGGTTTGCCGCCACAGTGAGATGCGGGAACAGCCGCCCCTGCTGGAACACATAGCCGACGCGGCGCTTTTCGGGCGGCAGATTGATCTTCAGCGCGGAATCGAACAGCACCCTGCCGCCGACCACGATCCGCCCTCGCTCCGGCTTCAGCAGCCCGGCGATGCAATTGAGCGTGGTCGTCTTGCCCGCGCCAGAAGGGCCGACCAGTGCGGTGAGGGGGGCGTGGGAAATGGCGTTCAATTCGATCCGCGTCTCGCCGATCCTGCGGGCAAGCTTCAGCTCGAAAAAAGGCTCAGAGGACATGGCCGCCCCCCTGCCCCAGTTTGGCGCCGCTGCGCCGCACCAGCCATTCGCTGGAAACCAGCGCGGCGATGGACAGGCCGACCGAGATCAGCGCCAGCCGCGTCACCATGCCCTCTCCGCCCGGCATTTGCAGCCCGGTGTAGATCGCCAGCGGCAGAGTGCGCGTCTCGCCCGGAATATTGGAGGCAAAGGTAATCGTCGCGCCGAATTCACCGATGGAACGCGCAAAGCCCAGCACGCTGCCCGCCAATATGCCCGGCACGGACAGCGGCAGGGTAACGGTGAGGAAGGCGCGCAGCGGCCTTGCGCCCAAAGTCCGCGCTGCCTCTTCCAGCCGGTGGTCGACCGCCTCGATCGAAAGCCGGATCGCCCGCACCATCAGCGGCAGGGCCATCACCGCCGCCGCCAGCGCCGCGCCGGTCCAGCGGAACACCAGGACGATGCCCAGATGATCTTCCAGAAAGGCGCCCACCGGTCCGTTGCGGCCGAACAGGATCAGCAGCAGCCAGCCGGTCACTACCGGTGGCACGACCAGCGGCAGATGCACCAGCGCATCGAGCAACAGAATACCGGGAAACCGCTTGCGGGCCAGCAGCCAGGCGAGCCCATAGGCCACCGGCAGCGTCGCGGCCATGGCCACAAGGCTGACCTTGAGCGACAGGCCCACGATGGCCCATTCGGCTGCGCTCAGCATCATGCCCGCCTGCCCGCCGCCTCAATCCGCTTTGGCGGCAGTGAAGCCGTGGCGCCGGAACACTGCCAGCGCCGCCTCGCCTGCCAGATAGGCGCGGAAGGCCGCCGCCTCCGGATTGGACGCACCCGCGATCTGCCCGACCGGGTAGAGGATCGGGGGATGGCTGTCTTCGGGGAAAGTCGCGGCCACGCGCACCTTGGCGCTCGCCTGTGCATCGCTGGCGTAGACCACGCCCAGCGGAGCCTCGCCCCGCTCCACCAGCGCCATGGCCGCGCGGACATTCTCGGCGCGGGCGAGCTTGCCCTCGGCAACGGTCCACAGGCCCAGACTGCTGAGCCCCGCCCGGGCATATTTGCCTGCCGGCACCGCATCGGGATCGGCCAATGCCAGTGGCCCCTTGCCCAAGGCGGCAGTGAAGCTGGCTGGACTGGAAAGATCCACCGGCTCCTTGGAACTCGCTGGCGCGATCAGCACCAGATTGTTGCCCAGCAACGTCCTGCGGGTACCCGGCTCGATCAGCTGTTTCGCCTCCAGCCTGTCCATCCATTCCTCATCGGCGGAAATGAACAGATCGGCCGGGGCGCCCTGCTCGATCTGGCGGGACAGCGCGGAGGTGGCGGCGAAGCTCAGCACAGGGCGCGGATGCCCCTCCTTCGCCCAGCCATCGGCCACTTCCTCCAGCGATTCCTGCAAGCTCGACGCGGCGAGCACCACCGGGCCCTGCGCGCCCTCTTTCGCGCCGGAGCAGGCCACAAGCAGAGCTGCGGCGAAGATCGGAAGGAAGCGGGCAATCAGGCGCTGCATTGCGGTCCTTTGGGTTGACGTCTCTGCCCGGCGCAATGCTATATACACGGAGATATAGCAAGGCAGGAGCGTATTCTTGGCCCCCGAATACCTGTTTTCCGCAGCACTGGCAGCGCTCGTTTCAGCCACCCCCGCCCTTGCGGCCGAGGACAAATGGCAGGCACCCGAATGCGCAGCGCCAGTCCCCGTTCCGGCCGAATGGGCAGGTTGGGAAAGCCCGTCTCCTGCCTCTGAAGATGGCGTAATTTCAGTTGGAACCGCCTGGACCTTCACTCTCGCTCCCGTCGCCGAAGTTCCGCTGACGGGCTTTGATGGCAAGGAACTGCCCGAAGGCAGCATGGGCGCGGTACTGACCTTCACCGCCGCGCAGGATGGCACCTATCTTATCACCGTGGCCGATCCCATGTGGATCGACGTCATCGGGCCGGATGGCGTGGTCGAATCCTCCACCCATGGCCATGGGCCGGATTGTTCGGGCATCGGCAAGATCGTCCATTTCCCGCTCAAGGCAGGGTCTTATCGGGTGGAATTGTCGGCCGGGCAGACCGGCGCCAGCAGGCTGATGATAAAGGCACCCTGACGGCTGCATTTCACCGCATGATCGGCTAGTCTCGCGCCGTCAGACGGGAGACGGCCGATCGCAACGCTAAAGCTCAAGCTGCAGCTCTATCTGGGCGAGGAAATCGCCATGGGTCCGGGCAAGGCCGACCTGCTGGACGCGATCGAGGCTACTGGCTCGATCTCCGCCGCCGCCCGCTCCATGGGCATGAGCTATCGCCGCGCCTGGATGCTGGTGGACGCGATGAACCGCTGCTTTTCCGGCCCCTTGGTGGAAACCCACCCCGGCGGCGGGCAGCAGGCCGGCGCGAAGGTGACCCAACTGGGCCGCGATATGCGGGAGGCCTATCGCAAGGTCGTGGACATGGCCCAGCATGGTGCACAGGGCGAAGCTCTGGAAGCGCTGACCCGCGCACTCCGGGCCTGAAAACCCTTCTTCGCGCACCCCAAGCAATCCACCGCTTGCCCTTGAACGCGCGCGGTTCCATTCAGTGCGACAGAGTCAATGAACCCGCACGCAGGAGAGCCGCGTCATGTCCGACGACACCTATGTTCCGCCCAAGGTATGGACTTTCGATCCCGAAAATGGCGGCCAGTTCGCCGGGATCAACCGGCCGACCGCCGGCGCGCGCGAGGAGCATGTGCTGCCCGAGGGGGACCATCCCTTCCAGCTCTATTCGCTTGGAACGCCCAATGGCGTGAAAGCCACCATCATGTTCGAGGAATTGCTGGAAGCCGGCTTTTCCGATGCGGAATATGATGCCTGGCTAATCAAGATCTTCGAAGGCAACCAGTTCTGGTCGGGCTTCGTGGAGCTGAACCCCAATTCCAAGATCCCCGCACTGCTCGACAAATCGGGGTCGGAACGGTTCCGTGTGTTCGAATCCGGTTCGATCCTACTGCATCTGGCGGAGAAGTTCGACTACCTCCTGCCCAAGACTCAGCCCGCCCGCGCAGAGACGCTCAGCTGGCTGATGTGGCAGATGGGCAGCGCCCCTTTCATGGGCGGCGGTTTCGGGCATTTCTACGTCTACGCACCGGAACGCTACAAATATCCGATCGACCGCTATGCGATGGAAACCAAGCGCCTGTTCGCCGTGGCGGACATGCAGCTGGGCAAGACCGAATATCTCGCCGGTGCGGACTACACCATCGCCGATATCGCGGCCTACACTTGGCTGGGGAACCTCTATCACG
The DNA here is from genome assembly GCA_963662855.2 of uncultured Caenibius sp. Lineage (GTDB taxonomy): Bacteria > Pseudomonadota > Alphaproteobacteria > Sphingomonadales > Sphingomonadaceae > Andeanibacterium. The sequence continues at coordinate 1,593,000 of CAXXWL010000005.1, forward strand.
GCGCCTACAACCGCTGCGATATCTTCCTGAGCCTCGACGAATATGAGAATGTCGGCCGCTGGATTCGCACGATAGACGCTCGCCCGGGCGCCATTCGCGGCCGTTTGGTCAACACCCAGGCCATGGCAGAGCGCCACTCCGCCGCCGATTTCGATGCTCTGGACGAGTCGTTGTTCGATCCGGTCCGCAAGCGCCCCGACCTGCTGTGACAAAAGGCCGAGCGTAGCACCTTGCGCATGGGTGAGGCCCCGCTATAGGGGCGCCTCACCCATGCGCCCCAAGGCGCAGCCGGGGGCGCTGCTGGGGCGTCGCCAAGTGGTAAGGCACCGGTTTTTGGTACCGGCATTCGCAGGTTCGAATCCTGCCGCCCCAGCCAGCTTCGCTGTCCGTGCCCGTCAGGTGGCGCAGGTTCGAAGCCCGCCGCCCCAGCCATCATTCCAACGGTTTTGCCGAAGGTGCCCCGGGCCGTCAGGCCGGGCAGGAATTGACCGTCGCTGCTGGCGAAGGATTATAAATCTGGGTCAGATCGCGATCGTCGCGCACATACATTGCCGCCACCTTGCGGATCGGCTGTGCGGGCACCAGGCTGTCGAAAAGCAGCGGCTTGTAGTCATAGACCACTTCGACGAACATCACTGCAAAGCCGCTTTCGGCCCGCGCCTGTCGGCCGGCAGGGCCCATTCCGGTAACGGCGGTGCCGGTGGTGCCGTCGCCTTGCTTGCCATAACTCGATTTGTAATTGGCCGAGCCGAAGCAGCGTTGCCAATGAATCCACTGGCCGCCCTGTTCATTGGTTTCAAGGCTCGACAGGATCATGCGTCCATTGGCCCGGATATCCAGCCCCCCAGACTGGAGGTCCGCCGCCTGGAACGCCTCGTTCACGTCATATTCGCGCATCCGGGGCACACCGGCGACGATTTCCTGCTTCGCGCGCGATGCATTGTCCGCCAGCGAAATGGCGATCTGGCTCACGCGCATATGAGTGACGGACAAATTCGCGATTTCCACTCCGCCCAGCCCCAGCATGGTGAGGATCGGCAGGGAATAGGCGAATTCAATCAGGGCAAGTGCCGTCTGATCCCGCCAGAGCCGCCGCGCGAAGTGGCGAAGGTTGGCTGTGCGGTGTTTCATCATCATACGCCCGGGCAAATCTGCTTCGCGGTCCGGCTCGCCTGCGGGCCGAAGGGCTGGTTGCGCAGCACGGTGGAGGCCGAAATCGTGCTGTTCTGCTGCGTGCCGATCAGCTTCCATAGTGGGAAGACGCGCTCATAGGTTACCGAGACGGTATAAAGCACGATGTCGTTCGCGCCGCCCTGCCCGCCTTTGCCCACATCCCCATCCCAGGAATTGTTTCCGTTCTCATCCGTGAAACACTCGTTGGAATCATATTTGTCATTGTCGTTCGAGTCGGTAAAATCCTCCGGCCGGCCGACATCGCTGAAGGTCGAATAGTTCGAACGCTTGATCACATAGGTCGGATTGCTGATGGCAATCGGCCCCATCTGGTCCCTCACATATTGGTCGATGGCGCTCGCATTGTTCGTGCCGCTTTCAAGACCCGCATCGCGCCCCGCGTCTTGAACCGCGCCCTGGAGCACGGACTGGGCGTAAATCCCCTGTCCGATGTCGAAAATCCCGATCAGCAGCATCAGGAACGTCGGCAGCACGATCGCGAATTCCGGCAGCGTGGCGCCGCGACTATCGCGCGCCAGCCGGCGCCCATATGCGGGGAAGCAGCGCCAGATCATGTGCCAAGCCTCAGATCCGCCACCTGCGCGGCAATGAATTTGAAGGTGTTGCGCAACGCCTCGGTATTGCTGGAATAATAGGCGCGGCCATTGCTGGCGCAGTTCTGCAATTCGGTGGTCATGCTGGTGCCGAAGGTGACCACCCAGATCGTGGTCCCCTGGGCCTTGATCGCCTCGCACATGGCCGAGAAGCGCAAATTATGGCGAGCGGTGATGGTGCCCGAGTAATAGCGCGGCGCAATGCGGCTATCGAGGTTCTCAATACCATAGGCCGAATAGCCGGAGGCAGTCGGTTCCATAATACCGTCGGTCATGAACACGATGTGCTTGCTGACGTTGATCTTGTCGGAATCAAGATTGACGTTGGAGGCGAACAGACCCGTCGGGCTGGTCAGCCGTCCACCCCAGATCATCCCAATGTCATGGTAGGTGTTGCCCGTGGCAACGAGGTTGTTGAGATAGGTATTCAGCCAGTCCGGAACATTGTTGGCATCGTCCGCCAGTTCGACTGTCCGGAGCAGCATCATATCCGCCGGGCAGTTGCTGGAGCTGTTTCCAGGAGGATTAACGGAATTACCACTATAGTTCGAGTAGTTGTAATAGCTTCCGTTGGACGAATTGTAATAATAATTCTGCCCATCATAATTGCTGCGAGAGAACTCTACATTCCCCCACATCGGGCGCCAGCGCGTGGTATCGCTTTCTGGGACCAGATCGAAGTTCAAATCATAGGCATCGTCCGGAAGGGGATCCAGATCTGGCAGTGTCGTGGTCGGCGTGACCGTGTCGCGCTCTTCCAGACAGCCGTTCCATGTGTAGCTGTTAACACCGACGTCCATCGCCTGCACGCCATTGGACGCGGTGCCCGCCTGCATCTTGGCAAGCGTAACCAGATCATAGTCCCCTTTGGTGGACACCAGTGCAGACGTTACCGAAGTGGCAATCGGGACTGCGGTGAAATTCTTGAAGGAGGACGTATCCAGGGTTTCATCCTGATAAATCCAATAGCTGAAGCCATACCAGGTTTCATAATCGGTGCGAGCCTTCACCCAGCGTCGGGTGCAGGTGCCGACCTTGTTCTTTCCAGACCCGGTCGTATTGGTCCATGAAACATAATTATATTCCGTAGACGTGACGGAATTCGGTATGGTTCCGACCTTGACCGGATTGTCGCCAGCCGTCGGATAGTCATTGACGCCATACTTGTCGCAATTGCTCTTGCTTATCTTGTTCGGATAGGCCTCGGTGCCGCTATCGAGTTCGACCGGCTCTTCCGCGACATAGGTTGTCTTGCCAAAATAGGGAATGCGCGTCTGATATTGGGTCGAGCTGGTAAAATAGCTATTGGGCATCGCCCCGCTGGTGAGCAGGCTCCTGGCATTCACCGTCATCGAATAAGGCACGAATCCATAGCGGATGCGTGTGCGGTTATCGTTCACCGCCTGGTTGATCGTCTTGTGGAAGTCCCGCACCGCGTCCCGCAAACCGACAATCTTGGCGGGCTCGCCCCAGTTGATCGACTGGCCCATCGAGCCGGTGGTATCGAGCACGAACATGATGTCGGCATTGCCGATCTGCAGTTCGGCCATGCAATTCACCGTCAGATCGACGGTGCGCTTGTTGAATACCTTCATGATCAGCGTGGGAACGGTGGCGGTGGCGGTGCCCAGCACCTGCCCGTCATCATTGTCGTCGCTGCTGAAATTGACGCCGGTGGCTTCGAGCGCCGCGGAATTGAAGTTGAAGTTGAACATGCCGTCCGCCTTCGACTTTTCGGTCGTGCCGTAAGTCCCCGTCTTGCTCATCGCGCGGCGGCCGGCGAGCACGCCCGCGTCGCAGGCTGACTGAAGCTGGGTCTTGGCCATATAGGCGCGGCTGATATCCACGCCGCCGCCGATGAGAGCCATCATCGGCAGAAGCGCGGCAGCCGTAATCACGAGCGTATTGCCCGAACGATCCTGCAACAATGAACGGAGGAAACGATCACCCCGGGAATGGCTATGCATTCCTTGATCTCCAAACACTAGGCCAAGCATGCATGGAGATAGGCCGAACAGGGTTACTCCCCCGCCAAGACTTATGGTTAATTCACGTTAATGCCCGCCGATTTCCTGAATGTGCGATATCGGGACAAGGTTTGGCGAACCGTTAACTCTCACCCTTCATCATCCCGCGCGCGAAGCGCGGGAAGCAGGAGGCGGCATTCAGAGAGTGATGCCGTTCAGACAGCAGCGCAGGAATCCGGGGCACCGCCCATCCCGCGCTGGCAGATTTCCCACAAGGCCGCGATGATCTGGCGCACGTCATCATCCACCAGCTTGTAATAGCGGGCCTGAGCATCGGGCCTCACTGTTACCAGCCCCATGTCGCGGAACTTGGCGAGATGCTGGGACACGGCGGATTGTGACATGCCGGTCAGCTCCACCAGTTCGCCGACCGTCACTTCCTCATCCGACATGCGGCAGAGCATCAGCAGCCGGTCCGGATGCGAGAGAATCCGCAGCCGGTTGGCCATTGCCTCGGAATTTTCGCGCAACAGGTCCAAGGGCATCGTTTTCATTCGTCTCCGGTGGCAGGCAACCCGTCATCGCGCAAGACGATATAGATGGCGGGAATGACCAGCACCGTGAGTGCGGTGGAGGAAGCAAGGCCGAACAGCAAAGAGATCGCCAGCCCCTGGAAGATCGGATCGGTCAGGATCACCGTTGCGCCGATCATGGCGGCGGCAGCCGTCAGCGCGATCGGTTTGAAGCGGATCGTCCCGGCCTCCAGCAGCGTATCGCGCAGCGATTTTCCGGGCGCGCTGGCATGACGGATGAAGTCCACCAGCAGGATCGAATTGCGCACGATGATCCCGGCCAGCGCGATGAAGCCGATCATGCTGGTCGCCGTGAAGGGTGCGCCGAACAGCATGTGGCCGATCACGATCCCGATCAGCGTCAGCGGAATGGGAGTGAGGATCACCAGCGGAATCTTGAAATTCCCGAACTGCGCCACGACCAGCACATAGATCGCCAGCAAGGCCACCATGAAGGCAGCGCCCATATCGCGGAAAGTGACCCAGGTGATTTCCCATTCGCCGTCCCACAGCAGGGTGGGGTGGCGCTCGTCTTCAGGCTGCCCGTTAAGCGAGATTTCGGGCTTCGGCAGGCCCGCCTTGGCCCAATCGAATTCATTAATTGCCTGATCGACCGCCAGCATGCCGTAAATCGGCGCCTCGTAACGACCCGCAAGTTCCGCCTGCACCATGGCCGCTCCGCGCCCGTCGCGGCGGAACACGGCAGGCTCGCCCCGCTCCATCCGCGCATCGACCAGCTCGCCCAACTGGATCAACTGCGGCGCACCGGCAGAGGTCGTGACGGCCACGGGAGTAGCGGCAAGACTGGCGGACCAGGCCCGCTGCGACTGATCGAGCGACACCTGGATCGGCAGCGGATCGCGGCCCATACCCTGCGGCGCATAGCCGACGATCTGATTGCCCATCAGCGCGCCGATGGAATCGAACAATTGCCGCTCGGAAAGGCCATAATGGTCGAGCCGCGCCCGGTCCGGCACCAGCCGCAATTGCGGGCGACCTTCACCGAAGCTGTTATCGACATCGACGATATAGGGCACGTCCTTGAAGATCTTCTCGACCTGCAGCGCCACCGCACGGCGGGTCGCCTCGTCCGGGCCATAGATTTCGGCCAGCAGCGTGGCCATCACCGGTGGCCCCGGCGGCGTTTCGACCACCTTGATCGATCCGCCCTGCGGCATAGCAATCTTTGAGAGCTTCTGGCGCATCTCCACCGCGATGTCGTGGCTGGCGCGCGAACGGTCGCCCTTGGGCAGCAGGGTGACCATCAGATCGCCCATCTCGGGCCGCGCGCGCAGGAAGTAATGGCGCACCAGCCCGTTGAAATTGAACGGCGCGGAGGTGCCGGCATAGGCCTCCATCGAGGTCACTTCCGGCACGCTGCGGGCCACAGCGGCGGCCTCGTCGAGCACACGGGCGGTGGTCTCCAGGCTGGCCCCTTCCGGCAGATCGACCACCAGCTGGATCTCCGACTTGTTGTCGAAGGGCAGCAGTTTCACCGTCACCGCCTTGAAGTAGAACATCGAGCAGGCGACCAGGGTGGCAATGCCCACGGCGATGAGGAAATTGCGCGCGCTCTTGCGGTCGCGGATAACCCGCCGGGTGACGCGGGCGTAATATTGGCCCAGCTTCCCGCCATGCTCGTCATGCCCGCCATCGGACAGCGTCTCGCGCGCGAAGCGGATCATCAGCCAGGGCGCGATAATCACCGCCACAAAGAAGCTGAAGATCATCGCGGCGGAAGCATTGATCGGGATCGGCGCCATGTATGGCCCCATCAGCCCCGAGACGAACAGCATCGGCAGCAGCGCGGCGACCACGGTCATGGTGGCGACAATAGTGGGATTGCCCACTTCGGCCACTGCCTCCACCGCAGCCTGAATACGCGGCCGGTCATCGGGCATGGCCCAATGCCGGGCGATGTTCTCGATCATCACGATCGCATCGTCCACCAATATGCCGATGGAGAAGATCAGTGCGAACAGGCTCACCCGGTTGATGGTGAAGCCCATGATGTTCGATGCGAACATGGTGAGCAGGATGGTGGTGGGAATGACGATGGCCGTCACCCCCGCCTCGCGCCAGCCGATCGCAAAGCCGATCAGCACCACGATGGAAACCGTGGCGAGGGCGAGGTGGAACAATAGTTCGTTCGCCTTCTCATTCGCCGTCTCGCCATAATTGCGGGTGACGGAAACGTTCAGCGAGGTGGGAATCAAAGTGCCTTCAAGCGCCTCGACTCTGCTCACAACCGCTTCCGAAACGGTCACGGCATTGGCCCCGGCGCGCTTGGCGATGGCGATGCTGACAGCGGGCGTTCGGTTCCATTTGGCCGCTTCCTCCCCCTCTTTCGCCCAGCGCCAGACCATCTGTTGATCCTGCGTCGGCGCTTCGGTGACGGTCGCGACATCGCGCATATAGACAGGCGAACCACTCACCGAGCGGACCTGCAGATTGCCGACTTCCTCCGCACCCGAAAGCGTGCGGCCGGCCACTACAACCGCTGCCTGTCCCGCTTCGCGGACATTGCCCGCCGGGAACGCGCGGTTGGCCTGGCCGGCAGCCTCGATCAGATTGCCCAGCGGCACCTGATGCAACTGCAATTTCGCGGGATCGGGCGCAATACGCACGGCCTGACGCTGGCCGCCGGTGATGAAGGTCAGGCCGACATCATCGACCTTAGCGATCTCGCTTCGCAGCCTGCCAGCCAGTTCGCCCAGCGCCTGTTCGCTCCACGCGCCGGGGGCTCCGGCTTTGGGTGACAGGGTGAGGACCACGATGGGCACGTCATTGATGCCGCGCACCGTCACCTGCGGGGCAGGAATGCCCACCGGGATGCGGTCCATATTGGCGTTGAGTTTCTCGTCGATGCGCGTGGCGGCATCTTCGGGATTGGAGCCGACGATGAAGCGGGCCGTCACAAGCACGCCGTTGTCTTCGGCCTGGGTGTAGACATGCTCCACCCCGTCCACGCTCTTGACGATGGTTTCCAAAGGCTTGGCCACCACTTCCACCGCATCGCTGGCCGAAAGGCCGGGCGCGGCGACGCGGATATCCACCATGGGGACGGAAATCTGCGGCTCTTCCTCACGCGGGATGGTCAGCGTGGCGATCACGCCCACCAGGATCGCGGCAAGCAGCAGCAGCGGAGTGAGCGGCGACTGGATCGTCGCCCGGGTCAGCCGCCCGGATATGCCCAAGTTCATTTTGCGGCCTGCTTCACGAGGATGTCACCGGCGGAAAGGCCCGAGAGTATCTCGACCTTGCCCTGTTCGGTCGAAGGAGCGGTCTGCACCGGAACGCTGGCTGCGCTGCCATCCTTGCCCACGACCCACACGGAATCGAGGCCGTAGGCCGTGGTGACGTAATCGGCGGGAACCAGCAGCGCCTTGCGGCTGCCTCCCTCCACCTTCGCAGAAATACGGCGGCCAATCAGCGAACTGTCGAGCCCGGCAATCTCCACATCAGCGCGCACCTGTCCGCCCATCACGGCTGGATAGAGCTTGGTGATCGTGCCGGTCACTTCGCCCGCACCGGGCATCTGCGCCAGCACGCGCGAACCGGGATGGACCTGCGCGGCAAGAGATTCGGGGAGTTCCAGCTTCAGCACGGTAGCCCCGGCAGTAATCGTAGCGATCGCCATGCCCGGGGCCACGGGGGCACCGGCGGGAATGTCGGCCATCAACACCCGACCGGAAGCAGGCGCGACCACCGCGCCCTGTCCTGCCACGGCATTCACCGCACCCTGTTGCTGACGGGCGGCGCTCACCTGCGCCTGCGCCGCATCGGCCACGGCTTTGGCCTGTTCAAGCCGCGCCTTGGCATAGACGCCATTGTCATAGAGGAACTGCACCCGGTCCAGCTCGGCCTTGGCGGCGGCGGCCTGCGCCTGTGCGGCGGCGGCCTGCGCGCCATAGGCGCCCGCCTGATAGCCCAGCTGGCTATCGACGATGCGCCCGATCACCTGCCCCTTGCGGACCAGATCGCCTTCCCTGACGGACAGCGAGGTGAGGATGCCGGGAATACGGGCAAGGACCTGCGCCTGATCGACAGTCGATATCTCGGCGCTCACATCCTTCCAGTCGCCCGTATCGGCAAGCTGGACGGTGAAGCGTTCACCGCTGGCTTTGGTGACTTCGGCAGGCTCGCTCTCGCTGCTGCCGCAACCCGCCAGAGGCAGCGCCAGCGGCAGAAGCGCCGCCGCAATGCCCATACGCAGATATGTCTTACCCATCATGGCCCGGCCCCCTCGCCGCGATTTTCAGCGTGTTACCGGCAGGCCGGCCTGCGCCCATGCGCCGAAACCGCCCGCAAGATGCGTATCCACCGCCGATTGCGCGACACTGCATTGATCGAGCGCAATGCCCGACCGCTTGCCCCCGAGGCAATTGAGGACGAGAATCTTACCCGACGACTCGGGAAGCTTGTCGGCGGAAAAGCTGGAAAGCGGCATGTTGAGCGCGCCGGGAATATGGCCCTGCGAAAACTCGTCGGGCTCGCGCACGTCAATAACCTGCACTTCGCCGCGGTCGAGCATAGCCTTCAGTTCCGCCGGGGTCAGTTCCTTGTGCTTCGGTTTGCTGAAAAGGCCCATGATTCGAATCCTTCCACTTAAATTATGGATTGCTTATATGCGTTATTCGTTATATTAGCAAGCCCGTTAAGGGAGATACCAAGATGTCTGACCAACCACACATCGTCGTATTGGGCGCGGGCCTTGGCGGCACGATCGCCGCCTATGAGATCCGCCAGGCACTGGGGAAATCCGCGCGAGTCACGGTGCTGAACAAGGGCGAAGATTACTGGTTCGTCCCTTCCAATCCCTGGGTCGCGGTCGGCTGGCGCGAGCCCGAGTCGATTCGCGTTCACTTGCCCCCGGTGATGGAGCGCCACGGCATCGGCTATAATTCGGCAGGCGCGGCCAAGGTCCACCCCAAGGAGAACCGGGTCGAGCTGCTGGACGGCTCCTCGGTCGACTACGACTATCTCGTGATCGCCACCGGGCCCGAACTGGCCTTTGACGAAATTCCCGGCTTCGGCCCCAACGGCCATACGCAAAGCATCTGCGTTACCGCCCATGCAAAGGAGGCGCATGCGAAGTTCGAGGAACTCTGCGCCAATCCCCGCCCGATCGTCGTCGGCGCGGTGCAGGGCGCGAGCTGCTATGGCCCGGCCTACGAAATGGCGATGATCCTGGATACGGAGCTGAAACGCCGCAAGATCCGCGACCGGGTGCCGATGACCTTCATCACGCCCGAACCCTATATCGGCCATCTCGGCCTTGACGGAGTGGGCGATACCAAGGGCCTGCTCGAAAGCGAGATGCGCGACCGGCACATCAAGTGGATCACCAATGCCAAGGTCACTTCGGTGGAAGAAGGCAAGGTCCATGTCGAGGAAGTGAACGAGGACGGCTCGCTCAAGAAGACGCACGATCTCGATTTCGGCTGGGCGATGATGCTGCCCGCCTTCCGCGGCGTGGATGCCGTGCAGGGGATCGAAGGGGTTTCCAACCCGCGCGGCTTCATCCTGACCGACAAGCACCAGCGCAACGCGACCTATCCCAACATCTTCGGCCTTGGCGTGTGCATCGCGATCCCGCCGGTCGGCCCCACTCCGCTGCCCGTGGGCGTGCCCAAGACCGGTTTCATGATCGAAAGCATGGTCACCGCCATCGCCCAGAATCTGAAGGAAATCATCGCCGGCAAGGAACCGACGCATGAGGCGAGCTGGAACGCGATCTGCTTGGCCGATTTCGGCGACAGCGGCGTGGCCTTCGTTGCCAAGCCGCAGATCCCGCCGCGCAACGTCAATTGGGCGAGCGAGGGCAAATGGGTTCACCTCGCCAAGATCGGCTTCGAGAAATACTTCCTGCACAAAGTCCGCAGCGGCGAAAGCGAGCCCTTCTATGAAAAGCTCGCCCTCCATGTGCTGGGCGTGAAGAAACTGCGTTTCGACTGAGGAGTGATGCGATGAACCTCGACCGTTCCGTTATGGCCTTCGCCGGGCTGGTGGTGCTCGCCAGCTCCATCCTGTCGCTCACCGTGCATCCTTACTGGATCGCGCTGACGATCTTCGCCGGGCTCAACATGCTGCAGGCCAGCTTCACCGGCTTCTGCCCCGCCGCCATGGTGTTCCGAAAGCTGGGCGTGCGCAGCGGCACGGCCTTCAACTGAGCGCTGCCATGAATTTCCGTCATCTCGTCCTTCTGGGCACCGGACTGGGTTTACTCCCCCTTTCCCACCCGGCCGGTGCCCAGTCCCTCGACGAAGTGACCGCGATCGCGCTGGAGCATTCTCCCGCGATCGCCGGGGCGGATGCGCGTGCGCAGGCCGCCGCCGCCCAGCTGGATTACGCCACGGCGCAGACTCTTCCCGACCTCAACGCACAGGGCCAGATCGGCTTCGGCCGGATCGACCCCAAGGGCTTCTTCGGCCTTACCGCCGATGACGTCACCCCGCTGACAGCGCAGGTCACCGCCGAAATGCCGCTGCTCACTTTCGGGCGCACCGGCGGCGGGATCGACGCGGCGCGCGGCGGGTCGCAGGCGGCGGAGCTGATGGCCCGCCAGGCCCGGCTGAACCTGCGCGTGGAAGTGGCCGCGGCCTATGCCGAGGGCCTGTCCGCCACGCGCCTGCTGGGCAGCTACGATCTGCTGCGCCTCTCGCTGGCCGAAGTGGTCCGCCAGTCCGAACTCAAGTTCAAGGTCGGCGCGGCAACCTCCACCGATCTCGCGCAGGCGAAGGCCCGACTGGCGGAAGCCGATGCGGGCTATGCCGGTGCTGACGGGCGCCTGAAGGCCGCCATGGCCGCGCTGCGGACACTGACCGGCCTCGATGCCGTGAAGCTCGACGAAGCCCTGCCCGCCCCGCCTCCGGTCCCCGCCACGCGGGAGGAAGCCATGGCCATGGCATTGGCCGGCAATCCCCAGCTCCTCGCCGCCGGCAAGGTTGTCGAAGCGGCCGAGGGCAAGCACCGCATGGCCAAGGGCGAGGCCCTGCCGATGGTAGGCGCCTATGCCGAGGCAGCCAGCGTGCGCGACCAGTTCTTCCCCGGCTACAAGGCGGATTCCTATTCCGCCGGGCTGCGGGTGAAGTGGAACTTCTTCTCCTCCGGCCGCAACAGCGCCAAGGCGCGCGCGGCTGGATCGGAAGCCGACGCGGCACAGGCCGATTACGACATGGCCCGCCTGCGCACCGAACAGGCCGCAATCACGGCCTATGACGGATATGGAACCGCCAAGCTGATGCTCGCCGCCGCCCAATCGCGGCAGGCGGCGGCCAAGGAGGCCCTGCGCGGCACAAAGCTTGAAGTCGAGGCCGGAGCCAAGCCGCAGCTTGCCCTGCTCGACGCCCAGCGCGAAGCGATCGAGGCCGAGGCCGCCCTGTCGGGCGCGCAGGGCCGCCTGATCGCCTCCGCTTACCAGTTGCGAGCCGTCGCCGGCATGGAGTGACCCCGGCTCTCCCCCCCTTTGCGCGGGGTTGCCTGGTCGGCGGCGGTTCGTTCGGTTTTCTGTCCGAAGATGACGGGGCGGATATGCCACCCGAACGTTACACGGAACGGCCTGTGAAAGGTAGTGTGTAACACCCCCTGTAAGCCGCAGTTTCGAGCCGTTTTCCGGCCGCGAGTGCGCGCGGAAGTGTGACTTTCCATTTCGGGTTTTCGTGCGGGCCGATCGGGGTTTGGCGGGCCTGAGCGAGGCGGCGTTCGAGGCGCGAGGAAAGGCTGGAGCAAAGCGGTTCATCGCGCAGGATAAACGCTATTTGGGGGCCTGTAGGAAAGTGTTTTCGGTCAGCGCCCCATCCGGCATCGCATATGTCGTCATCCCAGCGAAAGCTGGGATCGCTGGCAACTTGGGGGCTCGCTTGCGCTGATCATCCACCCAAAGGCGAACGATCCCAGCTTTCGCTGGGATGACGAATGGGAGAGCAGTCTGGCGCCTTACCTCAGGCCTTGAGCCACAGCCTGATACCATAGGCCACTGCCCCCAGCACGGTGATGCTGGCGGCCCACAGCCCCGCCATCCACAACAGGCGGCGCCAAAGCGGCGCATCATCGGCATCCAGATGTGGCAGCCGCTCACCCATCAGTGATACCCCTCGCTGCCCACCTTGCCCCGGAACACCCAATAGGCCCAGCCGGTATAGGCAAGGATCAGCGGCAGGGTGAGGCCCACGCCGATCAGCATGAAGATCTGGCTGCGCGGCGGCGCGGCGGCATCCCAGATGGTCACCGTATCGGGCACCACGAAGGGCCACATCGAAACGCCCAGCCCCGCCATGCCGAGCAGGAACAGGCCCAGCGAAAGCAGGAAGGGTGCCGCCTGCCATTTCTTCGCCAAGCCCCACAGCAGGAAGCCTGCGATAATAGCGGTCAGCAGCGGCACCTGCGCGGCGAACAGCACATTGGGCATGGCGAACCAGCGTTCCCAATATTGGGCATCGAGCAGCGGGGTATAGAGGCTCACCGCGCCGAGCAGCGCCAGCGTGGCGATCGTGGCGCGCAGGGCCTGTTTGTAGGCGTGGGCCTGCGTGCTGCCTTCCGTCTTCCACACCAGCCAGGTCGAGCCGAGCAGCGCATAACCCGCCACGGTGCCAAGGCCGGTGAGCAAGGTGTAAGGCGTCAGCCAATCCCACCAGCTGCCCGCATAGGCGCGGCCATCCACTTCGATCCCCTGCAGGATCGCGCCCAGGATCATGCCCTGCGAGAGAGCCGCCACCAGCGATCCGCCGCTGAAGGCCATATCCCAGAAAGGCCGGTGGCCCGGATCGCGCCAGCGGAATTCGAAAGCCACGCCCCGGAACACAAGGCCCAGCAGCATGGCAATAATCAGCGGATAGGTGGCCGGAAGGATGATGGCATAGGCCAGCGGGAAGGCCGCGAGCAGCCCGCCCCCGCCCAGCACCAGCCAGGTCTCGTTACCGTCCCACACGGGCGCGATGGAATTCATCGCCTGATCGCGTTCCTCCCCAACCTGAAAGCTGGGGAACAGGATACCGATGCCCAGATCGAACCCGTCCATCACTACATAAGCAAAGACGGCAAAGGCGATGATGAAGGCCCAGATGGCGGTGAGGTCCACGCTCATTCTCCGTCCTCCTTTGCGGGTTGTTCGATCACCGGGCCGCCAACGGCCCTTGCCGGTCCGGGCGTGATGCCGGCGGTGCGGATCGGGCCTTTCTCGGTTCGCCGCACGCCCGGCTCATGCACCTTGGGCGCACCGCGCATCAGCCGCAGGATATACCAGGTGCCCGTGCCGAAGACGGCGAAATAGACGATCACGAAGGCGAGCAACGATGCACCCACCGCCGGTGCATCCAGCGGCGAAGCCGATTGCGCCGTGCGCAGCAGGCCATAGATTGTGAAAGGCTGGCGGCCGACCTCGGTCACCATCCAGCCCGCGATCACTGCCACGAAGCCCGAAGGCGCCATCAGGATCGCGGCGCGATGCAGCAGCGGCCAGTCATAGAGCGACTTCTTCCAGCGCGCGACAAGGCTCCACAGCCCCAGCCCCAGCATGGCGAAGCCCAGCCCCACCATCACGCGGAACGCCCAGAAGACCGGGCCGACCGGCGGGTGGTTTTCGGGCGGGATCGTGTCCAGCCCGGCCAGCGGAGCATTGAGATCGTGCTTGAGGATCAGCGAGGAGGCCTTGGGAATCTCGATCGCGTAATCGACGCGCTGTTCCTTGCTGTTGGGAATGCCCGCAACGATGAAGGGCGCCCCATCCGGGTGGCTTTGATAATGGCCTTCCATCGCCATCACCTTGGCCGGCTGGTGCTTCATGGTGTTCAGCCCGTGCAGATCGCCCGCGAAGATCTGCACCGGGGCGACCAGCGCCGCCATCCACATCGCCATGGAAAACATGGTGCGGGCGTGCTGGTTCGTCTTGTCCTTGAGCAGGTGCCACGCCCCCACTCCGCCAACGACGAAGGCGGTGGTGAGATAGGCGGCGATCACCGTGTGGACCAGGCGATAGGGGAAGCTGGGACTGAAGACGATGTCCCACCAGCTCGGACCGGGCAGGAACTGGCCGTTCGCGCCCATTTCGAAGCCGGTCGGCGTCTGCATCCAGCTGTTGACGCTGAGAATCCAGAACGCCGAAACCGCCGTGCCGCCCGCCACCATCAGTGTGGCCATGAAATGCAGCTTCTTACCCACCCGTTCGAGCCCGAACAGCATCACGCCCAGGAAGCCTGCCTCAAGGAAGAAGGCGGTCAGCACTTCATAGGCCAGCAGCGGGCCTATGATGGGCCCGGCCTTGTCGGAGAATTCGGCCCAATTGGTGCCGAACTGATAGGACATGACGATGCCGGAGACGACACCCATGGCGAAGGTCACGGCAAAGATTTTCAGCCAATATTTGAAGAGGTCGAGATAGACGCCCTTGCCGGTCTTCAGCCACAGCCCTTCCAGCACGGCGAGAAAGCTCGCCAGCCCGATGGAGAAGGCGGGGAAGATGAAATGGAAGCTCACCGTGAAGGCGAATTGCACGCGGGCGAGCATCAGCGCGTCGGCCTGATCGAACATGGCGTCAGTTACTCCCGGCTACGGCGCCCGCTGTGGCCCGTTCGTTACGCCAGCGGTAGAAGGTCTTTTCCGAAAGGCCGAACACGCGGCAACTTTCGGTCACTCCCCTGCCTTCGGCGATCATCCGTTCTATCGAACGGCACTTGCGGTCCTTGTCGGCAATCGCGGCCATAGCAGATAAGCCCTTTCTCTTCCTATGGTTATGCGCGGCATCATCCCATCAGCGCCATGGCGCTGCGGGCGAGCATGTAGAGGGCGACCGCCATGATCAGCCCGGAAAACAAGGTGTTGAGCCGGCCCTTCTGCGCCGAAAGTCGGCGCGAAGCGGCCGTACCGGCAAAGCTGCCCAATATGCCGCCGCCGATGAACACGCCCGCCAGCGGCCAGTCCACCAGCCCCGAAAAGGCATAGGACGCCGCCGTCGCCAGCCCGAAGGCCGCGACCGCCACCAGCGAGGTTCCCACCGCGCGGTAGATCGCCATGGAAGTGGAGGCGACCAGCGCAGGCACGATCAGGAAGCCCCCGCCAATGCCGAAGAAGCCCGAAAGCGCGCCCGTGCCGAAGCCGAAGCCCAGCACCTTGCCCATATTGTCACGATTGCAGGCTACATTCTCCGGCCCTTCATCGCTGCGGCCGCGATACATGGCCACGGCCACCACGATCATCAGCAAGGCGAACAGGAGCAGCAGCTTCTGCCCGTCCATCGCCTTGCCCAGAGTGGAGCCCGCCAGCGCGCCCAGCACGCCTGCAAAGGCGAAAGTCCCGCCGCAGCGCCAGTTGACATTATGGTTGCGGGCATGGTTCGCAAGGCTGGCCAGCGCATTGGCGGCCACGGCCAGCGCGCTGGTGCCGATGGCGACATGCGGGCTCTTCACCCCCACCACATAAACCATCAGCGGCACGGCCAGGATCGACCCGCCTCCGCCGACAAGGCCGAGAGTAAAGCCCACCGCCACGCCGCTGAAGGCTGCGAGGATGTAATGGAGCTGGTCGATCATCGCAGCCCCCGATCAGATCGCGTTGACCGGGATCTTGATATAGCTGACCCCGTTTTCTTCCGGCTCGGGCATGTGCCCGGCGCGGATGTTCACCTGCACCGAAGGCAGGATCAGGCGCGGTACGGCCAGCGTGGCGTCGCGCTTCGTGCGCATGGCGACGAACTCGGCCTCGCTCACGCCGTCATGGACATGGACATTGCCGTCACGCTCGTCCCCCACACTGGTTTCCCACGCATAGGTGTCTCGGCCCGGCGCCTTGTAATCGTGGCACATGAACAGCCGCGTCTCGCGCGGGAGGCTCAGCAGGCGGCGGATCGAGCGGAACAGCTGCGCCGCATCGCCGCCGGGGAAATCCGCCCGGGCAGTGCCGTAGTCGGGCATGAACAAAGTATCGCCCGCAAAGCCGGCATCGCCGATGATATAGGCCATGTCCGCCGGGGTGTGGCCTGGCACGTGGAGCACGATGCCTTCCAGATTGCCGAGGCGGAAAGTCTCGCCATCGCGGAACAGATGATCGAATTGCGACCCGTCGCGGGCCATGTCCTGCCCGGCGTTGAACAGCTTGCCGAACACCTGCTGCACCTTGGCGATATGCTCGCCGATGGCCACGCGGCCGCCCAGCTTTTCCTTGAGATAGGGCGCGGCGGAAAGGTGATCCGCATGGGCGTGGGTCTCGATCAGCCAGGCGATGCTGAGGCCCTGCGCCTGAACATAGTCGACGATCCGGTCGGCCGAAGAATGGGACGTGCGCCCGGCATCGGGATCGTAATCCAGGACCGGGTCGATCACCGCCGCTTCCAGCGTCGCGGGATCGTGGACGACATAGGAGACAGTAAAGGTCGGCTCGTCGAAGAAGGCCTGCACCACCGGCCGCAGCGCGTGATTTTCCTGCGCGCGAGCGATCTGGGCGGATGCGGCATCCAGCGACTGGTCGATTTCCTGCGTGACAGTACTCATGGAGTCTCTCCTGCTGAACATTAGTTATTTCTAATGTTCTAATTTGTCAAGCTTCCCTGTGCCATCCGCATGTACTTCCTGAACAAACCCCTTCCCCGGCCCCATCCCCCGCGATAGCCTGCCCGAAAGACAGAACCGAGAGGACCAAATGCCCACCCCCCCAAAGTCCACCAGCGTCAGGCTCAGCTTCTTCAAGCTCAACGTCCCCGACATGGACGCCGCGCTGGAATTCTACGGCCAGGTCTTCGGCTTCTCGATCGCCCAGACCTTCGACGAGGACGCCTTCCTCGAGCATATCCTCGCCCTGCCCGGACAGGAAGCAGGGCCGAACCTGTTGCTGGTCGCCTATAAGGACGGCCGCGACGTTTCGGTCGGCCCGGGCCACGGTCCGGTCGGCCTCGTCACCGACGATATCGATACGCTGTTCGCCAAGGCGGTGAAAGCAGGCGCGAATCCCATCGTCCCGGTGTTCGACATGGGCCCGGTCAAGGTCGGCATCCTGCTCGACCCTTGGGGCCACGAACTGGAACTGCTCCAATTCCCGGCGGGCTGAGCCGCAAGCCGCTCAGAAGCGGGCGATACCCAGCGCGATCTGCGTCAGTTCGGGCAGGAAATCCTCGTCTTCCAGCCGCAACGGCCCTGGCGCGTTGATGATCTGGTTATTGATCACGGAATTGAACACCTGCCCGGCAATCGCCAGCCGGCGCCGTTCCTCTGCGTCCAGCGTGCGCCCGGCCGTCTTCTCCACCGCATTCAGCGTCAACATGCCGACATGTTCGCGCAGCGAATTGTAGGTTGCCCAGAATTCGGGATCGGCGGCCGAGCGCTCCAGCGCGGCATGCCACAGGTTCCGGTTCTCCACGATGCCGCGATAGCCCCGCTCGAGGATGCGAGTGTAGATTTCCGCAGGCGTGCCCTCGGGCACCATCGCCGTGCGCCATTCCAGCGCATTGCGGAAATAGGCGGTGAGCAGGACGGACAGGAAATCGTCCTTGCTGCCGAAACGCTGGTAGAACACCCCCACCGAGCGCCCCGCCTTGCGCGCGAGTTCCGCCACGGAAAGCTCTGCATAGGTCTTCTCGCGCAGCAATTGCATCGCTGTCTCGATGAAGCGCTCCGCCGTCTTGCGGCTGCGTTCCTGCATCGGCGGCAGCATGTCCCAGTCACCTGAGCCAATCGGATGCTTGACGGCCAAAAGAGAACCCGTATTCATATTACAAGGATGACCTTGAAGCGTGTCGCGTGCATCCAGCAATGCCTGCGGCGTGGCCGGGCACAAAAGACAAATTCATAGCCCGATTTCGAAGGGGGGAGTTAATAGGATGGCTGCTGCGGATCAAGTAAATCAAGGACATGGCGCCATTACCCGCCGCACTGCGGTGGCCGGGCTGGCGGGCGCGGCGGCGCTGGCCGTGCTGCCGGGCTGTACCGCGCAGAAGGCGGCGACCAGCGGCAAGCCCAACTTCCTGTTCATCATGGCCGACGACATGGGTTATGCCGACCTCTCCTGCTACGGCCGCCGCGAGTACAAGACCGCGAATATCGACCGGCTGGCGAGCCAGGGCATCCGCTTCACGCACGCCTATGCCAACAGCGCCGTATGCACCGCCACGCGCGTGGGGCTGATCACCGGACGCTACCAATATCGCATTCCTGTCGGCCTGCAGGAGCCACTGGGCCCGGGCGACGTAGGCCTTCCGCCCGAACATCCCACCATCGCCTCGCTGCTGCGCAAGGCCGGCTACAAGACCTCGCTGGTGGGCAAATGGCACATGGGCAACCTCCCGAAATACGGCCCCTTGCAGAGCGGCTATGACGAATTCTGGGGCCTGCGCGGCGGCGGGGTGGATTATTTCCGCCACGGCTTCGGCAATGCGAAGGATCTGTGGGACGGCGACACGCCGATCGAGAAGACCGGCTATATGACCGACCTGCTGGGCGATGCCGCCATCGCCGCGCTGGAACGCCGCGCGAAGGACGAGCAGCCCTTCTTCATCTCGCTCCACTTCACTGCCCCGCACTGGCCGTGGGAGGCCAATGACGAGGAGGGCAAGGCCGAGGCGGAGCGGATCGCGAAGATCCCCGGCGGCTTCAGCCATTACGATGGCGGCTCGATGGAAACCTACAGGAAGATGATGCTCTCGCTCGACGAGAATGTCGGCCGGGTGCTCGAACGGCTCAAGCAATTGGGGCTGGACGAGAATACGGTGGTTGTCTTCACCAGCGACAATGGCGGCGAGCGTTTTTCCGACAATTGGCCCTTCACCGGCAGGAAAACCGAACTGCTCGAAGGCGGATTGCGTATTCCGGCAATCGTGCGCTGGCCCGGCGTTGCCAGGCCGGGCAGCGAAAGCGAAAGCGAGATTATCTCGATGGACTGGCTGCCCACGTTCCTGGCTGCGGCCGGCGGCTCGCAGGACCCTGCCTTCCCCAGCGACGGGCGCGATATACTGCCTGCGATCAAGGGCGAGACAATGCCCGAGCGGACCCTGTTCTGGCGCTTCACCAACAAGGGGCAGGAAGCCGCCCTGCGCGGCCGGTGGAAATATCTCAGCATC